>NZ_JAPUVR010000150.1 GCF_029255125.1 Accumulibacter sp. | reverse complement strand
GTGCGCTATTACCCCCCACGAACGCCTCGGCCTTCGCAGCCTCGCGTATCAAAGAAGCCCATCTCCAAATGGCAGGTCGATAAAGGCAAACGAATCGCCATGGCCTAATTCAACAGCATTGAGTGAACTCCTGGCCAGGTCGATAGCCGCGTCCGAGCTGGTCGTAGGCGGCACGCTTCTCCGGGTCGGACAGTACGGCATGCGCCTCGTTGACTTCCTGCATGCGCGATTCGGCGTCTGGCTCCTTTGAAACGTCCGGATGATACTTGCGCGCCAGCCGTCGGAAGGCCTTCTTGATCTCGTCGGCAGCCGCCTCGCGCGGCACGCCGAGAATCTGATAGTAGTCCTTGTATTCCATGCACGATCCTCCGCAATCCGAATTGAAGGGGTAGTGCTGCACGCACAATGTTAGTCGATGCTGCACCCGTGCAAAAGGTGAAGCGACCGCGCAGAGGCCGCCCGCAAGATATTGAAACGCGCCAGACGGGCCCCATCTAGGCAACGAGCGCCGGAGACGGCGTCCCTCTCACCTGACCGCATGGAGGAATGAAGATGATGTACCGCTCCCTGTTTCCCCGCGACGTTCTGGCGGAACTGGATCGGCTGCAGCGCGAGATGCAGCAGACCTTCCATCTGTCGCCAAATATTCGCGGTATCGCGCGCGGCGGCTTTCCGGCGATGAACGTCGGCGGCACGCCGGAGTCGGTTGAAATCTATGCTTTTGCGCCCGGCGTCGACCCGAACACGCTCGAAGTGCAGATCGAGAAGGGCGTGCTCACCATCGCTGGCGAGCGCAAGCTGCCCACCCCCGGCGACAAGGCCACCGTGCATATCGACGAACGCTTTGCCGGCCGCTTCCGCCGTGTCGTCACGCTGCCTGACGACATCGATCCGGGCGCCGTCGACGCGCAGTACCGCGATGGCGTGCTGCGCATCAGCATCGCCCGCAGGCAGGCCGCCCAACCGCGCCGTATCACGATTCAGTGATTCAGTAAGGAGGACCGAACATGTCAGACAATCGAACCGCCAAGAAGGAAGCCGGCAGCGAAGAAACCGCGTTGATGCCGCCGGTCGACGTCATCGAGGACGCATCCGGAATCACCCTCTACGCCGACATGCCCGGTGTGCCGAAGGAAAAGCTCCAACTGCACGTCGAGGGCGACGCGCTGACCATCGAGGGCGACATCGACCTCGAAATGCCGGCCGGCATGGAAGCGAGCCACGCTGAAGTCAGCCTGCCGCGCTACCGCCGGGTGTTCACGCTCTCGAAGGAGCTCGATTCGACGAAAGTGGCCGCCGAGTTCAGTCAAGGGGTGCTCAAGCTCGCCATCCCGAAGGCCGAGCACGCGCAGCCACGCCGGGTCGAAATCAAGATCCTGTAGAAGCCGGCTGGCAGCATCTTGCCAGCCCAAGATCGGGCGAGCCTCGGCTGGGGGCTCGCCCACCCGGCGACGCGCCGACCGGCGCCGGGCGCCCTCCTCCGGGCCAAGATCCTCCCAGATCGCTGGCCTCAGCCGAACACCGGCAAGTCGTGAGATCGGTCACAGATTCCAGACCGTGCAGCGCAGATTCACCTTGACTTGCGCCCATCGCTGAACTAGAGTAGGAGCGTTTTTCGGTGGGTGTGAATCGGGCTGGTTCTTCCGGCTATCGCTTCCATCCTTTCAATGGCAAACGGAGGGTGACCTCCGGACGCAAAGCCACGGACCCTACCCCGAGTTGCCGGATCGGCACTTGGAAGGGTGGCCGGGTTGCCCGAAATGCGCGCCTATGCGCTATCGAGTGCCTCCTCAAGCTTTGCGTCCACGCGGCAACAGGAGCTTTCAATGGCACTCGCTACGTGGACCCAGCAACAGATTCTGGACCAGTTGATTTCTGGATACAGTTGGAGCGGGTCAACCATCACCTACGCTTTTCCGACGGCAGCCTCTGGCATGTACGGCAGCCAGGAACTCGCCGGTTTCGTAGGTCTCAATGCAACCCAACAGACGGCCGCCGAGCGTGCTCTGCAAACCTGGGACGATCTGATCGCGCCCGACCTCGTGCGGACGACGACGGGCGGCTCGAACATCGAGATCGGCACCTCGAGCACCGGCGTCAGCTACGCGCACGCCTATTATCCGTCGATCGGTAGCGTCTGGTTCAACCGCGCTTATGCCGATCTGATGTCGCCGCAGATCGGTCAGTACTCGTTCCAGGTCTATGTGCATGAACTCGGGCACGCCTTCGGCCTGGACCACATGGGCAACTACAACGGCTCCGGCAACTGGACGCCCTCGTCGTTCCAGGACAGCCAGGTCTACTCGGTGATGTCGTACTTTGGCCCGAACACCGGCCGCGGCAGCAGCAATGACATCGCCTGGGCCGACTGGGTTGGTCGCGACGGCCGCACCTACTCGCCGCAGACGCCGATGCTCAACGACGTTCTCGCCATCCAGAAGATTTACGGTGCCGAAACGACGACGCGTACTGGCGACACCGTCTATGGCTTTGGCAGCAACGTCACCGGTTCGCTGGCGCCGATCTTCGACTTCGCGCTCAACGCCAACCCGATCCTCACCATCTACGACGCAGGCGGCAACGACACGCTCAACCTCAGCGGCTGGAATACGAACTGCACGATCAACCTGGCGCCCGGCTCGTTCTCCTCGGGCAACAGCATGACCAACAACATCGCCATCGCCTACTCGTGCAACATCGAGAATGCCGTCGGCGGTTCGGCGGCCGACCAGATCACCGGCAATGCGCTGGCCAACCGACTCGATGGCGGCGCCGGCAACGACAGCCTGTTTGGCGGCGCCGGCGACGATGTCCTGGTCGCCAGCCTGGGCGACGACCTGCTCGACGGCGGCGATGGTCGCGACAGCGTCGTCTTCTCCGGCGCCTACGGCAGCTATACCTACACCTATTCCGACAGCGTCGGTTTCAACTTCTACAGCACGGTCAGCGGCTCGGATGTCGTGCGCAACATGGAAACCTTCGTTTTTGCCGATGGCAGCAAATCGATCAGCGAACTCCTCGGCAATGCATTGCGCTCGCAGGTCTCGATCAGCAGCGACCTGACCCAGCAGTTCGAAGGTCAGAGCGGCTCGACGATCTTCACCTACAAGCTCAGCCTGAACGTCGCAAGTTCGTCGGTGCAAACGCTGAACTGGAGCGTGCAAGGCAGCGGACTGACACCGGCCGATGTAGCGACCGACTTTGCCAGCCCGACTTCGGGCAGCATCACCTTCGCGGTGGGCGAAACTGAAAAGACGATCTCGCTGGCCGTGAAGGGAGACCGTGTCGTCGAGAGCAACGAATCCTTCATCGTGAGCCTGTCGAACCCGTCGTCGGGTCTCGTCCTGCGAACGACCAGCGCCAGCGGCACGATCCTCAACGACGACGCGGCGAACAGCGACGACTACGGCCAGACCTTGGCCACGGCTGGCCAGCTTACCGTCGGTGCCAGCCCGCTCACCGGCTGGCTCGAGCGTACTGCCGACAGCGACCTGTTCGCCGTCAGCCTGAGCGCCGGAACGACCTATGTCTTCGATCTGAAAGCACCCGGATCGACCGTCGACGCATTTCTCTCGCTGCACTCCGCCGGAACGGGCACGACCACGCTGTCCGCCGCGATCGCCAGCAACGACAACGTCGCCGTCGGCAACAGCAATGCGCAGATCGTTCATGCGGCGACGACGAGCGGCACCTATTATCTGCTCGCGCGCGATGCACGCGGCGGCACCGGCAGCTACACGCTGGAAGCCGCCACCGTCGCTGGCCGCATTGTGAACGGCGACGAGAGCAGCAATACGCTCGCCGGGGCCGCTGGTAACGACCAGATCTCCGGACTGGGCGGTGCCGACACTCTGACCGGCGAAATGGGCAACGACTTTCTCGACGGCGGCGCCGGAGCCGACGTGATGAATGGCGGTGCCGGCAACGACAGCTACGTCGTCGACAATATCGGCGATGTGGTCAACGAGGGAATTGGCGGCGGCAGCGACCGCGTCTACTCGTCGATCAGCTTCGTTCTGGGCAACAACGTCGAAGACCTCGTGCTGACCGGCGAGGCGAGCACCAACGCCACCGGGAACAGCCTGGCCAATCGACTGAGCGGCAACAGCGGCAACAACATTCTTGACGGGCAAGGCGGAATCGACACCTTCGTCGGCGGCCTGGGCGACGACACCTATGTCCTCGACGCCGACGGCGAACTGGCCAACGTCAGCGAGAGCACCAACGCCGGCAACGACACGCTGCGCGTCGTGTTCACCACTGCCGTGGCGAAGACGATCAGCCTGAACGGCCTGCTTGCCAACATCGAAAACCTTGAAGTGCGCGGCAACGGTCAGTTCAACGCGCTCGGCAACGACGCCGCCAACCTGCTGATCGGCAACGCGATGAGCAATCGCCTGGAAGGCGCCGGCGGCAACGATACGCTCGACGGACAGGGCGGTGCGGACCAGCTCATCGGTGGTGAGGGCGACGACACCTACCTCGTCGACCACACTGGCGACATCCTGAGCGAAGCCACCAATGCCGGCACCGACAACGTGCGCGTGGCGATCAATGCCAGCGGCGCGACCTTCGTC
Organism: Accumulibacter sp.; assembly: GCF_029255125.1. Classification (GTDB taxonomy): domain Bacteria; phylum Pseudomonadota; class Gammaproteobacteria; order Burkholderiales; family Rhodocyclaceae; genus Accumulibacter. The sequence continues at coordinate 17,229 of NZ_JAPUVR010000150.1, read as the reverse complement.
CTCGCCGCGAATATCGAGAATGCAGCCGTCGTCGGCTCCGTTGCCAACAACCTGACCGGCAATGAGCTGGCCAACGTGCTGACCGGCAACGCGCTCGCCAACCGGCTCGACGGCGGCGCCGGCATCGATACGCTGACCGGCGGCAACGGTGGCGACACGTATGTGGTCGACAACGCAGCCGACACGATCGTCGAGACATCGACGCTGGCGAACGAGATCGATACCGTTCTCAGCAGCGTCAACTGGACGCTCGGCGCCAACCTGGAAAACCTCGGCCTGCTCGGCAGCGCCGACCTGGTCGCGACCGGCAACCTGCTGAACAACCAGTTGAACGGCAACAACGGCGCCAACCGGCTGGACGGCGGACTCGGCGCCGACTCGATGGCGGGTGGCGCCGGCAACGACACCTACATCGTCGACAACCTTGCCGACCGCGTATCCGAAACCCGCAGCCCCGGCAACGCGGCCGACGCGGGCGGTATCGACACGGTCGACAGCAGCGTCAACTGGACGCTCGGCGACTTCGTCGAGAACCTGGTGCTGCGCGGCAGCGACAACCTGAGCGCCACCGGCAATACCCTGGCCAATACGCTGCGCGGCAACGCCGGCAATAACGTGCTCGACGGCAAGGCCGGCGTCGATCTGCTCGACGGCGGCGAAGGCGCCGACGTTTATCTGATCGGGCTGGCGAGCGATCACCCGGCGGCGGAAATCGCCGACAGCGGAACGAGCGGCAACGACGAAGTCCGTTTCGCCGCCGGCACGGCAAGCACGCTGACCCTGTTCGCCGGCGACCGCGGAATCGAATCCGTCGTCATCGGCAGCGGCCTGGGTGAACTTGCCAACACCAACGGGACGGGCGCGCTCAACGTCAACGCCGCGCTGGTCGGCAACGGCCTGTCGATCCTCGGCAACGCCGGTGCCAACGTCCTTACCGGAACTGACTACGCCGACCGCATCGACGGCGGTGCCGGCGCCGACCGGCTGATTGGCGGCGGCGGCAGCGACACGCTGATCGGCGGCACGGGCAACGACGTCTATGTCGCCGACGCCAGCGATACGCTGATCGAAACCTCGACACTGGCGAGCGAGATCGACACGGTTGAAACGAACGCGACCTGGACACTCGGCGCAAACCTGGAAAACCTGACGCTGCTTGGCTCCGACAATCTCAACGGCAGCGGCAACGCGCTGAGCAATCGACTGCTCGGCAACACCGGCGCGAATGTCCTGGACGGCGGTCTCGGCGCCGACAGCATGTACGGCGGCGCCGGCAACGACAGCTACATCGTCGACAATGCCGCTGATCAGGTCTGCGAAACGTCGCCAAATGGCAGCCGCAGCGACAATGGCGGCAACGACACCGTCTATAGCAGTGTCAATTGGACGCTCGGCGACTTCGTCGAAAACCTCGTCCTTGGCGGCAGCGGCAACCTCAGCGCGACCGGCAATACCCTGGCCAATACGCTGCGCGGCAATGCCGGCAACAACCTGCTCGACGGCAAGGGCGGAATCGACGTGCTCGACGGCGGCGAAGGCGCCGACATCTATCTGATCGCGTCAGGCTTTGATCATCTGGCGGCAGAAATCGCCGACAGCGGAACGAACGGCACCGACGAAGTCCGTTTCTCGGCCGTGACACCCGGGACGCTGACCCTCTTTGCCGGCGACCGTGGAATCGAGCGTGTCGTGATCGGTGGCGGAGCAGGCGAAATTGCCGTCAGCAGCGGCACCACCGCGCTCAACGTCGACGCGCGCGCGCTGGGCAACTCGCTGTCGATCATCGGCAATGCCGGCAACAACGTCCTCAGCGGAACAGCCTACGCCGACACGATCAACGGCGGCGCCGGCAACGACCGCCTGATCGCCGGCGGCGGCAACGACAGCCTGACCGGTGGTGCCGGAGCCGACCAGTTCGTCTTCGACCAAACCCCGGGCGGCGCCAACAACCGCGATCTGCTGACCGACTTCGTCTCCGGCAGCGACACGATCCAGCTCAATCTGGCCGCCTTCCGCGCTCTCGGCACGACCGTGGGCAGGCTGAGCACCGACCAGTTCTGGTCCGGTGCGGGCGTCACGCAGGCGCACGATGCAAGCGACCGCATCGTCTACAACACGACGACCGGCGATCTGTATTACGACGCCGACGGCTACGGCGGCGACGCAGCGGTCGCCATCGCCGTGGTCGGTGTCGCGACGCATGCGCAACTGAGCTACGCCGACTTTGCGCTGATCGCCTGATCGACATTGCCCGGCCGGCGTGCGGCACGCCTCGCGCCGCACGCCGGCCGAGGCATGCTGCCTACCCGCCCGACGCGCTGCGCCGGGCACTGCCATTCCCGCCAGCGCTCAGGGCGCTGGACGAACGACGCGAAAACCGAGCAACTGACTGCGATAACCGGCGGCGTTGCTGTTGCGCACCGCCGCGCGCACCGACGCCGGGCCGCTCCAGCCTCCCCCCCGATAGACGCGCTGCGGGCAATTGTCGTGTTCGCGCGGCGAACCGTCGCCAGGCGCGCCGATGTAGTTCACCGACTGACAGTCCTGCACCCATTCCCAGACATTGCCGAGCAGATCGTGCAGCGCGAAAGCGTTCGCCTTGAAACGTCCGACCGGCGCCGTCTCGACAAAGCCGTCGCGACAATCGTGTGCTTCCCAATTAAAGCGGCGCTGTTCCTGCGCATCGCCGTCGTGCACATTGGCGTACTCGCACGCCAGCGCCGGGTCATCGCCCCAATAGCGCGAAGTGCGCGTGCCGCCGCGCGCCGCGTACTCCCATTCTGACTCGCTGAGCAGGCGGTAGGCCTTGCCGGTCTTCATCGCCAGCCAGGCGACGTAGGCGCGCGCGTCGTGCCAATTGACGCAGACCACCGGGTGATCGTCCGTCTGGCGAAAGCCGGGGTCGCGCCAACTGCGCCCGACCTGGTTGACCCATTCGTTACCGACCCAGACATGGCACGCCGCCTCGCCGCGATAGCCGCTGGCCTGGACGAAAGCCGCGTACTCGCCGCGCGTGATTTCGAAACGACCGACGGCAAGTGGCCGGGCAAGGGTGACCGTGTGGCGCGGGCGCTCGTTGTCGCCGCTCCCTGCTTCACGCGTCGGCGCACCCATCAGGAAACTGCCGGCAGGAACCAGCACGAGTTCCGGGCAGTCCGCGCAGTCGCGCAGCGTAGCGGCCGCGCGTTCGCCGGCCGCCGCCGGCGCACTGCTGCTCGCCGCGGCCTGGGTCAGCCGGCGCAAGCGGCCTTCCGCCAGCGGACGGAACTGACCTTGCGGAAACTTCTCCAGGTAGGCACGGAAGTCGTCGACACTGTCGCTGTTCTTGATGCTGTCCCAGAAGCTGATTTCGAAACCGGCGGCCGACTGGCCGGCGCCCGAATCGGCTGCGCCAGTGCCCGCCGACGTGCCGACGAAAAAGAAGTCGCCGTCGATGCTGCCTTCCATCCACGGTTCCTGCTGCCCGCCGGAATCCTTGCGCACACCGGCGACGACGCGCTTCAGGCTCTGCTCGATCGGCTGCCCGGCAACCTCGATCTGGCGCAGCAAATGGTAGGTGTACAAGCCGTGCTCTCCGTCGCCGTCGGCCGCCACGCTGCCCGGTCGGGTGGCGAAGGAAATCAGCGTACCCGAAGGCGCGTCGACGCGCGCCAGGCCACCCGCGGCCGAGCGAAAGCGGCGGGTGAACGGGTTGTTGCGGCAGGCGTCGAGAAACATCAGGTTCAAGCGCGTCTTCGCTTCTTCCATGATTTCCAGCACCTGACTGACGTTGATACTGTTCAGCGGCACGTCGTCCTCGCTCGTGATATCCGCATCGACCGTCGGCAGGTAATTGATTCCGCGCACTTGCAGGCCGTGTCCGGCGTAGAAGAAGAGCGCTACGTCGCCCGCGCGCAGGCGGCTGCGGAATTCGCGCAGCATCGGCGCGATCTGCCGCGTCTGCAGGTTTTCGCGTTCGATCACGGCAAAGCCGAGCTTCCTCAGTTTGGCCGCGATGGCGCGCGCATCGTTGCCGGGATTGCGCAACGGCGAGGAACGATACGCAGAATTGCCGACGACCAGCGCGACACGCTGCTCGGCCGCCGACAGCGACGCCGGCGACGCGCATCCGGCGATGAGCGTGCAGCAGGTCAGAATCAGCCAACGCAGTGTGTTCATCGGCGACAATGGTAGTATAAAAAATCGACTCACGACCTATTCCTGCCGCCCCCAACCGTCGCTGCCCAGTGTCTTCGCGACTCAATCCCGTCATCGGCGAACTGCCGGTCTGGCGCAGCCGCTGGTGGCGGATGGCCGCCTTGTTGCTCGCCGCGCAAGTCCTCACCTTGCTGCTGCTCGCCGCGATGCTGGTCAACAAGCAGCAGCATCTGCTCGTCGAGCTGACGCTGTCGCGCATCGAAATCCAGGCCGCCGACCTGGCGGGGACCTTGCGCACCGGCGCACTGAGCGGTCTGCGCGTCTCCGAGATGGAGCAGCTTGCCGGCCTCGTGCAGCGCCTGCTGGCGGCCGAGCCCGGGCTGGCCGAAGTGGAAATCGTCGGCTTCGAGCGCGCCGGCGCATCGATCGTCTTTGCCGGCCGCACGGCCAGCGTCGGCCATCGCCTGTCGCCCGCCGAGTGGCGCGCGATGGCCGCCAGCGAGGGCTTCCAGCACGGCATGGTGGGTGCTCAGCCGACCCTGACCAGCACCGTGCGCGACGGCGCCGACGAGATCGTCGCCGGGCTGCGCCTCTACGCCGCCGAAGCGCCGCTCGCCGCCGGCACAGCGAAAATGATCGACGCGCTGACCGCGCCGCTGGCCGTGGTCGCCGTGTTGATGACCGTCAGCACGCTGGCCGCGCTCGCCTGGCTGCGCCGGCACCCCGACCTGCGCCGCCGCGTCCTGCTCTTTGCCCTGGCCGTGATGATTGCCGCCGGGGCGGCGATCGCCGGCCAGGCGCGCGCCGTGCTTGCCGACAGCCTGCAGCCGGCAATCGCCAGCAAGCTCGGCGGTGTCGCCGACCTGCTGGCTGGCAAGCTGGAGCGAGCAGCGGCGCTCGCCATCCCGCTCGACCAGATTCCGCGCCTGGCCGCGTATTTCGCCGAAATCGTCGAACGGCATCCGGAAGTCGCCGCCGTCCGGCTGATCGCCGGCGACGGGCGGCTGCTCACGCAACACGGCGACGCCACCGACGGCTGGATCGAACGCGCTGCCGGCCCGGCGCTCCTGGCGGTCGCCGGCGACGCCCGCTTCGTCGATCACCGGCTGCTCGAGCTCGCGGCGGACATCGCCATTGTCGCGCTGGTCGCCGTGCTCGTTTTCCGCGAATTGCTCGCCGCGCTGCTCGCCCGGCTGCCCGCGGGCAACGCAACGGCCGCCGCCGACCTCGACCGCGTGCAGGAACTGCGCCTGCCGCTGTTTCTCTTCATCCTGAGCGAAGAGCTGTCGCGCGCTTCACTGCCGCTCTACCTTGCTTCGTTTGCCGAACCGAGCGCTGGCTGGCGGCCGGAGACGGCGGTCGGCGTCGCGATCGCCGTCTACATGGCGTGCTTTGCTCTGGCAACGCCCTTCGCCGGCAAGTGGACCGATCGCTGGGGAATGCGCCGGGTGTTCGCGGCCGGCGTCGTCCTCAGCGTCGGCGGCTTCGCGTGGGCCGCGCTGGCCGACGCGTACTGGCAACTGCTGCCTGCCCGAGCGCTCTGCGCGCTGGGCTATGCGGCGGCGACGATGGCCGGTCAGCGGCAACTGATCGTTCTCGGCGGCGAGGCCAAACGCGCCCGCGCTTTGGCGCTGTTCGTCAGCGCGGTCAGCATCGCCGCCATCTGCGGTACGGCGCTCGGCGGCGTGCTCGCCGACCAGTTCGGCTCGCGTTGGGTTCTCGCCGCTTCCGCGATCGCCGCCGCGCTGGGCTGGCTGTCCTACCGACGAATGTCGCTGGCCGCCGGAGGCGACGCCGCGGCCACGCGGCCGGCAGCGTCGCTGCGCTTTGCCGAACTGCTCCGTCTGCTCGGCCGGCGGCGCTTCGCCGCCCTGATGCTGGGCAGCGCGCTGCCGACGAAGATCGCGCTGGCCGGCCTGCTCTTCTATCTGACGCCGCTCGTCCTGCACGAACTCGGCCAGACACCAGCAGCGATCGGGCGCGTAATGATGTCGTACTTCCTCCTGGTCGCCGCGATCAATCCGCTGGCGGCATGGCTCGCCGACCGTCATGGCTGGCGACAATCGCTGACGATTGCCGGTGGTGTGGTGATCGGCGGCGATGCTCTGCTCGCGGGCAGCGGCTTGCTGCCCGCTGAGCACGCGCTCTGGGTGGCGATTGCCGGCCTCGGCGTGGGCACCGGTCTGGCCAGCGCTGCGATGCAGTCGCTTGCCCTGCGCCTCGCTGCGCCGACCAGCGACACGGCGGTCACCGTTGCCGTGCGCATGCTCGAGCGCCTGGGCAGCGTCATCGGCCCGCTCTGGATCGGCTTCTGGCTGGCCGGCAGCGGCGCGTCGGCAGCGCTCACAGCACTCGGTGTCACCGTTCTTGCCGCCAGCCTCGTCTGCCTTGGCGCGCAGGAACACGGGCGGCAGACGGCGGCAAACAAAGTGGCGACTTCGCCACTGCGATCAGAATGAGAAGCGCGCGCGCCGTACGCACCGCCTTCGCCACGCTGCTCCTGGCCGTTTCGCTCGGCGCCACTAGCGGCCGCGCCGCGCAGCCGCCCTGGCGCATAGCGATGCTGCTCTACCGCGGCTGCGAAGAATCGTGTCGCGGCTTTCAGGACTACTTTCGCCGTCAGAACGTGCCGGCCGTATTTACGCTGCTCGACGCGGCGCAGGACCAGCGGCGGATCGCCGGCCTGGTCGCCGAAGTCAAACGGATACGGCCTGATCTGGTCGTCGTCTGGGGAACGAGCGTCGCCCTGGCCGCCGTCGGCACCTGGGACGCGGTGGACCCGGAACGCCACCTGACCGAAATGCCGGTCGTTTTCATGGCCGTCACCGACCCGGTGCACAGCCGCCTGGTGCCCTCGCTCGCCGGTTCCCGACGCAATCTGGCGGGTACGCTATACCTGCTGCCGGTGGCCGAGCAGTTGCGCGCGGCGCGCGCGTACCTGGACTTTCGGCGCGTCGGATTCCTGCTCAATCCGGCGGAAACCAATTCGCGCCTCAGTCTGGCCGAGCTGCAGGCGCTTGCCGGGCAGCTCGGTTTCGCGGTGCACGTCGAAACGCTGCCGCTCGATACCGGCGGCAGGCCGGAGGCCGGCGCGCTTCCCAAGCGGATTGCCGCCCTGGCGGCGGCCGGCGTCGATCTGCTCTACTTCTCGCCGGACAGTTTTCTCAACAGCCAGCGGCAAGTGATCACCCGCCAGGCCGTCGCGCGTAAGATTGCCGTCTTTGCCGCCGCCGAAGCGCCCGTCAGACAGGCAGATGCCTTGCTCGGCGTGGTCGTGCGCTACGACTACGTCGGCCAGTTCACCGCCCGCCTGGCGCTGCGCATCCTGCACGACGGCGCACGAGCGGGCGAACTGCCGGTGGAACTGCCGCGCCAGTTCTCCTACCTGATCAACCTGCGCGTAGCCCGCCGCCTCGGTCGTTACCCGCCGTTGCCACTGCTCGATGTGGCGGAAATCGTCGGCGGCAGCGACTGCGCTGGCACTTTCGAGAAAGGAGAGCGATGCGACTGATCCTCTGCGTCAAGCGCGACCTGCACGGCTGCATTTTTCTGAATCGCCTGATGCCGCGGCTCGCCGGTCACCCGACATGGATTCTGCTCTCCGACAAGGCACGCACAGCCGAGAGCCAGATTCCCGAACTCGCCCGGCTCGCCTACCTGGAGCGCGTTCTGCCGATCGACCGCCTATTCCCATTGATCGACAGCGCGCCTGCCGGCGGCGTCGGCGAGTGGGCAACGTTCGCCGGCCTGGCGGCGCGTTACGCGACGCGCTGCGAAGTCGTCGAGGACATCAACTCGCCTGCCATGCTCAGCCGCCTGGCCGCCTACGCGCCCGACCTGATCGTTTCGGCGCGCTTCAGCCACATTTTCGCGCCCGCCGCAATTGCCGTTGCCCGGCACGGCGTGGTCAACATCCACCCGGGCGAACTGCCCGCCTACGCCGGATTGTTCTCGCCCTTGCGCACCGTTGCCGAAGGTGGCCAGGAACTGGTCTGCTCCCTGCATCGCGTCGACGCGGGCGTCGACAGCGGACCGATCATCGCGCTCGCCCGCCTGCCTTACCGGCGCGAACTCGGCCTGCTGGCGCAGATCGCCGAGCTTTACCCGCTGGCCATCGCGCCGCTGCTCGACTTGCTCGCCCGCCTGGCCAACGGCGAAGCGGTCGCCGGCGAGGCACAGGACCGCAGCCGGCGACGCTACCGTTCGCTGCCGGACGCCAGCGAGATCGACGCTTTCCTCTCCGCCGGACATCACTTGTGGACGGCGCCATCCTACGATTCGCTGCTCGCCCGCTTCCTGCGCCCATCCCCGGACTCGGCCAGCGCCTGAGCGCGGAGCAAGCCACCGTCTCACGCCTTGACGCATCCTCTCCATCAGGATAGGATCCGTCGAATGAACACGCACAGCAGCCACCCGGACATCATCAAGCGCCTGAAGCGCGCCGAAGGTCATCTGCGTAGCATCGTCACGATGCTCGAGAAGGAACGCAGTTGCCTGGAAATCGCGCAGCAACTGCAGGCCGTCGAGAAGGCGGTATGCAACGCCAAGAAGCTGCTCGTACACGATCACATCGACCACTGCCTCGAAGACGCCGTGCACAGCGGCGCACAGAGTGCAGACGACGCGATCCAGGCCTGCAAAGCGATCAGCAAATTCCTCTGAGGATCTCCGATGACCAGCTTCTCGACGCTGCTCGGGCAAGGCGCAGCCAACGCTTGGCTCTTCGTCCCCAGCGCCATCCTGCTCGGCGGCCTGCACGGGCTTGAGCCCGGTCACTCGAAGACGATGATGGCGGCGTTCATCGTGGCCATCCGCGGCACCGTAGCGCAGGCTGTTCTGCTTGGCATTGCGGCAACGATCTCGCACACGGCGGTGGTCTGGGCCATCGCGCTCGGCGGCATGTATTTCGGCCAGAAGTGGAGTGCGGAAACCAGCGAGCCGTATCTGCAAGTCGCCTCGGCCATCGTCATCGTCTGCGTCGCGCTGTGGATGATCTGGCGAACCTGGCGCGAGCAGCGCGCCAGTGGACACGCGCACGACGAGCACGATCACCACCACCATGCCGATGCTGGCCGGTTGATCGATACCGGCCATGGGCTCGTCCGCCTGCAGGTATTCGAGGACGGCGTGCCGCCACGTTTTCGGCTGTTTCGGGAAGGCGCCTACGGCGACGCCTGGGCAGCGGCCGAGGTCTCGATTGAAACCGAGCGCGCGGACGGCTGCCGGCAGAGCTTCACCTTTCGGCAAGGCGACGGCTTCCTCGAATCGGAGCAGGAGATTCCCGAGCCGCACGCCTTCATCGCCCGTTTGCGCCTGGGGCACGCCACGCACAGCCACGATTACGAACTCGAGTTCGTCGAACACGAACATGCGCATGGGCACAGCCATGCGCAGCACTGCGGCGCCAACGCGCACGCGCTGTCGCTACCGGAGTCGCTCGACGCGCACGAACTGGCGCACGCCAACGACATCCGCCGGCGCTTCGCCAACCGACAGGCAACAACCGGGCAGATCATCGTCTTCGGACTGACTGGCGGGCTGATCCCCTGCCCGGCTTCGATCACCGTCCTCCTGCTCTGCCTGCAGTTGAAAGAAATTACCCTCGGCGCGACGCTGGTCCTCTGCTTCAGCCTCGGCCTGGCCCTGACCATGGTGCTCTCGGGAACGTTGGCAGCCCTCAGCGTCAGGCACGTCGCGCGAAGCTGGCAGGGCTTCGGCGAATTCGCGCGCAAAGCGCCGTATCTTTCCGGCGCGCTGATCCTGCTGGTCGGTCTTTATCTCGGCTACCAGGGGATGCTGGCGCTGGCCTGAGCAGCGGCCACCCTGCGCCACGGGGAAGCAGGTCCGACTCCGGCCCGGAGAAATTATTCAAAACTGAATCACTACACCGTTGACGTAATTCATCCTTGCATTGATACTGTCGCCGACAACAACCCGATGGGAGACCCGGCGTGCCGATCAGAGTAGGCAACAAGGCGGACGGCGACGATTTTTTCGACCGCACGGCCGAACGCGAGGACCTCTGGCGCTACCTGGCCGGCAACCATGTCGTGCTCAGCGGCGCGCGCCGGCTCGGCAAGACCTCGCTCCTGCAGCGTCTGGCCGAAGAAGCAGCCGAACGCGGCTGGCAGGCCCGCCTGCTCGATGTCGAAGGAATCGACAGCGCCGAAGCCTTCGTCGACCAACTGGCACGCGCCTTTGACGAGGCAACGCTGAGCGGGGGCCGCCGCTCGGTGGGGGCCGCCGTCACCCGCGTGTTCGCGTCGCTACGCAAGGTGGATGTCCGGGTTCCGGGCGGCGCCGGCGTCGGCCTCGAACTGCAGGCACTCGCCGAAACGCCCTGGCGCAAGGCGGCGCTGGCGCTGCAGGAGCGCGTCTCCGGACAGACGCAACTCTTCCTGATCGACGAATTCTCGGTCTTTCTCGACAAACTGCTGGCGCGCGACGCGCTCGACGGCGAGCGCCTGCTCGGCTGGCTGCGCGCCTGGCGCCAGCAAGCGGGGCTGGCCTGCCGTTTCGTCTTCTCCGGGTCGATCGGCCTCAATGCGCTGCTCGCGCGCCATCACCTGAGCACGCGCTTCAACGACTGCGCGGACTTCCGCCTTGGCCCGTTCAAGCCTGCCGCCGCACTCGCCATGCTCGCCGAATTGGCGCAGCGCGAACAGTGGCCGGTCGCCGCCGACAGCCTGGAGCATCTCTGCCGGCGCGTCGGCTGGCTGTCGCCCTTCTACTTGAATCTCCTGCTCGACGGCAGCCTGCAGGCGGCGCGCGAACGTCTCGAAGAAGACCGCACAGCGCAACGTCTGCTCACCACCGACGACATCGACGCCGCCTACGATCGCCTGCTGGCCAACCGCTCGCGTTTCTTCCACTGGTTTCAGCGCCTGGCGCGCGAACTCCAGGAACCACAGCTCTCGTTCACGCTGGCTTTGCTGGCGGCTGTCGCGCGCGGCGAAAACGGCCTCAGCCGGCGCCAGCTCGCCACCCGCCTGACGCGCCACGAGCCCGATCCCGACCGGCGCGCCGAGCGCCTCGACGAAGCGCTGCTGCTGCTCGAAGAAGACGGCTATCTCGACGCCGGCGAAACGATCCACTTCCCGTCGTTCCTGCTGCGCGACTACTGGCGGCGCAACCATGGCCGCTGATCTGTCGCGCGCCCGCGCCGCCGCCGTGCTGCGTCCGCAGCCACCCACCGCGCCGCTCGGCACGACCGTGAAATACAACCCGCAGTTATGGGGCGACAACGAGCTGCGGGCGATTTTCGTCGCCCGCCTGGGCGAACTGCAGCGCCTGCTCGACGCCTTGCGCAACACGCCGGCGGGCAAGGTTCCGCAGCACATCCTGATCACCGGCCAGCGCGGCATGGGCAAAACGACGCTACTCCGTCGTCTGGCGCTCGCCGTGCGCGACGACGCCGAACTGGCCGCCGCCTGGCGCGTCCTCGACTTTCCCGAAGAACAATACACGGTCAGCAAGCTGAGCGAATTCTGGCGCAACGTGCTCGACGCGCTGGCCGACAATCTGGAAACCCAGGGGGCGACGACGGCCGAACTCGCCGCTCTCGACGCCGCCATCGGCGAAATCGACGCCCTGCCGCCGCCCGAACAGGAAGACGCCGCGCTCGATCTGCTCAGCGACTGGCTTGCCGAGCACCGGCAGCGCGTCGTCCTCCTGATCGACAGCAGCGACCTGCTATTCGCCAACCTGGCCGGCGGCGGCACGGCGCGCAAGGAACAGCGCCCCATCGCCGACGCCAGCGCGACGCCGCTCTGGCGCTTGCGCAAGACGCTCAGCCACCAGCCGGAGATCTTCTGGATTGGCGCCTCGTATCAGGCGCTGGAAGCGCAGAACCACTACCACGACGCCTTTCACGACTTCTTCGACCTGTGCGAACTGCGCCCGCTCGGCGTAGACCAGATGCGCCAGGCGCTGCTCGCCCTGGCGCGCGTCTTCGGCATCGACGGCCAGCGCGGCGAGGCCGGAGCGGCGGCGCTCGCCGCCCGCCTCGACGCGCGCCCCGAGCGGCTGAAGGCGCTGCGCGCGATGACCGGCGGCAACCCGCGCACGACCGTCCTGCTTTTCGACCTCTTCGCGGCGAATGGCGACGGCAACGTGCATAGCGACCTGCGCGGCCTGCTCGACATGATGACGCCGCTCTACAAGGCGCGCATGGAAAACCTGGCCGAACAGCCGCGCAAGATCCTCGCCCATCTGATGGAACTCTGGGCGCCACAAGCCGCGCGCGAACTGGCGCAGACGGCCGGTCTGCCGGTGACCACGGTCAGCGGCCAACTGACCCGGTTGGAAAGCGAAGCGCTGGTCGACAAGGTGCGTCTGCCCGGCGCTCGCCGCAACGGCTACCAGGTGAGCGAGCGGCTGTTCAACGTCTGGTACCTGATGCGCCACGCGCCGCGCCGCATGCGCCAGCGCCTGAACTGGCTGGTCGAATTCATGCGCCTGTGGTTCTCGGGCGAAGAACTGCTCGCCCAGGCGCAGCTTCGCCTTGCGCGACACGCGGCCGGCGAAGTCGACGAGGCCGCGCTCGACTACTCGCGCGCACTCGCCTCGACCTTGCCGGAAGCGCGCGCCGAACGCCGCCAGCTCGAGTGGTCGGTCTTTTCGGCCGTCCGCCAGCACGCAACCGACACGCGGCGCGCGCTGCACGAACTCTTCGACCTCGACGGCGACGATCGCGCCTACGCCACCGCCGACGACTACCTGCAGCGCTTTGGCGCACTCGACGCCGGCCTGGCGCAATGCCCGCACGCCGCCGACGCGCTGACCGAGTGGATAGACGCCGTCAAGGGCTCGCTGTCGCTTTCGCTGGCGGAAAAGGAGCGTGTTGCCAGGGAATCGGCGAGGCTAAGCGAGTCCCAATACTGGGAACTCGTCCAAGTGTTCGCCGACGAACGGCGCGAGTGGAGCGAACTCTTCTCGCCGACCGCGGCCACTACGCTGCGCCGCGCGACGCTCGCGGGCGACTTCTTCCCGGACTGCCCCGATTCGCGCCTGTCGTACACACAGAGCATGGCCAGCTTCGCCGAACAGCCAACGGCTTTCGTCCTCGCCGTCAGCCTCCTGGCCGGCAAATTCAACGACGAATGGCTGGACAAGGCGGTGCGTCGGGCGATGACGCTCGACATCCCGGACGCTCGCGCCTGGCGGGAATTGGGCAACCTGTTGCAAGACCAGCTCGCGCGCTACGACGAAGCCGAAGCCGCGTACCGCCAGGCGATCGCGCTCGACGCGAAGTCTGCCTACCCCTGGAACGGCCTCGGCAACCTGTTGCAGGACCACCTCGCCCGCTACGACGAAGCCGAAGCCGCCTACCGCCAGGCGATCGACCTCGATCCCGACAACCCCTTCGTGACCGCCAACCTGGCGCGCCTGCTTGCGGTACGCGGAGAGCGCGCAGCGGCAACGCTGCTTTTCCGCCAGGTGCTGGCGACCGGCGAGTCGCCACGCTGGACGACGAACGGCATGCGCGCGCTGCGCCTGCAGGCCGAATTGTGGCTCGGCAACCGCGATTCGGCACGTCTGCTGCTCGCTGATCTCGCGCAACCGGCGGCCAACGGCGACGCTTACGCCTTCTGGCGCCTGCGTGAACAGCTTGGCGAGTGCCACCGCCTGGGGATAGCCGCTGAACTCGTCGCCCTGCTCGAAGAGAGCGCCTTGGCCGATTTCCTCCGGCCGCTGGCGCTGGCCCTGCGCGCGGCGAACGGCGAGGACGTGCTCGCCGCGGCGCCGCCGGAGGTCGCGGCGCTGGCCGAAGAAATCTGCGCCACGCTTGTCCGGCCCGCCAGCCGCGCGCAATCGGCGTAGCATTGGCGGCTGCACTCTCCGCCTGCCCGATGCCCGCTCCGCTGCGTCACAGCCTCTTCGAAGACCTGCAGGCCCTCGCCGCTGCCGCCCTGCTCGGATCGCTCGGCCTTGGCCTGCTCAAGCACGCCGGCCTGATCACCGGTGGAACGGTCGGGCTTGCCTTCCTCGGCCACTATGCAAGCGCCGCGCCGCTCGGCGCTCTGCTTTTCGCGATCAACCTCCCTTTCATCGCCTTCGCCTGGTTCACGCTGGGCCGCGCCTTTACGCTGAAGACGCTGTGCGCGATCGGGCTGCTCGCCGTCGCCACCGACGCGCTGCCGCGCGTGCTCGCCATCGAACGCCTCGATCCGCTCTTCGCGGCAATCACTGGCGGTCTGTTGGCCGGCGTGAGCATGATCATCCTCTTTCGCCACGGCGCCAGCCTCGGCGGGCTGAACATCGTCGTGCACTGGCTGCAGGAGCGCTTCGGCTGGCGCGCCGGCTACCTGCAACTGGCGATCGACGCGGCGATCATCGCCGCAGCTTTGGCTCTGGTGCCGGTCGAGCGCATCCTGGTCTCGTTGCTCGGCGCCGCGGTGCTCAACCTGACGCTGGCGATCAACCACCGTCCAGGGCGCTACATGGCCGCCTGAGCGGTCGGCGCCAGCCGGAAAGCGGTCGCTTGCAGCCCGAGCCAAAGCGCTTCGCCGGCCTCCGATCGACTCCGCCGCGGCTTGCCGCACTGGGCGCATCCGGTTAGAATCGCGGGTTCGCTTCGCCAAGCGAATAACAATACCTGTCCATCTGGCGTTTGGCTCTATCAAACCGGGGCGGCGCCGTCTGCAAAGAAAGAGAGTTTGACATGGCGATCAACGTTGCGCAGAAAGCGCAGATCATGGCCGATTACCAGCGTGCCGCCGGCGACACCGGATCGTCGGAAGTGCAGGTGGCCCTGCTTACCGCCCGCATCAATGACCTTACCGGGCACTTCCGGGAGCACAAGAAAGACAATCATTCGCGGCGGGGTTTGCTGCGCATGGTCAGTCGGCGCCGCAAGTTGCTCGACTATCTGAAGCGCACCAACGTCGACTCCTACCGCACCCTGATCCAGCGTCTAGGCCTGCGCAAATAAGCCTGCCGGCCGATCGACAAAGCGGTCGGGATGCAGGCGTTCGAGAAGCCGCCAGCGGCCAGCCCCGAAACGGGCTGCGCCGCTGTTTCTGCTGTTGCGGCTCTGTTGGCAAATCGGTGCGTCGATTGAATTCCCTGCCGGAGTCGTGGGCAGGAACGCGCCAGACTATCGAGAAAGGGAATCATGTTTAATATCGTCAAGAAGACCTTCAACTACGGAGCTCATCGCGTCACGCTCGAAACCGGCGAGATTGCCCGTCAGGCGAGTGGCGCCGTGCTCGTGTCGATGGAAGACACGGTCGTGCTGGTCACCGTGGTCGGCAACCGGACCGGCAAACCGGGCCAGGATTTCTTCCCGCTGACCGTCGATTACGTCGAGAAGACCTATGCCGCCGGCCGGATTCCGGGTGGCTTCTTCAAGCGTGAAGGTCGTCCTTCCGAAAAGGAAACTTTGACCTCCCGCCTCATCGACCGTCCCTTGCGCCCGCTGTTTCCGGAAGGTTTTTACCACGAAGTGCAGATCGTCGCCATGGTCATGTCGCTCAATCCGGAGATTGACCCCGATATTCCGGCGATGATCGGCGCCTCGGCCGCGCTGACGATCTCGGGAATTCCCTTCGACGGCCCGATCGGCGCCGCCCGCGTCGGCTATATCGACGGCCAGTACGTGCTCAACCCGACTGCCGGCCAGCTCGCCAACAGCCAGCTCGATCTGGTCGTCGCCGGCACACAGGCCGCGGTGCTGATGGTCGAATCGGAAGCGCAGCAGTTGCCGGAAGAAGTCATGCTCGGCGCCGTCGTCTTCGGCCACCAGCAGATGCAGGCGGCGATCGCGGTGATCAACGAACTCGCCGACGAAGCCGGCAAGCCGGAGTGGGAATGGACGCCGGCGCCGCGCGACGAGGCCGTTCATGAGAAGTTGAATCAGCTCGTCACCGCCGATCTGCAGGAAGCCTACGGCATCACCAGCAAGCAATTGCGCAGCCAGCGCCTGAAAGAAATCAGCACGAACGCGGTGAACGCACTCACCAGCGACGAGGGCGCACCCGACGCCAGCACGCTGCGCAACATGATCGCCGACGCCGAAGCGAAGATCGTGCGCGGCCGCATCCTGGCGGGCGAGCCGCGCATCGACGGGCGCGACACGCGCACCGTGCGGCCGATCGCCATCCGCACCGGCGTCCTCCCGCGCGCGCACGGCTCGTCGCTGTTCACGCGCGGCGAGACGCAGGCGATCGTCGTCGCCACGCTGGGAACCGGGCGTGACGAACAGATCATCGATGCGCTCTCCGGCGAATACCGCGAGCGCTTCATGCTGCACTACAACTTCCCACCCTACGCGACCGGCGAATGCGGTCGTATCGGCACGCCGAAGCGGCGCGAGATCGGGCACGGCCGACTGGCCAAGCGTGCGCTGATTGCCGTTCTGCCTTCGCCGGAAGATTTCTCGTACTCGATGCGCGTCGTTTCCGAAATCACCGAATCGAACGGATCGAGCTCGATGGCCAGCGTTTGCGGTGCTTCGCTGGCGCTGATGGACGCCGGCGTGCCGCTCAAGGCGCATGTCGCCGGAATCGCCATGGGTCTGATCAAGGAAGGCAACCGCTTCGCCGTGCTCACCGACATCCTCGGCGACGAGGATCATCTGGGCGACATGGACTTCAAGGTGGCGGGCACCGAGAGCGGCGTCACGGCCCTCCAGATGGACATCAAGATTCAGGGAATCACCAAGGAAATCATGCACATCGCGCTGGCTCAGGCGAAAGAGGCGCGGCTTCACATCCTGCGCCAGATGCGCTCGTCGGTCGCCGGCCACCGCGAGGAAGTATCGAGCTACGCGCCGCGCCTGTACACGATGAAGATCAACCCGGAAAAGATCCGCGACGTGATCGGCAAGGGAGGCGCGGTGATTCGCGCGATCACCGAGGAAACCGGAACGACGATCGACATCAAGGACGACGGAACGATCACCATCGCCTCGGTCAGCGGTGACGCGGCCGACGCCGCGAAGGCCCGCATCGAGTCGATCACCGCGGATGTCGAAGTCGGCAAAATCTACGACGGAACCGTCCTCAAGCTGCTCGACTTCGGCGCCATCGTCAGCATTCTGCCCGGCCGCGACGGCCTGCTGCACATTTCGCAGATTGCCAACGAGCGCGT
>NZ_JAPUVR010000149.1 GCF_029255125.1 Accumulibacter sp. | reverse complement strand
GCGGCGCTTTGCTGATAGAATCCGCGACTTTTCGCCCCTGGTGCCGCGCCTGGACCTGTCGCTCCAGCCCGCTTTCCCCGCGCTGACCTGCCGGTCGTCGGCTTGCTACGACGCTTGGTCAGCCCGGCGGCTGGCCGACTGACCGATTGGCCGACTGCGACCGGCTGCGCACCGCTGCCAACTTCATGAATCAGCCAGAACATCTCCGCCGGCAGGAACTCCTCGCCGGCGTGCGCGATACGCTGCCGTTGCTGCTCGGCGCGCTGCCGTTCGGGATGATCTACGGCGCGCTTGCCGCGACCTCGGGGCTCTCCTTCGCGGCCGCCGTGGCGATGTCGGCGCTGGTCTTTGCCGGATCTTCGCAATTCATTGCGATTGGCCTGATTGCGGCTCAGACGCCGGTGGCGATCATCGTGCTGACGACGCTGATCGTGAACTTGCGCCACATGCTGTACAGCGCGACGCTGTTGCCGCACCTCCAGCACCTGCCGCAGCGCTGGCGGGTTCCGCTCGCTTTCTGGCTGACCGACGAGACGTTTGCCGTGACCGTGCACCGCTTCCAGAAGGACGACGCTTCGCCCGACAAGCACTGGTACCAGCTTGGGTCGTCGATCGCCATGTATGTCAATTGGCAGTTCTGGTGTTTTCTCGGCCTGCTGCTCGGCCAGCGCATTCCCGATGCGCAGAGTTGGGGGCTCGACGTGGCGATGCCCGTCACCTTCATCGGCATGATCATTCCGTTCGTCAAGACGATGCCCATCGCCGTCTGCGTGCTGGTCGCCGGCGCGGCCTCGTTGCTGACGCTGGCGATTCCCTACAAGCTGGGCATCGTGCTCTCCGCGCTGGCCGGGATCGTCGCCGGCCTGAGCGCGCAGCGCCTGCGTGCCAGCCATCCGGCAGGCGAGCGATGACGGGGAGCGACGAAGTCTGGTTGATCGCCGGCATGGCCGCCGTCACCTTCGGCATTCGCTATCTGCTCTTCGCGGTGGCCGAGCGGATTCGACTGGCGCCGTGGATCATGGAGTCGCTGAAGTTCATCCCGCCGGCGGTGCTGACGGCGATTACGCTGCCCGCGGTTCTGCTGCCGAAAGGCGAGTGGTTCGTGTCGCTGGCCAACCCTTACCTGCTTGCCGCGCTATTGACGCTCGCCGCCGGCGTGCTCACGCGCAATCTGCTGGCGACGATCGCCATCGGTCTGGCGGCGTTTTTCGCCCACCGTCTGCTTTTCTAGCCGGTGGCCGCCAGCGCTCAGGGCTGTACCTGATCGATCAGCAGGCGCAGGTCACGGCTGCCCGGTCTGACGCCGGACAGGGCGCCGAACAGGTCGCCGGGAGACGCCTGCGCCTGACCCGCCTTGACGATCCGCGCTTCGACGTGCAGCGCCTTGAAATCAGACAGTTTGCGCCCGCCGGCGAGGGCCATCGAATCGTCGAAGCTGAAGCGCAACGGCAGATCGGCGACGGTCGCGCGGGTTGCCGCGAGCGGCATGCGCGAACCGTCTTCAGGGCGCGCGAAGACGAAGAGCACGTCCTGCGGAGCGGCCTTGCCAGCGAGTTTTCCGCTCAGCGTCACTTCGCCGCTGATCGCCTTGCTGCGGTCGATCGCCGAACGCGCCGCAGAACCGCCGGCGGCCTGTGCCAGTTCGCGCACTTGTGCGATGGCGCCGGCGAGTGCCTGGCCGTCCGCTGAATCGGCTTCGACCTGCGCCAGCAGGCGCGTCCAGTAGCTGGCGGCGGCGGCGAAGTCATGCCGCTCGCGTGCCGCTGCGCCGGCGAGGAGCAGCGCCTGCGGGGCGTCCGGGTCGAGCTTCAGCGCGCGTTCGAGCAGTTCGCTCGGCTTGCCGCGCAGGCTGCCGCCACTCGCTGCGCTGAGCACTTCGGCGTAGTCGGCGAGCAGGTTGGCGTCGGCATCGACCAGGACAGCCGCCCGCCCATAAGCCTCGGCCGCCTCGGTGTAGCGTTCGAGCACCTTGTACGAGCGCGCCAGCATCAACCACCCGCGCGCGTCGTCCGGGTTCTTCTGCAGCCTTCTCGCCAGATTGTTCACCATCTCGGCGACCTGCTCGGGCGCCGGATTCGCCTGCCGCGCCAGCGGATCGAGCGCGCGCGGATTGCCGAGCACGGCATAACCGGCGGCGGCGGCGAGCGGCAGTACGAGCAGCAGGGCGAGCGCCGTCTTGCGCTCGCTGCCCGCCGGCGCCGAAGCCACGCCCGGCGCTGGTCCGCCCGTATCGGCTAGCGCTTGCGCTGGATCGACTTCGTCGAGCAGGCGGCGCTGCAGTTCCGTTTTCGCCTGCGCGAAATCGGCCTCGCTCAACGTTCCGGCGCTGCGCTCGCGTTCGAGTTCGGCCAGTTGATCACGGAAGATCGCCAGGTTGGCGGCGCTGCGCGCGCCCGCCGGTGGCGCCGCGCGCGGCGCGCACCAGAGCGGCCGAAGGACGATGGCGACGACGGCGACGACCAGGAGTCCGGCGCAGATCAGGAAGGCGGTCATGATTTGCCCTCGCTGGAATCGGTCGTACCGAGCAGCGCCTCGACGCGCCGCTGCTCTTCGGCGCTCAGCGGACGGTCTTCGATCGCCCGGCTGCGTCGTCGCAGATAACGCAGTAGCGCCGCCAGGCCGACCGCGCAGAGCAGCGCCGGACCGAACCAGAGGAGCAGCGTCGTTGCCTTCAGCGGCGGCCGGTAGCGCACAAAATCGCCGTAGCGCTCGACCATGAAGGCCATGATTTCACTGTCGCTCTTGCCATCCTTGATGAGCGCGCGAATTTCCCGCCGCAAGTCGCCGGCCAGTTCGGCGTTCGATCCGGCAAGCGATTCGTTCTGGCAGACGAGGCAGCGCAGTTCGCTGGCGATTGCCACCAGGCGCTTTTCGGTCGCCTCGTCGGCCGCGCGCGGCGCTGCTTCGCCAGCAGAAAGGCGCCCGCCGCCGAGCAGCGCGAGGATCAGCAGGAAGAACACGAGCAGGCGGTTCATCGGGCAAGTTCCGCGAGCAGCGGCTCGATGCGGCTGGCAAGGAGCTCGCGCGACAAGGGGCCGATGTGTTTCAGGCGAATGATTCCGGCCTTGTCGATGACGTAGGTTTCGGGAACGCCATAGACGCCGTAGTCGATTCCGACGCGCCCGTCGATGTCGAGCACTGACAGCGAGTAGGGATCGCCGTGCCTGGCCAGCCAGCCTGCGGCGCGCGCGATGACCATTTTCTTCTCCTCGGCCGGCGTGAGTTTGTCGCTGTCGATTCCGCCGTCGCCGCGCACTTCCTTGTAGTTCAGGCCGACCAGCGGCACCGTCGCGCGCCGCGCCAGGTCGACCAGCACCGGGTGCTCCTGTCGGCAGGACACGCACCACGACGCCCAGACGTTGAGCAGCCAGACCCGGCCGCGCATCTCCTGCGGCGAAAACGATTGCTCGGGCACGTCCAGGCGCGCCAGCGAGAAGGCGGGCGCCGGTTTGCCGACCAGCGGCGAGGGCACTTCGCGTGGGTTCAGGTTGAGCCCGACGGCAAGCAGCGCGACGAGCACGAGAAAGCCGATCAGCGGCCAGAGAAATCGGTTCATCCGCTTTCTTCCTATGCGTTCGCCGCCGGCAAACCACCGGCCACGAGGCGCGTACGCGCCTGGATACGGTAGCGGCGGTCACTTAGGGCAAGCACCCCGCCGAGCGCCATCAGGACGAACCCGCCCCAAATCCAGTCGACGAAAGGTTTGTAATAGACGCGTACGGCCCAGGCGGCGGCCGGATTCGCCTTGTCGATCGGCTCGCCGAGCGAAACGTAGACGTCGCGCAGGAAGCCGGTATCGATCGCCGCTTCGGTCATCGGCATCGCGGAAGCGAGATAGAAGCGCTTTTCCGGCGCCATCTTGCGCAACAGCCGGCCGTCGCGCAACAAGTCGACGTCGCCGACCAGCGCCCGGTAGTTTGGTCCCTGTTCCTGGCGCACACCGTTGAAGCGGAAAACGTAGCCGCCGACCGAAACGGTATCGCCGATGTCCATCTTGACGTCTTTTTCGTCCTGGTAGCCGCCGACCATGGCAACGCCGACGATGAACACGGCGACACCCGCGTGCGCCAGATGCATGGCGAAGAAACTGCGCGGCTGGCGGCCAATGGCCCGGACAAACGACAAGCCGGCGCGCGTCGCCTGCACACGCTCGAAGAAGTTCAAGGCACCGCTGCAGACGATCCACGCCGCGAGCAGCAGACTCAAGGCGACGAGCGGCTTCCACTCGCCGTAGAGGAAAGGCGCCGCGAGGCCGACGACGGCAGCGGCCAGGAAAGCCCAGCGCAGCGTACGCGCCAGTTCGCCCAGACTCGCCTGCTTCCAGCGTGCGAAGGGGGCAACGCCGATCAGGAAGACGGCGGGCAGCATCAGCGGAACGAAGACGGCGTCGAAATACGGCGGGCCGACCGACAGCTTGCCAGCGCCGAGCGCGTCGATCAGCAGCGGGTAAAGCGTACCCAGCAGAACCGAAGCGCAGGCGACGACGAGCAGAACGTTGTTGGTGAGCAGCAGCGACTCGCGCGAGAGCAGCGCAAAGCGCCCGCCGAGGCCGACCTTGGGCGCGCGCCAGGCGAAGAGCGCCAGCGAACTGCCGATCACCGTGCCGAGAAAGAGGAGGATGAAGATGCCGCGCCGCGGATCGGTGGCAAAGGCGTGCACCGAGGTCAGCACCCCCGAGCGGACCAGGAAGGTGCCGAGCAGCGACAGCGAGAAAGCCGAGATCGCCAGCAGCACCGTCCAGTTCTTGAAGCTGCCGCGCTTTTCGGTCACCGCCAGCGAATGGACGAGCGCCGTACCGACCAGCCAGGGCATGAACGACGCGTTCTCGACCGGGTCCCAGAACCACCAGCCGCCCCAGCCGAGTTCGTAATACGCCCACCACGAACCGAGCGCGATGCCCAAGGTCAGGCAAGCCCAGGCAGCGGTCGTCCACGGGCGCGACCAGCGCGCCCAGGCGGCGTCGAGCTGACCCGAGAGCAGCGCAGCGATGGCGAAGGCGAACGCCACCGAGAAACCGACGTAGCCCATGTACAGCATCGGCGGATGGAAAATCAGCCCGGGGTCCTGCAGCAGAGGATTGAGGTCGCGCCCCTCCTCGACCGCCGGCAGGACGCGCTCGAAGGG
Organism: Accumulibacter sp.; assembly: GCF_029255125.1. GTDB lineage: Bacteria > Pseudomonadota > Gammaproteobacteria > Burkholderiales > Rhodocyclaceae > Accumulibacter. The sequence continues at coordinate 22,023 of NZ_JAPUVR010000149.1, read as the reverse complement.
ATTCGAGGTCAACAGGATGAAAAGCAGGAAACCGGCGCTGACCAGGCCGAGCACGCCGAGCACGCGCGCCGCCATGTGCTCGGGCAGTTGTTGCGAGAGCAGGGCGACGGCAAGCATCCAGAGCGCCAGCATGAGCACCCAGAGGAGCAGCGAGCCCTCGTGTCCGCCCCACACCGCGGCCACCCGGTATTGCAGTGGCAGCAGCGTATTCGAGTGTTGCGCCACGTAGATGACTGAAAAGTCATTGTGAACGAAAGCCGTGGTCAGGCAGGCGAAGGCGCCGACGAGCAGCAAGGCGTGCGCCAGCGTCGCCGGGCGAGCGAGCGCAATCCACGCCGGCCGCTGCAGATGCGCGCCGAACAGAGGCAGCGTGCCCTGCACGAGCGCCACGCAAAGGGCAAGGATGAGCGCGAAATTGCCGAGTTCGGGAATCATGAAGGTCGTCCGCCTCAGGGCTTGAGGGTGCGCGCGGCAGCATCGGCAGCCGCCCGATTGGCCGCGGCGCGTTCGTGCGCGTCACCGACCGCCTTGGCCGCTTCCGGCGGCATATAGTTCTCGTCGTGCTTGGCAAGCACTTCGCCGGCAACGAAAACCCCGTCGTCGCCCAATTTGCCCTGCGCGACGACGCCCTTGCCCTCGCGGAAGAGGTCGGGCAGGATGCCCTTGTAGGCAACGGTCATTTCCTTGTCGGTATCGGTGACGACGAAACGCAGCGTGACACCGTCGGCCGAGCGCTGCAGCGAGCCCTCCTTGACCATGCCGCCAATCCGGAAGCTCTTGCCTTTCGGCGCTTCACCGGCAGCCACCTGCGTCGGCGAAAAGAAAAAGACCAGATTGCTCTGGAAGGCATTGAGCACCAGCGTGGCGACCAGGGCGAGAATCACCAGTCCGCCGACGATCAGCGCGAAACGTTTGTGACGAGGTTTCAAGCGGAACTCCCGGATGAAGACGAAGGACTGACGGCCCTGGCCTCACTGTGCTCGGCGCGATACTGGCGGCGCAGACGTTCGACGAGTCTCCTCCGACTGCGCCGGATGAGCATCGGTTCCGCCAGCATGACGCCCGCCATGACCAGCACCGACCCCCAGACGTACAGACCGTGCTTGCCCATGGCGAGGAATTCGGCCAGGCTGTTCCAGTGCATTGTTCCCCTCCTCCCCTACTCCGTATCGCCGAGCAGCGCGCGCACCCATTCGGTATGCCGCTCGCGCTCGAGCATGATCGTGCGCACGCGCATCAAGGCGACCGCGATGCTGTACATCCAGCAGGCCAGCGCGCAGAGCAGCATTCCCCAAAGCATCATCGCCGCCATGCTCGGCGCCCGCGTCAGGCTGACCGAAGCACCCTGATGCAGCGTATTCCACCACTTGACCGAGAAATAGATGATCGGAATGTTGACCACGCCGACCAGGGCAAGAATGGCGCCCGCCTTGTCGGCCCGGCGCGGGTCGTCGATCGCCGCCTGCAGCGCGATGAAGCCGATGTACAGAAAGAGCAGGATCAGTTCCGAAGTCAGGCGCGCGTCCCACACCCACCATGTGCCCCACATCGGCTTGCCCCAGAGCGCACCCGTCCACAGCGAAAGAAAGGCGAAGAGCGCGCCGGTCGGCGCCAACGCCGAGGCCATCATGCCCGACAGACGGGTGTTGAAGGCCAGGCCCAGCGCCGCCCAGAAGGCCATCACGAGATAGATGAACATCGACATCCACGACGCCGGCACGTGCAGGAAGATGATCCGGTAGCCCTCGCCCTGCTGCTCGTCCATCGGCGCGAGCAGAAAACCGATTGTCAGCCCGGCAACGCCAAAGATCGCCGCCAGCAGCCAGAACCACGGGATCATCTTCCCGGCCAGCGGGTAGAAGGTTTGCGGACTGGCATACTTGTACCAGTTGATCGATTGCTTGCTCATCGCGTACAGGGTCTTGCGTCGGTGTTCATTCGAGGGCCACGCGCAGCGCAGCGGCAGTCGGCCAGGGCGCAAAAAAGACACCGCCCAGCGTCAAGGCGCCAAGCAGCGACAGGTGGGCTTGCGGGCCAAGCCCGCTGACCGTCGCGTCTACCGCGCCAGCGCCGAAGATCAGCACCGGAATGTACAGTGGCAGGACGAGCAGTGACAAGAGCACGCCGCCACCGCGCAGGCCGAGCGTCAGTGCGGCGCCGATCGCACCGATGCCGGACAGCGCCGGCGTCCCGATGAGCAGCGACAAGGTCAGGACGACCAGCGCGTCGTGCGCCAGATCGAACTGGATGCCGAGCACCGGTGCGAGCAGAACGAGCGGCAGGCCGGCGACCAGCCAATGCGCGACGACCTTGCCGATGACGATCAGGCCGAGCGGGTGCGGCGCCAGCGCGAGTTGTTCGAGCGTGCCGTCACGATGATCGTCGGCGAACAGACGCGGCAGCGAGAGCATCGTCGCGAGCAGCGCGGCAACCCACAGCACACCCGGCGCCAGCCGGCGCAGTTGATCGGGTTCCGGGCCAACGCCGAGCGGAAACAGGCTGACGACGATGATGAAGAAGAAGACGGCGGCGGCGATGTCGGCCTGCCGCCGCAGCGCCAGACGCAGATCGCGCCCGACGACGGCGCCGATCACGCTCAGCATGACGCCCTCGCAGCACCCGCCGAGCTCACCGCCAAGCCGCCCAGCCAGACTTCGCGCACCGCGCCGGCAGCCACCGTCACCGCCTGATGCGTGGTCAGTACGGCCAGCCCGCCGCGTTGCAGATGCGCGCCGATCAGCCCGGCGACCAGGTCGACGGCCGCCTTGTCGAGGGCCACGTAGGGCTCGTCGAGCACCCACAGCGCGCGCCTCTCGTACACCAGGCGGGCCAGCGCGGCGCGCCGCTTCTGCCCCTGCGACAGATAGCGGCAGGCGAGATCGACGCGCCCCTGCAGGCCGACGCGTTCGAGCGCGGCGAGCGCGGCGTCCTCGCTGAGCGGCTCCTGCGCCAGCCGCGCTGCCGTCAGCAGGTTCTCCAGCGGCGTCAGTTCGTCCTTGATCGCGTTCTGGTGTCCGAGATAGCACAGGACGCTGCGGAACTCGTCGCCCAGCCGGCTGATCGGCTGCCCGCACCAGCGAATTTCGCCGCTCGCCACCGGCGTCAGCGCGCACAGCATGCGCAGCAGGCTCGTCTTGCCGGAGCCGTTCGCGCCCTGCAGATAAAGCATTTCGCCTCCGGCCAGACGGAAGCTGAGGTCCGCAAACAGGCGGCGGTCGCCACGGACACATTCCAGATTGAGGGCTTCAAGCATTGAGAGGAGGGGGCGGCCAGAACAAAGGCCGGCGGCGCCGTATTGTGAGGCCGCGAGTGTACCGCTGGATTGACCAGAATCAAAATCGATTCAACGGCTTTTGCGGCCGCTTGCAAGCTTCGCGCCGAGCCCGCGCCGACGCGCTGGCGCGCCCCGGGGCTGGCCGAGGCAGTGCCGGGCCGCCGGGGAGCGCGCGCGAACCGCGCTGGCCGCCGCATTTCCTCCCCCCACATTGCCCAGCCGCCGGTCCCGGCCTATGCTGCGCGTGTTACCGCGCGGGCCAGGCGGCGACCCTTGGCCAGCCCGTTGCGGCGATGCGCCACCGCGCAGTCGCCTTTTCCATATCGGGCATCCTGGGCATCTTGAGCATCCTTTCCCTCGTTCCCGTCTTTCCCACCGTTTCCCCATCGTTCCCGACCAGAACACCGCCCTGCTGGAGGTACCCATGCTGGAACTCAGACCAAACTGCGAATGCTGCGACAAGGACCTGCCACCCGACTCGACGGAAGCGCGCATCTGTTCGTTCGAGTGCACTTTCTGCGCCACGTGCGCCGACGGCGTTCTCGGCGGGAAATGCCCGAACTGCTCGGGCGAGCTACTCGTCCGCCCACGCCGCCCAGCGGACAAGCTGGCAAACAATCCGCCGTCGAGCGAACGCGTCCATCACCCGACCCCTTGCCGCCGGGCCGCCTGAGCCGCCGGCGCCCGCGCTGGTGTACCCAACTGGTCCGCACTCGCTGGCCGAAAGCCGCGAAAACGGCGCGCGTTCGACCAGGCGAGCGGTCCGCGCCTGACTACTCCAGCCGCATTCCCTGCTTGATCCCGCCGAGTATCCTGTTCATCTCGGTCAATACTTCATCGGGCAGCGCCTTGTCGGTTCCGACCTGAATGTGCAGCGAGAAGCGCAGTTGGTGCCCTGCGGCGGCTTTCGTCAGCTCGCCTAGCTGGTCGGCGAGATCCTGGATCTCGCTCGGACGAAGCTCGGTGGTGAGCTGCCTTGCCCGGTAAGCCTGCTTCGCGGGCGGTTCGCTGGTCTGCCAGCGAACGACCATTTTCACCCCGGCTGCGCCGCCGAAGTCGGTTGGCCAGTCATGTGAATCGGCCGTGCGCTCGAAAACGCCCAGGCGGAAAGCCTCGTCGAGCGCCTGCCGCACGAGCGGCCACGGCAGCACTCTGCCGCGCTTGTGTGAGAGCGAGGCATGGATCAGATGCGCACTGGCCTCTGGCTCCGTCCACGCCGCCGGCAGACTGGTCGGCAAGAGATCGGCGGTCGACAGCGCGGCTATCGGCGGCGGCAACAGCAGCGCCTCGGCGGTCAGAAAGCCCGCCGGAACGTCGTCTCCCCAGACGCTGATCGGCCCGTTCAGCAGCCACACGCGGGCTGCCCTGACAGCCGCCGCCACCGCGTCCTTGATCACCGTCAGCGCTGCGCCAGGAATCGCCAACGGCTCTGTGTAGCCGCCCTTGTCGACCGGCACGGAATGCTTGCCGGAGAAGTACGTGGCAACATCGCCCAGCGTGATGTTGTCACTGTCCGCCTTCCACAGGCCAGGGAGGGTTCCCGGCGCCAGCAGGGCGGGTTCGATTTCGGTCAGCGTGGCGGTACCCGAAAGTACGACCTCGAGTGACGGGTCGCGCAAGGCCACCTCATCGGGACGCGCCTTCCAGAACGTACGCACCGACCGGTCGGCGCGCGTTACCTGCAGGACGAAGTTGCCAGCCTCGCAACCAAGCAGCAAGGTGTCGAGGATTGCCCCGCGATTCAGCATCTTGGGCAGTCGCGCGGTGGCCGCGAAAGCACCGACCAGATCCTTCACGTAGCGCGATCTCTCGCCCGCCCGCCAGAGGTCATACGGCCCACCGGGCAACAGCGCATCGGCATTGACCGCGGTACTCTCGATGCGCGCGTGCCGGTCGTTGACGATTCTGGTGAACAGCGGCTGATTGTCGGCGGACAGGCGAAACGCCGCAACCTCGTTCGCCTCGTTCACCGTCAGGATGACCGAGTAGGCCATGATCACTTGCGAGGTCATTTCACCGCGCGCCACACGCAGGTTGGCTTCGAGCTGCGTGAAGCGGACGGTATCGACGTCATCGCGGCTTCTCAGCAGTTCGCGGACCTTTTCCCAGCCGAGCATGTCGCGGACTTTTTCGCGCGCAAGCTCGATTCCCTCCCGGGACGGAACGGCAAGGACAATTGCGTTGCGGTTGGTGGCGCGCGGTCGGTCGGCCGCCGTCGTCTCGTCGATGAAACGCTTTGCCTCGGCGCTCGGCTTACCCGACTCGCAAGCCGCGCGTGGACCGAGCACCGCGTAATGGAATTCACCGTCGTCGTCGATCTCCGCCGGCCGCGACGGCAGCAGGTGAACGATCGCGCCCATGGCGCGCGCACCCTCGGTCAAACACCGGGTCTGAGCGATCTCGCGCGCCAACACATCGTCCAGCACGGTGTGCAGGATGTGCTGCCGGGCGTCGTCGTGCATCTGCTTGAGGTTCGGCCGCGAGCCCAGACGCCAGACCTTCGGCAGATTCCCGTCCTTCTCCGCCGTGCAGGTATCGTCGAGGTACCACGAGACCTCCGCCCAGCGCGCCAGCCCCTTGGCAAGATCGATGCTGTCGGCGCCGTTGGCGCCGAGCATGATCAACAACTCGCGCGTTTGCGCCCTCTGGCCGATCGGCTGCGAGTGCAGGAAGGTGGCGACAACCGCTTGCTCGATCTCGCGCAAGCCGAGCCCGAAACCCTCCTCCTGGATCTGTCGCGCTTTCGTCAGTTCGCCTTCCAGGATCGCCTGCCAGTCCTGCCGCCTGCCGTCGTATTGCTCGATGCGAGCAATCGTCGCCAGCTCGCGTGTCGCGTCGGTCAGCGCCCGCTCCGCCGGTGCGCAGAGCAAGACGGCTGGACCGATCATGGGCGACGGATCGCCCCATTTCTCGGCCTCACGCAGCGCGAGCGCAAAAGTCCGCAGAACACCACGCGTGCGCTGGAAGCCCTCCAGCATCGTCCACTTTTCAAAGAACACATCGGTAAGGTCCGGGTGAAAGGGAAAGCTGTTCAGATAGCGCTCCTCCGCCTGCGAACGGCTCTTTCTCGTCTGCTCGTCGAGCGCACAGATGCCGTTGAGCGCACTCACCACCTGCTGCTTCCACTGGCCGCGGCTGGTGTAGCTGGCCGGGGTAAGCAGCCGCCGACGCAGCACCTCGGCGACATCCTGCCTTTCCACCGGCTGCACGCCGGCGTCCGCGACGCGCTGGAAGACCTCGTAGAGCGCCTTCTCGATCTTCTTGCCAAGCTCGTCGCTGCGCGCCGGGTCGGATGCGAGCAGCGAGGCGACCAGCGCGCAGCCAGGGACGCGCCCAGCCGCCTGCGTCAGACACTGGAAGAAGTACGTCGCCTTGCCCAGCCAGTCGGCGTGCATGCCAACCGCCTGCCGCGCCCACATCAGCGCCTCGTCGAGCAGCAGCAAGCTCGCCAGGCCATCCCTCGCCGGCAGCGCAAGCAGTTCCTCGAGAACGTTCGTCGCGGGCGCCGTGTCCCGCTCGCCATCGTCCTTACCGAGAACCTTCAATCCGCTGCGGCCGCCCAACTGCCACGCCAGGGCCGTCCACGGCATCCGGCAGCGGCGCAGCGCACCGTCCGGCGCCCTGACCTCGATACCGGTCTCGAGATCGAGCCGGTCGAAGGCGAGCGCGGCAATGCGCGCCCTGGGCGGCCGCATGCCAATATGCGTGACGAACTCCTCGACCGCTGGCAGCCCGGGCAGATCGTCCGGCGCGGCGACGAGGTGTACGAGCGTGATCAGCGCATGCGTCTTGCCGCCACCGTAGGTCAGTTGAAGCTGGCGGACGGCCTTCTCCGACTTCCCGGCGAGCCGCAGAACCACGTCACGCGCCAGATCGCGCAGCCTGGCGGTCGGATAGGTCAGCGCAAAGAATTCCTGCGGATCGTGGTAGACCGACCGCTTCTGCCCCATCATCACGTCGTAGAGGTCAGCCGCGAACTCCTTCTGCGAGAGTTCGCCGTTACGGATATCCGGCCGCAAGTCGACCACCTTGTGCCAGGGCTTGGCGCTGATCTTGGCCATCTGCAGTTCCTTCTTTCCTATGTCCGGGGTGCGTCGTGCCGCGCAAGCGGCAACTCATCGTGTGCCGCTGTACTGCGGCCGCGCACGTGATTCGAGAGACTTTCCAGAAGCGAGCGTTCCTCGTCGCCTTGTGTCGCCAGTTCGATCAAGGCTTGCAGCAACTGCGCAAAGACCGCGCTCCGGCGCAGCCCGCGCGCGTCGAGGTAAGCGTCGACCTTGGTGACGTCGCCGCCTTTCCACAGGTGCATCAACTTGTGTACCTGGTCGATCAGCGGCGCCGTGCGACCGCCGTCGCCGTCCGCACCCAGCATGCGGTGCTTGCGCTGCGCCCATGCGCGCAGGCGGAACGTGCCGCCACCGCCGCTCGTCTCCTCTTCCTCGCCACTCTCGCCCGTCTCGCCCGCCGCCATCCTCTCGTCCGCGGCCTCTGCGTCTGCTGCCTTGCCACGGCAGAGGATCTCGTACTGATCGGCCAACTGCCGTTCGGAAAGATTGCACGAGACCGCGTACAGGATGCAGGCCCCGGCAGCGGCGTCCTTCAGGCCGAAGTCATTGCGGTGCAGGAGGTAGTAGGTGGTCACGTCGTCGAGGCCGACGCTGTCGCTGGCAAGCGCGCCGTTCAACGTGAGCACACGGCCAACGACGAAGTCGACGACGATACGGCGCACGTGGCGCAGAAACTCGGTCACGGTCATGACCGCACCAGTCTCGGACGCCTTCTTGACCGCGGGATACCGGCTGTACGCTTCGAGAGCCGGCCCGGTCGCCGCCCATACGAAATCGGGACCGCGAATGCCGGCATCCCAGAAGTCGCGCAGTCTGCTGACGATGCACGCCTGCATTTCCTTGAGCACCGGGGCGTCCCAGCCGGCGGGGACGGCCGGGTCGCGTTTCCGGCAGACCAGCCACACCGACGACGACAACGCGGCCGACGATAGCGAGCGCGTACGCGCTTCGCGTTCGGTCTGGATCGGCCAACTGCCGTCAACCACGAAGCCGGCTTTGACGATCGCACTGACCAGCGTTTCCCACGCGTCGGGGTGCTTGTGGGCGAAGACGATGACCAGGCGACCTTGCGGCCGGAGCGCGGCGAAACATCCGGCGAATGCCCGGGCCATTCCGGCTTCATAGTTGCGCTTCGATGCCTCGCGGTCGCCGCCAAAACGGGACGCATCGTCGATCAGTTCGCCGTCGTTCGCCTGGTGATCCCATTTCGGCGCGAGCGGCGCAGCGAATCCCCGGTCCAGCGCGGGAGATAGCCCAGCCAGCGTTCGCCGCAGCCAGACGTAGAAGAAGTCCATCAGATCCGAATACGGAATCGCGTCGTAGTACGGTGGGTCGGTTACCACAAGGTCGAAATCGCCGTGCAAGGGGCACGTTGCCGAGCCCAGCTCGACTCTGGCTGGCGGCGCGTCGCCGGCGAAGCTGGCGGTATGCTCAACGAAGCGCGCCAGCCACTCGACACCGCCCGGATATCCGCCTGAGGCGTCTGCCAGGACCGAGGTCTCGGCGAAATCCCAGTTCATCGGCAGCGCGAAACGCACGAAAGTATTCCTGATCTTGTCGTATCCCACCGTCCAGGAGCACAGCGCACTTCCGCGGTCGGCGATGCGGTCGACAACGGTAGCGGCCAGAGCCGCGATCGACTCCGCCTGAACCTCAGGGTAGCCCTGCGCCAGCAGTTCTCCCGGCAAACGGCGGGTCGCTTTCAGCAGACCTGCCAGGCCGAGCAACTGTCGTTGGGTAAACAGCTTGTGCCATTGGTTGAGGCCATAAAGGGGCACGCGAAAGCCAAGCGCATCTGTCGCTGCAAGTGGCTCAGTAGGCAATCCGTGCGGCACTTCCGCAAACACTCGCTCCAGTTGCCCGTCCGCGTCTCGCGCTGCCTCAATCTCGCGCGCAGTGGGCAAGCGGTACTCCTTGCCGCCAGGGGCATCGACGACCACCGCGGTCATCACCGCACCCAGCCTGCCAGCACGCGCCTCGAGGCGAATGTCCTCCATCGTCATGATCGTCCCGCAGCACGGGCACGCCGCGCCTGAGCGGCTCATCGTCCCGGCACCCAGCCGCTGGTCGTACTCGCGCCGCTGGGCAGACGTTCCACCCTGCGCTTCCGCCTTGCCGTCGATGGAAAACACTACACCCGTGCGGTCGGGGTTCGGTTCCATCGCCAACACGACACGCTTGTTGTCCTTCTTCGCGAGCCAGCGGGTTTTCAGCAACGGCACCGTGGCACGGCAGGCTTTGCAACTGACGGTGCGCGCCCAGAGGTAGGCGACCGTTGGCTTGGCGATCCAGCGTGGGTTGCTGTCGTTATCCAGGTAGGTCTTCTGGTCGAAACCGGCATTCAACAGCTCGATCTGCGGCTCACCCGCGTCGTTGGTCGGCACCAGCTTGAGCTGCTCTTCCTCGGCGCGCGCCAGGGCGACGCGCCGGTAGGGAACGAGCGAGCAGAACTCGGCATACGTTGGGTAGAAGCGCGCGAGTTCGCGCCTCGCCTCGCGCAGGACCCATCGCCCCCACGCGCGAACGTGCCACGCGAGGTCGGCTTCGAGCAGCGATGCAGCAAGCGGCTGGTGCTCGAACAAATCTCCCTGAGCATCGGCTGGCGCACGCTTCGCCAGCAGCTCTACGTGCGTCCGCAGGGCGGCCGGCTTCATCCCGAGCGTTTTGAGGTAGGCCGCCATGAACTCGCCATCGGCGAGCGCGAAATCGGGCAAGCGGCGCCGCTTGCCGGCCAGCTTTTGCGGATATTCCAGCGTGCACTTGAGGATGAACCAGGCCACCGGGTTGATGTCGACCGCGGTCACCTCACAGCCGAGGCGCATCGCTTCCAGCGGGATGGCGCCGCCGCCGGCGAAGGGGTCGAGAACCTTCGGCGCCCGGCCGCCATACGCCTGACGGATCTCGGCGCGAAACCAAGCCAGATCGGGACCCGACTCGCGCCCCCAGTGCAGGATGCCGCCGTGTGTCTCCTCGGACTCCACCTCCTCGACCTTGCCGGACGGCAGTCTCTTGCGCTTGACCGACTTGACGACCGTTCCTGCCAGCCGCTGCAGAATCTCGTCGCGCTTTTCCTTGTCGCCCGGGTCCGGGAGCAAGGTGGCGATGAGCGCCGCGCGCGCCGCCGCCAAGGGCCGCCGCGCCGGCCAGATGTGCAGCGTCGACAGGTGCCCGTGGCGGACGTTCTTTTCGTGAACGGCATCGATCGACGTCTGTTTCAGCGGAAACGCGACTTCGATCAGCCGCTTGCCCTGCGGGTCGTTCATCCTGCCCTCGCTTCTTTCCAGAGACGGACGATGAAACGCTCGTCGTCCTCGACCAGATCGGGTTCCGTCCCGTTGTGCGCACGCATGCCGGCGACGATCTTGCGCGGAACGCCAAGGCCGCTCGCCTCGACGTAGCGGTAATCGCGCAGAACCTCCTTGATCAGTTCGTTGCGCGAGGCGCGATAGCCGGCGCGCATCTTGTCGACGGTTACGGTGTTCGGCAGCCGGCCCGGAGAAATGATTTCGATGCGGTCCACGTAGATCGACACTTCGATATCGAGAACCGTGAGCGTGTAGTCGCGATGCACGATCGCATTGACGATCGCTTCGCGCACCGCCTCGAGCGGATAGTCCCAGCGCTCGCGCCGTTGGCCGCCGGCATCGATCCAGGCCTCGACCTCGACGTTGCGGCGAACGAAGTCGAGCGCCTGCTCGATGACGCCGGACTCGACGGCGCTGGAGCTCTCCGAGAACGACCTTGGCACGGCGGGATACTCGACACCGCCGCCGGCTTCGCCATACAGCGAAACGATCGGCCCACGCAGGCTCTCCCTGGCCTTCGCGTTGTAGTCCTTGGTGCAGCCCGGATAAGCCGCCGCGCTGATCCCGGCATGCGGCAGGTAGCGGTTCGGCCGCGTGCCGAAGAGCAGCAATCCTCCGGCACTCGGCATCAGGCGGTCGCGGTCCTCGTACATCAGTTCGGTATTGGCGAGCAGCCGCGTCCAGCCCTCGCCGTCGCCCGCTGCGGGATAAGCCTGCCGGCGAACGTCGCGGAAATAGTTGGTCAGACGCCGCGCGTCGAGATCCTTCAACGACGCTCCGGGAATCGGCTTGCGGTCGTACTGCAAGCGCCCTGATTGCATGTACAGCCGCGCTTCCTCGTCGTCCGTCGCCTCGCGCGAGGTCGTCCCAACGCGCACCTGCGTCGCCCAGGCACTCCCCCGTTTGGCCTTGTAGGGTTTGTCGGGAGCGTCTGCCGGCAGGGAGATGACGCCAACGCGCTTGCCATCGCCCCAGTCGAGCGTCTCCCAGAACGGAATCGCGGCCGGACGCAGGTGAACGCGAGCAACCTCCATCACCCATTCCTCGGCCCTCTCCGCTGGGCGTGTCAATCCTGAAACCGTGCTGCCGTCCGGCTCGACGCCGAGCACGATGTAGCCGCCTCTCAGGTTGAGGAGCGCCGCCATCTCCTTGGCCAGCGCTTCTGGCCGGATGTCGTCGCGCTTGAACTCGACACCCGAGTTCTCGCCGTTGCGGATGAGCTCGGTCAGCTCGGTTCGATTCATGTCGCTCTCCTCAGAAGCCGTACTTGCGCCGGCGGCGCTCGAAGGCCGCTCTGCCGCCTTCGAGGATTTCTTCGACCAGGGCGCACACCGGCGGTGCGTCGATCGACCCCATGTGTTGGCGGTCGATCGAAGCGCGCCCGCGCTCGGCCTCACCGGAAGCGGCCAGCCCGACGATCAGTTCGGCATCGCCCAGCACCGGGATGTTTGCGTTGTGCGTCGAGAAAATGAACTGGCGACGCTGCTTCTCGGCACGCATGCGGGGAACGACTCCCTCACTGATGAAGCGGTTGTCAAGATCGTCTTCAGGTTGATCGACGATCAGCGGCGCATCGGATTCGAGCAGCAGCAAGAAGAGGACCGCCGTTGCCTTCTGGCCGGTGGACAGGTCGTCCAGCGCCTGCCACACGGGCGGTTCGCCGGGAGCAGCCGTATTCAATCGAATCGTCGTCGACGACGCGAGCTCGAGCTCCTCGACGCGCATCAGCACTTCCGGCTCGGCCCTGGCCAGACGCTCCGCCTGGGCAGCAGGGATTCCAAAGTCGACAACGAAATCCGCGCCGCCGCTGCGGCACGCGTCGACGAAGCGGGTCAATGACAGGTCGGGCAGGCTACGCAGGCTGTCGATCGCTTCCGAAAGGCGGCCGCCGACCCTCTCCCGGAGAATCAGGAAGAGGGGTTCGCGATCGGCGGCTGCCGTGACCTGAACCTGCACCCGGTCTTGCAGCTTGCGGCTGACACTCGCGGCGGCGCGGTCCAGCCGCCGGAACTCGTCCGCCTTGAGTTCCTCCCATTCGACGAGAAGCTTGCGTCGCCGCTCGGCATGTTCCCGTTCCAGGCGCTGCAGCAAGGCCTGGCGTTGGCGCAAAGGGCGCAGTTCCTCGATCTGCCGGCGCAGCCGGATGAACTCTTCGCCATCGACGCGCGATTTCTGCAACTCGCGGAGAATCTTCGCGTAGGCCGCCTGTACGGCCTGCCCGCGCTGTTCCCACGCCGTCTGCACCGCAGCAACGCCTTGCTCGGCCCGGGTGATGGCCGCTGCAAGTTGCTTGACGGTCTGTTGCAGATCCGCCTCCAGCGTGACAAACACCTCGTCCAGGCCGGCGAGAACGTCCTTTCCGGGGAGGTCTTCGAGCGCTATTGCCGATACGAAGGTGCGATCGATGGGAAGCTCGCGGCGCAGGGCGTGTAGACACTCGGTGAACGGAGCCAGACGTTCGGGGATCGCCTCGAGCAGCTTCTCTTCGCGAACGAGCAGGCTCTGCTCGCTCAGGCGCTCCTCGAGACCGGCTTCGCGAAAGCGTTGCAGCGTTTCTTCGAGCGCGGGAAGCGCGCCCAGCCGCTCTTCGATCCCCTTTGCCTCGGCGCGTACATCGAGCAGGCTGCGGCGGCTCTTCTCGAGCTCGCGCCGCAGATTCGCCTTGCGCTGCGGCAGCCCGTCATCGCGCTCGACGAAGCGGTCGAGCAGGCGCGTCAGCTTGTCGCGGCTTCGCGTCAACTCGGAGATTTCGTGCTGGCCGAAGACCTCGATGCGCGGCAGGATGTCCTGCGGCAACAGATTCGACACTTCGCCGGAGCTCTCCCTGACCAACGGCGGGTTGGGAATCGTGCGCTCGATGCGGTACTCGCGCGGCGTCGGCCGGTGCGTGCGCACCAGCAGCGAGATGCGGGTGCCGCTCTTGAGCACCTGACGAACGATTCCCTCGTGCGCCTTGCGCGCCTCGTCGCCCATGGGCTCGAGACCGAGAACGGCGCGGATGCTTTCGATCACGGTCGATTTTCCGCTCCCCCGCCCCCCGACGAGCACATTCAGGTTTGGATTGAAGTGGACCGCTGCGCCATCCAGGAAGCCACCACCTTCCCAGGCGAGCGCAAGCAGCGCCGTGTGTTCCTGGCGCGCGAGCGGAGCGCGGCGGGGGTTGAGGCGCAAGCGCGAGGCGGGGTCGAGAAACGCCTGCCGCAAGCCCTCGATGCCGACCTCCGACATCTTGATCCAGCAGGTGGCCGCAGGGTCGGCAAGATCTGCCGGCGCAACAACATCCTTGGCGTTGATCACCGCAATCGCCAGGTCCTTTTCCGGCGCGTGCGTGCGTGCGTAGTTGGGGTCACGATTGCGGACGATTTGCTGCAGGTGGTGCGGCAGATCGTCGATTTCGCCCGGGATCTGAATGGCCAGCAGCGTTTCGCTTTGCCACGCCCGAATGCACGCGTCGCCGTGCAGCGCCTGAAACAGCCCATCGTTGTGGCTGACATGCGCGGCGATGGCGATTCCGCCCTGTTCGTGCACCTTATCGACGATTGCGCTGAAGGCCCAATTGGTCAGATCGGACGACGGACCCGGGTTGGAAATGCCGAACTCGCCGAGGAACCGACCCAGACGCGTTGGGTCGCTCGCCGGCGGGTAGATGCACAGGAGGTGAATTCCCTCGCTCGAGCCGAGTTCGAAACCCGGGAAGACGACGAGTCGATCCCCGGCGGCGCGGCGAAAGTCCTCGACGCCGCTCACGCTGTTGTGATCGGTGATCGCCAGAACCGAGATTCCGAGTTCCAGCGCCTGGTCCACAACCGCCCGGGCGTGCGTCGCCGGGTCGCCGCTGGCGGCGGCACCGCGAAAGTTGCTCGCATAGCCGTGCGGGTTCACCTGCAGCGCGCAGCGATGGAAGACAGCGCCTTGTGGGAGCCCGCGGGCAACTGCGATTGGGTCGTTGTTCTGCATTGCTTGCCTTGTCCTATCCTGTTCCGGCGGAACGCCGAGGGCTTGCGCGCCACGTTGAGCGATCGACCTTGTCTGAGGCAAGGCAGAATCTGCGCAAGGTCAGGCGCGCTGCTGCCGCGCGACAAGTTGCCGGCGCCGGCGCATTCCCGGTGTGTCGCCCACGCAGACTTGCCGTTTCGCTCCGGCAAGCGTTCACCGCAAAGTCTCCGCCGCTTCGAGGATGGCCCTGGCCGAAACAACAAAGCTCGCCCTGCCGCGGGCGATCAGCTTGCCAAACGGATCCTGCACGCGCAGCAAGCGCGGCGACGCACTGCCGCAGTCGAAGACCGTGTAGAGCCAGTAGCGATGGCGCAGATTGATCGCTTTCGCCCATTCATTCTCGCTCAGCTCGACCTCGCCGGTGTCGACGCGCCCCTTCACCTCAATTGCCCTCTCGCCGTCGGCACGTCGGGAGAAGACGTCGAATCCGGGGTGATCGGTCAATCCCGCCTGCCGCGCCCGCTCAGGCGTGGACACGTCGCGCACTTCGGCGCCGGCTGCCACCTCGAACGCCATGGTGATCTGCATGGCGATGCGCTCGACCTCGAGATCGCGCGCCATGACATCCCGCGGGTCGGCCGACGGCTGCACGAGGGCGGTCGCGATGTGCTCGACCGGCCCGGGCTCGATCAGCTCGACTGCGCGCCGTGCCTGCGCCAGCGCATGGTCGCGCCGCTCGTTCAGCCGGCGCTGTTGCGCCTTGATGCGCTCGAGCTCGGGCAACGCGCGCGGGTCGCCCTCCCGGGCACGTTGCGTACATCGCTGGCGCTGCGAGGCCAGCTCGGACTCCTGATAATCGTGCGCGCGCCGCAAGTAGTCCTCGCTGTGGCAGAGGTGATCCATTGCTTGCCGGCGACGATTGGCGCTCATACGGTCGAGCAGCGTGCCGGCGACGAATGCCTCCGCCACCCGCCGGCAGGTGTCGGCCTGGGCAAGCAGGTCGATGCTCGCCGCATCCACTTGCGGGGCCGCGCGCAGGAGCAGCATCTGCTCGAGCGAAGTCTCCTCGATGCGCGTGTCGGCGTACTGCTTGACGGCAAGCAGGCGTTGCTCGAGCAGCTCTTCCCGCTGCAGCGCGGCAAACGCCTCGTCGGCCTTGCGCACGACGTTGCCGCGCACGACGTGCAGCAGATAAGGTGCCGCGGCGCTGACATCGACGAAGACGGCGCCGCGCTGCCCAGACGCGCGACAGCGAGCTGCGGCCAGGGCCGACAAACGATCGAAGACGGCTTCACCGGGATGCAGAAACACCGCATCGCGACGATCCACCGGCCGATGGACGGTGAGTCGCGCGCGGACGGACTCGGGATAGTTTTCCAGCAGGGGAACGATGCTGTCCAGCGCCCCCTTCTTGCGTGCACGCAGCGAGAAGCTGCCGTCGAGGTCGCCGACCAGATCGAGGTCGATGATCGGCGCTGCATGCTCCAGGTAGCGGCGAACATAGCCGGGCAGCAGGTGGCGCATCTCCTCGATATGCAGCGCTTCCTGCAGTCTGGGCAGTTCTTGCGCCACCTCGCCGCCGCGACCGAAGATCGCCTGCTCGCGCGCTGCAATGGCGCGCATCTGTTCGACCGTCAGTTGACCGGCCAGGTCGAGTGCGGCGCGATCGGCGTCGGCTTCGGAAACGATCGCGCAGCGGATGTACTCGCTCAGCGAGAATCCCTCGAAGACGCGCCCGATGACGTCGAACACTTTGTCCGATCCCAGCTCCCGGCGAATTTCCTCCATCTTCTTCAGCAGCGTGTGCACGACCCGCCCTTCGCGCGTCTTGCCGGCAACGAGGTTGATGATCGCGACCCGATCGCGTTTCTGCCCATAGCGGTGGATGCGACCCATGCGCTGTTCGAGGCGCGCCGGGTTCCATGGCAGGTCGTAGTTGACCAGCACCCAGCAGAACTGCAGGTTGATTCCCTCGGCCGCGGCGTCGGTCGCGACGAAGAAACGCGCGCCGGGTCCCTCGGCCCCAGCCCGGCCAGCGTGTGGCCGGCGAAACAGCTCCACCTGCGCGTCGCGCGCGGCGAAGTCCAGGCCTCCGTGGACCTGCGCAACCTGCCCGACATGGCCCATCGCTGCGAAACGGCGAACCAGGAAGTCGAGCGTGTCGCGGTGCTCGCTGTAGATGATCACCTTCTCGTGCGCGAATTGCGCGCTGCGCAGGAGTTCGCTCAGCTTGTCGAACTTGCGCTCGAGGCCACGCGCGTGTACCGCTTCCGCCAGACTGACCAGTTCCTGCACCGCCTCGCGTTCGACCAGGAGTTCGGCCAGACTGCTGGCGACGAAAGCAGAAAGAGCCAGCGCCTCGTCCTTTTCGTGCGCTTCGGCGCCACCTTCGCTGCCCTCTTCGTCGGCGGTCGCTTCGAGCAGCGTGTCGCGCACCTGGCGATCCAGCCGCTGCTGCTGCTCGCGCAGGTGTTCTTCGCCAATGCGTCCGCAGCGGATGTCGTCGATCAAGGTGTCGAGCTTTTCCAAGCGCTTGCGCAGCGAGCAGAGCAGCGCCCAGGTGCTGCTGGCCAGGCGACGCTGGAAAATGGTCATCGCGAAGCGCGCCGCCGACCGGCTGAAAAGCCTTGCCTGGTCGTAGAAGTGGCGGATGTAAGCGGTCGTCCTGACGTACAGCTCGTGCTCGCTGAGCGGCCCCTGGCTCAGTTCGTAGCTGTGCGTGTCGCAAACGCGCAGCGGGTAGAGCGGTGCGCCGTGCAGGTCGACCATCTCTTCCTTGACCCGCCGCACGAAGTACGTCTTGCGCTCGTCTGGCGGGAAGGCGGCAAAAGCCGCTTCCGTCGAGAAGAGCTCCGGTTCAAGCAGCCGCCACAGGCAGTAGTACGGGAACGGCTTACCCATATGCGGCGTTGCGGTCAGCAGCAACAGGTGGTGCGCGCTCCAGCCGAGCCGCCACTCGTCTGGAATATCGCGCACCCCGGCCAGCGCCTCGGCCAGCCGGTAGCGGTCGGTAGGCCGAAAGCCGCCGTCGGCATCGCGGTTGGCGCTCAGCTTGTGCGCCTCATCGAAGACGACAAGGTCATAGGGCAAGGCGCGAGCGTCGCGCAGACAGCCGAACAAGGACCGCCCACGCAGGCTGTCGAGGCTGACGATCAGCAGATCGCTGTCGGCGCCAGAAAAGGGATTGCCCTGGCGCGCATCGCTGCCGGTGACGATGCGAAACGGCAGTTGGAACAGCGTGCGCAGCTCGCGCCACCAGTTGCCGACCAGCCCGGCGGGGACGACAACCAGGACGCGGCGCAGTGTCCGTCGCGACAGACTCTCGCGGATGTACAGCCCGGTCATGATCGTCTTGCCCGCGCCCGCATCGTCGAACAGGCCGAAACGCAGGCGCGGCTGCGGCAGCATCCGCTCGTAAACCGCGAGCCGCTGGTGGGGCAGGGGATCGACCTGGCTGATCTCGCTGGCGAAAGCCGGGTTGAACAGGTGGCCGCAGGCGAGCCGTTCGCCTTCGACCAGCGTAACGACCTGATTCGCATCGCCGAGGAAGTCCAGCTTGCGAGCGGCACGATCTGCCGCGTCGACGCCAGCCGCGATCGCCGCGCACTGCGCGTGCTCCAGTTCGCGCAGCCGATCCAGCGCCAGCGCCGACGGCCGGCTGCGCGCCAGCTCCCAGCGAGAAAGGGTCACGAAGTTGACCCCGAGCTGTGCGGCCATCGCTGCCTGGGTCAGGCCAAGTCTCTCTCGCAGCTTCCGGATCTCGCCTGCTTCCATCGCGTGCCGTCCCCAAAGACCGAATAGCCGTCCCTCTTGCCAATGCCACGCATCTTACTTCGAGATCGTGTGCGGTCCAAACGGCGATTAGTCTTCTGCATAGTTGCCAATGGCGCACCCCGGCGCTTTCCGCGTGCCCGCTTCGCCACACCGCGCCCGCCCGGCGCACAAACGCAGCGGCGAAGCTTTGATCAACGTCAAGACCGATGCAAAGCCTTGGCGTATTCTTCAACGACATCTTGCAAGAGCGAGGCTGTGGAGCAGGGATCTCTGGATCTGGTGCTGGTCTGGGACGGACAGCAGGTGGCGCGGGCACGCGTGTTGTCGAGGCAACCGACCGCCGACCGCCTGTTGCGCGGACTGCCGGCGGTGCGCACTGCCGAGGTCGTCAAACGCCTGTTTAGTCTTTGTCGGGCAGCGCAGGGCGCGGCCGCGCGGCTGGCAGTGCAGGCGGCACGCTGCCGACCGATGACGAGTCACGAGCGGCTCGATCTGGCGCTTGCCGTCGCCCGCGAAACGATCGTCGAGCATCTGGCGCATTTCCTCATCGCCTGGCCGGGCACCGGCGCTGCCGCGAATGGCGGACGGATCGCCGAATTCGCGCTCTGGCGGCAACGACTGCAGACGGCCGACGACCCGGCGGCAGCCGCCGAAATCGCGCCCGACCTCGAGCGCTGGCTGGCCGATCTTGCCTGGCCAACGCCGCCCGAGCTGCACAGCGCTGACGCGGTCGCGCTGCTGCCGCGCCTGTCGCCGGCCGAATGGGCGGCGCACGCGCTGAGCAACGACTTTGCCCGCTGGCCGACGCTCGCCGGCGTTCCCGCCGAAACCGGCGCACTCGCCCGCCAGGCGGGCGAACCTGAAGTGGCGGCGCGGCTCGCTGCCGGACAACGGATCGCCGCGCGCCTCATCGCGCGCCGCCTCGAATTGCAGCGGCTGGTGCGCGCACTTGCCGAGCCGGAGAGCCTGCTCGAGCGGTGTGCGGCGACGAGGATAGGCGAAGGCTGTGCGCTGGCCTGCGTCGAAACTGCGCGGGGCACCTTGCTGCATCGCGTTCAACTCGACGGCGAGCGCGTTGCGCGCTATCTGATCGTCGCGCCGACCGCTTGGAACTTCCATCCACAGGGCGCTTTCGTGCGCGAGATCAGCGGCTTGCCGGCGGCCAGCGAAGCGCTCGCACGGCAGGCCGGCGAGCGGCTGGCGCTCGCCCTGGACCCCTGCGTGGCCTGCACGGTGCGCCTCGAAGATGCATGAGATGTCGCTCGCGATGAGCGTCATCGACATCGTCGAAAACGCGGCGCGCGCGGGAAATTTCCGCCGCGTGAGCACCGTCTGGTTGGAAATCGGGCAACTTTCGGCCGTCGAGCCCGAGGCAATGCGCTTCTGTTTCGCCGCCGCGGCGCGAGGCACGCTGGCCGACGGCGCACAGTTGCAGATAATCGAAGTCAATGGTCGTGGTTTATGCTTTAATTGTGGGGAAACGGTGCCGCTGGCGGCACTGTACGACCCCTGCCCGGCCTGCGGCGGTTACCCGGTCCAAGCAACCGGCGGCACCGAAATGCGCGTCAAGGAGCTGGAGGTTGAATAACAACAGGAGACAGCAGAAGCATGTGCACGACTTGCGGTTGTGGTGTCGGGGATACGCGTGTCGACGGCAAGGCCTTGCCGGATGCGGGCGGGCAGTCCGCGGAAGGTCCGTCAGCGGAGAGTTCATCGGCGGAAAGTTCATCCGACGGCGACCCGCCGGGGTCGAATCAAGCTTCGCCGAAGGGCGCCGGCAACAATCCCGCGGCGAGCTACCGCGCGCTGGCGGCTGACGGCAGGGCACGACCAACAGCGCACGGTTTTGCGCACAGCCACCGGCACGGCGAGACGCACACGCACGCCGGCGGCGCGCCGGCCGAGAAGGCGGGCACGAGTACTGGGCACGCGCGCCTGGTGCAGGTCGAAGAAGACATCCTTTCAGCCAACAACGCATTTGCCGCCGCCAACCGGCGGCACTTCGCCGAGCACGGCATCTTCGCACTCAATCTCGTTTCCAGCCCCGGTTCGGGCAAGACAACGCTGCTTTGTCGGACGATCGAGGCCTTGCGCGCGACGCTGCCGATCGCCGTCATCGAAGGCGACCAGCAGACCAGCCGCGACGCGGAGCGGATTCGCGCGAGCGGCGTGCGCGCCGTGCAGATCAATACCGGCAAGGGTTGCCATCTCGATGCCCACATGGTCGGCCACGCCTGCGACGATCTCCAGCCGGACGAGGACTCGCTGCTGCTGATCGAGAACGTCGGCAACCTCGTTTGTCCGGCCGCCTTCGATCTCGGAGAGGCGCACAAGGTGGTCATCCTCTCGGTCACCGAAGGCGACGACAAGCCGCTCAAGTATCCGGCGATGTTCCACGCGGCGTCGCTGATGCTGCTCAACAAGGTCGATCTCCTGCCCTACGTCGATTTCAACGTCGAACTGGCAGTCGACTACGCGCGGCGAGTCAATCCGGCGCTGCAGGTCGTCGCGCTGTCGGCCACCAGCGGCGAAGGTTTCGCCGCCTGGCTCGACTGGCTGCAGACCGCCAGCCGCCAGCAGCAGGCGGGCAAGCGGGCAACGATCGCGGCGCTGCAGCAGCGGATCAGCGAGCTGGAAGCACAGCTTGCCCAGCACGCGCGGAGTTGACATGGCCGATTCGATCATTTCTCAGAGCATCCGCGTCAGCGGGGTGGTCCAGGGAGTCGGCTTTCGTCCTTTCGTCTGGCGCTTGGCGCGCGAGCTCGGTCTTGACGGTTGGGTGCGCAATGACTCGCGCGGCGTCGAGATCGAAGTCAGCGGCGCAGCCGAGCAGGTGAGAAGCCTGATCGAGCGTATCGAGCGCGAAGCGCCGCCGCTGGCCCGGGTCAATTCGATCGTCGCGCGCGACACGACGCGCGAGACCAAGGGTGGCGGATTCGTCATCATCGACAGCCGCAGCGGTCGCGCGGCGACAATGCTCGGGCACGACACGGCGATCTGCCGCGACTGCCTGGGCGAGATGTTCGATCCGGGCAATCGGCGCTGGCGTTATGCCTTCACCAACTGCACCAACTGCGGCCCGCGCTACACGATCAGCCGCGGCCTGCCCTACGACCGTGTGCGCACCAGCCTGAAGCCGTTTCCGATGTGCGCCCGCTGCCAAGGCGAATACCGGCAGCCGAATGACCGGCGCTTTCACGCGGAAGCCAGTTGCTGCCCGAAATGCGGGCCGCAGCTCTTTCTGCTCGACGGCGAAGGCCACCGCCTGCCAGGCGATCCGATCGCCGGCACGCTGGACTTGCTGAAGGCGGGCAAGATCGTCGCGATCAAGGGCCTGGGCGGGTTTCATCTGGCTTGCGACGCGCGCAACGCGGTCGCCGTCGCCGTTCTGCGCGAGCGCAAGCAGCGCGACGAAAAGCCCTTCGTCGTCATGCTGGCGAATGCCCCGTCGGCCGCACCTTTCGTCCAGATGGGCGTCGGCGAACCAGGCCTGCTCACCCTGGGGACACGACCGGCGATCCTGCTACGCAAGCGCTCGACCAGCGACAGCAATCTGCCCGGCGTGGCGCCCGGCCTCGCCTGGTTGGGCGTCATGCTGCCCTACACGCCGATCCAGTTCCTGCTCTTTCACGAAGCCGCCAAGCGCCCGCCGGGAATCGGCTGGCTC
>NZ_JAPUVR010000148.1 GCF_029255125.1 Accumulibacter sp. | reverse complement strand
GATCTTCTTCCAGAACGCGATATCGTAGCGGTTCGTCGTCTGCCGGTTGTCCGCCAGGTGCTTGGTATAGGCGGAGAGGTGACGCAGCGACATGCGCTCCGGCGAAACCATGAGAACCGCCAGAATGTCCGGGTTGAGCGCCGAGCGCCAGAGCATCTCGGGCATTCTTTGCACTTCAGCGCGGTCGCTGGAGAGCGTCGTCTGGACGATTTCGGTCAGGCGCCAGCCGTCGGGAACGACATGCTCGCCGGCCGCCGCCTCGATCACGCTGTTCAGTTTTGCCTGCTCGTCGAAGGTGTAGATGCGGATTCCCCGTAAGCGCGTATCCGGGAGAACGACGCGCACGTTGATGAAGCTCCGCTCGTCTTTCACCCACAGGCCGGAACGCAAATCCTGTCCCACCATGCGGCCTCTCTCCTTGAGGCGCATCTGGTGCGCGGCTTTCTCCGCTGGCGGTGCAACGTACTCGCCAAGCAGGAAAGTCAACCCGGCGAAGACAGCAGCGACAAGAAACAGGCCGTTCAGCAAGGCTATCGTCGACAAACCCGAGACGCGTAGAACAGTGATCTCGGAATGGCGAGCCAAGGTGGTCAAGGCGTACAAGGTACCGATCAGAACGGCGATCGGCATCAGTTCGTAGGCTCGCCCGGGCAGACGCAGGAGCACGAAGGCGAAAGCGTGACGGAGCTTGTAGCCTCCCTGACCGACGTTCTTGACCTCGGCGAGCACGTCGAAGAACGAAAAGAGAACCAGGAAAGCGAGCAGCACCAGCAGAATGGCAGCCGACGCCTCGCGTCCAAGGTAGCGGCGATAGACTTTCATCGCGTCAGGCGCATGAACGAGGACACGGCGATCCGGTGGTAGAAGAGCAGCGGTAGAACGCAGAGCATCACCAGGTGTACCGTCGTCAGCCCGACGGGAAAAGAGACCTTGCCGCTCGCCACCGAACCCTGGCTGATCGTCAGCAGGTTGTTGTAGATCAGATAGACCAGCACGGCGAGCAGCATGTTCGCCGAACGCCCGGCACGCGGATTGACGAAAGACAATGGAATCGCCAGCAGGGCGAGGACGATGGCCGAAAAGGGCATGCTCAAACGCCAGAGAAGCTCGGCACGATAGACCGGCGAGTCGATGGCGAGCAGTTCCTGGCTCGGCATCGTCTTCGGCGTCGGTTCAAGGCTGCGCGACTCCTTGGTCTCGATGCGAACCGCGTAGCGCGCGTATTCGAGAATGCGGTACTCGGCGGTTCCCGGCGTAAACTCGTAGCGGCTGCCGTTCTCGAGCACGATGAAGCGGTCACCATTGTTCGCCGTCGTCCGGTAGCCGGTCGCCGCCATCGTGACGCCGACGCGTTCGCCGCGCGCTTCGCTGACGAAAACGTTGTGGACCTGGCTGGTGTCTTCGGCAAGGCCTTCGACGAAGATCACTCGATCGCCCGCCGACGTTTCCTGGAAGGTTCCCGGTGCCACCTGACCGGTATCCTTGCGCATGCTCAGCTTGCCGCGAAATTCGGCGCTTTGCGCCAAGGCCCATGGCGAGAGAAACCAGGAAAGGACGGCGATGGTGGCGACCAGCGGCAGGGCAAAGATCAGGACCGGCCTGATCCACGCGGTCAGCGGCAGGCCGGCGGAAAACCAGACGACCATTTCCGAGTCGCGGTAGCTACGCGACAGGGTGAGCAGTATGGCGACGAAGAGCGACAGAGAGAGTAGCGGCGGCAGGTAATTGAGCGCCGAGAAACCGAGCAGCGCTGCGACGGCGTCGGCTTCGACGCTACCTTGCGCCGCCTCGCTGAGCAGGCGAATCAGTTGCGTCGTTACCAGGATCGCGAAAAGCGCGGTAAAGATCCCGGCCGCCGAATGGGCGAACTCGCGCCGGACGGCGCCCTGAAAGATCATTCTTTTGACTTCGACGAAAAACTGCAGTGATAATCAGCGTTTTGCAACAGCGCGCCTGGCCGGAGGGGAGTTGAGTGGAATTTAGCATAAAAAGCGGCAGCCCGGAAAAGCAGCGGAGTGCCTGTGTCGTCGTCGGCGTTTTCGAACCCCGCAAGCTCACTCTGGCGGCCGAGCTGCTCGACAACGCGGCGCACAATCACATTTCCGACATCGTTCGGCGCGGCGATATGGAGGGCAAGGCGGGCTCGACGCTGCTCCTGCACAACGTCCCCGGCACCTTGTGCGACCGCGTCCTGCTGGTTGGTCTGGGCAAAGAGAAGGAGTTCGGCGACAAGGAGTTCGGCGACGCGATCCGCAGTGCGGTGAAAACCTTGAACGAGACCGGCGCTTTCGACGGTACGGTTTTCCTGACCGAAACCAGCGTCAGGAAGCGGACTTGCGCGTGGCGCGTCCGCCAGGCGGCGATTGTCGCGCAGGAAACCGTCTACCGCTTTGACCAGTTCAAGAGCAAGAAGGACAAGGTTCGCCGGCCGCTGCGCAAGCTGACCTTCATCGTTGACCGGCGCAACGAGCTGGCGGCCGCCGAGGAAGCGCTCAAGCAGGGGCAGGCGATCGCCGAAGGCATGTCGCTCGCCAAGGACCTGGGCAATCTGCCGCCGAACGTGTGCAACCCGGCGCATCTTGCCGAAACGGCACGCGAACTGGCGAACGAACACAAGATCGACTGCCAGATCATCGAGCGCGACGAAATGGCGGAATTGGGCATGCACTCCTTGCTCGCCGTCGCGCGCGGCTCGCACCAGCCGCCCAAACTGATCGTTCTCCACTACCGCGGAGGTAAGGCCGACGACAAGCCCGTCGTTCTGGTCGGCAAAGGGATTACCTTCGACACCGGGGGCATTTCGCTGAAGCCGGCGCCCGAGATGGACGAAATGAAGTACGACATGTGCGGTGCGGCGAGCGTCATCGGAACGATCAAGGCGGCAGCGCTCCTTAAACTGCCGCTCAATCTGACGGTCATCGTTCCGGCGAGCGAGAACATGCCGGGCGGTTCGGCGACGCGCCCAGGCGACATCGTGACCTCGATGTCCGGGCAGACGATCGAGATTCTCAATACCGACGCCGAGGGCCGCCTGATCCTCTGCGACGCGCTCACTTTCGCCGATCGTTTTGCCCCCGAGGTGCTGATCGACATCGCGACGCTGACTGGCGCTTGCGTGATCGCGCTTGGACATGTCGCCAGCGGTCTGTACGCCAACAACGACGGGCTGGCGCGCGAACTGCTCCACGCCGGTGACGAAGCGCACGACCGGGCGTGGCAGATGCCGCTCTGGAACGACTATCAGGAAGCGCTGAAAAGCCCGTTTGCGGACATGGCGAACGTCGGAAACCGGGCGGGCGGAAGCATCACCGCGGCCTGTTTTCTGGCGCGTTTCACCAAGAAGCACAGTTGGGCCCATCTCGACATCGCCGGCACCGCCTGGAAATCGGGCGTCGACAAGGGGGCAACCGGCCGCCCGGTTTCGCTGCTCGTGCACTACTTGCTCAAACGCCTGGGGCTGCTTTCTTGACGCAGGTTTTCTTCTACCACAACGCAGGCGACCGTCTGGGCGCGACGCTCGAATTGATCGCCAGGGCGTCTGCGCGAAAAAAGCGGCTGCTCGTGTACGCGCCGCTGGCCGAGGTCGCGGAAGCACTTGATCGAGCGTTGTGGATGGTACCGCCGAGCGGCTTCATCCCGCATGTCCAGGTCGACTCGCCACTGGCTGCGGAAACGCCGGTGCTGATTGCCGGCCGGCTCGAGCACGTGCCCTTTACTGAACGCCTGCTCAATCTGTCTGACGACATTCCGCCCGACCACGGCCGCTTCGCCAGCCTGATCGAGGTCGTTGGACAGCTTGACGAAGAGCGTCGGGCTGGCCGGCAGCGCGCCAAGTTATACAAGGATCACGGTGACGAGATCCGATACTTCGATTGGTCGGGCTAGGACGAAGGGTGGTGGACGAGGATTTGCCCGCGCCGGAGGAGGTTTCCGGCCATGATCCAGCGGCGCCGGCCACCCCTCGGCCTACGGCGGATGAACCCTGGCGAAGCCGCCGTCGTCGTTTCGTAGCCGCGCTCAAGCCCGCGCAGCGGGACGCGATGCTGGCGCCGGATGATGCCGATATTCCGCTACTCACCGATGTCGTGCCGCCCGAGACAGCCGAGGCCGCGAGTGCCGTGGCGGCGGGCACGGCGCCCGAGCTGTGTGCCGACCCGTACCCGAAGCTCGTCTCCCAGTTGCGCCAGGCGGTCGATCAGCGCCTCGCCGCCGACTTGCCGATACTGCTCGCAGCCAGCCTGGCAGACACCGCCAGGGTCTTGCGCCAAACGATCGACGCCAGCATCGCCAGCGCGCTGAGCGACTTCATCAGACCAAGTGGACAGCCCTGTCCGCCGCCGGTGCCACCGCCGAGCGCCGGGCCAGACGTGTCCACCGGGGGCAGAGCGCCCGACCCGGGGCCATCTCCCCATCCGGTATAATGCGCACTCCTGAAAACTACCTCCGTCGATATGGAACTTGCCAAAAGCTTTGAACCAGCCGACATCGAGCGTCGCTGGTACCCGGAATGGGAGGCCAGAGGTTACTTCGACGCCGGTCTCGACCTCGCCAGACAGCGCGCTTTCTGCATCCTGCTGCCGCCACCGAATGTCACCGGCACGCTGCACATGGGGCATGGCTTCAACCAGGCGATCATGGATGCACTGACCCGCTACCATCGCATGCGCGGCGACAACACGCTCTGGCAGCCGGGTACCGACCACGCCGGAATCGCGACGCAGATCGTCGTCGAGCGCCAACTCGACGGGCAAGGAATCTCGCGGCACGACCTGGGGCGCGAAAAGTTTCTCGCCAAGGTCTGGGAATGGAAGGAGTTTTCCGGCAACACGATCACCCGCCAGATGCGGCGGCTGGGTACGTCGCCCGACTGGCGCCGTGAACGGTTCACGATGGACGCCGGGCTGTCGCGCACGGTCACCGAAACCTTTGTTCGCCTCTATCGCGAAGGCCTGATCTATCGCGGCAAGCGCCTGGTCAACTGGGATCCGGCGCTGCAGACAGCAGTTTCCGACCTGGAGGTCGTGCAGGAGGAAGAACCCGGCAAGCTCTGGCACATCCGCTATCCATTGAGCGACGGCAGCGGCGAGCTGACCGTCGCCACGACGCGACCGGAAACGATGCTCGGCGATACCGCGGTGATGGTCCATCCCGACGACGAGCGCTACCGTCATCTGATTGGACGGACCGTCACGCTGCCGCTTTGCGGACGCGATATTCCGATCATTGCTGACGCCTACGTCGACCTCGCCTTTGGCACCGGGTGCGTCAAGGTCACGCCGGCGCACGACTTCAACGACTACGCGGTCGCTCAGCGCCATCAGTTGCCGATGATTCCGATCCTGACGCTGGACGGTCGGATCAACGACAACGCACCACCCGCGTATCGCGGCCTGGACCGTTTCGACGCCCGCCAGCAAGTCGAGCGTGACCTTGAAGCGCAAGGTCTGCTGGCGCGAATCGAGCCGCACGTGATGAAGGTACCGCGCGGCGACCGGACTGGCGTCATCATCGAGCCGATGCTGACCGACCAGTGGTTTGTTGCCGTGACCCGCCCGGCTGCTGACGGCAGCAGCATCGCCGGCAAAGCCCTGGCCTGCGTTGCCTCGGGCGAGATCAGATTCTTTCCGGAAAACTGGGTCAACACCTACAACCAGTGGCTGAACAACATTCAGGACTGGTGTATTTCGCGGCAACTGTGGTGGGGTCATCAGATTCCTGCCTGGTACAGCGACGACGGACGCGTCTTCGTCGCGCGCGACGAAGACGAGGCGCGCGCGCAGGCAGCCGCCAGCGGCTATACGGGAGCGCTGAAGCGCGACCCGGACGTACTCGACACCTGGTACTCTTCGGCGCTGTGGCCGTTCTCGACGCTCGACTGGACGGCTGAATGGCCGGCGGAAAGCAATCCGGCACTCGACCTCTATCTTCCCTCGACCGTTCTGGTGACCGGTTTCGACATCATCTTCTTCTGGGTTGCCCGAATGGTGATGATGACCCGCCACCTGACCGGCAAGATCCCGTTCCGGCACGTCTATGTGCATGGCCTGATCCGCGATGCCGAAGGCCAGAAGATGAGCAAGTCGAAGGGCAACGTGCTCGACCCGATCGACCTGATCGACGGAATCGACCTCGCCGCCTTGATCGACAAGCGCACAAGCGGGCTGATGAACCCCAAGCAGGCGGACGAAATCGCAAAGCGCACGCGCAAGGAGTTCCCGCAAGGCATTCCGGCTTTCGGCGCCGATGCGCTGCGCTTCACGTTTCTCTCGCTGGCCAGCCCGGGACGCGACATCAAGTTCGATCTGAGCCGCTGCGAGGGCTACCGCAACTTCTGCAACAAGCTGTGGAACGCCACGCGCTTCGTCCTGATGAACAGCAGCGAAGAGGCCAACCTGACCGACCTGCGTGCGCTCGGCCAATCCGATGGCGTGCCGGCCGGCAGCTCGTTTGCCGATCGCTGGATCGTCAGCCAGTTGCAGCGCAGCGCTGCCCTGGTCGCCCAGCACTTCGCCGAGTATCGCTTCGATCTGCTGGCGCGAGCGATCTACGAGTTCGTCTGGGACGAATTCTGCGACTGGTATGTCGAGTTGTCGAAGGTGCAGCTCCAGATCGGCAGCGACGAGCAGAAACAGGCGACGCGGTGGACGCTGGCGACCGTCCTGGAAACGGTCCTCCGCCTGGCGCATCCCTTGCTGCCTTTTGTCACCGAAGAGCTGTGGCAAGCGCTGGCCCCGGTCGCCGGAAGCAAGACGCACGCTTCGATCATGCTCGCTGCCTACCCACAGGCGCACAACGAGAAGATCGACCCGGCGAGCGAGGCGCGCGTCCGGCAACTGAAGGAGCTGACCTACGCCTGCCGCAACCTGCGCGGCGAAATGAATCTTTCGCCAGCGACGCGCGTCCCCCTGCTAGCGTGTGGCGACCGCCAGATGCTGGCTGACTTCGCCCCCTACCTGGAAGCGCTCGGCAAGCTGTCGGAAGTCACCATCGTCAGCGAGTTTCCGAGCGAGGCCGAAGCACCGACCGCGGTGGTCGGCGACACACGCCTTCTCCTGAACGTGCAGGTCGATCTGGCAGCCGAACGCGAACGCCTGGACAAGGAGATTGCCCGCCTGCTCGGCGAAGTCGGCAAGGCGCAGGAGAAACTCGCCAACGCGCGTTTCGTCGCGCGTGCTCCGGCTTCGGTCGTCGAACAGGAACGCAGGCGGCTCGCCGACTTCCTGGCCACGCTGGAAAAACTCCAGCCGCAAAGAGCGCGGCTGAATCGCGCCGGGCACTGATCGCGACCGGCCGGCGCCCGCCCGTCGCTCAGTCGTCCAGCCGTGCCGGGAGCAGGCCACGCACGGCGTTGCCGACGTACAAGGCGGCCGCCGAGCGGAGATCATCGACGCGCAGGATGTGCTCGACCGCCCGCCCAGCGTCGAGCAGCGAGCGGCGCAGAACGCCGCCGAGCAGACCACACGCGAGCGGCGGCGTGAGCAGGACGCCGGCGCGCTCGACGAAGATGTTGCTGCGCGCGCCCTCACAGACTTCGCCGCGGGTGTTGACAAAGAGCGCGTCGAAGACTTCCGGTGTCGCCGCCAACTGCGCGAGAACACGGTCGTAGTGCGCGCGCGCGGTCGTCTTGTGGCGGCACAGATAGTCGTCTGCCGGCAAGCGCTCGCTGGCGAGAACGACGCGCCAGACTGCCTGCCGGCGTTCTTCCAGCAGCGGCGTCGAGGTGATCTGGAACGCCCCGTTGTGCGCCAGACTCAGGCGGACGCGGAAGACCCCGGCACGGTGCCGCTGCGCTTCGTTCGCCAGAGCAGCGCTGATAGCCGACAACGGGCAGGTGAACCCGAGCGCGCGCGCCGATTCACCCAGCCGGTCCAGGTGCATTTCGAGCAATGGATACGTTCCGGCGTCCAGGCGCAACGTTTCGATCAGCTCGAAACCCGGATCGAAAGCGGTGACGAATTGCGCCTTGAGCAGACACTCGCGGTATTCCTTGCCCGCATCCGAGTCGGCGACGATTCCGCTGCCGACGCCGAGCGTCGCCTGCCCGTCGGCGGCGACCTCGAGCGTGCGGATGGCGACATTGAAACGACAGTCGCCATTCGGCGCCAGCCAGCCAAGCGCGCCGGTATACAGTCCGCGCGGCGATTTCTCGAGTTCGGCAATCAGTTGCATCGCTCTGATTTTTGGCGCTCCGGTGATCGAGCCGCAGGGAAAGAGCGCGGCAAAGATGTCGGCCAGCGCCACCTCGGGCAAATCGGCAGTGATGGTCGACACCAGTTGCCACAAACTCGGATACGCCTCGGCTTCGCAGAGCGCCGTAACGCGCACCTTGCCCGGCGAGGCCAGCCGACCGAGATCATTGCGCAGGAGGTCGACGATCATCACGTTCTCGGCCCGTTCCTTGGCTGAGGCGAGCAGGCGAGCGCGCTGGGCGGCGTCTTCAGCCGGTGTCCTGCCGCGCGCCGCGGTGCCTTTCATCGGTCGAGTGACGACGAGCGGACCCGAGCGCGCAAAGAACAGCTCCGGGGAAAACGACAGAATGGTCTCATCCGGAACGCTCAGATAGGCGCCATAGCGCACCGGCTGGCGTTCGCGCAGATGCGCGTACAGCGCGAAAGGATGTCCGTAGACGCGCAAGCGAATCGGAAAAGTCAGGTTGATCTGGTAACAATCGCCATCGGCAATCCAGCGGTGAATCCGCTCGACCTGCCCGGCGTGCATCAGCTCATCGACGCTCGGCGACACCTCGGCGACTCCGGCTACCCGCTGCTGCTCGGGCAGGGATGCCAGGCGCGCCGCGAGAAAGGAAGGCAGGTCTGACCGGGCAAGGCGTTCGGCGCGAGCAAAGACCCAGGCGCGCAAGGGCGCGCGCTCGCCTTGTCGGGTCGCGGCGCCTGGCTCGAAACGCGAACCCAGGGAATAGTCGGCTGCCACGGCCGACCAGCAGCCGGCAGTACGCGCCGCATCGAGTGCGGCAAAGAAATCGGCCGGGTCGTCCGGCGGCATGCAGCGGATGACGCGCAGCCAATCGACGAGGACGAGCGCGCCTCCGTCGTCACCGTCGAACAGGGCAAAGCAGGAGTCGTGCTCAGCGTTCATGGCCACTGCCATGAGCAGCGCTCTCGCCTCGGCACGCGCCGCTGGCTGGCTGGCTGCAGGCTTTACTTACGTTTGAGAAAGTACTCGAAGACCTGGCTCGTTTCGTTCCAAGAGACGAGTTCGTTGCCGGTCTGTCGGGCAAAAGCCTGGAAGTCCTTGACCGAGCCAGGGTCGGTGGCAAGCACCCGCAGCACCTGGCCGGCCGCCATCTCGGCCAGGACTTTCTTGGTGCGCAGGATGGGCAGCGGGCAGTTCAAGCCCTTGACATCGAGTTCTCGGTCGAAATTCATTTTCCGCTTCGCAGGACAGTTCCCGGAAACGCAATTCTAACCGGCAGAGCGAACGTGATGACGGCTGTGTTGGACGACCTGCCTTGGCGATCTGCGGCTTCCGGGCTGTTGCCTGTGCGCGGGGAACCTGGTCTTGCCTAGCGCGATCGCTGCCAGCCGCGCGCGCGGCCGAGGCCGAGCAGGCTCAAGCCGAGCAACGAGAGAGCGGTCGGTTCGGGCAGGCCGACGTCACCGCTGACATCTGAGGCGACGATTCTGAAGTTGTCCAGCGCAGCATAACCGCCAGACAACTCGTCAATCACCAGCGTGACATTGCCGTTCGTGTTCCCTGTCGCGTCGAGCCCGACGACATGATTGGTCCAATTGAAGCGGTTGGGTGCCGGCGACGCCTGACCGGTGATCGTTGCCGACGCGAGCAGAGTACCGCCACCCAGGCCGTTGGCACCGCCTGGGTTATCCCAGAGCGAAAGCTTGAAGGTCGGCGCTTGTCCGCCGCTCGCAACAAAGGGGCCGCCCCAGAAGTTGAGATCGATCGAAGAAACATCGAGCTGGAAATTCAGGAACCGGTATGCGCCAACGTTGAACGAGAGGCCCAGCAAGTCGTCGTTGGCGTGCGACAGCATGCTGATCACATAGTTGCCGGCAGTCCCCTGTCCATCGACGAAGCCGGCACCTCCCCACGCCTGATTGCCTCCGACGCGCAGCGTCTCAACCGTGTACTGCTGGGCAAAAGAGAAACCCGCGGGCTGATTATTGTAAATGCTATTGACCGAGGTATAGCTTGCGTCGGGACCGGCAAAAGCGTTGAAGGCGGGAATGTCGGGGGCTTCGAAATTCTGCGTGTAAAGCACTGTCGCAGCGTGGCTGGCCCCGGCCAGGCTCAACGCAGAAATCATTCCAGCAAGGATCTTCATCATCGTTCTTTTTCTCATGGGGTTGGTCAACGACGCTCGAAGCGAGCGCCAGGAGCAAGACGCCGGTTCCGAAAGCACGACTCATGCCATATCCTGCTGTCGGCGAATTTAACGGTGATCCTGACGCCAACTGCGCGCACGGCCCGGAAAGCTGTAAAGGATTCCGACATGCAGTGGCGCAGCGCGTTGGCCCTCCAACGCTTGGCGAGCGCTGGGGGCTGGCGCTCTCGCTGGCGGATGGCGGTCGGCTCGGCGCCTGCGCCGACCGCCTGCACCGGCCGCCTGCACCAGGATGATCCTGGCAGCGCACGCCTCCTTCCTGTCTCCCGCCATCCGCTTGTCGTCCGCCGCGGTGACGACGTCGGCTGCAGGAGTCGGCGCTGGCTTGCGCGGGTGTTGGCGTGTGCCTATACTTGCTGGGCCGCTTGGTCACCGTGCTCGGGCAGCAGGGGACCTGCCTCACCCAGATACGCGTCTGACGCGACGGCGTGCAGGTGGGCAGCTCTCGCGGCCTGGGCCGACCCGGCCGCGGCCGATCGCTCTGCTGGCGGCGAGCTTTGCGGAGGCAGGAATGTTCAGCAAGTTGTTTACCTGTGCACACCCGAATGCGCTCGCCGCCGGAACGAGGCGGCGCGGACGAAACTTCGCCGGCTACTTGACCACGCTATTGCCACCGCTACTCAGCTTCGCTGCCAGCCCGCCGATGGCGGCCGCCGACAACGATCACGCCAGCGCCCGCGCGAGCATGGTCGAAGAGCAGTTGAGGTCGCCGCTGCGCGGAATCACTGA
>NZ_JAPUVR010000147.1 GCF_029255125.1 Accumulibacter sp. | reverse complement strand
CTTGCCGAGACGCGCTACGAGCCATGACTCGAGCTGGTCGAGGAGCGCCGGGTCAGTTGCTTGCGTGGCGATCAGTTCGACCAGATGCATGTAGCGCGGCGGATTGAAGAAGTGGATGCCGCAGAAACGCGAGCGAAGGGCTTCGGGCAGGCCTTGCGCAAGGCGGTTGATCGACAGCCCGGAGGTATTCGAAGCAATGATCGCGCCGGGGGCGATAAAAGGCGCGATCTTGCGGTAGAGATCATCCTTCCATTCCATCTTTTCAGCGATGGCTTCGATGATCAGATCGCAGTCCGCCAGTTGCGCGAGGTGCTGCTGATAATTGCCGGCGTCGATATACGCGACGCGGTCCCGGCTTGCCAGCGGCGACGGCTCGTGCTTCCTGAGGGCGTCGATCGCCCTGGTGACGATGCCATTCGGATTGCCATCACCCGCTGGCAGGTCGAAAAGCACCACCGGTACTTCGGCATTCGCGAGGTGCGCGGCGATCTGCGCGCCCATCACGCCCGCCCCGAGTACGGCGGCCTTGCGTACGATGAAGTTGCTCAAGCTGTTCTCCTTTTCTGGTCGTCCACGCTCGCCGGGAACACCCCGCAGCAGCGCTGCACACGCTACTCAAACGAACGTTTGAATTATACGTGATCAGTCTGCCACGTCAAGCGAAACCTGGCGCGGGCCGCCTGATCCGCGGACAAAAAAAAGCCCCGAAAACGGGGCTTTTCTTGCCAGAGCGGGGCGGGGCTCAGAAAGCGAGCGAATATTGCGCGCCCAGAATCCAGACGCTGGCGTCGTACTCGCCGGTCACCGTCCCGCGGTTGGTCAGCGGACTGGCCGTGGTCTCGTTCTTGTTGATCTTCGGATTCTTGACATACAGGTACGCCAGGCCAAGCTCGAGCGTCTGCTCCTTGGCCGGCTTCCATTGCGTACCGACGGAGAACCAGGTGCGGTCGTTGTCGGGCAGCGAGGTCAGGCGAGTGCTCGCTTTCTTCACCGGCGTCTGGTCGTAGGCGACGCCAAACTGCAGCTTGACTGCGTCCGACAGGGCATACGTGGCGCCCAGAGCAACGCGGTAGGTATTCTGGAAGTTGGCGTCGAGCCGTTGCGCTCGCACGCCGCTTTGCAGACCGGAAGTCCGATAGATATCGACATTCTTGATCGTGCTCCAGCCCGTCCACGACACGTCACCCAACATGTCCCAGCGATCGCTCAGTCGCTGATTGACGCTGACGATGAACGTGTCCGGCACCTTGATGTCGGCCTTCACGTCGCTCGCACCGCCACCGGCTCTGAGCGCCGCGGCCGTTCCTTCACCAAGAGCCGAGCCGTCGCTGCTCAGCTTGACCTTGCCGTCCGTATGGTACTGAATCGCGGAGCGATACGATACGCCCACACGCGTCGACGGAGACAGGGTAAACAGCGCGCCGACGTTCCAGCCCCAGGCATCGTCGCTGAGATTCATATGCGACGTGACGCGGGAAAGGCCAAGCGTGGCGACACTCACCTGCCGATAGTAGTCGGCCTCGATCCTCTGCCAGCTCAGGCCCGCACCCAGCGACACCAGGTCATTGACCCTGAAGGCAATCGAAGGATTGAGGTTGAACGTCTTGATGTCGAACTCGTTCGACTGGGCGCTACCGCGCCACGGGTCGTCATACTTGGTCTTCAGGCCAAACGGTGCGCCGATGCCCAGGCCGAGATAAACGTCCTTGTTCAGTGCCCATGAGGCGTAGGCATTCGGGATAAAGCCCCAACCCCCGGCATCACCGCCCTCGTCGGCGCCCGCCGTCCCGCCGGCCCCAAAAACGCCAACCTGCGATCCCTTGTCGTTGAACTTGAAACTCGTCTTCACCGCGCTCAGTCCGCCGGATGCCGCCAGACGCGGCAATTGCGTCATCCCGGCCGGGTTCCAGTAGATCGTGCTGGCGTCATTCGCCTTGGCGGCCGACCCCGCAAAGGCGTTGCCCAGCCCACTTCCCTGCTCCAGAAGCTGGAAGCCCGCGGCGCCCGCGCCACCGGCAAAAGCCGCCAGGAACATGACGGACATCACCTTCATCGATTGCTTGTGCAACATCTCGAACTCCTCCTAGGATGGTGTGTCAGCAGTGGTGCGTCAGTCGTCTGCCCACCACGTTGTAAAAGCGTTCTGCCAAGCTATCCTAAGGCGGCTATCAAGAAAATTGTCGAGTTAATCGATTTCCGGCAGCTCCCTTTTCTCGCCGTGTTGGTTAATTGCAACATAGGTCAGCACGGCTTCCGTCACCTTCACGGTAATCGGCTGTGCCGGATGCCGTTCGGCGTAGACCTCGACCCGGACCCGCATCGACGTGCGGCCGGTATCGACCACATCGGCATAGAAGCTGACCAGATCGCCAACCGAAACCGGCTGCTTGAAGAGGAAGGAGTTCACCGCCACCGTCGTCACCCGCCCGCGCGCCCGGCGCATGGCGGGAAGCGCGCCGGCGACGTCAACCTGGGCCATGATCCAGCCACCAAAGACGTCACCTTGCGGGTTCACATCGGCCGGCATCGGCACGACGCGCAGGATGGGTTGCCCGTCGGGCAATCGGGTCATCGCGTCAGGCATGTCGACTCCGCAAGTAGTTCAGGGGCCCCCCGGTGAAAGGGGCAAAACCGGTTCCGAAAATGATGCCGGCGTCGGCCAGATCGGCGTCCGCCACGACGCCTTCGGCGACGAGTTGTTGCGCGCGCTCGAGCAGCGGCTGCAGCAGACGTTCAGCGAGCCCGGCGGGTACGGCGCCCGGACTGGCTTTCGCCGGTTTTCCGGCTCGGTATTCGTAGAAGCCACGCCCCGCCTTCTTGCCCAACTGGCCGGCAGCAAAACGCTCAAGCAGGCAGCGCGGCGGCTCTTCGGCGGGGTTCGCCAGACTCCTGCCGGCGGCCATGGCCACGTCGAGACCAACCATATCGACCAGTTCGATCGGGCCCATCGGCATGCCGAAGGCGAGCATCGCCTCGTCGACCGTCTCCGGTGCCAGTCCCTCATCGACCGCGCGCATCGCCGCCAGCATGTACGGTCCGAGCACCGCGTTCACCAGAAAACCGGGCGCGCTCCTGACCGGCAGCGGCAGACGGTCGATCTGGCGGACAAAGGCGATCGCACGCCGTATCGCCTGCGCATCGCTGCCCTCGGCATTGACCACCTCGACCAGCGGCATGCGGCTGACCGGGTTGAAGAAATGGATGCCGATCAAGCGCTCCGGCCGGGCGAGAACGCTGCGCAGGTCCTCCAGCCGCAAGCTCGAGGTATTCGTCGCGAGCACGGCGTCCGGCCGGATCACCGCCTCCAGACTCTGCAGCAGCGCCTGCTTGGCACCGACGTTCTCGAAGATGGCCTCGATCACGATATCGGCCTGCCGCGCCCCGTTCCCGTCAGGGTCCGGAATCAGGCGATCAAGCACGCGGCGCAGTTCGCGCTCGTCGCGGATTCGCCGGCTCCACGCCGCGTAAGCGCGCTGCAGGGCCGGTGCGATACGCTCGATTCCCTGGTCCTGCAGGGTCACCGTCAGTCCGCGCAGCGCACACCAGGCGGCGATGTCACCGCCCATGACGCCGGCACCGACGATGTGCACCCGCTTCGCCGAAAAGTCGCTGCCTTTGGCAAAGGCCTTCAGACGCTCCTGCAGGAAGAAGACGCGCACCAGATTGCGTGCGGTCGGCGAACGCACGATGGTATCGATCAGCTCGGGCGCCGCCAGTGCGTTGCCCTGGTGGCGCGCCCACAGATCGATGATCGCGTAGGGCGCAGGATAGTGCTCGGGGCGCGCGCGGCGGGCAACCTGACGCCGCGCGCCGCGCGCGACGAGCTGTCGCAGCGGACCCGCCAACACGCGCTGCAGCAACGCCGGCCGGCGACGCGCCTGATTGGCGACGACCAGCATTGCCGCCGCCTGCGTCATTACCCGTGGCGGGACGAGGTCGTCGGCCAGACCGAGGCGCTTCGCCTTCTGCGCGTCGACCGTCTTGCCGGTCAGCATCATGTCGAGCGCCGCCTGCGGCCCGATCCGTTCGGGCAGCCTGAGCATGCCGCCCCACCCCGGAACGATTCCCAACATCACTTCCGGCAGGCCGAGGCGGGTCGCCGGCTCATCGACGACGAGCAGGTAACGGCAGGCAAGCGCCAGCTCGAGGCCGCCGCCGAGACAATGACCACGCACCAGCGCCAGCGTCGGATACGAAACGCGCGCCAGCCGGTTGAACAGGTGCCAGCCACGGGCGACCAGCTCGATCCCCTTCTCCGCCGTATCAAGCTCGGTGAATTCCTCAACGTCGGCGCCAGCGATGAAGCCTGCCGCCTTGCCGGAGCGAAAGATCAGCCCGCGCGGTGGCTGGGCGTCAAAGCGATCGAGCATCCGCGCGAGTTCCTGCAGCACTGCCGTGGACAGCGAATTCGTCGACTCGCCGGCCTTGTCCAGCGTTGCCCAGACGATCCCGTCGGCGTCTTCGGTCAGTTGCCAATGATCGTAGCCATTCAGCCCCATCTTCATCCCTTCTCCCCCGCTCCGGCCGTCCAACTTCACGCCAGCGCCTCGACCAGCATCGCGCCACCCTGCCCGCCACCGATACAAATGGCGGCAATTCCCCGCTTGCCGCGCGCGCCGCGCAAGGCATGCAACAGATGGAGGACGATGCGCGCACCGGAGGCGCCGACCGGGTGACCAATGGCGATCGCCCCGCCATCGACATTCAGGCGCTCCTCGGGCAGGGCCCCCAAGGCGCCGCTCAGACCAAGCTTCTCGCGACAGTAGTCCGCGTCGTCCCAGGCAGCAAGACAGCCGAGGACCTGCGCGGCAAAGGCCTCGTTGATCTCCCAGAGGTCGATGTCGGCAAGCCCGAGACCGTGCCGCTGCAGGATCGGCGTTGCCGCATGGACTGGCCCCAGCCCCATCTGCGCCGGATCGAGAGCGGACCATTGGCAGTCGCTGATCTTCCCCAGCGGCTTGAGCTGCCAGCGGTCAACCGCTGCTTGTGAAGCAAGAATCAACCACGCCGCTCCATCGCTGATCTGAGAGCTGTTGCCCGGCGTCACCCGACCGTACTTGCGGTCGAAGAAAGGCTTCAGCCTGGCCAGCGCGGACAGGCTCGAATCGGCGCGCACCCCGTCGTCTTCCGCGTGGACCGTTCCCTTCTGGTCGACCAGGGGAACGATTTCCACCAGGCGTCCAGCCGCGCGCGCGGCGAGCGCACGCTGGTGGCTGCGCACGCTGTACTCGTCCATCTGCTCGCGCGAAAGCGAAAAGCGCCAAGCCAGATTCTCGGCTGTCTGTCCCATCAGCAGGCCGACCACCGGATCGGTCAGCCCCTTGAGCAGTCCGATCACCGGCGAGAACAGCTCGCGCGGACGCAAGCGGGCAAACAGTCCGATCTTCTGCCCCAGCGTCTTCGCCTGCATCATCTGAGCGAACCAGCGCACCATCGCCGGCGAGTAGAGGAGCGGCGCGTGCGACAGCGCGTCGACGCCGCCCGCGAGGACCAGTTGCGCGCGGCCGTTCTGAATGTTGGTCATCGCCGAATCGATCGCCTGCATGCCGCTGGCGCAGTTGCGCATGACCGTCCATCCCGGCACCTTGTCGCCGCAACCGAGGCGCAGGGCAACGACGCGACCGATATTGACTTCGTCCGGCGATGGACTAGCGCAACCGAGGATGACCTCGTCGAGATCGTGCGCAGCAAACGGCTGGCGAATCAGCAGCGCGCGCCCGGCCTGCACCGCCAGGTCGCTCGCGGCAAAAGGTCCGGGCGCATTGCGCCCCTTGAGAAACGGCGTTCGCGCACCGTCGACGATATAAACTGGTTGGAAAGCCACCCTCTCTCCTCCATTCGACATTGCTGCTGCCACCCCACCGGCAGCAGCGCGGCGACCGGCCAGGCCGCCGCGCGCACAGCGCGCCCAGGATCAGGCGGCGGCCTTGTGCAACAGCGGCTGGTGCCGCGTCCGGCCAAGATCGTGCGGAAAATCGTCCACCCGGATGACCAGGTCGCGCAGTTCGTTGCGGCGCTTGAGAACGGTATACTCGGCAGCGTTCACGATGCCGGCGCGGAAAGCGGCATGCGCCAGATCACGCACGTTGGCCTCCGGGTTGTCGGCCAGAGCACCGCTCTTCTCGGCGGCGCGAATCCGCGCTTCGATCGCCTCGGCTTCGACCGTTGCGGCAAGCGCCAGTTCGAGCGCACCGACCGCCTCGGATTCGCCTTTCGGCACGTAGGCTTCGGCTGTCAGGCGGTCGCGTGCGGCGGACGGCTCGATCAGCAGCTTGGCGACCTGATGACCGATCCGATCCGACGGCACATCGTACGGGTGTCCGAGCGGGAAGACAAGCCGATAGAGCCAGCGGCCGATCCAGCGCACCGGGAAGTTGGCGATTGCGCCGTCGAAGGCCATCTGCGCCTTGTACATGGCATCCCAGATCGCCCAGTGCAGCAAAGGCGCATCGCTCGGCTGGCGTCCCTCGGACTCGTAGCGCTTGAGCGTCGCCGAACACAGGTAGAGCATCGAGAGAATGTCGCCGAGGCGGGCCGACAGCTTTTCGCGCCGCTTCAGTTCGCCGCCGAGAACGAGCATCGAGATGTCGGCGAGGAAGGCAAAAGCAGCCGAGAAACGGGTCAGTTGCTGGTAGTAGCGCCGTGTCTCGGGGGCCACCGTCGTCGGCACGGAGACGAAATGCGATCCCGTCAAACCTTTCCAGAAGGCCCGGAAGC
This sequence comes from Accumulibacter sp., assembly GCF_029255125.1. Classification (GTDB taxonomy): domain Bacteria; phylum Pseudomonadota; class Gammaproteobacteria; order Burkholderiales; family Rhodocyclaceae; genus Accumulibacter. Next base: position 17,597 of record NZ_JAPUVR010000147.1, on the reverse strand, counting down.
CGTGCCGGATGGTAAAGGCAAGGTGGCCGAACAGCGCCTCGTCGAAGTCGTGCAGGCCTTGCTCGGGGTCCGGGTTGAACGCTGCGCGCATCTCCTTGAGCACGTACGGATGGCAGCGAATCGCCCCCTGCCCGAAGAGGATCATGCTGCGAGTCAAGATGTTCGCCCCTTCGACGGTAATCCCGATCGGCAGTTGCTGATACGCGCGACCGAGGAAATTCGACGGCCCCAGACAGATTCCCTTGCCGCCGACGATGTCCATCCCGTCGTTCACCACCTGCCGGGCACGCTCGGTGACGTGATACTTGGCGATGGCCGAGACGACCGACGGGCGCTCGCCGAGGTCGATCGCGCCGGCGGTCATCTTGCGCACGGCGTCCATCATGTAGGTATAGGCGCCGATCCGGGTGAGCGGTTCCTCGACTCCCTCAAAGCGCCCGATCGCCGTCTTGAACTGGCTGCGCACGCGCGCATAGGCACCGACAGTGCGCGCGGTGATCTGCGCCATTCCGGTGTTGGACGAGGGCAGCGAGATCGACCGACCGGCCGCCAGGCACTCCATCAGCATACGCCAGCCCTGACCGACCATCGCCGGACCGCCGATGACGTAGTCGAGCGGCATGAAGACGTCCTTGCCACGCGTCGGCCCGTTCATGAACATCGCGTTGAGCGGGAAATGACGGCGGCCAAGTTCGGCGCCGGGAGTGTCGCGCGGCACCAGAGCGCAGGTGATGCCGATGTGCTTGCGCTCGCCGAGCAGCCCGTCCGGATCGAAGAGGTGAAAAGCCAGGCCGAGCAGCGTGCACACCGGACCCAGCGTAATGTAGCGCTTGTCCCAGGTGACCCGCATGCCGACGACTTCCCGACCCTGCCAGATGCCCCGGCAGACGATGCCGAAGTCGGGAATCGACGCGGCATCCGACCCGGCCCACGGACTGGTCAGGGCAAAAGCGGGAATTTCCAGACCCTTGGCCAGACGTGGCAGGTAATGGTTCTTCTGCTGCTCGGTCCCATAGTGCAGCAGCAACTCGGCCGGGCCGAGCGAGTTGGGCACCATCACCGAAACCGCCAGCGCAGAGCAGCGCGTCGACAGCTTGGTGACGATTTGCGAATGTCCGTAGGCCGAGAACTCGAGACCGCCGTACTTCTTCGGGATGATCATGCCGAGGAAGCCCTTGTCCTTGATGTACTGCCAGGCTTCCGGCGGCAGGTCGTACAACTCGCTGGTCACCTGCCAGTCGTCCACCAGGGCACAGGCCTGCTCGACCTCGTTATCCATGAATGCCTGCTCCTCGGCGCTCAGGCGGGGAACCGGATAGGCAAGCAGTTTGCTCCAGTCGGGATCGCCGCGAAACAGTTCGCCGTCCCACCACACCGTGCCGGCTTCCAGCGCCTCGCGCTCGGTGTCGGACATCTGCGGCAGTATCCGCTTGTAAGTCTTGAAAATCGACCGGCTGATCAGCGCCCGTCGCAACGGACGGACGCCAAAAAGCACGGCCACGCTCACCAGCGCGAGGCCGATGAAACCCCAGACGATCGTGCCAATCATTGCTGTTTCTCCTGTCGTTATGGTCTGTTGTGCGGCATGCTGCCGCGCCCTTCGTCGGCCACCTCTTGTGGTGACTCTTCTTGTCGGATCGGCAGGTCGCCGAATTGTGGTAGCGGCGCACGCAAGCCGCCGAGCAGAAACGGCATCAGGCGCTGTGCCAGGCGTCGCGCGTGGACCGTGGCGCCGTCCTCGGGCGACACCGTTTCGCCTGCCAGATCGTCCAGGCCGCAACCGGTGACGACCTCCAGCACATCGGTGCCAGCGATCGCGTACGACATCGCGCCAAGCATGAAATGCAGGCGCCAGACGATCTCCGCCTTCGGTACGTCGGGCAACGCGTGAAAAAGCGCCCGCTTGTAACGATCGATCACTTGCGCGTACTCGCCGGCAAAGAAGGTGCGGATGAACTCGGCCGGATCGGTCAGCGTACGACCCAGCAGGCGCAGGAAGGTCATCCCGCCGAGCGCTTCGTCCTCGCCCATGCGCAAGAGCGTGCCGAAGAAAGCTTCGAGGATCTGCGACGGCTTGAGCGGCGCACCGGCGGCCTGCGCTTCGAGCCGGTCGAGCGCCTGCAGGCGCTGATCGTTCAGCCACGTCAGACGTCGCCGAAAAACCTCGCGCAGCAGAGCCTCCTTGGACCCGAAGTGATAGTTGACCGCGGCCAGGTTGACCTCGGCGGCGCCGGTGATCAGGCGCATCGAAGTCGCCTCGTAACCGTTCTCCATGAACAGCCGCTCCGCGACATCGAGGATGCGCTCGCGCGTATCGTGATTCGCCCTTTGTTCAGACATCTGTCGCCATCCCAGAAAAATCAGGCTGCCCGGCCTGAGGAAGCGCCCACAGCGCTCGTTCAACAGCGGTAGACCGGGATCTAGTTCAAACGTTCGTTTAAATTCTAAAGTGGCACGCTGCCGAATGCAAGGCCTATTCGCTGCCAGCGGCGATGTTTCGGCGCGCTGCGCCTTCGGTGCCCTTTCGGCAGAGCGGCAACCCCGCTGCGGCGACGGAAGTCCGCCTGTGGTGGATAGCCGAGCACCTGCTTGCAGGAACGGTTTGGGCGATGGCTCCGGTCGTCCTTGCCGCGACCGACGGTCAACCCCAGTTCCGGCCCGATGCAGGGCGAGGAGCAGGCTGCGGCAGTCCATGTCGCGCAGGGCGCTATCGGATGGTTTCGAGGTCGTCCGTGGTAGCCGCGTGAGCGCGATCACGGCTGCGTTTGCCAACGACTGCGGGCGATCCCGACGATTCACTGCTTGCCGCTTGCACAAACTCGATGCGCAGTACGCGCCCGTGTCGGTCCGAGGGGATCCGAACACAAGCCGCTGGGGCGAGCGGCAGGCGGAAGTTGAGTTCGACGAAGTCCGCGGGCTGCGGCGTACTCCGTGCGCGCTCCGCCCGACTGCTGGCGGTGGCGGCCAAGCGGCGCTTCAAGCTGGTGGTGTAATCGAGCTTCAGCGCAACCGCCACCTTGGTCACGCCATACCGCCCAGCAAGCGCGGTTGCTGGCAACCACGGTTCGTCCGAACTGCGGGCGCCAAGCGCGCGGCGACTCCGCCACGCGGCGAGTGCAGCCGCGGTGTCTGCCAGTTGCGGATCGGCAAAGAGATGGGATGAAGGCATTGCCAGGGCTCGGGATCGGAATGGACCAGCCCGCCACGCTGACAGACGCCGCCAGCGATTTCACCCTGGGTTGCCAAAAGGACACCGGCGAGCCGGGCGCCCAAACGACCTGGATCGGCTTGCAGCGCGTCATGGACTGCGTCATCGGCCTCCAGTTCATCCGCGAAAGGGATCATGGTATGGGGTGAACGGGCAAACCTGCTTGCTGTTGAAGATCTCCCGGCAAGCGTGCCGGTAAATGGTGTCGCACACCGCATCGAGAGCGCAGTCAGTCGTCAAGGTATTGGCAAGCGCCCAGGCGAGCGCCCGCCGCGAGGCCCAGTCGATCGAGACGAGCAGATAGGAGGAGCCGCGGCGCATCGGAATGCCGGTGATGTCCACCGCCCACACCGGATTGCACCGCTCGACGGCAAGGTCGCGCAGGAGAACCGGATGGATGTCACTACCCCGCTGCCGCCAGGATGTGTTGGGCTTCCGCTAGGGCGCTGCGATGCCCATGCGCGCCATCCATGTGCCGATGTGCCTGCAGCCGGCCTCGAGCGCGTCGGCATGCGCCATCGTCAGATGCGGATCAGCGCTCGCGCGATGGGTCGCGTCATCATCGAAAAGAAACCTGAACCGCGCGCTCCGTCAGTTGCCGCTGCCAGTCCGTGATCGGGTTCGTGTGGATACCATACTGCTACGCCAGATCCGCCAACCTCTCGTCGCCCTTCAGCGCCGCTAGCGCGACCTGTTAACCAACGGCGGTGAGAACGCGCAGCAATCGGGCGCAGAAAAGGGCAGGTCAGCATGGCCGCAAGCGCGGAGCTGCGGCGCTTGCAGCCATGCTTCAGCGTACCCGTCCCTTAGCCACATCAAGGGCTTGCCGCGCCGGGCTGGCGCCCGCGCTTGACCCGGCTCAGGGCCGACAATCGTCGTGCCCAAACCTTCGGCTAAGCCAGCTTTCGGCGGTTCTTCGCAGCCACTAACACCCACCGCAAATAGTCGGGAATCGCAGCCTGGCCGACGACGATGCACGGCTGCGCTCGCGGCTCGGGCACTTGCCTCATCTGCACGGCGCGAAGCCAGCGCCCGATGGATGCCCAATACGACCCGATCGCTGCAGGTCGCTGCCGCTCCCAAGCCTGTCGACGCCAGCACGGACACAGCTACGGGAAAACCTATTAGACTCCGCAGCGAATCGGCCGAGCCGGCTGAACTGGAGGGAAATTCTATGCTTGGTATGCCGAGCGACTGGACTGCCCTGCTGCTCCTGGTATTCGTACTCGGGATCAAGCATGGCTTCGATGCCGATCACCTGGCTACGATCGACGGGTTGACGCGTTTCAATGCACGTGCCAATCCGCCGCTTGCGCGGCGCTGCGGCATGCTGTTCTCACTCGGGCATGGAGCGGTCGTCGTGGTGATCGCGCTTGCCGCAAGCACCCTGATCCGACAGTGGCAAGTTCCCGCCTGGCTGGAAGTCACCGGCGCCTGGATTTCCATCGGCGTCCTCACCTTGCTCGGTCTGGTCAATCTGCGCGCACTGAGCACGACGAGGCCCGATCAGATGGTTGCGCTGGTCGGCGTCAAGAGCCGCTGGCTGGGGCGGCTGGCGCGATCGTCGAAACCCGGCTGGATCATGTTCATCGGAGCCTTGTTCGCTTTCTCGTTCGACACGCTGAGCCAGGCAGCCTTGTTCGCACTGACCGCGAACCAGTTTGGCGGCTGGCAACACGCGTTGGCGCTGGGTTTGTTGTTTACCCTGGGCATGCTGGTCACCGATGGCATCAACGGCCTGTGGATCGCGCGGCTGATCGCGCGCGCTGACCAAATGGCGCTGGTCGCCTCACGCCTGTTGAGCTTCGTGATCTCGTCGCTCTCACTGCTGATTGCCGCGGTCGGGGTGGCCAGCCTCGCTTTTCCAGAGGTCAACACCTGGTCCGAGGGCCGCGAACTGCTTTTCGGCGCGGCCTTGATCTCCTGTGTCGCGGGAAGCTACCTGCTGGCCTTGTACCTGTCGTCTGTCCACGAGCGGGTTCGGACGCCGATCGCGACACCTACCGGTGACCTGCCGATATCGCGCGAGCGCTCGCTCGACTAGCGGAGGCGGGCGCTCCGGAACGGGAGATCCGGCTTCCTTCGCACTGCTGTGCGACGCTTGTTAACACCGGTTGAAAACTGACACGGCTTTGCGACCGTCAGCGTTCAACAATCGATGATGCGCCGTGACTGCCTCTACCTGTTCGCTGCGATCGATAGGTACGCGAGGAGAGTGCTCGCCTGACGGCTCGCCAACACCTTGACGACCGACCCCTGTCCGGTCGCGGTGCCGAGGCAAGAGCCAAGCTGACCACGTACGTCCGCTTCAACAACGAGCGCCGAGCGCGGCGCGCCGTGGAGGGAAGACGTCGGACGCCGCCTGCTTCGTGGCCCTTGCGTCGGCCATCCGAAACGGCGGGTAAGGCTTGAGAAAGAGGCTCCGCGAATCGGTAGACGATGCGCCGGGCGGCTTGCCGTGGAAACATCTGGCGACTTTTCCACCGCGCGTCCCCGTCGAACCCGAAAAGAGCTTGATGTTAGACACGCTTGCTCCGCCCGCAAACTCCACCGAGCGCTATCCGATCTGGATAAGAATCCGAGAAGCCCACGACTAACCGCATCACCGGTCAACCGACCAGAACTGGCAGGGCTCCACTTAGCGAAGAGCGCTTTCTGTGCAAGCAAACCGGGCCGCCTCTCTTTGCAACGTATCCTCAATCGATGCGTAGTCGTAGTCGTCCGCCAGGCGGCGCAGAAGTTGACCGAGCGCCGGATCCCGCTCGGCCACCTGGGCGATCAAGGCGTCTATCTGCCCGACGTTAAGCACCACCAGGGCGGCTGCCAAGTCGCGCCGCAAGTCTTCGGGCAGCGCTGCCATGGCCGAGCGCTCGAGTGTCTGTTCGGCCGGTGCGGTGGTCTCGGTCGGATCCACTTCCCGGCGTACGAAGCGGACGCCGAGCAGGCGCTCGAGACAACCGAAGATCGCTTCGGGCCGAAACGGCTTGTGCAAGACATCCTCCATGCCAGCCGACAACAGCTCGTCCCGCTGATCAGCGAACACTGAGGCGGTCAGAGCGACGATCCTGACCGCCTTGCCCCCCTCCAGCGCCCGGATGCGCCGGGTGGCCTCCAGCCCATCCATCGTTGGCATGCGCTGGTCCATCCAGATCAGGTGCGGTCTCCACTGCCGGAAGAGCTCGACCCCCTCGGCGCCGTTCCTCGCCGTCTGCACCGTGAACCCGGCGCCTTCCAGCAGGCGACTCAGCAGCAGGGCATTCTCCGGCTGGTCCTCGACGATCAGTATCCGCCAGGCTGGCTGGTCCGGAGCCAGACGGAGGACCTCGCCGGTGATCGCACGCACACCGGCGGCCTCGCCTTCAGAGGCTAGCTGAACCGGCAGCTCAATTCTGAAGCAACTACCACGCCCAAGTTCACTGGTGACACCAATTCGTCCGCCCATCAGCTCGACGAACTGCCGGGTGATGGCCAATCCCAATCCGGTGCCTTTACCCTGTCTTGCGGCGGAATCGGTCTGCACGAATGGCTCAAACACGCGCGCTTGATCGTCCGGCGCGATTCCCGGCCCGGTGTCCTCGACCTCGATCAGGAGCCTGGGCTCGCTCAGCTCCGATCCGCCGTTCAGTCGCAGGATCACCACGCCCTCACCGGTGAACTTGATGGCGTTGCCCAGCAGGTTGACCAGCACCTGGCGCAAGCGAGTCTCGTCGCCGCGAATGTAGCGCGCCACCTGCGAAGAGCATTCCAGTCGCAGTTCCACACCCTTTTCCAGGGCGCGCTGACCCATCATGCCGACAATGTCGTTCGCCATTGCGCTCAGATCGAATGGCGCAATCTCCAACTGGATGCGCCCGGACTCGATCTTGGCCATGTCGAGAATGTCGTTGATCAAGCCCAACAGGTGCGCACCGCTGCGATTGACAATCTCCAGGTGCTCCCGGTCTCGCCCGGTCAGGCGACCCTCGCGGCGTATCAACTCGGTGAATCCCAAGATCGCGTTCAGCGGTGTGCGTAACTCGTGGCTCATGTTCGCCAGGAAAACGCTCTTGGCCCGGTTGGCCGCTTCTGCTTGCTCCTTGGCCACCGAAAGTTCGACGGTGCGCTCCGATACTCTGGATTCCAGCGTCACGTTGAGTTCCGTCAAGCTGGATACGAGACGCTCAAGGCGTTCGGCCATACCATTGAAGGTGATCGCCAGAATCTTGAGGTCGTCGATCATGTCTTCAGGATCGACGCGAATAGACCAGTCACCGCTTGCCATCCGAGTGGCCGCGGCGACCAGTTTGCGGCTGGGCGAACCGACCACCAGCCAGATGGCAACTCCGCCGCCAATCGAAATCAGCGCTACGATCAGGCCGATCTGGGAAGCGGTCTTGGCCAGATACTCCTCGCCGATGCGCGCCAAGGCGTCGCGCGGCGTGGCCACCACCACGATGGCCTGCGCTCCGGACGCGGGGTGGTAGGCGAAGAGGAAGGAGGAGCGGGAAAAGTCGTGAACGGAGCCGCTCATGCCCGAGAGGATCGGTTCTGTCAGCGCTTTCGGGTAATCGGCTTGCAGCGCCGATCCGATCTTCGCCTTTTCGCTATGCGCCAGATACCGTCCGGACCGATCGGTCACGAACACCGGATTACCCGCGCCGCTGGCGCTTTCGACGAGTTTCGCCAGCGTGTCCGCGCGCAGTGCGGCGCCGTCTATTTGACCGGCCAGTAGCCGGGCAAACCGCAACTGCTCCGCGCCCGCTGCGCGCGCGAGAGCGTTTTCCAGGTTGTTGAATGAAAAGATCACGATCCCCAGCAAGGGAAGGCTGAGCATCAGAACCAACCACAGCGCCAAGCGGATGGCGAGTACGCTGATCCGCCCTTTGACCTCAGCCCACTGCAGCTTCATGGCAGGTCGCTTCCCCCAAAGCACATACGGCAACGCCGTTCATGCGCAGCGTTGTCGCGCAAAGCAAGCGGAAAGCGCGGGTTAACCAAACATCTCGGCCAATCCCGGCGACCGCTCATGGCGCACAAGCCTGTCTGATCACGATGCCTCACCAGGTGACAGCGATTTCGCTTCAGCCCGAACGCGATCGCTCGCATGGCGTCTTCGCCGACGACACATCCCTTTGCATACATCGTGCGGCGCGCATCGACGACGGAATGAGCGCCCGCCTCCCAGGTCATGCTCTTGCTCCATACTCCAGCATGGTTGGCGTGTGATCAGCTCGCTGCCGCTCCGGTGCTTGTCCGGTATTCCCCAGCAACACACGGCCGGGCGGTCGTTGCGGTCGGCCGGCCGGGAGTGTTTGCCATTGCGTTACCGTCGCCTGACCGCACATACTGGGAGGTAGGACAACGCCGCCAGCCGAGAGCGGTCAGCCTCCCGGAAATTCGCCGTGGCGGCGTCGGTTGCAGGGGTTTCCCCGGAGTCCGGGTCTGGTCACCGGGTGCCGTCGCCACCCCGTGCTGTTCGGCACTCCCCAGCAGCCCGTTGGCGAGACTAGCACCTCGTCGCAGAATCCCTGACCGCTCGTCCGGAATCGTGTTCGCGGCGAGGCGGAGACCTTCAATAGGCACGGCTGCACGAGAAACCTCGGTCGCCGAACCCGCGTGATTGCCAATCACCAACGCCTCCGATCTCAGAATCGGCCCGCAGTACTGCATACGACGGCTGAAGCATTCGCGCACATCATCCTGGCGTAATCCCCGCACTCCTCCCGCACGCGGTCTCGCGGAAAACGGTTTCCGCACGACGCCTCGCGCGCCGTGTGCAGGATCAGCGACCGAAGCATTGTCGCGACAAGCGAGGTCGCAGTTCGCTCGGGCCAGCACGCGGCATGAAAACCTCTACCCCGCGCGGAAGAGCGTGCTGTCGGCAAGACCGGGAAGCCTGTCGCGAACAACGCCGGCCTCAAAGTGGACAACCAGAGTGGCCACCCCAAGACAATGCGATGGCGAAGGGTCGCAAAGCGACAACGATTCTCGCCATGCAGCGCATCCTCACGCTGGCGCAAAGATCGGCGATAAGTGCGAGTCACCATAGGGGCTTCCGCAGCCTGATCGGCAGCAACGCCAGAATGGCCGCGGTGATCAGCGAGGTCAGGACAAGCTCCGGCCAGATCACGGCGCGATAGAAAATCGCCAGCGCCTGAGCCGATATGCCGTCGGGAAAAACCTGCGCCGACAAGTGGGGAAACAGGCTGGTTACGAGCACGAACACAGGCATGACGAACACCAGGTAATAGACCGCGACCAGCGCCATCCACGCGGGAAAGAACAGCCAGGAAGAGCATCGCGCGAAGACCAGCTTCTTGTAGGCGAAGGCCATCCAGAGCGCGCCGATCACATGCATCGCGATCGTCGCCGGATAAAGGCCGGGCACGGGCTCGTAAACTCCCGCCAGGAAGCCGATGAGCAGAGCGCCCGCCGGCCCGGTCAGCGCGCCGCCAAGGGTAACGAAAATCTCGCGCGGGTCGGTGATGATCTGCGTGCCCGGAACGTAAAGCGTGAGACCGCCGTAGATGCAAAGAAAAGCCGCAAGGCCAAACGGCAGGGCAATGGCCACGGTCTTGAGCAGAATGCGCGTGTCGGGCATGAGCTGCAAACCCCTCTGGACTCCGGTTGACACGAGACGGGAAGTCTCTCCGCCTCACAGCGCCTGCATTCCTTGGCCAACTCATCAAGCTGAGGAACGGGCTCATCTGGCCGCGCGAGGACACGCTGACGGTAGCCATCAAGTGCCCGGTCCAAGTGCAAAGGAGTGACCCCAGCCAGGCTTCGCCGCGCCGCTCGCCGTCATGCTGGAAGTCCGACAAACCCGGGCGAAGTGACGACTTTTCCAGCCCGCCAACCGATGTCAACACGGCGGCCAACGAATTCACGGGCAAACGCCTTCGATGATCCTGACATGAACCTCCCAAGGACCCGCAGCGTGTTTCGCACGGGCCCTTTCCCCCTGCTGTCGCCCACGTTCATGCAAGGCCCCAGCGCAGCAAAGCGTTAAAGCATAGGAGATCCCGCACCACCTCCGCAAGTGTTCCAGGCCAAGAAGATGCAAGCCTAACTGATCTGCGCAACGCAACGCATGGGCGGCCGCAAGGTTCAGCACGTGATTGCGCCGGCTGCCAACCGCTGCCGCGTTGAACACCTCGCTCGGGCACGAGATTCATGCCATTACCCGAGCGCTTTTCCTCGGTGCTTGAGAGCGGTGTCGACAACGAGGCATACTGCACACCTTTTGCACCGCTTCCTGATCCAGCCGTGTCCTGCCACGCCCATGCGCCGCTCTAGCCGTTCTGCCCTCCCCGCCTCGCCCGTCGACCGCCCGCCAGCGGAAGAGGCAAGCCTCTGGCCGACCCTGCACAAGCTCGGTCCCTACCTCTGGCAGTACAAGTGGCGCGTCGTCTTCGCGCTCGCCTGCCTGGTCGGCGCCAAGCTGGCCAACGTCAGCGTGCCGCTCATTTTCAAGCAGATGATCGACCGCCTGAGCGGCAGCGAGCAGGCGCTCGCGCTGCCGGTACTGCTGCTGATTCTCTACGGCTGCTTGCGCTTTTCAACTTCGCTGTTTACCGAGTTGCGGGAAATCCTTTTCGCGCGAGTCACCCAGCGCGCGGTTCGCCGCATCGCTCTCGAAGTTTTTCGCCACCTGCACGAGCTCTCGCTGCGCTTCCATCTGCAGCGCCAGACCGGCGGCGTGTCGCGCGACATCGAACGCGGCAGCCGGTCGATCGCGAACCTGATCAGCTATACGCTGTATTCGATCCTGCCGACCGTGGTCGAAATCTCGCTCGTCCTGGCCGTTCTCCTGGTCAACTACGACGCTGCGTTCGTGCTCATCACGCTGCTTTCGCTGATCGCCTATGTGGTGTTCACGATCAAGGTCAGCAACTGGCGAATCGCCATACGGCGGCGAGTGAACGACGCCGATTCGGCCGCCAATACACGCGCGATCGACAGTCTGCTCAACTACGAAACGGTCAAATATTTCAACAACGAGGAATACGAGGCACGCCGTTACGACCAGCAGATGCTCGACTGGGAGGATGCCGCGACGCGCAGCCAGATTTCGCTCTCGTGGCTCAACCTCGGTCAGCAGATCATCATCGCGCTCGGTGTCACGGCGATGATGTGGCTGGCCGCGGCCGGCGTCGTCGATGGCCGGCTGACGATCGGCGACCTCGTGCTGGTCAATGCATTCCTGATCCAGCTCTACATGCCGCTGAACTTCCTCGGAGTGATCTATCGCGAAATTCGTCAGGCGCTGACCGACATCGAGCGCATGTTCGCCCTGCTCGCGGTGAACCGGGAAGTTGCCGACGCGGCTACGGCGACCGTCCTCGCTCCGGGCCCGGTCGAAGTGCGCTTCTCCGCCGTCGACTTCTCGTATGAAGCGAACCGCCAGATCCTGCACGGCGTCGATTTCACCATCCCGGCCGGACACACGGTCGCCGTCGTCGGCGAATCGGGTTCAGGCAAGTCGACGCTGGCACGCCTGCTCTACCGCTTCTATGACATCAGCGCCGGCTCGATCCGCCTCAATGGGACCGATCTGCGTCAGCTCACGCAAGCCAGCCTGCGCGCCGCGATCGGCATCGTCCCGCAGGATACGGTGCTGTTCAACGATACGCTGCTCTACAACATCCAGTACGGTCGAACGGCGGCCAGCCGCGATCAGGTGCTGGCGGCGGCTGAGGCGGCACAGCTTGCCGGATTCATCGACATCCTGCCCGACGGCTACGAAACGCGCGTTGGCGAGCGCGGGCTGAAGCTCTCGGGCGGCGAAAAGCAGCGCGTCGCCATCGCGCGCGCCTTGCTCAAGAATCCCCCGGTGCTGATTTTCGACGAAGCCACTTCGGCGCTCGACTCAAGGACCGAAAAAGCGATCCAGTCCAGCCTCGACAGCGCCGCGCGCGGCCGCACGACGCTGGTCATCGCGCACCGGCTGTCGACCATCATGCAGGCCGATCAGATCCTGGTCATGGACGGCGGCCGCATCGTCGAACGCGGCACGCATACGCAATTGCTCGAGGCCGGCGGGGTCTACGCCCAGATGTGGTCGCTGCAGCAGCAGGAGGAGTCGGGCGAGCACTTGTAGGCCGCCATGACAAACGTCGTAGCCATCACCGCCGTCGCCGGCGAGCGAGCGCTGGCCCGGCGCAAGCGACCGCCGGCGAGCACCCGCCCGCTTGCCGGCTGCACGCGCGCAGCTCAGCCGCCTTTGCCGCGCGCTTCCCGCCAGGCGTCGCGCATCTCGCGCTTGAGCGTCTTGCCGGCGGCGTTGCGCGGAAAGTCGCGCATCACCTGCACCGCGTGTACGCGCTGGTAGCGCGCGCCGACGTTCTGGTTGATCCACTCGCGCAGATCTTCCGCCGCGACCTGCGCGTCGCCGTGCAGGATGACGGCTGCCACCGGCGTTTCGCCCCACTTTTCGTGCGGCACGCCGAAAACGGCCACTTCGCGTACTGCCGGGTGGCGTGCCACCACTTCCTCGACGTCGCGCGGGTAGATCTTGACCCCGCCGCTGTCGATCATGTCCTTCTTGCGGTCGACCAGATAGAGGTAACCTTCGTCATCGGTATAACCCAGATCGCCGGTATACAGCCAACCATCGCGAATGGCCTGTTCCGTCAGGTCGGGCCGTCCGTAGTAACCGAGCATCTGCGACGGACCACGCCCGACAATTTCGCCGACCTCGCCGGGCAGCGCGTCGCTCCCGTCGTCGCGCACGATGCGCATCTCGAAGAAGAACGGCGGCGAGCCGACCGAACCCGCCTTGCGGACCGACTGCGTCTTGTCGAGGATCGTCCAGAAGCCTTCGGTCAGGCCGTAGAGTTCGTAGAAGCGATCGGGCAGCAGCCGATTCAGTTGATCCTTGTGCTCCTGATAGAGCGGCGCGCCAAGCGAGAGAATCATCTCCAGCGAGGACAGCTTGGCGGGTGAGAAATTGGGCGCGTTGAGCACGGCAATGATCTGTGCCGGGACCATCATCGTATGCGTGACGCGTTCGCGCGCGATGATCTCGATCGCCTCACAGGCGTCGAATTGGCGCTGCAGAACGTAGCGCCCGCCGAGGAAGAAGCACGGCATGAGAGTGACGAAGGCGCCGTTGAAGACGATCGCACCAGTATGCAGAACGACCGATTCCGGACTCATCCGCCAGGTCGAAGCAAACAGCGTGCAGTACATCGAGCGCACGAAATGGCTGTGCATGATCCCCTTCGGCAAGCCGGTCGTGCCGCTGGTGTACATGATGTTGAAGAGATCGGACGGACCGACCAGCGCCGGTTCCAGGGGCCGATCCGGAAAGCCCGCGATGAGTGCCGCATAGTCGCCGTAACCGTCGGCGGCCCCATCGACGAGCAGCACGCGCGCGCTGCCGAGCGCCGGAAGTTCGGCCAGCACCTGCTCGACCACCGGCAGCATCGCCCGCTGGGTAAGCAGGCACGCGGCACCCGAGTCGCGCAGCAGACTGGCCAGCCCGGAAGCCATCAGCAAGGGGCTGAGCGGGACGAGCACAGCGCCGACCGTCGGTACCGCCCAATAGATTTCGAGCAGTTCGCGGCAGTTGCCAAGCGCCGTCGCCACGCGATCGCCCGGGCCGATGCCGAGCGCGCGCAGCAACTGCGCACAGCGGCTGACGCGGGCGGCGAACGCCTGCCAAGTCAGTTGTTCGTCCTCGAAGACGACGGCGATTCGATGCGGAGTGAAACAGGCGTGATGCCTGATCAGCGTCGCGAGTTGCAGCATGGTTGTCCTTTCGAAAGCGGGCGAAAGTGATGCCCGGAAAAACGGCCTCGTCGTGCGCCGGGGGACCTGCCGGCGCCCGCCGGGGCACGCCATCGCAGCGCAACAAAGCGACTACTATACAACGTTGCCGGACGCCTCGAATACCGACTGGTGGAAGCTCGCCGAGCGCATCTGGCCCACCCCGGAGGCTCGCCATGGACCGCCGCAGCGCCCGCGCCAAGCGCCTTTTCCGGCAGTTCCCGAGGGACGAAAAATAATCGCGCGCGGCCAGGCAAAGCGGCTAAACAATTTATCCGCAGAGGAGTAGAATGGTTTGTGCGGTGCAGAATCGCAAGCTTGAACGCAAGCGCCGGGTGAGCTCTCAGCATGCGGCGCTGCCTTTGCTGCACAGCCCCGGGCGGCACTGATCGCGCTGCGTGCGCTGCTCTGGGCAAGGGGGCTTCACTGGATTTCTGTATTTCTGGTTTTCGGCCGGCGCGCCGGAATTGCCTGATCGTCGGTCGCCCTGAACAGGGCGACCGAATTTGACTCACGTTTCACGTCTATCGACGGAGGTTGGAAAAATGTATGCACTGTTAAGGGAAATGCCTGACTTCACAACCAGCTGGTGGAGATACATGCTGGCGATGATGCGCGCTTCGAACCGCGAGATCAGCGAAATGAACGACAACCTCTTCATTGCCGCACACATTGCGATGAATGCGGCGCGCGACAACCCGCTCAGCATGCTGGAAACCTTCGAGATCCTTGAGCACAACGTGGGCATGATGCGCAAGGGCCTGGCCGGCATGCAGGGCAAGATGGCCGACTATGCCTTCGACCAGGTCGAAGAAGGCACGCGTGCCTTCATGAATTCGCTGCTCAGTTCGGAAGGAGAAAAGCTGAGCGGTTACATGCGGCGCGAAGCCGAGATCATGGAAGCCGTGTCCAACTTCAACGAGCAGATCGAAGCGATTGCCGATGAGTTTGGTTTCCACTTCAACACGCCGAACTACAAGCTCGTGCACGAAACCGACGCCTTCCAGCTCTATCAGGTGCTCCCGCTGAAGAAGGGCGTCGAGGTGCGCAGCGATCTGAAGCCGGTCATTCTCGTGCCGCCCTACATGCTCGGCGTACACATCCTCTCGTTCCTGCCCTACGAGAACAAGAGCTACAGCCACTCGTTCGCCAATGAAGGCATTCCGACCTACGTGCGCGTCGTCAAGGACATCATGACCAACGACAAGGTCCAGAAGATGACGCCCGAGCAGGACTGCGAACAGACGCGCGAACTGTGCGCCAAGGTGATGGAGCTCAACGGCGGCAAGAAGGTCACCCTGAACGGAACCTGCCAAGGCGGCTACATCTGCCTGATGAACATTCTTTCGGGCAAGCTGAGCGACGTCTGCGATGCGCTGATCACCAACGTCACACCGGTCGACGGCACGTACAGCGACGCCATCAGCGGCATGCCGACGATGCACCACGACTTCATCACGACCACGCTGCCCAGCGGCAACAAGGTGGCCAACGGCTATCTGCTCAGCCTCGGCATGCGCTTCGTCGCCATCGACCGCGAAACGCCGCTGGTCAAGGTGCTCGACCAGGTCTCGCTGCATCGTGCGACCGACCTCAACCCCGGCAAGACGCCCGCCGCGCTCTTCCGCTGGTTGCTCAAGGAGCGCGTGCACCTGCCGCTGGCGATCGCCAACATGAGCTCGCACACCTTCCAGGATCCGATCGCCGATGACGGCACCTTGCCGGTGAAGCTGTTCGACAAGCCGCTCAACATCAAGTCGCTGGTCGACCTGAACGTACCGTGGTACCAGAACTACGCGATCAAGGACGACCTGGTTACGCCACCCTGCGCGACGGCTGGCAACAAGTACCTCGAAGGCTGGGACAAGCTCGAATCGGTCGCTTTCTTCGGCGGTCACGTCGCCATCCTGACCAGCCCGTTCGGCAAGAAATCGCCCGTAAACGGCACTTTCACCGACGCCAACGGCAAGGCGGCGCGCGGTCCCGTGAAGTTCCAGGTCGACATTTCCGCCTGACGCCCCACTGGAGACTCTGCTTATGAGCTACGCGAACATTATTGCCGAGACGCGCGGCAAGGTCGGCCTGATCACGCTCAACCGGCCGAAGCAACTGAACGCACTGAACGATGAGCTGATGGACGAAATGGGCCGTGCGCTGGCCGATTTCGAGGCCGACGAGAACATCGGGGCGATCGTCATCACCGGCTCCGACAAGGCCTTTGCCGCAGGCGCCGACATTACGGTCATGCAGTCGCTGTCGTACATGGAGGCGTACAAGGGCAACTTCATCACGCGCAACTGGGAATGCGTCAAGAACTGCCGCAAACCCGTGATCGCTGCCGTTGCCGGCTACGCGCTGGGCGGTGGCTGCGAACTGGCAATGATGTGCGACATCATCCTGGCCGCCGACAACGCCGTTTTTGGCCAGCCGGAAGTTCGTCTGGCCATCCTGCCCGGCGCTGGCGGCACGCAGCGCCTGCCGCGCGCCGTGTCGAAAGCCAAGGCGATGGACCTCTGCCTGACCGCGCGCAACATGGATGCGCAGGAAGCCGAACGCGCCGGTCTGGTGTCACGCGTCGTTCCCGCCGACAAGCTGCTCGAGGAAGCGCTCGCCGCGGCCACCCGGATCGCCGGTTTCTCGCTGCCGGTAGTCCTGATGATCAAGGAATGCATCAATCGCGCCTACGAGAGCTCGCTCACCGAGGGCTTGCTCTTTGAACGCCGCACCTTCCACTCGGCATTCGCCCTGGATGACCAGAAGGAAGGAATGACTGCCTTCGTCGAAAAGCGCAAGGCGTCTTTCAGCAACCGCTGAGCCTGCGCAACGACCCCTGGGGGCGCACGTCCGTAATGGCCGCCCGCCCCTAGGGAATTTACCCGACGGCCAGACCAGCCTGATCGGCTGCGCCAGATCGAACCGTCGCCTCCGCCGGGCGGCACCCCAGCCGACACCTCGGCAGCCCGCATGGCCCTGCGCGGCAGACCCCACCGCCACGAATCACCAACTCCCGGCACACCAGCCACCCGACTGCCGCGCCAGCGAACGCGCGACCAGGCGGCAACGGGCGTCCGTCTGCGGTAGAATTCGCCGCCCTGCCCCATCGGCAAGCCGCAAACCAGCAAGGAGATGGAAGAATGTCCGGACACGGTTTCCACGTGCATGGCCCGCACGATCACGAAGTCGAACATGTCGCTCAACACGGTGGCGACGCATTTACCTCACGCGTCGCCGTTCTCACCGCCATCCTGTCGACCGTCGGCGCAATCTTTGGCTACCTCGGCGGGCACTCGCAGAATGCCGCACTGATCTACAAGAACGAGGCGGCGATCCAGAAGACGGCAGCCTCGAATCAATGGAACTACTATCAGGCAAAGAGCAACAAACAGAACCTCGCCGAACTGTCGATCACGTTGACGACCGGCGAGGCGCGCGAGAAATACGTGCAGGAAGTCGAGCGCTACAAGAAGGAAAAGCAGGAGATCAAAAGTGACGCTGACAAGCTCGAAGCGGCGGCCAAGGAAGCAGACCGCAAGAGCGACCACGAAATGCACGTGCACGAGCGCTGGGCACTTGCCACGACCCTGCTCCAGATTGCCATCGCGATGGCCGCCATCACGCTGCTCACGCGCAAGCGCTGGAT
>NZ_JAPUVR010000146.1 GCF_029255125.1 Accumulibacter sp. | reverse complement strand
ATGACAAGTCGCGTTCCCGCCAGGCGGTCGTGCAGGAAGAGCCGATCGCGATCAAACAGCGCCCAGACGATGCCGATTCCGGCGAGCAGAATGCTTGGCCAGCACCAGAGGAAGCGCACCAGCGCCTGTCCCGGGCGCACGGCGCTGCCCTCCTGCGTGACGAGTCGAATGCGCCAGGTTTTCATCGCCAGCGTCTGGCCGCCGTTGCTCCAGAAATAGACGAAGTAGACGAGCAGCAGCAGCAGGCAGTGCGCTTGAATGACACCTGGTGCCGCCAGGCGATGCGCGAACGCGCCGAGCAGCACGTGCGGTAGAACGAGAAGAACGGCGAGCACGGCGAGGAGCAGCAGCGCCTCGTAGAACATGCTCGCCAGGCGGCGCAGAAAACTCGGGCGGGCCAAGGGGACGATGTCGGCCATCAGCGTCTGCACATCAACTGCGGGAATTGCCGACCGACCAACGGACGCACTGGCTGCTTGCTCGCTTCCTCGCGCAACCGCTCTGGCCAAGGTCCGCCGTAGGCAGCCGGATCAGTGCCGGTTGTCACCCTCGGGCGCTGCTGGGTTGCCGCTCAGGGTCGTCTGGCTCGCCGGGCCGGCGGGCTGAGCGGTATTTGTCGGTGTTTCCGGCAACACTGGCAAAGCGCTTCCCGGCGGCGAAGGCGTCGGTGCCGTCGCCGGTGACGCACCCGCCATGCCGGTCGGCGGAGGACCGGCGACGATCCGCCCGGGTTTCGGCACCGGCGTGCCGGCCGCCTGTTGCTTCAGCTTCTCCTTTTCTTCGGGCGAGAGGCTGGAGTACTGTTCCCACTTCTCCTTCAGCTCCTGCTTTTTCTCGGCCGGCAGCCGGGCGGTGGTCTTGAAGTTCTCGCGTGCGATGTTCCGCTGTTCCGGCGTCAGTTTGCCCCAGTCCTGCATCTGCGCCTGAATTCTCCGCTGTTCTTCCGGCGTCATGCTGGAAAAACGACGGGTAATGCCGAGCCACTTCTTCTGGCGATGGTACTCCATCGCGTCCCAGTCATCGCTCAGCGGGGCCAGTATGCTTTTCTGCTCAGCGGTGAGTTCGGTCCACTGCGGCTGCGGCGGAGTGACGATCACCGAAGCGCCGGGCACCTCGGCCTGACAGGTGAGCGCGACAACGCCAAAGAGGAGAAGGCTGCTACGGACTACCGCTCCGCGGAGCTTTTCAACCATGCAAGAAACCCACTGTCGGTGAAGGCATCAATTGGCAGATCGTCGGCCAACAGCGCGCTGTCGATCGCTTCGATTTCGGCGATGCTCTGGTCGGCAGACCAGTACGTGTAGGTGATCATCCCGACAGCGACCAGCAGCGCAATCCCCACCTGACGCAGATTCAAGCCGTCGACGTGGTGCTGGACAAAACTTCCCGCCGCCGCGAGAATCGATTGTCGTACCGGCACCCGCTGTTTGGCAAGCGCCCGTTCGCGGGCACTGTGCAGTCGGTCAAGCGTGGCGGGCGGCAGTTCGTGCACGCCGCGGTTCAAGTGTTGCCGAATCTTGTAGGCAAAATGCAGCTCATTCATAAGGTAATTCCTTTTGCTCTCAACGCTGCCGCCAGCGTGTGGTTGGCGCGCGAGCAGTGCGTCTTGACGCTTCCCTCGGAGCAACCCATGGCAGACGCCGTCTGGGCAACGTCCATATCCTCCCAGTAACGCAGGAGGAAGGCCTCGCGTTGACGGGCCGGCAGCAGCTTTATCTCCTTTTCAATTGCAGCAAGGACTTGCGATTGCAACAACTGATCGTCCGGGGCTTGCGGCGAGTTCGAGCCCGATTCTGCGGCGATCGTTTCGAGCGGGTCGTGATCGTCATCATCATCCGGCGACAGCGAGGAGAGCAGCGTGGTCCACAGCGAACGCACCTTGCTGCGCCGATAGTAGTCGCGAATCGTGTTCTGCAGGATGCGCTGAAAGATCATCGGCAACTCGGACGATGGGCGGTCACCGTACTTCTCGGCGAGCTTCATCATCGCATCCTGAACGATGTCAAGAGCAGATTCCTCGTTGTGTACCGCAAACAGAGCCTGCTTGAAAGCTCGGCGCTCAACCGCAGAGAGGAAATCCGACAGTTCGCGTTGGCTGGCCAGAGCGGGAATCCTTGTTGTTATATTGACTCAATAGCCGTTGCTGCGAATGGCGGCTGAGGCCTGCGCCTTGACCAATCGCAGTCGAAGCTTTAACGTTACAGACTTTTTTCGAGCAATTTGCTTGCTGGGGCGACGGCAATGACGATGATGACCGGTGCAGAGATTGTAATCAGGTGCCTGCAGGAAGAAAAGGTCGAATATGTTTTCGGCTACCCGGGCGGGGCGGTCCTCCACATCTACGATGCACTGTTCAAGCAGGATCAGATCAAGCATGTCCTGGTTCGCCACGAACAGGCAGCCGTGCATGCGGCCGACGGGCTGGCGCGCTCTTCGCATAAGGTCGGCGTCGCGCTGGTGACTTCGGGTCCGGGGGCGACCAATGCGGTTACCGGCATCGCCACGGCCTACATGGATTCGATCCCGCTGGTCATCATTTCCGGTCAGGTGCCGAACGACTACATCGGTCAGGACGCCTTCCAGGAGTGCGACACGGTGGGGATCACCCGACCCTGCGTCAAGCACAACTTCCTGGTCAACGACGTGCATCAGCTCGCGCTGACTTTCAAGAAGGCGTTCTACATTGCCAACAGCGGTCGTCCGGGGCCGGTCGTGATCGACATCCCCAAGGACGTCACGGCGGCGAAATGCCGTTTCGACTATCCCTCGGCGATCCAGATGCGGTCGTACAATCCCGTCGTCAAGGGGCATCTCGGGCAGATCAAGAAGGCCGTTCATCTGCTGCTGGAAGCCAAGCGACCGATGATCTATACCGGCGGTGGCGTCATCCTGTCGAACGGCGCCGAGCCCTTGACCCGCCTTACGCGTCGGCTAGGTTTCCCGATCACCAATACGCTGATGGGCCTGGGTGCCTATCCCGGGACCGACCGCCAGTTTCTCGGCATGCCGGGCATGCACGGCACGGTCGAGGCCAACCTGGCGATGCAGCACTGCGATGTCCTGCTGGCCATTGGCGCCCGTTTCGATGACCGCGTGATCGGCAATCCGGACAACTTCTCGTCGTTGCCGCGCAAGATCATCCACGTCGACATCGATCCTTCGTCGATTTCCAAGCGCGTCAAGGTCGATGTGCCGATCGTCGGCAATGTTCCCGACGTTCTGGAAGAAATGATTCGCCTGATCGAAGCGGGTAACGCTGCCCCCGATGCGCAGGATCTGGCCGCCTGGTGGAAGCAGATCGAAGAGTGGCGCAGCAAGCAGTGCATGAAATATCGCATGCGCAAGAGCGTCATCATGCCGCAATACGTCATCGAGAAGCTCTACGAAATCACCGGCGGCCGCGCGATCGTCACCTCCGATGTCGGCCAGCACCAGATGTGGGCGGCGCAGTACTACAAGTTCGAGCAGCCCCGCCGCTGGCTCAATTCGGGTGGTCTTGGCACGATGGGTGTCGGTCTGCCGTACGCGATGGGCGCGGCGCTGGTTAATCCGGGAATGCAGGTCGTCTGTGTGACCGGCGAAGGGTCGATCCAGATGTGCATTCAGGAACTTTCGACGGCGAAGCAGTTCCGCCTGCCGATCAAGATCATCAACCTCAACAATCGCTACTTGGGAATGGTCCGGCAATGGCAGGAAATGTTCTACGGGAGCCGCTATTCCGAGTCGTACATGGATTCCTTGCCGGACTTCGTCAAGCTTGCCGAGGCTTATGGCCACGTCGGGATTCGCGTCGAGCGGCCGGAAGACGTCGAGGCAGCGCTCAGGAAGGCTTTCGTCGACCACAAGGACGATCTCGTCTTCCTCGACGTGATCACCGATCAGAAGGCCAACGTCTTCCCGATGGTGGCTGCCGGCAAAGGACTGGCCGACATGATTCTGACCGAAGACCTGTAAGGACGGACCTGATGAGACACATTATTTCGATTCTGCTGGAGAACGAAGCTGGCGCCTTGTCGCGCGTTGCCGGCCTCTTTTCGGCGCGCGCCTACAACATCGAGACGCTCACCGTAGCGCCGACCGAGGACGTTTCGCTGTCCCGCCTGACGATCGTCACTTCGGGTACCGATGCGGTCATCGAGCAGATCACCAAGCAATTGAATAAGCTGATCGACGTCATCAAGGTGGTCGATCTGTCGGAAGCCGCGCACATCGAACGCGAACTGATGCTGATCAAGGTGCGTGCCACCGGCAAGGACCGCGAAGAAGTCAAGCGACTGGCCGACATCTTCCGTGGCCACATCATCGACGTGACCGAGTCGACCTACGTCGTCGAGCTGACCGCCAGCGGGGCAAAGCTCGACTCGTTCATTCAGGCCATCGACCCGGGACTGATTCTGGAAACGGTTCGCACCGGCGTGTGCGGCATAGGTCGCGGCGAACGCATTCTGAAGGTCTGAGCACACCGTACAACAAGCAGAGGAAACCCATGAAAGTCTATTACGACAAGGATGCTGACCTGTCGCTGATCAAGGGCAGGAAAGTGACGATCGTCGGTTACGGGTCGCAAGGCCATGCGCATGCGCAGAATCTCAGCGATTCGGGCGTGCAGGTGACGGTCGGTCTGCGCCAGGGTGGCGCTTCCTGGAGCAAGGCGCTGAACGCCGGGCTGCAGGTCGCCGAAGTCGCAGCCGCAGTGCGCGAGGCCGACATCGTGATGATGCTCCTGCCCGATGAGAGCATCCCGCAGGTCTATCAGAGCGAGCTTGCGCCAAACATGAAGCAGGGGGCGGTCCTTGCCTTCGCGCACGGCTTCAACATCCATTACAACCAGGTCGTTCCGCGCGACGATCTCGATGTGATCATGGTCGCGCCGAAAGGCCCCGGCCACACGGTACGCTCCGAGTATCTCAAGGGGGGTGGTGTTCCCTCGTTGATCGCCGTGCATCAGGACCGTTCGGGCAAGGCGCGCGACATCGCACTTTCCTACGCCGCGGCGAATGGCGGGACGAAGGGCGGCGTGATCGAAACCAACTTCCGGGAGGAAACCGAGACCGACCTCTTCGGCGAGCAGGCGGTACTCTGCGGCGGCGCTGTCGAACTGGTCAAGATGGGCTTTGAAACGCTGGTTGAAGCCGGCTATGCGCCCGAGATGGCCTACTTCGAATGCCTGCACGAGCTGAAGCTGATCGTCGACCTGATGTACGAAGGCGGCATTGCCAACATGAACTACTCGATTTCCAACAATGCCGAGTATGGCGAGTACGTCACCGGACCGGAAGTCATCAACGAGCATTCGCGAGCAGCCATGCGCGCAGCGCTGACGCGCATCCAGAACGGCGACTACGCCAAGATGTTCATCCTCGAAGGGCGGACCAACTACCCGGCGATGACGGCTCGTCGTCGGCTGATCGCGCAGCACCCGGTGGAGACGGTCGGCGCCAGGCTGCGTGACATGATGCCGTGGATCAAGAAGAACCGTCTGGTCGATCAGAGCAAGAACTGAGCGCCGGCCGGCGCACGGGAAGCGCCGGCCAGGTGACGCAGCCGGTGGACGAACGAGGAGTGAGCGGGTAGGCAAGGACGCAGACCGGTCGCCGAGCAGATCAGTTCACCCCTTTGGAATCCTCCGACAAACGCCATGCCCGAAGTGAAGCCCCGCAAGACGCTCTTCAACCCGGAGTTACGCCGGCGCGGGATCTATCTCCTGCCCAACCTGTTCACGACCGCAGCGCTTTTTTGCGGCTTCTTCGCCATCGTGCAGGCGATGACCGGACGTTTCGAACTGGCGGCTATCGCGATCTTCGTCGCCATGGTCCTGGACGGCCTTGACGGCAGGGTGGCTCGTCTGACGCGCACGCAAAGCGCCTTCGGCGCCGAGTACGATTCGCTGGCCGACATGGTTTCCTTTGGCGTCGCCCCGGCGTTGGTAATTTTCGCCTGGACGCTGAAGGATATGGGGCGCCTTGGCTGGATCGCCGCGTTCATCTATTGCGCCGGCGCCGCTCTGCGCCTGGCGCGCTTCAATACGACGCTGGAAGTCGTCGACCGGCGTTACTTCCAGGGCCTGCCGAGCCCGGCTGCGGCAGCACTCGTCGCCGGCTTTCTCTGGGTGATGATCGACAAGCACATTGCCGGCAGCGACGTACGCTGGCTGGCCTGCGTTCTGGTCATCTTCAGCGGCATATCGATGGTCAGCAATGTCCGTTTCTCGAGCTTCAAGGACATCAACCTGCGGCGCAGCGTGCCGTTCATTTTCATCGTCGCCATTGCCATCGGTTTTGCCGTCATCTCCTACGACACGCCGGTCGCGCTCTTTGGCCTGTTCGTCACCTACGCACTTTCGGGTTACGTGCTGGCCGCGGTGCGGCTCATCGGACGACGCACGCAGCCGCCGCCCGAAGTCTGAAAACTCGGTGTTGCCGGCCAGTATTGGGGTGCGCTGCGCGGCCTGAACTCGCCAAGCCAGCGCCGGACGGCTTGTCGATGACGTGCATGGACGATTGACACGTCAATTCGAAACTGTTTATAGTCCGGGCATGAGTTCGTATCACTTCTCCTCCTGCTTCGTCTCGCTGCGCGCCGTCCTGCTCGCCCGGCCGCTGCTGCGCGTCACGCGCTAAGAAAACATCCTCCCAATTCGTGCAGTTTCCGTCGGTTTCCCCGGTTGGGGAAGTCGTTGCCGGCCATACAGATTTTCCATTCGGAGTCAGGACATG
Organism: Accumulibacter sp.; assembly: GCF_029255125.1. Classification (GTDB taxonomy): domain Bacteria; phylum Pseudomonadota; class Gammaproteobacteria; order Burkholderiales; family Rhodocyclaceae; genus Accumulibacter. The sequence goes on along the minus strand of NZ_JAPUVR010000146.1, from coordinate 18,922 downwards.
AAAGAGCATTTGGTTATTTTCGACACGACCTTGCGCGACGGCGAACAGAGCCCGGGCGCTTCGATGACAAGAGAAGAAAAGTTGCGCGTTGCCCGCCAGCTCGAGCGCATGCAGGTCGATGTGATCGAAGCCGGTTTCGCCGCGGCCTCACCCGGGGATTTTGACGCGATCCGGTCGATCGCCAGAATCGTTACCGGTTCGACGGTCTGTTCGCTCGCGCGCTCGAACGAAAACGACATTCGGCGGGCGGGCGAAGCAATCGCCCCGGCGGCGCGTGGGCGGATTCATACCTTCATCGCCACCAGCCCGATCCACATGGAGAAAAAGCTGCGGATGAGCCCGGATCAGGTCGTCGAAGCGGCCGTGCAGGCGGTACGCTGGGCGCGCGAATACACCGAAGACGTCGAGTTTTCGGCCGAAGATGCCGTGCGCTCGGACGTCGACTTCCTCTGCCGCGTGTTCACGGCGGTGATCGAAGCTGGTGCGCGAACGATCAATGTGCCGGATACCGTCGGCTACAGCGTGCCCTCGGTCTGGGGCGAGTTGATCCGCACTTTGATCGCCCGCGTCCCCGGCGCCGATCAGGTGGTGTGGTCGACGCATTGTCACAACGACCTCGGCATGGCCGTCGCCAACTCGCTGTCGGCCGTCCTTGCTGGTGCTCGCCAGGTCGAGTGCACGATCAACGGTCTTGGCGAACGCGCCGGCAACGCTTCGCTGGAAGAGGTCGTCATGGCGGTGCGCACGCGCAGCGACATCTTTCCAGTCGAGACGCGCATCGATACGACGCAAATCGTTCCCGCCTCGAAGCTGGTCTCGCAGATCACCGGCTACCCGGTTCAGCCGAACAAGGCGGTGGTCGGCGCGAATGCTTTCGCGCACGAGTCCGGAATTCATCAGGACGGCGTCTTGAAGCACCGCGAAACCTACGAGATCATGCGTGCCGAAGACGTCGGATGGGCGCAGAACAAGCTCGTCCTGGGCAAGCATTCCGGGCGCAATGCGTTCAAGGCGCGCCTCTCGGCCTTGGGCATCGTGCTCGACGGCGAGGAGGCGGTCAACGCAGCTTTTGCCCGTTTCAAGGAACTGGCCGACAAGAAGCACGAGATTTTCGACGAGGATCTGCAGGCGCTCGTTTCCGATGACGAACTGCTGCAGGACGGCGAGTATTACAAGCTCGTCTATTCGCACGTCTGTTCGGAGACCGGCGAAACGCCAGCGGCGAACGTCACCTTGACGCTCGGTGCGCTCGAAAAGAAGGGCTCAGGCGTCGGCAGCGGTCCGGTCGATGCGACCTTCAAGGCGATCGAGTCGATTGCTGCGAGCGGCGCGCAACTCCTCCTCTACTCGGTCAACGCGATCACCACGGGTACTGACGCACAGGGCGAAGTGACCGTCCGGCTGGCCAAGAACGGCCGTATCGTCAATGGCAATGGGGCCGATACCGATATCGTCATTGCTTCGGCCAAAGCCTACCTGAACGCGCTCAACAAGCTGCAGTTTCCCGACCGGCTCGATCCGCAAGGCGATGTATGATTCCCGTTCTGCCGGGGCAATCGGAAAAGGGCAAGGCAACTTGCCCTTTTCTATTTCGCGGATCGGCGGCTCAGTCTGGCGTAGGCGACCGCGGCCACGAAGAAAGTGACCGCCAGCCCGGTTTCGGCGATCGCCAAGCTTTGCCCGGTGCCCGTCTCGGTCGTCGCCCGTACGATGCCTTCGGTGAAATAAAGCAGGATCATCATCGATGCCCACTGGTAGGTGTAGCGCCTGCCGTGCAGAATGCCGAACAGGGGGGCGAGCAGCGGCAGGCATTTCAGCGCCAGCCATGAGCCGCCCGGTTGGACCGGGGCCAGCCGCAATTCCCAGGCCAGGCAGAGAAAGATCAGCGCAATCAGGCTGCCACAAGCGGTGAGGTAGGACCAACGGATCATCGATCAGCGCTGCCGGTCGCCCGGCTGGGAAACGAATGGGAAGACTTCTGCGACATCGAGCTATTATCCTGGAAAACGCCATTTCATCATGAATAGCCAAACCATACCGCCGACGCCTTTTGCCTGGCGTCCGTTTGCGTTGCGTGTCGGCCGTCGGTTTGTCGAGGAAAACTTCGACCAGCTCAGCGCCAGCCTGGCTTTCACGACGCTCCTCTCGCTCGTTCCGCTGATCGCCGTCGTGCTCAGCGTCGTCGCCGCCGTGCCCGTCTTTCCGCGTCTGGTCGAGCAGCTCGACCTCTACCTGGCACGCAGCCTGCTGCCCGAACGCAGCGCTGGAATGATTGTTCAGTACCTGCTGGAGTTTTCCGCGAAGGCTGGCCATGTAACGCTGGTCGGCTCGCTCGTCCTGATCACCACGGTCGCTCTGCTCCTGTCGACGATCGAGCGCGCCTTCAATCACGTCTGGCGGGTCACCAGCCATCGCCCGTGGCGGCGAAGGTTTGCGCTCTATGCCGCACTGGTTGCCTTGTGGCCGCTGCTCGTCGGCGGAATCATCGTCGCCACTTCATACGCGGTGACCACTTCGCTGGGCCTGATCGACGAACCCCCATGGCTCAGGCGCCTGCTGCTGCGCGGACTTGGCCTGCTGATTGCCGGCATCTTTCTTGGCGGACTGTATTACGCGCTGCCCAATACGCGCGTCGCACTGCGCGACGCTGCCGGTGCGGGCCTCTTTGCCGCAGTCGGTTTCCTGCTGATGCAGAAAGCCTTCGAGCTGTATCTGGCGAGCTTTCCGTCCTATACCGCGGTGTATGGAACGTTTGCCACGCTGCCGGTGTTCCTTCTCTGGCTTTACCTGTCGTGGGCAGTCGTCCTGCTGGGTGCACTGGTCGCCGCGACGCTGCCCGACTTTCGCCGCCCGGCCGGCAACTCAGGCGCGACGCGAGCGCCCGAGCGGCCACCGCCTGCGCGATAATGCGGCGAATCATTGTCGAGACCACGAAAGGAGCTTTGTCATGCCCAGCAGCCTGATGTGCCGCCAGCAGCGCTTCGTTTCCTTGACCGTCCGGTGGCTGTTCATTGGCGCCGCCGCTACGCTGGCCCCGCTTGCCCTGGCCGAGGGAATCGAACCGGCGAGCAAGGGGCAGACCGTCTACGTGCCGATCTATTCCGAGATCCGCCACGGCAATACCTCATCGTCGGGCAAGCCGGAGACGACCTTGATGTCGGTTCTCGTCAGCGTCAGGAACACCGACCCGACGAACCCGATCCGCATCGTTGCCGCACCGTACTACAACACCGACGGCGTCCTGATTCGCAACTCGGTGACCAGTCCCAAGCCGATTCCGCCGTTTGGTACTTTCGAGATTTTCGTCGAGTTGCGCGAGAACCTGGGCGGCTCGGGGGCCAATTATGCGATCAAGTGGGACGCGGCCACGGCCGTTTCGCCGCCGACCATCGAGGCGCTGCATTCTCGCTTCCAGGCAGGCTACTCGGTTGCCTTCGTTTCGCGCGGCCGCGCCATTTCGGAACCTTGAGACGCGCGCCGCAGAGCGGGTCGCCGGGCACCGCCAGTGGCTGGGAACCGGCTGCCTGGCGGCGCGCGAGCAAACGGAGCCGCCAAGGCGATGTCGAACGAATGCCATGTCCGCCACACCGCACCTGATCAGACTGACGACAACCGCCGAAGACCACCGCGTTGCCCGGTTGGCCGCTGCGGCGATCGGTTTGTCGCTGGTCGATGCAGCGATTCCGCTGCCCTTGCCCGGCGTCAAGCCCGGTTTGGCCAACATCGTCACGCTGATCGTCCTTGCCCGCTACGGCTGGCGCACCGCCGCCTGGGTGAGCGGCCTGCGCGTCGTTGCCGGCAGCCTGCTGCTCGGCCACTTTCTCACGCCTGCGTTTCTGTTGAGCCTGACCGGCACGACGTGCAGTCTGCTGGTCCTTGCTGCCGCCGTTCGCCTGCCGCACCGCTGGTTTGGCCCGGTAAGCTGGAGCCTGCTTGCCGCGTATGCCCACATCGGTGGGCAACTTCTGCTCGCGCGCTTGTGGCTGATACCGCACGACGGGCTTTTTCTCCTGACCCCGGTCTTTGCCGGCGCAGCGCTGGTCTTTGGTACGAGCAACGGCTTGCTCGCTGCGCACCTGCTCGCCCAGGCACCCGTCTCGTCGGAGGCGACGGAAAATGCCTGAAACCATCTGTCTGGCGCTCACCGGTGCGTCGGGAATGCCTTATGGAATTCGTCTGCTCGAGTGTCTGCTTGCTGCCGGTCGGCGTGTCCAGTTGCTCTATTCGCAAGTGGCGCAGGTTGTCGCCGAGCAGGAAATGGGGCTGCACCTGCCGACCCGGGCGAGCGAAGCGCACACGCTGCTTGCTCAGCGCTTCGCCGGTCTGCCCGGCGAGCTGCAGGTTTATGGCCGCGAGCAGTGGTTTGCTCCGGTGGCCAGCGGCTCCAACCCGCCAGATGCCATGGTCATCTGTCCCTGCACGCTGGGGACTTTGGCGGCGGTTGCGCAAGGTCTGGCCAGCACGCTCATCGAAAGGGCGGCCGATGTCGTTCTCAAGGAAGGTCGCAAGCTGATCGTCGTGCCACGCGAAACACCGCTGTCGACGATTCATCTCGAGAACATGCTGCGCCTGGCGCGCGCCGGCGCGGTGATTCTGCCGCCGAACCCGGGCTTCTACCATCACCCGCAGCGAGTTGAGGATCTGGTCGACTTCGTCGTCGCCCGCATCCTTGATCGTCTGCATGTGGCGCACGCGCTGATGCCGCGCTGGGGCGATGGGGTGGCGGGAAGCGGGTGAGCGGTGTTTGTCGCTGTCGCTTGGCCAGCCATCATCGCGCACTGGTTGGCGCGCTGGCTGGGCGCAGCGCGCGCCTGCTCTGCCGGCCGGACGGGTGCTCGTCCCGGCCGGCCGGCTGCAGCGCGCAGTGAGCCGATGCAGCCGGCGCGCTCTTCGTGGCTTCTGGTCGCCGTCTTCTGTCTCGCCGAAGCGGCGTCGATGGCGGGCTTCGCTCTGGTTCCATCGTTGCTGCCCAAGCTGTCGTCGCAGTGGCGGTTGTCAGCGACCCAGGCTGGCTGGCTGAGCGGCTTCTTCTTCCTCGGCTACCTGCTTGCCGTACCCGTGCTGGTCAGCCTGACCGACCGAATGGACGCGCGTCGCGTCTATCTCGCCAGCGCTGCAGTCGGCGGCCTGGCGCAGGCCGGCTTCGCCGCTTTCGCCGACGGCCTGGTTGGCGCGCTGGGCTGGTGGTGGCTGGCCGGCCTGGGTCTCGCCGGAACGTACATGCCCGGCCTGAAGGCGCTCACCGACCGCCTGCCGGTCGCCGTCCAGTCACGCGGGACAGCCTTCTACACGGCAACTTTTGGCGTTGGCGCCGGCCTGTCCTACCTCTGGGTCGAATTGCTGCAGAGCCTGCTGCCATGGCGCACGCTGTTCGTCGTGGGTGCGGCGGGTTCGCTGCTCGCCGTCGTCCTCGTCTGGCTGGGCGTTGCCGCGGGCAGCGTTGCGGCGCGGCGCGGTGGGATGCGCGAGCACTGGTCGAGCGTCATGCGCGAGCGACGTATCCTGGCCTATTGCGGGGGATACTTTGGCCACAACTGGGAACTCTTCGGTTTTCGCGCCTGGCTGGTCGCCTACCTGAGCTGGCAGCAGGCACACCGACCCGACGTGTGGACCTCGATGCCCGGTCTGGTGGCGGCCGGCGCTACCTTCCTCGCCGTTCCCGCCAGCGTTCTCGGCAACGAGGGCGCACATCGCTGGGGTCGTCGTCGCTGGCTGACGCGAGTGATGCCCCTCTCATGTGTTCTGGCGCTCCTGGTCAGCTTGTCCGGCGACCTGCCGCGCGCGCTGCTGGTCGGCCTGCTGCTGGTCTACGCGATGAGCATGAATCTCGACTCGGCCGCGCTGACTGCCGGCGTGCTTACCGAGACGGCCGTCGACCAGCGCGGTACGGCGCTTGCGCTTTATTCGTCGGTCGGTTTCGCCGGTGGCCTGCTCGGCCCGGTTGTCTTTGGCGTTGCTGTCGACGCTTGCGGTGGCCCTGGTAGCGTTGGTTGGACCGCGGGTTTCGTCACCTTGGCTGGCGGGGTCGCTTTCGGCCGCTGGGCGATCGGCCGCATCGAACGCTCGCCCGCTGGTCCCGCCTGAGCACGGCCAGGGAAAGCCACCTGGAGGAGTCGCCTGATCGGTGTCGGCAACGCCGCTGCAGCGATTTCCGGGTAGGCCAGCCAGATCTCGCTCGCTTCGGCGACCCGCCAGGCAGAATGCCCGACCTGTGCGCAGACGACATCGATGTTCAGGATGAAATGGGTGAACGTATGCTTCACTGTTGGCAGGCGCTCCATGGCAAGAATCGAACAGTCTCGCTGCCGGGCGAAATCGGTCAGCCGGCGATCACCTAGTTCGGGCAGGCTGAGCAAGCCGCCCCAGATGCCGACCGGCGGACGCCGTTCGAACAACACCCCCTGCTCGCAACAAAGGAGAACCAGCGTCGCCTGCCGTTCCGGCAGTGGTTTCCTCTTGCGCGGCGTTGGCAGTTCGTTCTGCCGGCCGCTTCGCTGGGCGAGGCATTCGCCGGCGAGCGGACAGACATCGCATTGCGCCGCTCGCCGCAGGCAGACGGTGGCGCCGAGGTCCATCAGGCCTTGTGTGTAGCGCTCGATCTCGATCGCCGGCAAGAGCGACTCGGCGAGCGCCCAAAGTTGCTGCTCGTCGTGGGTGGCGGAGGCCGTAGCCTCGATCGCAAAATGGCGGCTGAGCACGCGCTTGACGTTGCCATCGAGAATCGCTGCCCGCCGGGCAAAGGCAAAGACGGCGATGGCGCCGGCAGTCGACCGCCCGATTCCCGGCAGGCGCGCGAGCTCAGCGACTTCGGACGGAAAAGATCCGCCTTGCTCAGCCACGACACGCTGCGCGCAGCGATGCAGATTTCTCGCTCGTGCGTAATAGCCCAGACCCGCCCAGACTTCGAGGACGCTGGCGAGAGGCGCCGCAGCCAGCCTGTCGAGGCTCGGAAAGCGGGACAGAAAACGCTGGTAATAAGGAATGACCGTAGCGACCTGCGTTTGCTGCAACATGATCTCGGACAGCCAGACGCGATAGGCGTCGCGGCAGTGCTGCCAGGGCAGATCGTCACGCCCATACATTTTCTGCCAACTGATCAAGCGGACTGCAAACGCCGACCGATGCTTGCCGTCGGCCTCAAGCATCGGCGCCACCGTCATCGGCAAGACTTTCGACCGGCGCCTGGGAAAAGCTTGGCGCGGGGACGTCTGCGCGGCGCTGGGTCGACACATTGCGGCAGCAAGGCGATAATGCCGCCGTGCGTGCTGTCCGGTGTGAGCGGGTGCTGCCGGGCAAGCTCGCCGGACAGGCTGTACTTGCAATTCGCCGGTTCATCGATAGTGCACCCCGCATGACCAAAGGCACGTGCCGCTGCCTATCAATCATCCTAACACGGTCGCAGGCTGCGGCCGCTCGCCTTGATGCCACTACCCCCTCGTATACCCGCCACCGCACAAGTTGCCGCAACCCCCGCTGGCGTGTCGCGCGCGATGTCTGAAGACGGCGACTTGGCGGCCATTGATGATCGCTTCTGTCGCGCCTTGCGCGACGGCCTGGGCACCTTTGCCACCGGGGTTACCGTCGTCACGACGTGTGCCGATGACGGGCGAGCGGTCGGCATTACAATCAATTCGTTCAGCTCGGTATCGCTCGACCCGCCGCTCATCCTTTGGAGCCTGTCGAATCGATCACCGAGTCTTGCGGCGTTCTGCCGTGCGCAACACTATGCGGTCAATGTTCTCGCGGAAGACCAGGAATGGATTTCAAGCCATTTTTCGGTACGCGGCGACGACCCTTTCGCGCCTGTCGAGTTTATCCCTGGACTCGCCGGCGTTCCCTTGATCGCCGGTTGTCTGGCCTGGTTCGAATGCGCACCTGAGGCGCACTACCCGGGCGGGGACCATCTCGTACTTGTCGGCCGAATTCTGCGCTTCGCCCAGGGGCGGAAGAGCTCTCCCTTGGTCTTTCACGGCGGCTGCTATCGCCGGTTAAGCGGCGAGTCGCAGTGAGCGGGGATGGCGGGCAGGGCAAATACTGCCGCCTCAGCCGCCGACGGGACGATCCTGCCGGTACTTGCTCGCGGAATAAAAGTGCAGTAAAGTGCGCCCCGGCTTTCGGCGGTTCTCGACATTAGTTGTGTGGCACGGTTTTTGGACGAGAGGCGTAACGGGTATTGAAAAACCCCCGATATCGCATGTTGATTGCCGACCGGCAGGACAAGCGCATTTCATCGCAGTGGCGGGTTCACCGGTTAATAACGTGTCCACTCGTTGATTATCTGAAAGGAACGAAGCATGTCCATTTACCGGGAATTGCTGGCGCAGCGCGAAGCACTCGATAGGAAAATTGAAGAAGCTCGCCGGGAGGAGGTCTCTTCAGCGGTTGCCAAAGTAAAACAGTTGATTGCTGAATACGATCTGACCGCCGCCGATTGCGGTTTCAAGGCGAGCCCCGCGCTAGTCGCTCCTCATGCGGGCAACGCGCGGCCACCGGTTGCAGTCAAGTACCGCGGACTTAATGGTGAAACCTGGTCGGGTCGCGGCAAGGCGCCGCGCTGGTTGACCAATCTGGAAGCGCAGGGTCGGGAGCGCGAAGAATTCCGCGCTTAGGTGTTCACGCTGCCTGGAACAAGCGGCTTGCGCAACGCCAGTAGGCTTTGCCGGCAAGTTACACGCAGCTTGCCCAGCCGACGACGGCTACGCCGGAAGCAAAGCGACGCCATGCGCGAACGGGTACAGGTGTGAACCTCCTCGTAACCGGTGGCACCGGCTACATCGGGTCGCATGCCTGCGTCATTCTGCAGGCCGCCGGCCACGAGGTGATCGTGGTCGACGACTTGTCGAACAGCCGCCCCGAAGTCATTGATCGAGTCGAAAGGATCTCGGGCAAGCGGCCAGCCTTCTACTGCGGCGATGTCCGCGACCGCGACCTGTTGCGGCGCATCTTCGCGCAGTTCCGCATTGACGCTGTTCTGCATTTTGCCGGCCTCAAGGCGGTCGGCGAATCAGTCACGCAAGCCCTGCGTTACTATGACTGCAACGTCGGTGGTGCCCTTTCGCTCTGTCAGGTGATGGCTGAATCGGCAGTCAGAACGCTGATTTTCAGTTCGTCGGCAACCGTATATGGCGATCCGGCGAGAGTACCGATCAGCGAGGATTTTCCGCGCTCGGCGACCAACCCCTATGGTGCCAGCAAGCTGATGATCGAAGACATTCTGGCTGATCTGGTGCGCTCGGATGCGAGCTGGCGAATCGCTCGCCTGCGTTATTTCAACCCGGTCGGAGCGCACGAGAGCGGTCTGATCGGCGAGTCTCCGAATGGCGTACCGAACAACCTGCTCCCCTACGTGGCTCAGGTCGCGGCCGGCACGCGCACCCACTTGAGCGTTTTCGGCAACGACTATCCGACCCCTGACGGAACCGGCGTGCGCGATTACATCCACGTCATGGATCTGGTCGACGGGCATCTCGCCGCCTTGAATTACCTGCTGGGCACAGCGGGTCTGCTGACGGTCAATCTGGGTACCGGTCGCGGCTATTCGGTCATCGAAATGATCGAGGCTTTTGCTGCGGCCAGCGGGCGGCCGGTGCCCTACGTCATCGCGCCGCGCCGTGCGGGCGATGTCGCCGTTTGCTACGCCGATCCCCGACTGGCGAGGGAACTGCTTGCCTGGACCGCGCGCCGTGGGATCGAGGAGATGTGCCGCGATGCCTGGCGTTGGCAACAAGGGCAGGCGTTCGCCTGACGAGCGGGGCGATGGCAACTTACGCCGTCGGCGACATTCAGGGCTGCTACGACGCCTTGCAACGCTTGCTCGAAGCATGTCGTTTTGACGTTGCGGCCGATCGCCTGTGGCTGGTCGGCGACCTGGTCAACCGCGGACCCCGTTCGCTCGACACGCTGCGCTTCGTCCGCGACCTCGGCTCGCGGGCGGTCACCGTACTGGGCAATCACGACCTCTATCTATTGATGGCGGCGGCCGGCTTCGGTCGGCGAAGCAAGGGCGACACGCTGGATCCAATCCTCGACGCGCCTGACCGCGACGAGCTGCTCGACTGGCTGCGTTGCCAGCGGCTGTGCCACCACGAAGGGCGCTTCTGCCTGGTGCACGCCGGTCTGTTGCCGCAATGGACGGTGGGCAAGGCGCGTGCGCTGGCGCACGAGGTCGAACAGATCCTTGGCGGGCCGGATTACCTCGACTTCATGCGCAACATGTGGGGTAGCGAGCCCGTCGCCTGGAGCGACGATCTGACCGGCTGGCCACGTTTACGCGTGATCGTCAACGCCATGACGCGCATGCGTTTCTGCTCGCCGGAAGGGGCGATGGAGTTCAGAAGCAAGGGCGAAGCGAGCGCTGCGCCCGATGGATTCGTCCCCTGGTTCGAGGTTCCGGGCCGACTGAGTGCCGACCATGTCCTGGTCACCGGCCACTGGTCGGCGCTTGGTTTGAGGATGGAGGCCAACCTCCTGGCGCTTGATTCAGGATGCTTGTGGGGCCGTCACCTGACCGCCGTCCGTCTTGAAGACCGCGCGCTCTTTCAGGTCGGTTGCCCGGCAAACGCAGCCCAGGCCTGAATGCTCGGGCGCTTTCCGGCTGGCGAGCGAGCGGCTGCGCCAGCTCGCTCGCGCGGATGAAAAATTGACGACTTTCGTTGCGCGGGCGCCTGCTAGAATCAAACCGGCATTTCTCATCGGAGCGACCCATGCGCAGCGGAAGGCTATACAGACAATTCGGTGCGGCGTCCCTGTATGCCGTCCTGGCAGCAATTGGACTGGCGATTGCCGGCTTTCTGGCCATCGGGAATCTGCCGTCTTCGGCGCCTGACGAGGGGACTCGCGACGGCGTCCGCTTTGAAGTGGTCGACGGCGCACACCGCGAGCTTGATGGCTTGCCCGCCCTGGCGCTCGCCTTCAGTCTGCCGCTCGACGCCAAGGGCGAGAACGACAAGTTCCTGCAGGTGCTCGAGATGCCCGCCGCTACGCCACAGCGCGTGCGTGCGCCGGCAGACGAGGCGAGCGACGATGAAGCGGCGGACAGCGAGGCGGCCGAGGCTGAGAGCGCATCGACCAGTCGCGCGGCTGCCGACACGACGCTCGACGGTGGTAAACCCGTTGCCGGGGCCTGGGTGGTCGGCGAAAACCCACGCCTGCTCTTCTTTCCGCACATCAAGCCGCAAACGCGCTACGTCGTGCGCGTCGCTCCTGGCCTGACGGCAAGAAACGGCAGCAAGCTGGACGGAGAAGCGCGCTTTTCGATTCGCACCGCTGCCGTCGCACCGGCCTTCTACTTCGCCAGCCGCGGCATGGTCTTGCCGGCAGCACAGAACGGTGGACTGCCGGTAACGACAGTCAATGTCCCGGAAGTCGATATCCAATTTCTCCGGGTCAAACCCGAGCAACTCGCGCGCTTCCTCGAAAAGGTGATCGCCGGCCCGGCGCGCAATGCAGCGCGCCCCGCGGCGGACGATAACGACGAAGCGGCTGCTGAGGACGACGATGGCCCGTCCTTCGCTGCACATCATCGCCTGCAAGGCGCGGTCAGCGCGTGGGACCTCGATCAGATGCACAAATTGACGACGAGTGCTTTCGTTGGTCGCTTCCTCACCGAGCAAACGCCCAACCGGCGGGCAGTCACCTTCATTCCGATCGAGACCATTACGGCGCTGCGCGAACCCGGCGTCTACATTGCCGTGATGTCGCAGCCAAATCGTTTCCGCGACGACTATCAGACGACCTACTTCTACGTCAGCGATCTTGGTCTGCATCTGCGCCAGTATCCGAACAGTGGCGCCGATGCCTACGTCAGTTCGCTGACCGACGGCCAGGCACGGTCAGGTGTCGAAGTGAGCTGGATCGACGCTGCCGGCAAGACCCTGCTGCGCGCCGAGACCGATCGTGACGGGCGTGCTGCTTTCGCCGAGCGGCCGTCGGCAGCGCGCCTGCTGATGGCCCGCAAGGGTGAGCAGATGTCACTGATTACGCTGAAGGAGCCGGCGCTCGATCTGGCCGAGTTCGAGGTCGCCGGAATGCCTTATGTGCCGGTGCGCCTGTTCGCCTACAGCGGGCGCAACCTGTACCGGCCGGGCGAGCGTTTCGAGGTCTCGGTGATCGCGCGCGACGCTGACGGTCGCCCGGTTCCGCCGCAGCCCATCCAGGCGATCCTCCGGCGGCCCGATGGCAAGGCGCAGTGGACCGCCACCTGGCAGCCGGAAGCCGCGTTCGCCGGTTACTACCGACGGCCGATCGAACTGCCGCCGGATGCCGCAACCGGTTCGTGGAACCTCGAACTGCGGGCCAATCCGGCGGCGCGCCTGGCGGGAACGAGCATGCAGTTTGGCGTCGAGGAGTTTCTGCCGGAACGGATGAAACTGGACCTGGCAAGCCCCGCCGAACGCCTGACCGGCGAGGCTGACTGGCGTATCGACGTTGCCGGGCGTTACCTGTACGGCGCTCCGGCAAGCGGCAACCGCCTGCTCGGCGTGGTCACCAGCGAGCGTAACCGCAACCCGCTGGCGCAGAAGCTGCCGGGCTTCGTCTTCGGCGACGCGGACGAAGACAACGAAAAGGCGCGCAGCGAAATGCCCGAGCAGCAACTCGACGAGCAGGGCAAGGCCAAACTCGCCGTCAGCCTCGAACAGGTCGCCAAGCGTCGCTCGCCGTACACCGTACGCACGACGGTGAGTCTGCTGGAAAGCGGCGGCCGGCCGGTGGTGCGCAGCATCGAGCGCGTCTTCTGGCCTGCGCCGGTTCTCGTCGGGGTCCGCCCGATGTTCATCGGGGCTTACGCGCGCGAGGGTGCGCCAGCCGATTTCGAGGTCGTACGCAGCGACAGCAGCGCTGCGCTGAAGGCGGGCGGCGCCCTGCCCGTGCGGCTCTTTCGCGAGAACCGCAACTACTACTGGCGCTTCGACGATCAGCGCGGCTGGAACTCGGGCTTCACCGAAACCGACGAACTGGTGACGACAAGCCAGATCACGCTCCCGGCGAGTGGTCGCGGCAAGCTCAGCCTGCCGGTCAAGTATGGCCGCTACCGTCTGGAAATCTTCGATCCGGAGACGCGGCAAACGACGCGCTTCCGCTTCTACGCCGGCTGGTCGGCGAAGGACGACGAGACGCAGGGCGTCCGTCCTGATCGTGTGGCGCTCAAACTCGACAAGGCGGCCTACGCTGACGGGGAAAAGGCACGCCTGACGATCAGTCCGCCGCACGCCGGCGAAGCGCTGGTGACGATCGAAGGCGACCGCGCGTTGTGGGTGCGCCGCCTGTCGGTCGGCAGCGACGAAACGACGATCGACCTGCCGCTCGACAAGGAATGGAGGCGGCACGACCTCTACGTCTCGGTCATGGTGCTGCGACCCTCGGGCGCCGGCGAAAAGCTCACCCCGGCGCGCGCGCTCGGCCTCATCCACCTGCCGCTCGAACGCACCCACCGCAAGCTTGCCGTGACGCTCGAAGCGGCGCAGAAGGTCGCACCGGAGCAGCCGCTGAAGGTGCGCGTCAAGGTTCCCGAGGCGAAGGGACAGCCGACGATGATTACCGTCTCGGCGGTCGATTCGGGCATTCTGAACATCACTCGCTACGCCAGTCCGGACCCCTTCGGTTTCTTCTTCGCCAAGCTGCGCTATGGTGCCGATGCCTACGATATCTACGGGCGGCTGATCGAAAAAATGGCCGGGCAAAAGGGCAAGTTGAAGTTCGGCGGCGATGCCGCACCCAAACCGACGCGCAGTCTGCCGAAGAAGCTTCGCCTGGTCGACCTGTTCAGCGGACCGCTGACGCTCGACGAGAAAGGCGAGGCCGAGGTGTCGTTGCCGGTACCCGATTTCAACGGCAGCCTGCGTCTGATGGTGGTGGCGGCGAGCGGCGAGCGCTTCGGAATGCAGGAGGCGGAAGTGACCGTCGCCGCACCGCTGGTCGCCGAGCTCGCGACCCCGCGCTTCCTGTCGGTGGGTGATAGCGCCGTACTTGCGCTCGACCTGCACAACCTGGCCGGCAAGGAACAGGCGGTGAAGGTGGCCGTGAGCAGCCGCGACGGCCTGTTGATCAAGGGGGGTGAGCAGCAGATCGTGCTCGGCGACGGCGAGAAGCGCGTCTTGCGCGTGCCGCTTGAAGCGGGCAGCGCGATCGGTCTGGCCGACGTGCAGGTCAAGCTGGATAGCCCGCTACGCAAGATCGAGCGCAGTTTCCCGCTGCAGGTTCAGGCGCCGACACCCCGCCAGTCGGTTGTCCGCCGGCTGATCGTCGGCCCTGGCGAAAGCGTCGATTTGCGTGAAGCGGAACTTGGCGGCCTGCTGCGGCAGACGGTCACGGCAACGCTGACCGTGTCCGACAAGGCGCCGATCGACGTACGCAGTGCGGTGCAGGGCCTGCTCACCTATCCCTACGGCTGTGCCGAGCAGACGACGAGCACGGCGTATCCGCACGTCTTCATCGACGAGGCCGGTGCCCGCCGCTTCGGGCTGAAGGCCTACACGGCGGCCGAGCGCGCGGCCATGCTGGACAAGGCGATCGCCCGTCTCGCCGGCATGCAGGCGCCGAGTGGCGGCTTCAGCCTGTGGGGCGGACTGGCCGAGTATCAGTACTGGTTGACCGCCTACGTCGCGCACTTCCTCCTCGATGCGCGCGAGCAGGGCTTCAACGTGCCGCCCGAAGTGGAGAAGCGAGCCCTCGAATTCCTCCTGAAAGGACTGCAGGAAGGCGTCGCCGGTCTGCCGACCGGCCCGCTCGTCTATAACCCGAACGCCATCTGGAACGACCCGCGCTACGCCGGCGGCGGCCGTTTCGGTGTTCTCGCTTACGGTGCTTATGTGCTCGCCCGGCAGGGCAAAGCGCCCCTGTCTACGCTGCGCCAGATGCACGATCTGCGGGCCGCTGCGCATTCCGGTCTGGCGCTCGTTCACCTCGGCCTGGCGCTCGAACTGATGGGCGATCCGACACGCGCCGAGAGCGCCATTACCGGCGGTATCGGAAAACCGCGCGGCGGGCCCGCCAACGCCTGGTGGGGCGACTACGGCAGCAACCTGCGCGACTGGGCGATGATGTACGTCCTGCTCGACCGGCACAAGCTCAGACCTGCCGGGCGCGAGAACCTGGTAGCCCAGGTTGCCGGCGAAATGCAACGTAACGGCTACTACAGCACGCAGGAGAAGCTGGCGCTCTTCCTGCTCGGCCAGCAATTCGCTACCGAGCCGAGCGACGGATGGAACGGTGAAGTGCTGACCGCCGGCAAGGTGCGCGCCATCGCTGGTCCCGGTGCCGCTTACCAGTCGCTGAGCGCGGATGAGGTCGCCGGTGGGCTGAGCTTGCGCAACACGCACAAGGCGCGTCTGTTTGCTGAACTCAATCTGAGCGGCCATCCGGCGCGCGCGCCGGCGGAGCGGCGCGAGGTGTTCGACCTGCGGCGTGACTGGTTCACCGCCGACGGCCAGCCGCTCGGCAAACGTACGCTGCGCGTCGGCGAAAGCCTGCTCGTTCGCCTGCAGGTGAAGACCACTGGGCGCTACGCCAATGGTCTGATCATCGACGCGATTCCGGCCGGCCTGGAAATCGAGAACCTCAACCTCGTGCAGGGCGAGCAGTCGGTGGTTCTGGTCGACGGCGTCGATCCGCGCCAGGTGATGCAGAACAGCAACATCCGGCACGTCGAGTTCCGCGACGACCGCTTTGTCATCGCCGCGCGTCTGGCCGAGCGACAGCAGTTCTTCTACCGCGTGCGGGTCGTCACCCCCGGGCGCTTCGTCGTTCCGCCGAGTTACGCTGAAGACATGTATCAGCCGCAGATCTATGGCCTTGCCGGCGGCGATGAGGTGCTCGTCGTCAGCGACGGGCATGACGAAGCTGCCGGCGGCGGCGTCCAGCGCAGTAGCGCAGCGGCTCGCCGATGAACCAGCCGCAGGGCATTGCCGCGGCGAGCTGCCAGCCGGCGGCGGAATGATCCGGGCACTGCGGCTGACGCTGGCCGCAGTGCTCGCACTGCTGCTGCTTGCCGACCAGTTGTTCCCGCCGCCGCTGCCCGGACGCGCGGCAGCACAGGCGCAGGTCGTGCTCGCGCGCGACGGCACGCCGCTGCGCGCCTTTCCCGACCGTACGCACGTCTGGCGTCACCCGGTACGCCTGGAGGAAGTCTCGCCGCGCTACCTTGAAGCGCTGATCGCTTTCGAGGACCGCAGCTTCTGGTGGCATCCCGGGGTCAATCCCTGGGCGCTCGCGCGCGCCGGCGGGCAGTGGTTGCGCCACGGACGGATCGTTTCCGGCGGGTCTACGCTGACCATGCAGGTCGCGCGTCTGCTCGAGCCCGCACCGCGCACGCTGGTCGGCAAACTGCGCCAGATCGCACGTGCGCTGCAACTCGAACTGCGCTATTCGAAACGCGAGATTCTCCAGATCTATTTGACTTATGCCCCGATGGGTGGCGTCCTGGAAGGCGTCGAGGCGGCCAGCCGCGCTTACCTCGGCAAGCCGGCGCAACGCCTGAGCGCATCCGAGGCGGCGTTGCTCACTGTGCTACCGCAGGCGCCGTCGCTGCTGCGTCCCGACCGCTATCCGGAACGCGCGCGTCAGGCGCGCGACAAGGTGCTGGCGCGCATGCTCGAACGCTGGGGCGCAGCGACGATCGCCGAGGCGAGGCAGGAGCCAGTGATCGCACAAACCGTACGCGAACCTTTGCTCGCGCCGCTCTTTGCCGAGCGTCTGCGTCGGCGCAATCCGGGCCTCGCGCGCATCGAAACGACGCTCGACGCGAGCGCGCAGCAAAGCGTCGAACAACTGCTGGCGGCGCGCCTGACCGTCGTTCCACCGCGCGTCTCGCTGGCTGCGCTGGTGGTCGACAATGCAACGCTCGAAGTTCGCGCCTACGCCGGATCGGCCGACTTCAGCGACGACGAACGCTTCGCCCATGTGGATATGGTGCAGGCGCCGCGCTCGCCAGGCTCGGCGCTGAAACCCTTCCTCTACGGATTTGCCCTCGACGAGGGTCTGATCCACTCGCAGTCGCTGCTCGCCGATGTCCCCCAGTCCTTCGCGGGCTATCAGCCGGGCAACTTCCAGGCGAGCTTCAGCGGGCCAGTCAGCGTCAGCGAAGCGCTGCAGCGCTCGCTCAACGTGCCGGCGGTCGAAGTGCTTGAACGACTCGGTGCCAACCGTTTCGTCGCCTTGCTGCGCCGCGGTGGCTTGAAGCTCGATCTGCCGCGCGGCGCGACGCCCAATCTTGGCGTGATCCTCGGCGGAGCGGCGGTCAGTCTGGAGGATCTGGTCGGCGCCTATACCGCCTTCGCGCGCGGTGGTATCAGCGGGCGGCCGCGCTATCAGGTGACGGCAGCGCACGAGGAAAGCCGCATGCTGAGCGAAGGCGCCGCCTTCATCGTGCGCGATGTGCTGGAATCCGGCGGTCCGGTTGCCCGTCAGGTCGAGGGTGGCCTCGGCGTGCGCCGCGGAATCGCCTGGAAAACCGGCACCAGCTTCGGTTTCCGCGATGCCTGGGCGGTCGGCGTCAGCGACCGTTTCACCGTCGGCGTCTGGGTTGGCCGGCCGGACGGTACGCCGAACCCGGGGTTCTTCGGCGCGAACATCGCCGCGCCGCTGCTGGTGGACATCTTTTCGGTCGTCGACGATGCACCACCGCCGCCGCGCGTGCCGCCGGCAAGCGTCGCCGAGGGCCGCATCTGTTGGCCGCTGGGCACACGCAGCGAGTCCACGCCGCGCGAACTGTGTCACCAGGAACGAACCGCGTGGCTGCTCAATGGCAGCGCCCCGCCCACCTTCGCCGATCGCTTGCGCGACAATGCGGCGCGCTATACCGACTATCGCGACGCGACCAGCGGCCTGCGCGTGCGTAAGGCTTGCGCTGAGGGAAAGATGCTGGCGGTCGCCATGGCGCGCTGGCCGGCGGCGGTCGAACCGTGGCTGAGCAGTGCGCTGCGCGAACGCGCCTTGCCGCCGGCGTGGGCGCCGGCGTGCGCGACTGCGCGCGGACCGGAAGCCGGCTTGCGCATCGTCGGCATCAGCGACGGCGAGATCATTCGCCGAGCCGGCAGCGGTCCGCCGCCGGAGTTGCGCCTGGCCGCTCGCGGCGGGCAACACGATCTGATCTGGCTGCTCGACGGCCGACCGATCGGCCGCGTTCCCGCTGGCGCCGTCCTGCCCTACCGCTTCGCCGAGCCTGGCCGCTATCAGATCACGGTGATCGACGACGCCGGTTACTACGACCGGGTGGAGATCAGCGTGCGTTGACGGCGGCGTTCCTTGTCTGGTCGCTGGTGTGTCTTCCTCGGCGACGACAGCGCCGTGCCTACCAGCG
Organism: Accumulibacter sp.; assembly: GCF_029255125.1. Classification (GTDB taxonomy): domain Bacteria; phylum Pseudomonadota; class Gammaproteobacteria; order Burkholderiales; family Rhodocyclaceae; genus Accumulibacter. Next base: position 627 of record NZ_JAPUVR010000146.1, on the reverse strand, counting down.
AATCTGAACCTCCTGGATGACCTGTGGCGTCGCACGCTGAATGGTGAAGCGGACGCCTTCCACCTCGATCGTCGTTCCCGCTTTGGGAATTTCGCGTGCGTACTCGAGCAGGTAGCCGGACAGCGTATCGTGACTGGCGCCGTTGCCGGGCAAGTGCAGGCCGAGCTTCTCGATCAGCATCGCCGGCGCCGCGCGGGCGCTCACCAGGTAGTCGCGTTGCCCGAGCTTCTTCAGCCACTCGGCCGGCTTTTCCTGCCGGTCATACTCGTCCTGCATGTCCTCGACGACATCCTCGATAATGTCCTCGATCGTCACAATTCCTTCCTCACCGCCGAACTCGTCCATCACGACGGCCATCGCGTCGCCATCCTGGCGCAACTCGACGAGCATCGACTCGGCACTCTTGCTGGTTGGTACGTAACGCGTCGGACTGATGAACGGCGCGATCGACGCAGTCTCGTCGACGCCGAGCAGATCCATCGCATTGAGCACGCCGATGACACGGTCGATGCGCCCGTCGTAGACCGGCAGGCGAACGTGCGCGCTCTGCACCGCCAAGCGCACGGCCTCACCGACGGTGCAGGTCTTGTCGACCGCAACGACATCGATCAGCGGCACCATTACCTT
>NZ_JAPUVR010000145.1 GCF_029255125.1 Accumulibacter sp. | reverse complement strand
CGACTTGCATGTGTAAGGCATGCCGCCAGCGTTTAATCTGAGCCAGGATCAAACTCTTCAGTTCAATTCCTGTTAAAACTCTCGCTTGACGTCCTGTCAGCTCCGCTTCAGATCAATCGCCCCAACGCAAAAAACAGCGCAGAAACTTTTCACCCTACACGAATCCAACAGCTTTCATCTTGCGAGTTCTCATCTCTTTGCGGCCCCCTCGCGAAGACCGCACCAGATCAAGAACTCACACCTATCGGTTGTCCAATTTTTAAAGAACTGGTTGCGGGGACAGGATTTGAACCTGTGACCTTCGGGTTATGAGCCCGACGAGCTGCCAGACTGCTCCACCCCGCGTTATTGATGAGCGCGTGCTAAGGCTTCATCAGCTTCGCTACCACCACCTTCTTAACCGCTTGGAAGTTCTCGTGCAGCGAAGGAGAAGAATTTTAGCAAGCCTGAAGGCCCCGGTCAACAAGTTCGCTGACCTTCGCCGATCGCGGTAGCCTGAAGCCGTCCTTGCCTTATCGCTTGTTCAGACGATCTAGGTTCTCGTCCACCTGACGAAGCAAAGGCGCGACGCCAGCGCTGGCGACTTCGGCTGGATACGCGGCAAACTGCCAGAAGCTGGTGACCAAGTCGCCCACGGCGTCGGCAAGGCCTTGCGTCTGCTCGATTATTTCCTCGTGACTACGGCTTCCGACAAGTGCCGATGCGGCGCGCATGCACCCCAGCAGTGCTTCCCCGGTTTGCGCGGCGAACCTGGCCGTCTGAACGGGTAGCGTGCTGGCCATCGCAGCGGCGCACTCGATGGGTACGGACACTTTTTCCAAGTTCATCTGGGCCACCTCGGCCCAGTAGGCTGCGGCCACTGGGTTGCTCCGCAGCAGCCGGCGATAGCGCAAGCTGACGACATCGCTCGCCGCTACCATCAGCTTGCTGCTCTGCCGCCCGAGACGCGTCCACTGATAGACCGGTGCCAGCAGCCGGTCACGCAACTGTTCTCGATTCAATCTGCTTTCTCCGTAGGAAACGGGCTGCTGCACGCCATCCGCATCGGCAGCCACGGTTTATGTCGCGGCGTCGCGTTCCGCCGCCGCCTGGTGATCACAAACAGCGCGCTGCAAGATCAAAGTCGATACCCTGCACCGTAGGCAGTTCGGAACGCGCCACATGAAACAGGACAAACGCCCTTCTCCGTGGACTCGAGCCTGCCAATTCGGCAAGCGAAAACCTGACATCCGCCACTGGACCGCTGTCGTCAGCACCGACGACGACGTTCATCGTGTTGAGTCGCAGCTCGCGCTGCTCGACACGCAGGTAGCGCTGCGGATTGTCGAGCACTTGGATCAGGCAATCGAGTTCTGCTTCCAAGGCAGACTCGCCCCCACCGATAGCAGCCAACTGCTGCTCGTTCTCAACCAACTTCGCTTCCAGCGTCGCCTGCTCGCTGTTGCCGGGTAGGCCCGCGTCAAACATCGACCCGAGACCGGGTCCCTGCTGTCGCAGCAAACGCAGCCGTGCCCCGATCAGCGCCCGATTGGCCTGGAGTTCCTGCCGCTCGACGCGGTCCTCGCCGATCTCCGACAAGGCTTCGGCGAGAAGAAATTCGTAGGCTTGTGCACCGACCAGTCGGTGCAGTCGAGACTCGTCGCGACTACATAGATGCGCCCTATGATCAGAAAAACTGATGCTGGTCTGCACGACATCACGCTGCACAATTGTGCCCTGCAGTGCGATCCCCAGGCTGCGTTGCTCGTTCAAGGCCATTCCAAGGACCAGGTACGCTGCGTCGAGCTCGGGAAACTTGGCGAAGACGGTACGCAGGTTTTGCGAGCGGCCAAGCATTGCTGGAATATCGGAAGGCGCGACAAAGAACGCACGCAAGGCGGCATCGCTCGACCATGCAGCGGCGGAAATGGGTCGCGCCGGGGGCAGTCCGCGCAACACCTCGGTCAAGAAGATCACCGTACGCCGCACCGCCGGGATCAGTCGGCTGTGGCAGTCCGGCAGCACCCGCAAGCGGGGATTGGTCAGGGCAATCGCCTTTTCCGCCGCCCGCTGCACGGTGTCTTCCGAGACACCGTCCGCATCGAACTGGGCAGCTCGATTCTTGAACCAATCCAGGATCCCCATGCCGGCCAGTCCTATTCGAGTGGATGACGACGAACGATCGTCTCGCGCCTTTCGGGTCCGGTCGATACGACGTCGATCGGCACCTCACACAGCTCTTCGACGCGTGTGAGGTAAGCCCGCGCTGCCGCCGGCAGCGCTTCCAGCGTGTTCGCTCCCGCCGTCGAGACCAACCACCCAGGCATGCTCTCGACGATCGGCTCACAGCCAGCGACCTCATCCGCCCCCATCGGCAACAGGTCGATGTTGTTCCCGTCCAGCCGATAGCCGGTACAGATGCGAATTTCAGACAAGCCGTCGAGCACGTCCAGCTTCGTGACACAAAGTCCGGTGACGCCGTTGATCTGGATCGATCGCTTCAAGGCAGCCGTGTCCAACCAGCCGCAACGACGCTTCCGTCCGGTAACCGTACCGAACTCGCGGCCCTTCTGCGACATCTGATAGCCGGGCGTGCCTTCCCTTTCGATATCCAGTTCGCTTGGAAAGGGTCCACCGCCGACCCGTGTCGAGTACGCCTTGGTAATTCCCAGCACGTAATGCAGCATTCCCGGGCCGACTCCGGATCCGGCAGCCGCCTGTCCGGCAACGCAGTTGGACGATGTGACGAACGGATACGTACCGTGGTCGATGTCGAGCAACGCTCCCTGGGCGCCTTCGAACAGCAGGTTGTGACCCGCCTTGTTGAGCGCGTGCAAGGCTGCCGAAACGTCGCCGACAAGCGGTTTGATCTGCTCGGCGTCGGCCATCGCCTCGGCCAGGATGGCCTCGTAGTCGACCGCTTGCGCGTTCAGGTAATGGGTCAGGACGAAGTTGTGGTAAGCGAGATTTTCCTTCAGCTTCTCGGCAAAACGGCCGGGATAGAACAGGTCATAAACCCGCAGCGCGCGGCGGGCGACCTTGTCTTCGTAGGCCGGACCGATGCCTTTGCCAGTCGTACCAATGCGCACGTCGGCGCACTTGGCGGCTTCGCGCGCATGATCGATCGCCGAATGGCAGCCGAGAATGATTGGACACCCGGGACTGATCTTCAGCCGCCCTCGCACATCGATGCCACCTGCTTCGAGTGCCCGTATTTCGCTGATCAGGTGGTGAATGTCGAGAACGACGCCGTTGCCGATGAAGCAATCGACCCCCGCGCGGACGATTCCTGAAGGAACCAGGTTGAGCTTGTAGGTCGTCGAGCCGACGACCAGCGTGTGGCCCGCATTGTGCCCGCCCTGAAAGCGGACCACGCCTTTCGCGTGATCGGTCAGCCAATCAACGATCTTTCCTTTGCCTTCATCGCCCCACTGGGTACCGACGACCACAACGTTCTTAGCCATGCGCCTCATCCGTTCCTGTTGACATGCTCGATGCGCCACTTCCCGTCGTACTTTACCAGATGGCGATCGCTCGGCGTCGCTGCGCTGAGCGTCTCGCCGGGGAGAAGTTCGATGACCGTCTCGCCCTGTTTGCGCAGCACCGCGATCGTCTCCGTCAGCCCCTGGTCGCCGGTTGCACACGGCGCCATGATGGCTGATCCTGCGGGACTACGTTCTACCAGCCTGGCGATCTCGCGCAGATCAAGCGAGAACCCGGTGGCCGGTCGCTCCCGACCGAAAATCCTGCCCACCCCATCGTAGCGGCCACCCAGCGCGAGCGCACTCGAGATCCCCGCATGATACGCCGCAAAGACGACGCCATTGTGGTAGCGATAGCCGCGCAAATCCGCCAGATCGAACGACAGCGGCACCTCGGGTAGCGATTCGTCGAGCGCTCGCAGGTCGTGCAGAGCCGCGACGACGGCCGGCAGCGCCGGCAACCAGCGCGCTGCAGCGTCCAGCGTCTCCGCACCACCGTAGAGATCGGGCAGCGCGATCAGCGCCGACCGGTAAGGCTCGACAAGTTCGCGGCAACATTCGCGCAAGCCGGCGGCATCCTTTCCCTGCAGCAACTGCAACAGGTTCGTCTCCATCTCGCTGTCCAGGCCTGCCGCCACGACCAGCGAGCGAAAGACGCCGACATGCCCGAGGTCGATGCGCGCTGCGGCGATTCCCGTACCGCCCAGGGCATCGGCCATCAGGCGGATGACCTCGCGGTCGGCCGCCAGACCGGCATAACCATAGAGTTCCGCACCGATCTGGATCGGCTCGCGGCTGGCGGTGAGCGCCGCCGGCAGCGTGTGCAGCACGCTGCCGCAATAACACAAACGGGTGACCCCTGAGCGATTGAGCAGGTGCGCATCGATCCGCGCGACCTGTGGTGTGATGTCGGCGCGCACGCCGAGCGTCCGTCCCGAAAGCTGGTCGACGAGCTTGAACGTGCGCAGCTTCAGATCCTGTCCGGAACCGGTCAGCAGCGAATCAAGGTGCTCGAGCAAGGGCGGCATGACCAGTTCGTAACCATGGACCTGGAACTGGTCAAGCAGCATGCGCCGGAGACGCTCGATTTGCGCCGCTTCAGCGGGTAGAACATCGGCAATGTGCTCGGGCAACAGCCAGTTCATTTCAGAACGACCAGCAAGACCAGCCCGATCAACATCGAAGTCAGACCAAAAAACCTGATCTGTCCATCCGAAAAGCGGATCAGGCGGCGGAAAGTCTCGCGCCAAGTACTCGGGGCGACGAATGGCACAACACCTTCGAGAACGAGCATCAGGGCAAACGCAAGGAGCAGCGTTTCGCTCATTTGGCGGCTTTATCGCCACCCCGACCGATACTCTTCATGTACTTGAAGAACTCCGAGTTGGGTTCGACGACGATCACATCGCTCTTGCCCTTGAAGCTGCCCCGATAGGCCTCCAGGCTACGATAGAAGGCATAAAACTCCGGATTGCTCTGGAAGGCGCTTGCGTAAATGGCAGCCGCCTTGGCGTCGCCATCGCCTTTCATTTTCTGGGCTTCGCGATAAGCCTCGGCGACGATCACCTCGCGCTGCTTGTCGGCGTCTGCACGTATCTTTTCCGCCTCGGCCGAACCTTGCGATCGCAACTCGTTGGCCACTCGCTTGCGTTCAGCGTCCATCCGACGATAGACAGATTCGCTGACGTCGACCGGAAGTTCAACCCGCTTGACGCGCACATCAACGATCTGCACGCCGATCTTGCGCGCATCCAGATCAGCCTTCTCGCGCATCTGCTCCATGATCTTGTCGCGCTCGCCCGAGACGACGTCATGCACCGTCCGCTTGCCGAATTCCTCGCGCAAACCCGCGTTCACCGTCTGCGAAAGGCGCGTCTTGGCGCGCGATTCGTCGCCGGCCACGGAGATGTAATAGAGCTTCGGGTCGACGATCCGCCACTTGGTAAACGAATCGACCAACACGTTCTTCTTCTCGGATGTGATGAAGCGCTCGGGCTCGGCGCTGTCGAGCGTCAGGATGCGCTTGTCGAAATAGCGCACGTTCTGAATCAGCGGCCACTTGAAATACAGCCCAGGCTCGTCGATGACGTTGCGCACCTCACCGAGTTGAAAGACGATGGCATACTGCCGTTGGTCGACCGTGAAGATTGTCGCCCCGAGGACGACGACGAAGGCGACCAGCAACGCAGCCAGCAGATTGATTCCCGATCTCATCAACGCGCCTCCCGATCACGCTGCCTGAGGTTTTCCCGCGAGCGGGTCTCGGACTTTTCCGCGACCTGCGGCGGTACTTCGTTCGCCACCGCAGGCGCCGCCCGCGGAGGTGGCGGCGCCTCGCTGGCACTGGCCGGTGCCGCTGCCGCAGCAGCTCCGGCACCGGCTGCTTGCAGCAACTTGTCGAGCGGCAAGTAGAGCAGATTGCCCTGCCCTTTGCTATCGACCATCACCTTGGTCGTATTCGAATACACCTGTTGCATGGTTTCGAGATACATGCGGCTGCGCGTCACCTCGGGCGCCTTGACGTACTCGGTGTTCACCTGACGGAAGCGGCTGGCGTCGCCCTCGGCGGTAGCAATCACCCGTTGCCGATAGCCTTCTGCTTCTTCCATCAGCCGGGCGGCCGTGCCCCGCGCCTTCGGAATCACGTCGTTGGCGTAAGCCTGACCTTCGTTCTTCTGCCTCTCGCGGTCCTGCGATGCCTTCACCGCATCATCGAACGCCGCCTGCACCTGTTCCGGCGGCTGCGCGTTCTGCATCGTCACCTTCGAGATCAGGATGCCGGTCTTGTAGCGGTCGAGCACGTCCTGCATCAGCTTCGCCGCGCTGACGGCAATCTGCTCGCGCCCTTCGTAGAGAACGAAATCCATCCGGTTCTTGCCCACGATCTCGCGGATCGCGGTTTCCGCCACCTGCATCACCGCTTCGTCTGGATTGCGGTTGTTGAAGATGTAATCGACCGGGTCCTTCAGGATGTACTGCACGGCGAACTGGATGTTGATGATGTTTTCATCATCCGTCAGCATCAGCGCCTCTTTCAGGACTTTGTTCTTCTCGCTGCCACGGTAGCCGATCTCGATCGTCCGCACACCGGAAACATTGACCAGCTCGTGTGACTGTATTGGATACGGCAGGCGCCAACGCAAGCCGGATTCGACGCTCGCCTTGTAACGACCGAACTGGAGCACCAGACCCCGCTGCGACTCATCGACGATGTAGAAACCGCTGGCCAGCCAGACGACCAGGACGAGCGCCAGCAAGACACCGATCCCCCCGCCGAGAAACCTGAAATTGAATGGTACCGGCGGCGGTCCGCCGCCGCCATCGCCGGGCTCGTCGCCACGTGGACCGCCTGGCTTCTTCCGGTCGAAGATGCCGGACAGGCGACGATTGAGATCCCGCCAAAGCTGCTCCAGGTCGGGTGGCCCTTGATTCGGCCGTCTGCCGCCCCCGCCATCGCCACCCCGATTGCCCCACTGCGGATCGTTAAGCGACATCAACACTCCAAGGCTTGAAATCATGCGGACCAATCCCGATCGGAAAGCACATCGATACCCGGCGGCGCCGGGCTGCCTTGCAGCGCGTCGCCGGGGCTACATCCTTTCTTGGCCAAGGCCACTTCGGCCAAAGCCGCGCGCAGCAAAGGCAGACCCTCGCCGCAACGTGCGCTGACGCGAATCCGGCGGATTTTACCATACTCGTCGCGTTCGACCGCCGGCGGCAGCCCGGTCAGATCCAGCTTGTTGAAGACGATCATTTGGGGAACACGGTCGGCGCCGATCTCGGCCAGCACCTGGTTGACGTCGGCCATCTGCTCGTCGCGCGCCGAGCTTGCGGAATCGACGACGTGCAGCAGCAGATCGGCTTCCGCGGTCGCTTCCAATGTGGCGTGAAAGGCTGCGACGAGCGAGTGCGGCAGGTCGCGAATGAAGCCGACGGTATCCGACAACACGATGTGCCCGGCCTCCTGCAGCCAGAGCTTGCGCGTCGTTGTATCGAGCGTGGCGAACAACTGATCGGCGGCAAACACTTTGGCGTGCGTCAGGGCGTTGAACAAGGTCGACTTACCCGCATTGGTATAGCCGACCAGCGAGACGTTGAGCAGCTTGCCGCGACCGCGCGCCTTGCGTTGCACACCGCGCTGCCTTTCGAGCCGGGCCAGCCGCTCCTTCAGAACGCCGACCCGAATACCGAGCAGACGGCGATCGGTCTCGAGCTGTGTCTCACCCGGACCGCGCAAACCGATACCGCCTTTCTGCCGCTCCAGGTGAGTCCACCCACGCACCAGCCGGGTTGCCAGATGTTCAAGCTGGGCCAGTTCAACCTGCAGCTTGCCTTCCGCGCTCTGCGCACGCTGCGCGAAGATGTCAAGAATGAGACTGGTCCGATCGACCACCCGACACCCCAGAGCACGCTCCAGATTACGCTCCTGGCCAGCGCTCAGCTCGTGGTTGAAGATGACCAGATCGGCTTCGTGCGCGGCAATCTCGGCAGCGATTTCCTGCACTTTGCCCTTGCCGGCAAAGGTTGCCGCATCCGGGCTGTCGCGCCGCCCGAGAACGACCGTACAAACCGCAGCGCCCGCGGAGCGCGCCAGCAGACGCACTTCCGCAAGCTGCTCGCTCTGTTCCTCGCCGGTGAAGTCAAGTTGAACAATGACCGCCCGCTCCCCGCTGGGCATGCGTTCAGACATCCTGGCGCGCGCCTGCGCACCGCGCATTGGCGCAGCGCGGTGCGCACTTCGGACGGACAGCGACCTTCACGTCGCTCAGCGGCATGGTCGCAACAGGAGACAGGAAACGCCGAAACCCCTCACGCGTCGTTGTCGGAATCCTGCGCAATCGTGATCGGGCGCGCGGGTACAACAGTCGAGATGGCGTGCTTGTACACCATCTGGGTGACAGTATTCTTGAGCAGGACCACATACTGATCGAAGGATTCGACCTGGCCCTGGAGCTTGATCCCATTCACCAGGTAGATCGACACCGGAACGCGCTCCCGCCGCAGTGTGTTGAGAAACGGGTCTTGTAAGAGTTGCCCTTTGTTGGTCATCCGTCAAACTCCATCCACGGTTATGTTATAGGTTGTTGGTTGCAGATTTCAGATTATAGGTTTTCCTGGGATCCAGGCCAGCCAGCATAATTGATTTCGCCTCCTTTGACCACAGCGAAACGTGGCATGCTACACCCTGCCCGGCGTCGACCGGTCGCTTTTCCCACTTGCCCTCGCGCTGCCGGCGGCCGAGCGACGGCTTGGCCCGAATGTGATAATCCTCGCCGACCATCCAGACCCACCCCCGATGCTGCGCCTGATGCTTTCCAACCGCTTCGAGATTCTCCTCGCCAGCCTGCTCGATCGCCTGGCGAGCGAACGCTGCGCGCCGCTCGAGGCACAGCAGGTCATCATTCCGAGCAGCGCGCTGCGGCGCCGAGTTGAACTGGCTTGCGCCGACCACCTGGGAATCGGTGCGAACCTCAAATTCTCCTACCTCGGCGAGTGGGTGTGGCTGCAGATCTCGCGGCTGATCGAAATCGACGGCGAATCCCCTTTCACGCCGCCAGCGCTTGCCTGGCGAATCTACGAGGTGTTCGGCGATACGGCATTCGTCGCCCGGCACGCGCGCCTGGCGGCCTACCTGCACGATGCCGACCCGCTGATGCGCTTCGAGCTTGCCCAGCGCGTGGCGCAACTGATCGAGGCCTACGTCACCTATCGCCCAGCATGGCTGGCTGCCTGGTCGGCCGGGCAGCGCGCCGGCTTGCCGGCAACAGCGCACGCCTCGGCCGACGACGAAGCGTGGCAGGCGGCGCTCTGGCGCCGCTTGGCGGGCGAACTGGGAACGTCGCCTGAACACCCGGCGGCCACATTCTTTCGCGAGATCGAGCGGCGCGGAGCGGCTGCCACTGGCCTCGCCGGCCTGCCGACGAGCGCCAGCCTTTTCTGCCTGCATACGCTGCCGCCACTCTATCTCGACATCCTGCAGCGGCTCGCGCGCTGGGTCGACCTCAAGCTCTTCGTGCTCAATCCTTGCCGCGAATACTGGTTCGAGATTGTCGACCGCAAACGTCTGGGCTACCTCGCGCAGCAGGGCCGGCTGGCCTATCACGAAAGCGGCAACGCCTTGCTCGCCGCCTGGGGCGGGCAGACGCAGGCGCATGTCGATCTGCTGCTCGGCGACGCGGCGGCGATCGTCGAGGAAGATAGCGTTTTTCTGCCCGCGGCGAGCAATTGCCTGCTGGCGCAGTTGCAGAACGCGATCCTCGAGCTGCGCGAGTTGGAACCCGGCAGCATCGCCCTGGCCGCCGACGATCGCAGCCTGGAGATACACGTCTGCCACTCGCTGACGCGCCAACTGGAGGTGCTGCACGACCAGTTGCTGGCGCTTTTCGCTGCGCCTGACCCACCAGCGCTCGATCAGATCCTGGTCGCCGTTCCCGATCTGTCGGCAGCAGCGCCGCTGATCGACGCGGTCTTCGGAACGGTGCCGATCAATCGCCGGATCCCGTATGCCATCACCGGCCTGCCGGCAAGGCGCAGCAATCCGCTGGCGCGCGTGCTCGACGACCTGCTTGCCCTCTGTGCCAGCCGCTTCACCGCCAGTTCGGTCTTCGCGCTGCTCCTTCAGCCAGCAGTCGCTGCGCGCTTCGCGCTGACCAGCGACGACCTCGAGCTGATCCGCGGCTGGATGCGCGAGACGCGCATGCGCTGGGGTCTGGACGGCCGTGAACGCTGCCAGCTTCAGTTGCCGGATGGCGACCAGCACAGCTTTGCCGACGGTATGCACCGCCTGTTTCTCGCCTATGCTCTGGGTGATCAACCGCAAGCCAGCCGCATCGTCGTCGGCGGACGTATCGCTGCGGGCAATCCGGAAGGTAGCGACGCGCTCACGCTCGGCCGCTGGTGGCGTTTTCTCGACGCGCTCGCCGCCCAGCGCGACGAATGGGCACGCGCCATGGATGCCGACGGCTGGCAGCAATCGCTCAGCCGGGCGCTGATGCGCTTCGCGCTGCCTGACGACGAACAGATCGAGGATCTGCGCGCAGTGCAGGCGGCGATCGCCACTTTGCACGGCAACATGTCGCGCGGTGACACGCACACGCCAGTGCCGCTGCGAGTCATTCACCAGGCCCTGCAACAGCTCTTTGACGATCACGGCCGAGGCGGCGTACCCAGCGGCGTGCTCAGCTTCAGCTCCCTTGCCAGCTTGCGTGCGCTGCCCTACCGCATCGTCTGCCTGCTCGGTCTGGACGACGGTGTTTTCCCGAGCAACACTCGGCCGCTCGAGTTCGACCTGATCGCCCTGCGACCGGCGCGCGGCGACCGACAGGCGCGCATCGACGAGCGCAATCTGTTCCTCGACCTCGTTCTCGCCGCCGGCGAGCGTCTCTACCTGAGCTACAGCGGCCGTAGCGTGCGCGACAACAGCGTGCTGCCACCGTCGGTACTGCTTGCCGAGCTGCGCGATTACGTCGCCCTTGCCTGCGCCGACAACCCGGACGATGCCGACAGTCGGCACGCGGCCAGACGGCGGCTGACCGTCGAGCACCCACTGCAGGCCTTCTCGCCGGCTTACTTCCGGATCGACGCCGACCCGCGCCGACGCAGCTTCAACGCCGACTACTGCCAAGCCCTCGCCCAGACACGCACTGCGCGCGCTACCACCAGCGGCGTGCCACCCGCCAGCGACGACGAGTCGCCGGAAGCCAGCGCCGACCAAGCCGGCGCACCTTTCTTCACTCGCGCGCTCGATCCGCCGCCAGCGGAATGGCGTCAGGTCAGCCTCGACCAGTTGCTCCGTTTCTTCCACAACCCCTGCCGAACGCTGCTCGTACAGCGGCTGAACATCGCGCTGGCTGCGGCCGAGGATGAACTGCCCGACGAGGAACCCTTTTTGTCCGACTACGCCGCGCGCCAGGCGCTGGCCGGACGCATTCTGCCGGCGGCGCTCGCCGGCAGCCCGGCCGACGAACTGCTGCGCCTGGCGCTGGCCGGCAACGAGTTCCCGGCCGGACCACTCGGCGAACGGATGCTGGATGAGGAGGTCGCCCGGCTGAGCAGCTTCGCTGAGCAACTGCGCGCGCGCCTGACAGCGGCACCGCTCCCGCCAATGCAGACACTTCTCAACTTCCGCATCAGCGACGAAGACTGGCAGCTTTCCGGCGCGTTCGGCGACCTGCGGCCAGCCGGGCTGGTGCGTTACCGCTACGACGATCGACGCGCGAGCGATTATCTCGCCGCCTGGATCAATCATCTCTTCCTCTGCGCGGCAGCACCCGACGCGGTCAGCGCGAGCACCTACTGGCACGCACGCGACGGCTCGTTTCACCTGCGCCCCTGCCTGCCCGACCGCGCTCGTGCGCACCTGCGCGATTTGCTGGCGCTCTACCGGCGCGGGCTGGTCGAACCCCTGCATTTCTTCCCGAAAAGCGCCTGGGCCTACGTCAGCGCGAAGAACGGCGACGCGGCGGCACGCCAGCGCTGGTTCACCACCGCCGCTGCGCCCTGGGGCGAGCAGGACGATGCGGCCTACCGCCTGGCGCTCAGGGGCCTGGCCGACCCGCTCGACGCTGATTTCATCGAGCACGCCAGCCGCATCTTTGGTGTGCTGCGCGAGCACCTCGAAGAGGAAGCGCAGTGATCGCTCCACACCCACCGGACAGCCCAGCGGCTGTCGAACTCGATGTCCTGAGCTGCCCGCTCGACGGCATCCGCCTGATCGAGGCCTCGGCCGGTACGGGCAAGACCTGGGCCATCTGCAGCCTTTACCTGCGCCTGCTGCTCGAGCGTCAGCTCGCGCTCAGCCGAATTCTGGTGGTGACCTTCACCAACGCGGCGGCCGCCGAATTGCGCGAGCGGATACGCAACCGTCTGGCAGAAATGATTCATCTCGTCCGCCCGGGCGCGACGACCGCCGATCCCTTTGCCGAACGCCTGCTTGCCAGAGCCGCAACGACCACCGGTGCTGATCGGGCAAGCCTGGCGTTATGCCTGAGCAACGCGCTGCACAGCTTCGACGAAGCAGCGGTGTTCACCATTCACGGCTTTTGCCAGCGCGTGCTCGCCGAGACGCCGTTTGCCGCCCGCCTGCCGTTCAGCCTCGAACTGCTGCACGACGACCGGGCGCTCCATCTGCAGGCAGTGCAGGATTTCTGGCGCCGGCATGTCGCCGGCCAGCAAACCTCGCCCATCCTCGCTCGCTTCCTCGCCCGTCGCCAGGATTCGCCCGAGGTCTGGGCCAGCCTGCTCGCGCGGCAGACGGCCAAGCCCCGCTCGCGCGTCATCTGGCCGGTTGGACCTGGCGCCGCGAGGCCGGACGATGGCGCACTGCAGGCCGCCTTCGCGCAGGCGCGACGAAGCTGGACGAGCGGCGGCGTCAGCGCAGAAGCTGCCTTGCTCGAGGGAATCGGCGCGCTCAATGCCAACTCGTACAAGGCCGAGACAGTGGCCAGTGCGGCGCGCGCCTGGCAGGCGTGGCTAGCGAACGGCGACGCGCTCGCTGCCCCAGCCGACGAGGCTGCCAGGTTGTCGCTGTTCGACGCCGATGTCATCGGCACGCGCACCAAGAAGAACCAGTCGCCGCCCGCACATCCCTTTTTCGTTGCCGCACGCGAATTGCTGGCCGCGTACGGCGCGCTGACGCAGACGCTGGAACTTGCCCGCCTCGGCCTGCTGCGGCGCATGTTCGATGAAGCCGGCAGCTCGCTGCGCCAGGAGAAGCTGCGCCAACGTTTGCTCTCCTTCGACGACCTGCTGCAGCATGTCGATGGCGCATTGGGCGCGGGCGAGAATGCGTGGCTGCGCGAGTCGCTGCGCACGCGCTATCCAGTTGCCCTGATCGACGAGTTTCAGGACACCGACCCGCAGCAGTACTCGATCTTCCGCAGCATATACGGCGCTGGCGAAACACAGCCGTCCGGCTCGCTCTTTCTTGTCGGCGACCCGAAGCAGGCGATCTACAGCTTTCGCAACGCCGACCTGCCGACCTACCTGGCCGCCCGGCGACACGCCGGAACGCCATTCACGCTGCGCAGTAACCAGCGTTCGACCCCTGCGCTGCTCGCCGCGTACAACGCCCTGTTTGCCGCCAACCCGCGCTGTTTCATCCTGCCCGGACTGAGCTACCCGCCGGTCAGCGCGGGGGAAAAGCCGCGCCCGCTGCTGCTCGACCTGAGTGATCCGACGCCGGCGCCATTGCGCATCTGGCTGCTCGCCGACGAGGGCGGTCAGCCACCGATGCGCGCCGACGCCGTCCACCGTGTCCTGGCGGCGACCGCCTACGAAGTCGCCCGTCTGCTCAACGAGGCGCGCGCCGGGCGCATCACGCTCGATCAACGACCGCTCAGCGCCGGTGACATCGCGCTCATCGTGCGCAGCCATGCGCAAGGCCGCCAGTTGCGCGAAGCCCTCCGCCGCCTGGGAATCGGTAGCGTCGAATTGTCGCAGCAGAATATTTTCCACACCAGCGACGCCGAAGATCTCGAACGCGTCCTGCACGCCGTCCTCGAGCCCAGTCGACCGTCGCTGCTGATGGCGGCGCTCGCCACCTGTCTGCTCGGCCATGACGCAGCCGCGATTGCCGCGCTCGGCAGCGACCAGGCCGGCTTGCTGCAGCGCATGGTCCGCTTCACCGACTACCGCGAACTCTGGTTGCGCCGCGGCGTCGGCGTCTTGCTGCGCCGCTGGCTGGAAGACGAAGGCGTCGCCCGCCGCGTCCTCGCACTCAGCGACGGCGAAAGGCGTCTGACCAACGTTCTGCACTTGAGCGAACTGCTGCACCAGGCCGAGCTCGAGCAGGGTGCCCCGGATGCCCTATTGCGCTGGTTCGCCGGCCGGCGACGCAGCGACGGCGCGGACGAGGTCGCTCAGTTGCGTCTTGAATCGGACCAGGATCTGGTCCAGATCGTCACCGTGCACAAGGCGAAAGGGCTTGAATACAGCGTTGTTTTCTGCCCTTTCCTGTGGTCCGGACAGAGCAACGCAGCGGACCGGCTGGAAGGCTGCGAGTACCACGACGACGAAGACCGGCCAGTGATCGATTTCCGGCCGGAGCTCGCGCCTGCCGAAGCCGAGAGCATCCGGCAGCGCCGCCGGGCGGCGCGCGACGCGGAGTCGATGCGCCAGATCTACGTCGCTCTGACGCGTGCGGTCCATCGCTGTTATCTCGTCGCCGGCTGCTATTCGACGCTCGCCTTCGGTCGCCCGTCGCTCACCGCAGGCAACCGCAGCGTGCTCAACTGGCTGGTCGCCGGTGCAGGCATGGAATACGCGCAGTGGCTCGAGCATCGACTGACCGCCGAACAGATCAACCAGGCCTGGCGCGCACTGGCCGCTGATGGAGCGCCGCTTGCCCTCGCCCCGCTGCCCCTCGACGCCGTTGCGCTGGCGCCATCGACCAGCGGCGCCGAGGCGCTCGGCGTCGCTGCCGCACCCGGCCCGATCACCGGCGGCTGGCGGATCGACAGCTTTACCAGCCTGCAACACGCGCGCGACCATGAAGCTGCCGCGATCGACCACGATGGCCGCACGACCGGCGAGCCCACCGCCGCCGAATGGCGAGGCGCACCGCCCAGCATCCCGCGCGAGCTGGCGAGCGACGACATTCTTCGCTTTCCGCGCGGCGCGGCTGCCGGCGACTGCCTGCATCAACTCTTCGAGCGGGTCGATTTTGCCGATGCGCGGCAGTGGCCGGACGCCATTGCGCAGACGCTCGCTGCCCACCCGCAAGTGCTCGCCGACCTGCCCGCCGAGCAGTCGCCCGACCATCTGCCGCGCATGCTGCAGCGCCTGCTGGCCGACGTGCTGACGACGCCGCTCGCCAACGGAATCATCCTCTCCCGAATCGGACGTGCGCACCGTCTCGCCGAGATGGGCTTCACCCTGCCCGCCGCTCCGCTCGCCGCACAAACGCTCAACCACTGGCTGCAAACACGCGCCTACCCAGTGCCGCGGCTGGACTTCATTCCGCTCGCCGGCTACCTGAGGGGCTACATCGATCTGATTTTTCAGTACGACGGCCGCTTTCACATCGTAGACTGGAAGTCGAACCACCTGGGCTACGAAGCTTCGGACTACGCACAGGACAGGCTGGCGCTGGCCATGGCCGAACACGGCTACCACTTGCAATACCTCCTCTACACCGTCGCCGTGCAGCGCTACCTGCGTCAACGAATCGCTGACTACGACTACCAGCGTCACTTCGGCAGCGTGCATTACCTTTTCGTCCGCGGCGTTCGCCCGCAATGGCAAACCGCCGACAACACCGGGGACAGCGCCGGCACCTGTGGAGTTTACAGTCATCGCCCAACGCTGGCGTGCATCGAATCGCTCGATGCGCTACTGCTCGGCGACGGATCGGGAAGGGCACGATGAACGCAAGCACCGCGCGCAACCCGGACAGCGCGAGTGGCAGCGAACTGGCCGAGGGCTTCGCCCGCCACCTCGTTGCCTGGGCCCGCAGCGCCTGCGCGCCGGACTCGTCGCTCGCGCCGCTCGCTGCGGCCGGCCGCCTGGTGAGTCTGGCAACGCAGGCCGGGCACGTCTGCGCGCAGGTCGCCGACCTCCTCACCGCCTTCCCGGACAGGACGGCGGAAGAGTTGCGCGCGTTGCTGCAGGCGAGCCGGATGGTCGCGGTCGCCGGCACGGCGCAATGCTTGCCGCTGGTCATCGACGATGGCGGGCGCATCTACCTGCAGCGCTATTTCCACTATGAACGGGAACTGGCAGCCGCCCTCGACCGACGTGCCCGACACGCCATGGAGCGCCCCGGCAGCGCTTTCCGCACCCAGTTGGAGCACTGTTTCGCCCGCCGCAGCGCGCTGGCCGGCGACCCGGCGAACTGGCAGAAGCTCGCCGTCGCGCTCGCCGCGCGCGCGCGCCTGACGATCATCAGCGGTGGGCCGGGAACCGGCAAGACGACGACTGCCGTCGCGCTGCTCGCCTGCCTGCTCGCCGAGAACCCGCGTCTACGCGTCGCCCTCGCCGCGCCCACCGGCAAGGCGGCGGCCCGCCTGCTCGACGCTTTGCGCCGGCGCGCCGTCGATCTGCCCGCCCAGATCCAGGCGCTGCTCCCCGACGAGGCGCATACGCTGCACCGCCTGCTCGGCGCCAGCCGCCAGGCAGGCGTCTTCCGCTACCACGCCGACAACCCGCTGCCGATCGACCTGCTGGTCGTCGACGAGGCATCGATGCTCGACCTTGCGCTGGCCTATCGACTGTGCGCCGCGCTGCCTGTGCCGGCGCGCCTGATCCTGCTCGGCGACAAGGATCAACTGGCGGCGGTCGAAGCCGGCTCGGTCTTCGCCGAGATCTCGGCCGACCCGACGCTCAGCGCCGAGTGTATCGACGACCTCGCAAGGCTCAGCGCAACGCCACGCGAGCAGATCCAACCCGCGCCAGCGGCCGAGCGCAGCGGCTTGCGTGACTGCGTCGTCTGGCTGACTGAGAGCCATCGCTTCGCCGCCAGCTCGGGCATCGGCCAGCTTGCTGCACTGGTCAGACAGGGCGCCGGTGCTGCGCTCTGCGCGTGGCTCGCGGCGGGCGAGGAGCGTACGATCGATTGGCTGTCCGGCGACGACGCCCGGCGGCCGCTCGGCGAAGTCATTCTGACCGCCTACCAGCCCTACTTTGCCGCGCTCAGCACCTACCTGAGCGGCGCCCAGGAGCTAGCCGAGGTCTTTGCTGCCTTCGAGCGCTTCCGCGTCCTCTGTGCGCTACGCGAAACAGCGCGCGGCGTCGCGGCGATCAATCAATTCGTCAGTCGCCATCTGCGCGCCCGCTTGCCGGATGCGGTCGCGCACCGCGCCGCGCACGCACCCTGGTACCCGGGGCGGGCGGTGATGATCCAGCGCAATGACCACCTGCTCAAGTTGTTCAATGGCGACATCGGCATCTGTCTGCCCGACGCTGGCGGCGAACTGATGGCCTGGTTCCCCGAGCCATCCGGCGGCTGGCGACCGCTGCCACCGCTCCGCCTGCCCGCGCACGAGGACGCCTTTGCGCTGACGATCCACAAGTCGCAGGGTTCCGAATTCGCCTCGGTGCTCCTGCTCCTGCCCGAGCAATCGAGCCGTGTACTGACGCGCGAACTGGTCTACACTGGGATTACGCGAGCGGCGCAACAGCTCACCATCGTCGGCAGTCGTGAAGTGCTGAGCGCAGCCTGCGCCAACCGTAGCGAGCGCCACTCCGGCCTCGTCGCCCGCTTGCATGAGCTGAGCGACGAACGGCCGGCACCCAACCAGCGCTAGACCTCAATCAAGGATCGGAATCGATCAGGAGAAGACGATGGAATCCGCAGTTGCCAGCGGTATCGACTGGGGTGCGGCGGCGCTTTTCATGCTCATCGGCCTCGCTCTGCTCTGGGGATTCGTCTTTTTCCTGCGGCAGAACCGCAAGGATTACGAAAGCCTGCAGCAGACGCTCGCCAGCGAGGAAGACGAAGCCAACGAGTGAGCCGGGCGGGCGCTGGCCATGCCCAGCGCGAGCGCGGCCGCCTGCCTATTCCCTCACCGGGCGTTTGCCCAGCTTGCGCTGCAAGGTGCGGCGATGCATTTTCAGCGCCCGGGCAGTCGCCGACACATTCCCCTGGTGCTCCTTCAGGACGCGCTGGATGTGTTCCCACTCGAGACGATCGACAGATAGCGGCGAGCCGGCAACCGGGATCGTCGAATCGCCTTCGCTGCCCTTGTTGAGCGCGGCGACAAGCTCGTCGGCGTCGCACGGCTTGGCGAGATAATGCACCGCGCCCAGCTTGATCGCCTCGATCGCGGTCGCGATGCTGGCGTAGCCGGTCAGCATCACAATGCGCGTGCTGGGATCGAGCTCGATCAGCTTCTCGATCAGGCAGAGCCCCGAATCTCCCGGCATTTTCAGATCGACCACGGCGTACTCGGGCGCCTGCGCCTGCGCCAGAGAAAGCGCCGAAGCGACATCCGCCGCGGGTGAGACGGCATAGCCGCGTCTTTCCAGCGCACGCGCCAGGACGCGCCGGAAGACTTCGTCGTCGTCGACCAGGAGCAGCGTCGGCCGCTCGTCGTCGACCATCCTGCCCGCTCGCTCAGGCATGTCCGACATGTGCACCGGCCGTCAGGCGCTGCAGCGGCAGGCTGATCCGGGTACACGCGCCACCCAGCGAATCGCCGCGGTTGAACAACTCGACCTTGCCGCCGAAGCGCTCGATCGTCGCATTGGCCAGGAAAAGCCCCAGACCAAGACCGCCCGGTCTGTCCTCGGCGAGCGTCTTGCTGCTGGCAAAAGCCCGGCCAAAGCGCTTGGCCATGTCTTCCGGCAGCCCCGGGCCGCGATCGAGGATGTCGATGCGGCAGCACGCTGCATCCCAGGTGACGGCGACGACGACCGCCGGTTCGCTCGGCCGCTCGCCATCGGCACGGCTGCCAGCGGCGCCGGTGACCGATGCGCTGCTCGCATCCGCCGCATTGTCGAGCAGATTGAGAATCGCCTGTTCGAGCGTTCGCTCGCCAGCGACCCACGGCGCTGGCTGTTCTCCCAACAGATCGAGTCGCCAGCGTACCTGTGGCCGGATCACCTGCCATTCGTCGAGCAGGCGGCGGACGAACGCATCCAGACGCAGCGGCTGTCGACTTTCTGCACGCTCGTGCCCGGTCGAGGCGAGGATCTGCGAAATCGTCTGCTTGCAGCGGTACACCTGCTCGCGCAGGAGCAACAGATCGGCGCGCAGTTCGCCATCGGCATGCGCCAGTTCGAGTTCGCGAATGATCACCGCCATCGTCGCCAGCGGCGTCCCGAGCTGATGCGCCGCACCAGCGGCGAGCGTGCCGAGCGCCAGCACCTGCTCGTTGCGCAGCGCATCCTCACGCGCCGCCGCCAGCTCGCGCTCGCGCGCTTCAAGCGCTGCCGCCATGCGGGTTAGAAAGAAAGCCACGACGGCAAGGCTGATGACGAAATTCAGCCACATGCCGAGAACGTGCAGGGCGAAACCGCTGCTGTGTCCGAGGTGCTCGCCGACGCCGCCGGCAGCCCGCGCAAACAGCGCGTCGAGTTGCGCCAGGTCGCCCTGCGGCGCGGGCAAAGGCAGCTTCCAGAACATCAGGAAGGTGTAGGCAAACAGGGTCAGACCGGCCATCGCCCAGGCGTAGGCGGCCGGCAGCATCACCGCCGCCAGCATCGGCGGGAGCAGGAAGAGCGAAACAAAGGGATTCGCCGAACCGCCGGCAAAGTAGAGGAGCAGCGCGAGAACCGCGACATCAAGCACGAGCTGCGCCAGCACCTCGCCATGGCGTACCGCGCCGCCTTTCTCCAGCCGCCAACGGGTAAGCAGATTCGCCAACGCGAGCAAGGCAATGCTCGCGGTCATCGGGACGACGGCCAAGGGTATCCTGAGCCAGCCGACGGCAATCATGAGCACCGCGCACTGCGCGACGATTTCGACGCGGCGCAGCGCGAGCAGTCTCGCCAGCGGGTTGACGCTGCCCGGCATTAAGGCAAAAAGCTGCTCCCGGCTCACTCGACGCGTGCTCCTGAACCGCCCATTCGGCGGCTAAAAAGAAGCGTGATTCTACGCCGCACGTGCTCCCTTGGCCGCGCCTGCGGCGATCGGTCGCATACCTGGCGCCCGCCCGCTCGTGCTCAGACGCGCACTGCGGGCTTCACACTACCCGGCGAGCAGCGCCGATACGGTGCTCAGCAGTTCGCGCGCGCTACGCGTATCCAGCCACGCGCTGCCGTCCCAGCGAAAGTGAAAACCACCACTGCGCGCTGCCACCCAAATCTCCTGCGCTGCGGCGTGGCGATTGACGATAAGCTTGCCACCGTCGTCGAGCACGATTTCGAGCACCCCGTCGCCCACCCGTGCGAAATCGACATCCGGTTGGCTGGCGGCGAGATCATCCTCGATCTGTTGCAACGCGGCATCGGCGCGTGCGGCGAATTCCCTGTCATCCATCCTGTGCTACCATCCCTCGCTCACCCTATCCCGACCATGTACAGAACCGTGTACCCACCCTCCGCCAGACTTCTCGCAGCGACCTTGCTCGCCATCCTGGCCGTCGCCGGCTGCGGCAACAAGGGCCCGCTGAAAATGCCGCCAACGACCAGGCCAGCGGCCAGTGGCGAAGCGCCGCGCACCGGTGCGGCAGCCAGCACGCCGGATACTAACACGCTACCCGGTTCGGCCCGATGAGCGCCTTCGCCTACCGTGACGGCGGCTTGCACGGCGAAGCGGTGTCGCTGGCCGACGTGGCGGCCGAGTTCGGCACGCCGTGCTGGGTCTACTCGCGTGCCGCGCTGGAGTCCGCCCTGGCCGAATTCCATGCCGCACTGCAGGGCGTCGACGCGCTCGTCTGCTACGCGGTCAAGGCCAACTCCAATCTCGCCGTGCTCGATGTGCTGGCGCGCCGCGCCGCCGGTTTCGACATCGTCTCGGGCGGCGAGTTGCAGCGCGTCCTGGCCGTCGGTGCCCGACCTGACCGGATCGTCTTCTCCGGCGTCGGCAAGACTTCAGCCGAAATGGCCGCGGCGCTGACCGCCGGCATCCTCTGTTTCAACGTCGAATCGGCCGCTGAACTCGAGCGCCTCGACGCCGTCGCCGGGCGCCTGGGCAAGACGGCGCCGGTCAGCCTGCGCGTCAACCCGGACGTCGACGCACGCACCCATCCGTATATCTCGACCGGCTTGAAGGAGAACAAGTTTGGCGTTGCCTACGCCGAGGCGCGCCAGCTTTATCGTCAGGCCGACCGCCTGGCGAACGTTTCCGTGCACGGCATCGACTGCCATATCGGCTCGCAGTTGCTCGATCCCGCACCGTTTGCCGAAGCGCTCGACAAAATCCTGCTGCTCGTCGACCAACTGGCAACCGACGGCATTGCGCTGCAACATGTCGATCTGGGCGGCGGGCTCGGCATTCGCTATCGCGACGAAAGCGAACCCGCGATTGCCGACTACCTGCAACCGCTGCTCGCCCGCCTGGCCGGACGAAAACTGCGCATTCTGCTCGAACCCGGGCGCCGCCTGGTGGGCAACGCCGGCCTGCTGCTGACCCGCGTCGAGTACCTGAAGCCGGGTCCAGCGAAGAACTTCGCCATCGTCGACGCGGCGATGAACGATCTCGCCCGGCCGGCGCTCTACGGCTCCTGGCACGACATCATTCCGGTGACGCCGCGCGCCGGCGCAACGACGACTTGGGAAATCGTCGGACCGGTGTGCGAATCCGGCGATTTCCTCGGTCGTCAACGGGCGCTTGCCCTCGCCCCCGGCGACCTGCTGGCGGTCATGTCGGCCGGCGCCTACGGCATGGCGATGAGTTCCAACTACAACAGCCGCCCACGCGCGGCCGAGGTCATGCTCGACGGAGCGCAGGCGCACCTCGTTCGCCGCCGCGAGACGATCAGCGAACTCTACGCGGGCGAACAACGCCTACCCTGAGGCAACCGGCTTCGACGCGGCGCGCCCCCGGTCTGGCGGACGAGGGGCGGTTCTTGGACGCTAGCGGACGAGCAGCAGGCTGTCGTCCCACTTGGCGTGTTTCTCGAAACCCAGCAGATTGGCCATCGTCGCCGCAAGGTTCGACAGACCGGCGGTCGCCGTCTGCTGCAGGGCCAGCTTGCCGCCGCTGACGTTATCGTAGAGGATCAGCGGCACCGGATTGAGCGTATGCGAGGTCTTCGCCTTGAACGAGCCGTCGGGGTTCTTCGCTGGCTGCCTGGTCTTCTTGTCGATCTCGTACATCTCGTCGGCGTTGCCATGGTCGGCGGTGATCAGCGCCACGCCACCGAGCGCATCGATCACCGGCAGGATGCGCGCCAGTTGCAGGTCGACCGCTTCGATCGCCATCGTTGCCGCACGAAAGCTGCCCGTATGGCCAACCATGTCGCCATTGGCAAAATTGCACCGCAGCGTCCGGTATTCGCCGCTGCGTAGCGCGTCGATCATCGCGTCGGCGATTTCGGCCGCCTTCATCCACGGCCGCTGTTCGAACGGAACGACGTCGCTCGGCACTTCGTGGTAGGTCTCGCCGGCAAACTTGTTCGACCGATTGCCGTTCCAGAAGTAAGTCACGTGACCAAACTTCTGCGTTTCCGAGCAGGCGAACTGCGTGATGCCGGCTTTCGCAAACCATTCGCCCATCGTATCCATGATCGCCGGCGGATCGACCAGGAAACGCTTCGGCAATTTGAGATCGCCGTCGTACTGCAGCATGCCGGCGTAGGTCACCTGCGGCACGCGAACGCGGTCGAACTTGTCGAAACCCGCTTCTTCGAAAGCGCGCGTGATTTCGATCGAGCGGTCGCCGCGGAAGTTGAAGAAAACCACCGAGTCGCCGTCTTCGATCGTACCGACCGGCTGGCCGTTCTCGCCAATCACGAAGGGTGGCAGATCCTGATCGATCGTCCCGGGAAACCTGGCGCGCAGCGCCTCGATTGCCGCCGAGGCGCTGGCGTACTGTTCACCGCGGCCGAGGACGTGCGTCTGCCAGCCTCTGTCGACCATCGTCCAGTTGGCCTCGTAGCGATCCATCGTGATGTTCATGCGGCCGCCACCGGAAGCGATGCGGGCCGAGAAATCGGCGCTGCTGATCTGCGCCAGAAAAGCTTCGAAAGGCAGGACGTAGTCGAGCGCACTGGTCTCCGGAACATCGCGCCCGTCGAGCAGAATGTGCACCCGCACCGTCCGCACCCCCTCTTCCCGGGCGCGCTCGACGAGCGCGCGCAGATGGTCGAGATGGCTATGGACGTTGCCGTCGGAGAACAGACCTATGAAATGGATCGTGCTGCGCGCCGCCTTGGCGCCGGCGACAACCTCGCGCCAGGCGGCCCCCTGCCAGATCGAACCGGTGGCAATCGCGTCGGCGACCAGCGCGGCGCCCTGGCTATACACCTGCCCGGCCCCGATCGCGTTATGACCCACCTCCGAGTTGCCCATGTCCTCGTCGGACGGCATGCCCACGGCAGTACCATGCGCGCGCAGCGTAATGTTTGAATAGGTGGCGAAAAGGCGATCGAGCGTCGGCTTGCGGGCGGCAGCGATGGCGCTGCCGACATCGGACTTGGCGATCCCGTAACCGTCCATGACGATCGTCACGAGGGGGCCCTGAATCCCAGGGAAAGAGGCGAACTTCTGCAGCATGATAGGCTTCCCGGCGAAGTGAGGAGGAGAGAACAAAGGCCGCTGAGTGCGGAAACCACTAGGCTTGGGCGCAGTATACCCGGAAGCGGCAGACAAGGCTGCCCAGCCCTTCGGTCGACTCGACCCGCCCGTGCTGGCTGGCAGGCGGCCGCGCCGGCGCTCACGCCAGGCACGGCCCTGCGGCAACGCCGAGTGCTTGTGCGCCAGAGGGGAATCGGATAAAAAGGGACGACCAGTCGAGACGAGGAAATCAATGAACGCAATCAGGATCAACCAGACCATCGGCAAGCTCGGGTCAATCGCCTGCCTGGTCTACACGCTGCTGTCGCTACCTCTATCCGGGCTTGCCGCGGCGGCGGACGGTCGGACGGCATCGGCGGGCACCGCGAGCGACGAAGCAAGCACCGCGCCGAGCGACGAACCGGCGGGAGCCGGCGACGAGCCCACCGATCGCCTGCGCCATCTGGAGATGGCCGACACGCCGACCGAATGGCGCGAGACTACCTTGACCGGCGACTGGCAGGGTCGCCGGCAACGCCTGGCGGAAGCCGGCATCAAGATCGACCTGTCCTACACCGGCGACTGGCTGCGCAACACCAGCGGCGGTCTGCGGCGGGGCAGCGCCTATCTCGGCCACGTCGACCTGGTGCTGCGACTCGACGCCGAGAAACTCGTCGGCTGGCCGGGTGGCGCGGCTTATTTGCAGGTGATCGACAACAGCGGTGGCCCGTTCAATGGACGTTACGCCGGCAGCCTGATGGGCAGCGACAACATCGAAGCCCCGCTGAACCGGACTGGCGTCTTCCGCGCCTGGTGGCAACAATCCTTCCTTGACGATCGTGCTTCCTTGCGGCTTGGCCTATACCCGGTAGACACCGAGTTCTACGTCACTGACGCTTCGGGAATCTTTCTCCATCCGTCGTTCGGCATAGCGGCCGAAGCGGGCGATTTCGGCACGCGCTCTGGACCGCCAATCTACCCGACGAGTTCCTATGGTGCGCGTCTTCGCTTCGAGCCCGACCCCACCTGGTACGCGATGGTGGCGTTGGCGCAAGCAGTACCGAGCGAGCGTATCGGGCAGGTCGGGCCGCACATCACCTGGCAGCAAGGCTCGGGCAGCCTGCTCATCGCCGAACTGGGCTTCAGCCCGACCAAGGCCGGCCTGCTCGCTGATCAGCCGGCCGTCCCGGCCGAAAAGAACGACGACTTTGCGCCGATCAGCAAGCTGGCTGTCGGCGCGTGGCGATTCAACCCACGCTTCGCGCAGATCGCTGCCGTCAGCGAAGCGGGCGAAGCGCTTACCGCGCGCCATTGGGGCGCCTACCTCCTTGCCGAGCAGACGCTTTATCGTGTACCCGGAGAAAACCGCGATGTCGCCGTGTTTTTCCGCTACGGCATTGCCGACGGCCGGACGAACAACCTCGACTACTCGCTCAGCTTCGGCCTCAGCCTGCGGGGACCTTTCGCCGGCCGGGACAACGACACTTTTGGCATCGCCCTTACCCGCGCACACGTCGGAGCGCAAGGCAGAAGCGCCCTGGCCAGCGCCCTTGGCGCGTCGCTCTCGGCAGAATCGGAAAGCGTGCTGGAGATTGCCTACCGGGCGCAGGCCGCCCCGGGCGTCGTCCTGCAGCCATTGTTCCAGCGTATTCTGAACCCGGGTCTGAACCTGCCGCACGCCAGCATCGCGGGCGTCCGTCTACAGCTCGCTTTCTGAGTCAGCGCGGACGTGGCCGGGCGGTTGCGCGACGGGCGGCCAGTTACTGGGCGATCGGCCGCCCTGCTTCGGCCGGTAGGCGGACGCTGCGCCCAGGCGTATGACGGCGCTCATGACGCCGGCTGGAAGCCGACCGCCGCTGCTGGCGCCGCTCGCTTGCGCTGAAGCGGCGAGCAACCAGCCAGGCAATCTTGCCGGCCAGCAGCAAAGCGAAGACGACCCAGAACAAGGGATACTCGATCGCGTCCCGTACCATGCCGATCAACTGGCCGATCAGGCCAATTCCGCCGCTCGCCTGGACCGAAGCCGACGAGGCCGTGCTCGCCGCCATCGATGATCTCTGCCGGGCCAAGTCATTGCTCCGCTCAGTCGCGAGCAGCGTATTGCCATCGTGACCAAGGGCCACCCCGTCGTCGTTCCTGGTCAAGTGCAGCTCTTCGATGCCGGCCAACGAAAAGCTGACCTGGCCAGCGCGCTCGGTTCGTCGCATGTCGAGCGCATCGGCGACCGCTTCGACCATCCAGCGCTCGACCTCGCGCGCCGTCTGCACGACTGGCTCCTCGGCCTCGACCGCCAACACCTGGCCCGGCGCGTCGCCGGATGGAAGCACGCGTTCGCGCCCGGCCATCGCCGCCGAGGGAAACGACCGCCGCTCCGTCTCGAATTTGCCTGAGCGTGCGGACACGGCGTCGGTCGGCGACCCAGACCAGCGATCCGCCGGCGCACCTCCACCCGCGGGGAAGGGATTGGGCAAGGCCAGCGCCCGCCCGCCAAAAGCCAAGCCAAGCTCGGGAAGCTCGGCAGCGAACCCGGTGGCATCCACCTCGCTACCGACGAGAACCGGCTCGTCGTCGTCGCCAAGATCAAACACGACGTGGTCCGTGACATTCCAACCGTCGCCGGTAATCGGTGTCGCCAGTGAACTACCCGCGACGACCAGCGTCTGGATGAACACCAGCCATAACAGACGTGCCCGTCGCGTCGTCATCATGCAGATCATTCCAAGTTATCGCCACTAGCTAAAGCAAGTCTCGCACCATAGGCACACCATATCATTAAAGCAAGCCCCTGCGCCAAGAAAAGCGAACCTGCAGCACACCCGCTGTAAAGTTTGCCGACAGGTTTTCCACGCCAAGCGGTTTGCGGCTCAGCCCGGGCTGGACTACGATAGCCGAATCTGTTGTCGGACAGCGTGCCCCACGATGATCGAAATGACGCATGCTCGCGCAACCCCTCGCGCAATCCGCGCCTTGCCCACGCAGGCGCAGGGAGGTGACCGGCGTTGAACGCACGGCGCGCCGCTCGTCCGGGTCGTGCGATGCGCGACGAACCGCCCCGGGTTGCCTGGCACTTTCTTGCTGCCGAGGAAGTGGCCCTGCGCCTGGAGGCGAGTTGCGCCGACGGCTTGGGCGAAGCCGAAGTCATCGGGCGACGCGCGGTCCACGGCGAAAACCGGATCTCCCCACGTGCTCGAAAGGGGCCGCTGCGCCGTTTTTCCCTGCAGTTCGTCCAGCCACTGGTCGTCGTTCTGCTCCTCGCCGCCGTGGTCACCGCACTGCTCGGCGAATGGGTCGACGCCGGCGTGATCTTCGGCGTCACCCTGATCAATGCCATCATCGGTTTCATTCAGGAAGGTCGGGCGGAGAATGCGCTGGCCGCGCTCAGCCTGGCGGTGACCAGCGAGGTCACCGTGCTGCGCGCGGGCGGCAAGCAACGCCTGCCGTCGACCGAGCTCGTTCCCGGTGACATCGTTCTTCTGGCCGCCGGCGACAAGGTTCCCGCCGACCTGCGCCTGTTCCGCAGCAAGGACCTGCAGGCGATCGAGTCGGCGCTGACCGGCGAATCGGCCGCGGTCAGCAAGCATGGCGCTGCTTTGCCCGAAGACACGCTGCTCGCCGATCGCTGCAACATGGCTTACGCGGGAACCGTCATGATCAGCGGCCAGGGTGCAGGACTCGTCGTGGCCACCGGCGACCGCACCGAAACCGGACGCATCTCGCGCCTGATCGCCGAAGCGCCCGACTTGACGACGCCGCTGACGCGCAAGATGGCCGGTTTCAGCAACTGGCTGTTGATCGCGATCAGCCTGCTCGCCCTGCTCACCTTTGCCGTCGGCCTGCTGCGCGGCGAAGCGGCGTTCGAAATGTTCATGGCTGCCGTCGCGCTGGCGGTTGGCGCCATTCCGGAAGGTCTGCCGGCGGCGATGACCATCACCCTGGCGATCGGCGTCTCGCGCATGGCTCGCCGGCGGGCAATCATCCGCAAGCTGCCGGCAGTCGAAACGCTGGGCAGCACGACGGTGATCTGCTCGGACAAGACCGGCACGCTGACCGAGAATCAGATGACGGTACGCGAGATTCATGCCGGCGGCGTGCAGACGATGGTCAGCGGCAACGGCTACGCGCCGAACGGCAAGCTGGGCGACGGACAGGAAATCAGCGGTGCCTTGCGCGAATGCCTGCTCGCCGGCGTCCTCTGCAACGATGCGGCGCTGCGGCGCAGCAACCGCCACTGGGAGATCGTCGGCGATCCGACCGAAGGAGCCCTGCTGGTCACCGCGCGCAAGGCCGGGCTCGACGAGCGGACCTTGGCCACGATGTTTCCCCGCCTCGACGAGATTCCTTTCGATTCGGCGCGCCAATATATGGCGACGCTGCACGAGATTGAAGGAACGCGCATCGCCTACTTCAAGGGCGCGCTCGAACAGTTGTTGCCGCGTTCAGTGAGCATGCTCGACGCGGACGGCACGGTCGTCGCGCTGCGCCGTGCCGAAATCGACGGCGCGGCGCGCAATATGGCGGCGCAAGGCTTGCGTGTGCTCGCCGTCGCGCGTCTGTTTGGCGCCGAGGCGACGACACTGGACGCTGCCAGCGCGGCTGGCGGCCTGCAGTTCGTCGGTCTGTTCGGCATGATCGATCCGCCTCGTGCGAAGGCGATCAGCGCGGTTCGCGCTTGTCATGCAGCGGGAATCGCAGTCAAGATGATCACCGGCGACCACGCGGTCACTGCGTTGTCGATTGCCCGCCATCTGGGCATCGCGCAGGCCGGCGACAGCGCGCTGACCGGGCGCGAACTGGCGGCGCTCGACGACGACGCTCTGCGCACCGTGGTCAGGAGCACCGCGGTCTTCGCGCGCGTCGAACCCGAGCAGAAGCTGCGTCTGGTCCGTGCGCTGCAGGCAAACGGCGAGATCGTCGCGATGACCGGCGACGGCGTCAACGACGCCCCGGCCCTGAAACAGGCCGACATCGGCATCGCCATGGGCCAGGCGGGGACCGAAGTGGCCAAGGACGCCGCCGACATGGTCCTCACCGACGATGACTTTGCCAGCATCGAGGCGGCGATCGAGGAGGGACGCGGCGTTTTCGACAATCTGGTCAAGTTCATCACCTGGACCTTGCCGACCAACTTCGGCGAGGGTCTGGTGATCGTTGCCGCGGTCCTCGCCGGCGCGACGCTGCCGATCACGCCGCTGCAAATCCTCTGGATCAACATGACGACGGCAGTCTTCCTCGGCCTG
Organism: Accumulibacter sp.; assembly: GCF_029255125.1. GTDB lineage: Bacteria > Pseudomonadota > Gammaproteobacteria > Burkholderiales > Rhodocyclaceae > Accumulibacter. Next base: position 13,913 of record NZ_JAPUVR010000145.1, on the reverse strand, counting down.
ATGCTGGCGTTCGAGCCGATCGAGCACAGCGTCATGCACCGCCCGCCGCGCCCACCCGGCCAGCCCATCCTCGACCCGGCTCTGGTCTGGCGCATCGTTCTGGTCAGCGTGCTGCTCCTCGCCGGATCGTTCGGACTTTTCCTGCGTGAACTCGAGCAGGGAAACTCGCTCGCCGAAGCCCGCACGGTCGCCGTCAACGTCTTCGTCGTCGTCGAAGCCATGTATCTGTTCAATTGCCGATCGCTGACGCGTTCGGCCTGGCGGATCGGCGTCTTCTCCAACCCGGCGATCTGGTACGGCGTTCTCGTCATGGCACTCCTGCAAGGACTCCTGACCTACCTTCCGCTGATGAACCGGCTCTTCGCTACCGCCCCGATTGGCGTCAACGAATGGCTCGAGATCGCCGCCGTCGGCATCGTCGCCTTCGTCGTCGTCGGACTCGAAAAGCGCTGGCGCACGCGCCGTCGAGTTGGCGCCTGAGCGGCCGATCCTGTTACAGTCCGCCCTGACCGCGCCTTGACCGTCTGCCCGGGAGAATGAAATGCCGAGGATCGTCGCCGTTCTCCTGATCTTGCTGGCCTGCGTACCGTTGGCGCACGCCCGCTCGCGCGATCTCGGCCCGATCCCGATTGACGGTACGACGGCGCAGGCAAGCTTGCCGGATCGCCAGAAGCGCGTCATCCGCGAACTCGCCTGCGGCGTCGAAGCGACTTTCATCCGCCACAAGCTGAGCCTCGCTGAACGCCCAAACGAGATCATGATCGCCAAGGCGGCGGTCCTTGCCGGGCTGATCGACCGGCACCTGCAGCCCTGCGCGACGACGCAGGTCTTCGCCATCAGCGAGTGGGAAAAGCTGCTGCCCGAGGGGCCGGCGCTCAAGGCAGCGATCGAGGCGCTCGACCAGGACCTCAACAAACCGCTGCCGCCCGACCCGGCGCGCCTGGGCGAAGTCGCGGAGACCATCCGACGCACAGTGAACGCTTTTGCCGCGCAAGTCTTCGGTGGCGTTTGCGAGGCGGTCGTCACGCGCGTCGAGCCGCGCATCGTCGCGCGCGGGGGCAGCGGCGAGCGAGTCGTCGAATACCGGGTGAGCTACTCGCTCAGCCCCGCCTGTCTCGCGCGCCAGATCAACTCGGTCATCCTCGACCGGCGCTTCGTGCGCCAGGGCAACCCGGGTTCGAGCGGCTTGCCGTGTCACCTGTTCGGTTCGCCGCCGGAAGCCGACTGGGACATGGCGGTTGCGCTGCTCACCCGACTCACCTTCCTGCTGCGCCAGGCGGCAACGCTGACGCCGCCGAGTGCGGAAAGCGCTGACGCGATCGACAAGCTGCAGACCCGCCTGCTCACCCTGAGCGGCGGCAAAGCGCAGGAGGTGCATCCGCTCTGGCATTGCGGCAATCCGGACAATCAGTACGGCAGCGCGCGCGACCGCCTGGACGACAACAGCTTCTACGACCCGGACCTCGGCCGCGACGTGGACGGCGACGCCGAGGGTTCGGATACGGGCGACGACTTCCTCGACTTCCTGGCCTTGCTGCTCCTCTTCCTGGCGCTGATCATCGCCGGCGTCGCTCTCGCGCTGCTTGCCGCGCTGCTCGGCGCAATCGTCGGCCCGCTCGTCGCGGCGATCATCATCACGCTGCTCAGCGCGCTGGCAGTCGCCGCGGAAATTCCCCAGATCGCCCTGGGCGCGCTGTTCGGCGGCGTCGAGGAGACGGAAAACCACCTGTTCATGCAAAATTCCTCGAAATATCTGAAGAACCAGATGCTCATCGAAGACTCGGCAGCGATCGGCGACAGCGACGCGGTCGCCGACTATCAGGCGTACAACCGGGAAATCCACGCCTGGCTGATGCAAAGACTGCAGCGCGTCACCGACGAGGACTTCGCGGAATTCAACGCCAAACCCTATGGCCGCCTCAGCTTCACCGCACTGCTCAACCTGCACGACTTTTCCTGCCAGGCCGGCGTGCCAGCGTGTTCTGCCGACGACGCGCAGCTCATCACCGGCGTTGCCGTCGTCGGCGACCTCACCGCCGCCAAGATGGCGCTGGGCAGCAACCAGGGCAGGCGCATCGTGCCCTTCCGCCGCCTGGCGCACGCCAATACCGACTACACGCTCGGCAAGCTGGAAAAGGATCACAGCAAGCGCGCGGCCGTCCGCTCGCTGTTCGAGCTTTCCGGCCTTGCCGATCACCAGATCGCCGCAATGCAGCTCTGGGCCGGGCAGACTTTGCACGGTCCTGACGGCCACGCCAGCGAGGACAGCCTGGCCGAGATGATCTGGGAGGCGACCTCGGCCTACACACCGCACCGCCTGCTGCTCGACCTGGCACTGGTCAAGGGCGCGTGGACGCAGACGCTGCGCCACGCCGGCTGGGAGCGCTACAGCAGCGGCAAGGCGTGGCTGATCACCGCTGGCGGCAGCGAGAGCGGCTACGCGCAGGGCTTGCGCACACCGACCGGGACGATCTACCCGAGCGCCTTCATCAAGTGGACCGACCGTGGCGCCGGCGTGCCGACCACGCTGATGGTCAGCTCGGGCAAGCGCCTGCCCGCCTGCGAAGCCACCGGAAGCTGCCGCGAGCTGCCGCCGGCGCGCGTCGAGCAGCCGCTCCGGCAGGATCGTTTCGCCCACTTCATCCGCTTCGAGGGCAAGGTCGTGCGCTGGAAGATCGACCAGGAGGACGAGCCGATGTCGTTCAACGACAACTTCTGCGTCCACGGCTCGTTCGCCTGCGGAATCAACCTGCAGATTCCCGACTTCCTGCGCGCCTGCATGGTCACCCACGACTCCGCCGCGCTTCCCGCCGGTCGGCGGTTTTCGCTGATCGACTCAGCAAACTGCAAGGCGTGGGATAACGGCGACGCAGGCGACGACTTCTTCGTCGTCGTCTACGAGCAGGCGTGCGCCGGCAGCAGTGACTGCGCGGCAGGTAGCCAGTGGGGCTTCATCGAAGTAGTGCCGCGCACGCCGGCGGCGACCAGCAAGGATCTGCATGATCAGGTGCTCGCCGCCAACGCCGCGAACTTCGACGAAATGGCGAGCAAGTCCGGACTGGGCACTTTCACCTATGCTTCGCGCACCAACGGCATCATCAAGTTTGCACCGCATGGCGCGTGGGTCAGCGAAGCGGGCGGCGTCGCGCAGGCGCACGGCGCGCTACCCGCCTGGCCACGTGCGCAGGGCGACGTGATCAACCGCACCGGGACAGCGAGCTACACGATCCGCAACCCGCGTACCGGCGAAACGATGAGCGTCGACTTCAGCGACCAGGAGAAGCCAAAACGTGCGCTGCCTTGACTTCCTGAAGGGCCTCCTGCTGCTCGGCGCAGCGCTCGCCGCACAGGCGGAAACCGTCGTCACCGCCTGCGGCACCGACAACGCCGCCGGTGGAGTCAACCTGGTCAGCGCGCTGGCTACCGGCGGCGACATCCGCATCGCCTGCGCCGGCGGGCCAAACGAAATCAAGCTCACCGGCGAGCGCGTGCTGAGCGGCGCGACGACGATCGACGGCGGAGGGGCGACGCTGAGCGGTACCGGCAACGGCGTCATGTTCGTCCCTGCCGGGCCAGCCCGGCTGACCCTGCGCAACCTGACGCTGAGCAATCCGCCGGCCAACCCGGCCGACCCCAACATGTTCACCGGTATCGTTTATGACCGCAACGACCTGGCGGTCGTCGAGCTGAACAAGGTGACAGTGACCGACACCCGCCTGCCATTTGCCGTGCGCAAGCTCGTCGCGCGCGCCAGCACCTTCGCTCGCAATGGCGACGCCAGGCAGCCGGATTTCGGCGTCGTCATGGCCGGCGAACTCGAACTTGAGCAAGTCGCTTTCCGCGACAACCTGTCGCGTCCGTTCCACGCGCTCTGGCGCAGCGATCCTGTGACCAGCGGGCGGCAGATCTCGGCGCAGGTGCGCAAGTGCAGCTTCGAGCGCAACAAGCGACCCGCTTTCTGGGCTGCCGGCGAACTCGTCATCGATCAATCGAGCTTCACCGACAACGGCGACGCGCTGCCCTTCGCCGCCGGTGGGCGTGGCTGGCTGTACGCCAACCGCATCTACCTCGAACTCGCCCGCAGCGCCGCCGGCGCGGTCGAAGTCGCCTTTGCCAACGCGACCATTTCGCGCAGCAGCTTCACGAACAACCGCGGCATGCTCGGCGGCGCAATACTCGCCGCGCGCTCGACGCTGACGCTGCAGTCGTCGGACTTCGAGGCCAATCACGCGCTGTCCGGCGGCGCCCTCGCCTACCTCTCGCCGGCCGGCAGCAATCCGCTGAACGCCCGCCTGCGCCTGCGCCTCGGGCACGTCAAGCTGCGCGACAACCAGGCGGCCAAGGACGGCGGCGCGCTGTTGCTGCTCGGCGACGTGGCGGGCGACGCCGTACAGATGAGCCGCAACAAGGCGGGTGAATCGGGCGGCGCGATCGCCCTGGTCAGCGCCAGCGCGTCGCCCATGGAAGCAGTGCCGGCAGATGTCGGCAAGGACTTGCCGGCGCCCGGCAGCCAGCCCACGCGCCTCGAACTGACGCGCGTCTTCGTGCTCGACAATACCGCCACGCAACACGTGATCGATGCTGGCGCGGGAATCGTGCGCCTGGGCAACGCGCTGCTCGCGCGCAACGTGAGCACCGCCGGCGGTGCGGCGCTCTTCGCGCAGAACGTCGAAGTTGCCAACAGCACGCTGATCGGCAACCAAAGCGAGGGCTTGCACCTGGCGCCGGGCGGCACGGTCGGAGCAAGCATGGCGAACGTGATCGTCGCCGGCAACCAGGGCAACTGCGCGAATGCGCTGGCCACGCTGAAGCTCGCAGGCGCCAACCTGCAATACCCGGATGCGGGCTGCGGCGCGACGATCCCGGTCGCCGATCCATCACTCGACGCCCGTTTTGCCCCGACGATGTCCAGCCCCGCACGCAATGCGGGCAGCCTGGCGATCTGTGCCGCGCACGATCTGGTCGATGGACGCGACCTCTACGGCAATCCGCGTAGCGGGGCAAGCTGCGCAATTGGCGCCGTCGAAGCCGACCTGGTCAACGACCTGATCAGGAAGGTCGGCGCCGAGAGGTTTCCCTGGCTGCTCTTCGGGTTCATCGTCTTCCTGCTCATCTGCCTGCTGATCGGCATCGTCGTCGGGTGCTGCCGGCGGCGAAAGAAGAATGCGAGCACGGCATGCGAGGCGGCGTTTGGCCGCCGCGGCGAAGGCTACGTCTTCGTGCAGATGATTCTGCTCGCGCTCGTCGTGTTCGCGCCAAGTTCCTGGCCCGGCGCCGCCTGGACAGCGCCCTGCACCTGGCTCGGGAAACTCTTTGGCGGCGCCCTGCTGGCGATCGGCATCACCATCGCGCTGCTCGCCTGCGTCCAGCTCGGCAAGAACCTGACGCCCTTGCCGCAGCCGAGGAAAGACGCCGTACTGGTCGTCAGCGGCATCTACCGCCTCGTCCGGCATCCGATCTACAGCGGCCTGATCCTTGCCGCCTTTGGCTGGGCGCTATGGCTGAACGGCTGGCTGACGCTGGGCTACGCTCTGTTGCTCCTGATCTTTCTCGACATCAAATCGCGCCGCGAGGAAATCTGGCTCGCAGAAAAATTCCCCGAATACCACGCGTATCGGCAACGCGTGCGCAAACTGCTTCCCTGCCTCTACTAGCCTGACAGCGGGTCTGCGCGCTTGCCTTGCGCAGACCCTGCGTCAGCGTCTCCGGCGGCACCGACGAGCTCCGATCGGCAGCTACGATCGATGGCCACATGCACTGACCGCTGCAGGAACGCGATCCTACTCCCCGCAGCGCCCTGCCGAGCGCACGCCGCACAGCGCCAAGCCGGCGAGCAGCAGCACCAGCGTCGTCGGTTCTGGAACCGAACTCGCGCGGCCAGTGACCTGCGCGTCGAGCCAGAAGGCGTCCCACACGTCATTGACCGAATCTCCGCGCATTTCGATCAGGTTCGCGCCAGACTGGAAAAGACCGCTTCCCGCCGCCAGCGAGAAGAAGTGGTCGGTCGTGAAGGTGTAGCCCGCATAGCCGGTGCCAGGAACCAACGAACCATTGATGTAGATCCCGTGCGACGAATCGGCAACGCGCAAGCGACCGTTCAGCGTCACTGTGCTCAGATCGTAGCCCGAGAGGTCGAATGAGCGCCTGGCGTAGACCATGTTGTTAACCCCCCAGCCGGTCGTCGGGCTGGTGGCAACCACCGATGGCGTGGTAATCCAGGCGGCCACGCCGGCTACCGTCTCCATGCCGCAGCACGTCTGCCCACCTGCCATGTTGGGATACGAGCCGGGATAGGCGACCCGGGCCGCCGAGAACTGTACGCCATCGGTCGAAATCGTCCACAAGGGATCGATGCTTCCAGCAGAAAGGACGCTTCCATCGGCCGCAACGCCGGTATTCAACACGAGGGAAGCACTTGCGGCACCGGCAAACAAAGCACCGCTGGCGAGGATCAGGGAGCTGACAAGCTTTTTGGTCATTACGCGTTCCTTGAAAATGGTCGCTCCTGCTTGCCAAGGCGCACTGTCCGCGTTCGGCGAACAGCCGCGCCCGTGGTCAGAGGAGACGTGTGCTCGAGTCATTCTTCGCGTGGCGCCGCTCTTGCGCTGGCCGTCCCAACCGGGAGTCGCGAGCTTGGTCCACTTGCGGCGACAGGCCCAGCACATTTCGTGCCTGAAAAGATGAGGCGCTGACCTAACGGCGAATCTACCCGGCATGCCGCGGCGCCAAGCCAGGGCTTGTAAGAAATGTCGACACTCGCCAGCCGACCGCGCTTCCTGCCAAACGCTGGTACAGCGGGAAAAGAACGGTGCTCGATGCCGCGCGCCGCCTTCCCACTTGGCGACGGCAGGACAAGGCAGGCAGGCGCGTCCAGTTCCAGCGAGGCACGCTGCAGCGCATGCCGCCAGCGCGCGCCCGCGCCCTCTGGATCAGCGCATGGCGGATTTCCTGGCGCACGCAGACTCAGCGCGTCGGTGAAGGTAAAGACCGTCGTTTCGGGGGTTCAGCTTGAATGCTTCGTCACCCGGCGAGCGAGGCGGTGCAACGCCAGCGGCACTCAGATCGGCATTTGTTCGGCGACATCGACCAGGACAAGCTCCGCGGCTTCGCTGGCCGTAAGCCTGAGCACCGCCTCGTGACGAATCGCTGCCCCGTCGCCGGCCTCCAGGCTGATGCCATTGACGGTCACCCGACCGCTTGCGGCAACCAGGTAGCCCAGGCGGCCGGCGTCCGAAAACTGGTATTCGATCGTATCGCCGCAGCGCAGCGTCGCCCCCGAGACGCGCGCCTCGGCGCGTATCGGCAGAGCGCCCTGGTCACCGGCGAGACCGCTGGCCAAGGGAACGAAACGCCCGGCGCGATCATCCTTTGGAAAGGGCTTCGATCCCCACGCGGGAGGCGCCCCGCGCTGATTGGGCATGATCCAGATCTGGAAGATCCGGGTCACGCCGGCTTCGCGGTTATATTCGGAATGCCGAATTCCCATACCCGCACTCATCACCTGGACATCTCCGGCAACCGTCCTGCCGCTATTGCCCAAACTATCCTGATGGGTTATGGCGCCTTCTCGCACATAGGTGATGATCTCCATATTCGCGTGCGCGTGCAGCGGAAAGCCGGTTCCAGCTTGAATCGTATCGTCGTTCCAGACGCGCAGCGCGCCCCAATTCACACGACCGGGCTCATGGTAATCGGCAAACGAGAAGTGGTGCCTGGCTTCAAGCCAACCGTGATCGGCGTAACCAAGACTCGCCAATGGGCGTCGTTCAATCATTTTTCCTCCAGTCTCTCATCACACCATCCAAATTCACGCACCCCCCTCTGAGCGCGCCACGCAGGCTACGATAGAGCACCGGTGAGCGCCAGGAAGAGCGGCGTCGTGATCGCCGCCAGACCGGTCGACAGGACCATACTGCTCGCCACTGCGGCTTCCTGCGTCGCGAACTGTTTCGACATCAGGTAGACGTTGACGCCGACCGCCAGCGAGGCGAGCAGCACGACGACGCGGGTTTCCAGCGGCGGCAGGCCAAGCGCCAGGGCGAGACCCCAGACAACCAGCGGCTGCACGATCAGCTTCAACGCGACGATCGCACAGCTCTCCCGCCAGCCTGCGCGCAGTCCGTACTCGGCCAGACTCATGCCGAGCGCGATCAGCGCCAGCGGTGCTGCCGCCTGGCCGCTCATGTCGAGCGGCGCAGCGACGAGCAAGGGAAGCTCGAAGCCGAGCAGGCCGAAGAGCGAACCGGAGACGATGGCGGCGACGATCGGATTGCTCAGCACGCTCTTCGTCGTCGCGCCGAAGCCCTCGAGCGAGAGGCTGCCGTGCCGCGACCACTCGACCGACACGGTAACCAGCGTCCACAGAATCAGCGCGTTGAAGACGAGCACCAGCGCAACCGAGGGAACTGCCGCATCGCCCAGCGCCGTGCGCGCCAGCGGCAAGCCAAGCAGAACGTTGTTCGAGAATACGCCGCCGAGCGCAAACACCGATTGACCCACGCCGTCCAGCCGGAAGACGCGCCAGGCGATCAGGCGGCCGAGCGCGAAGACGATCAGGCAGGCGCCAAAGAAGGCGAGCAGCAAACGCGTATCGACCGGCGGCAGACGCGAGAGGTCGCTCATCAGGCGAAACAGCATCGCCGGCAGCGCGATCGAAAAGACGAAACGCGACAGCGCGTCGGCGACGCTCTTCGGCCAGCCCGCCCAGCGCACCAGCGTGTAGCCGACGAAAACGAGGATGAAGAGCGGCGCGGCGAGCGAAAAGTGGTGCAGGAAGGTGCTCATCGGCAGGATCGTGTTCGGCGCGTGCGTGCTCGTCGCGGCGGCTCAGGTGGCCAGATGCTCGATCATCAACTGCGTCGATTGCACGCCGTTGAAGTCGTTGATCGCCAAGCGATAGGCGGCGCGCACGGTGGCTCCCGGCGCCTGCGTGAAGTTGAACTGGATGGCGTCGATCGTCTGCCCGTCGCGCCGCAGGCGCAGCTTCAGATGCTTGTCCTTCAGGATGCGCTGGCTGTCCACGGCGAAGTCATCGGCGAAGAGCGGTTGCGGGAAACCCTGGCCCCACACTTCGGCTGCCAGCAGACGGGCGGTTGCCAAAGACCAGTAGGCCGGCTCCAGGCAACCGTCGGTGTGCAGCGTTCGTGTCCGGTCGGCCGGCGCCAGCAGTTCGTCGGCGACCTCGGCGAAAAGATCGCGAAAACGCGCAAAGTCGGCTTCACGCAGCGTCACACCGGCGGCCATCGCGTGCCCGCCAAAGCGCAGCAACAAACCGGGCGCGCGCTTGCCGAGCAGGTCGAGCGCATCGCGCAGGTGGACGCCGCCAATCGAGCGGCCGGAACCCTTGATCTCGCCGTTCTCGCCGCGCGCGAAGGCAAAGACCGGACGATGAATTCTCTCCTTGACGCGCGCCGCGACGATGCCGATGACGCCCTGATGCCAGTCGGCGTCGAACAGCGCGACGCCGGCGGCCGACGGCGCTGCGGCATCCGCCAGCGCCGCCGCGTCGAGCAGCGACAAAGCCTGCTCCTGCATGCCCGCTTCGATCGCCCGCCGCTCGCGATTCAGCGCGTCGAGCTGCTGCGCGATGTTCAGCGCGCGCGCATCGTCGTCGGTGATCAGGCATTCGATGCCGAGCGACATGTCGGCCAGGCGCCCGGCCGCGTTGAGCCGTGGACCGACGAGAAAGCCGAGGTCTACGCTCGACACCTGCTCCGGCGCACGCCCGGCGACGTGCAGAATGGCACGCAGTCCGGCGCTTGCCCGCCCCTGCCGGATACGCTGCAGACCCTGGCTGACCAGCACCCGGTTGTTATGATCGAGGCGGACGACGTCGGCCACTGTGCCCAGCGCGACGAGATCGAGCAGATCGGCCAGGCGCGGCTCGGCGCGGCCAGTCGCCGGCGAGAAGCAGCCGCGCGCGCGCAGTTCGGCGCGCAGGGCAAGCATCACGTAGAAGACGACGCCGACGCCGGCCAGGCTCTTGCTCGGAAAATCGCAGTCTGCGAGATTCGGGTTGACGATGCAGTCGGCCGCCGGCAGTTCGTCCCCCGGCAGGTGATGGTCGGTAATCAGCGTCCTGATGCCAAGCGCACGTGCGCGCTCGACGCCGGCGACGGCAGAAATTCCGTTGTCGACGGTAAGCAGCAGATCGGGCCGCCGTTGCGCCGCCAGATCGACGACTTCGGGCGACAACCCGTAACCGTAGGCAAAGCGATTCGGCACCAGATAATCGACCTGCGCACCAAAAGCGCGCAGGGCGCGCAGGGCAAGCGCACAAGCCGTCGCGCCGTCGCAATCGTAATCGGCGACGATCAGGATGCGTGCACGCCGCTCGATCGCTTCGGCGAGCAGCACGGCGGCTTCGCCCGCGCCGCGCAGCCGCGTCGGCGGCAGCAGCGAAGTGAACTGGTAGTCGAGCTCGCTGCGCGTCGTGATTCCGCGCCCGGCGTAGATGCGGGCGAGCAGCGGGTGCACGCCTTGCTGCTCGAGCGCCCATTGCACGCGCGGCGAAACCGTTCGCCCGACCAGATGAGTCATTCTGCGCCTTTCGCCAGAGCCAGCGCCGTCGCCTGCAGCGCACACGGCCGCCGCCACAGGCGCCACTGCTCGGCGCGCCCGCTGCGCCAGGTGAGCAGGCCGTAGGCGGTCGGCGCGCAGAGCTCGATGGTCGCCAGCCGGCCGCCCGCCAGCGCCTGCTGCAACGGGGCAAACCAGTCGCGGTCGAGTTCGTGCAGACGACTTCGATACGCTTCCGCATCCTGATAGTGCACCGGCCGCTGCAGCGCGTCGAGCACCAGCAGGTGGCGGCCGCGTTGCTCGAGCGCGCGCAGCAAGCTCGCGGCGTCACCGGGTGGCGCGTGCACTGCCGCCTGTGCGCAAAGGGCAAGACCGCGCGCCAGAGCGTCGTCGCTCCAGACCCCGGTGAACTCACTGCCCAGCCTTGGCGGCAGCATACCGGCACCCCACAGCCAGAGACTGTTGATCGTCGAGCGACCAGCGGCCTCGCGCGCCTCGTTGACCGGATGCCGATGCAGAACCATCTGCGCTTCGTTGAGCAGACGGCGCAGCCAACGCAGTTCGGGGGTTTCCGGAAGCTGCCGGGCAACACGCCGGCCGGCGACCGCCGACAGCGGCAGCGCATCGCCGCCGCCCGGTTGATGGTCGGCGGTAAGCTGCAAGTACCAGCGCTCGGCACAGGCCAGGTGAAAGCGGCCGACTTCGGCAAAATGGCGGTTGAGTTCGTCAAGCAGCGCCTGGGCTTCGTCGAGCGCGAGTTCCAGACCGTCGCCCTCGGCGAGCAATAGCCGCTCCTGGTGCAGACGCAGGTGGACCGGATCGGCGCACAGCCAGGCGCGCGCTGCAGGCGCCGGCGCGGCGTTTTCGCCGGCCAGGCGCAAGGCGGCGTAGGGCGGCTGCACGGGCAAGCCGAAGAACTCGGCGAGCGTCGCTTCGACCGACTGCGGCGGCAACTGCTGCCGCCGACTGCGCGCGAGCAGCGTGCACAGCCCAGGGCACGCGAGTTCGGCAAAGGTGTCTTGCTCGTCGGGTTCGGGCCAGATGAGTTCGGGAACGACAAGAGTGAGGTGCATGCGGATTCGGCGGCTCGGACGATCCTTGACGGCCGGCGCGGCCGGTCGCTCCGACCAGCCTGGCGATGACGCACTGGCCGGCGACTGAAAGAGTGTAGCATAGCGCCTTTGCCCGAACGACGCTGCGCGCCGCCCCGCCCGCGCGATTCCTCGCCCGATGGATCTGCCCTACGAACTGCTCGTCGGCCTGCGCTACACGCGGGCGAAGAAGCACAACCATTTCATTTCGTTCATCTCGCTGATCTCGATGCTGGGCATCGCGCTCGGCGTCGCCGCGCTGATCGTCGTCCTCTCGGTGATGAACGGCTTCCAGACCGAGTTGCGCGCGCGCATTCTGGCCGTCGTCTCGCACATACAGATCAGCGGCGCGAGCGGCGAAATGGCCAACTGGCAGAGCGTCGCCGAGCAGTCGACCCGCCACGCACACGTGCTCGCCGCCGCACCCTACGTCCAGGCGCAGGGGATGCTGGCATTCAGCCAGGCAGTGCGCGGCGCGCTGGTGCGCGGCGTGCTGCCCGAGCAGGAGGATCGCGTCGCCGACTTTCGTCCGCACATGAAGGACGGCCGGCTGGAAACCTTGACCGCGGACAGTTTCAACATCGTCCTCGGCAGCGAACTGGCGCGCGCGCTCGGCGTCATGGTCGGCGACCGGGTGACGCTGATCGCGCCGCAAGGCGTCGTCACACCGGCCGGCGTCGTCCCGCGGCTGAAGACGTTCACGGTAAGCGCATTGTTCGAAGTCGGCATGTACGAGTACGACAGCGGGCTGGCGCTGATCCACTTGGCCGACGCGCAACGCCTCTACCGCCTTGACGACCGGGTTTCGGGCGTACGCCTGAAACTGGACGACCTGTTTCTGGCACCGCGCGTCGCCCGTTCGCTCGCCGCCAGCCTGGACACCGAAGCCTTCATCAGCGACTGGACGCGCAGCCACGCGAACTTCTTCCGCGCCGTGCAGATCGAGAAAAACATGATGTTCATCATCCTCTCGCTGATCGTCGCCGTCGCCGCGTTCAACATCGTGTCGACCCTGGTCATGGCGGTCACCGACAAACAGGCCGACATCGCCATCCTGCGCACCCTGGGCGCCCGGCCGAGCAGCATCATGCTCGTCTTCATCGTGCAGGGCGCGCTGATCGGCTTCATCGGCCTGGGTCTGGGCATTGCCGGCGGCGTCGCGCTGGCGCTCAACGTCGATGTCGTCGTGCCCTTCATCGAGCGCCTGCTCGGCACGCAGTTCCTGGCCAAGGAGGTCTACTACATCTCCAACCTGCCGTCCGAGCTGCAGTGGCGCGACGTGACGACGATCACCGGCGTCGCTTTCGTGCTCGCCCTGTTCGCGACGATCTACCCGAGCTGGCGCGCGGCACGGGTCAATCCGGCAGCGGCGCTGCGCTATGAGTGAAATCGTCCTCGCCTGCCAGGGGCTGCGCAAGATCTTCCGCCAGGGCGGCGACGAGGTGCCGGTCCTGCTCGGTGTCGACCTCGCCGTACACGCCGGCGAGCGCATCGCCGTCGTTGGCGCTTCGGGTTCGGGCAAGAGCACCCTGCTCCACCTGCTCGGCGGACTCGACTCGCCAAGCGCCGGCAGCGTGCACCTGATGGGGCACGACCTGGCGACGATCGACGACGCGCAGCGCGGCGCGCTGCGCAACCGCCACCTGGGCTTCGTCTACCAGTTTCACCACCTGCTCGGCGAGTTCACCGCGCTCGAAAACGTCGCCATGCCGTTGCTCATCCGCCGCCTGGCGAGGAAGGAAGCCGAAGCGCGCGCGGCGCAAGTGCTCGACGAAGTCGGGCTGGCGCACCGCCTGCGCCACACCCCGGGCGAACTCTCGGGCGGCGAGCGCCAACGCGCGGCGATCGCGCGCGCGCTGGTCAGCGAACCCGCCTGCGTGCTCGCCGACGAACCGACGGGCAACCTCGACCGGCAGACGGCAGAAAGCGTCTTCGCCTTGATGCTCGAACTCAACCGCTCGCGCCGCACGAGTTTCATCGTCGTCACGCACGATCCCGCCCTGGCGGCGCGCGCCGGGCGCATCCTGACGCTGCGCGATGGCTGCCTGAGCGACGCCGCCTGAGCAGCGCGAGCGGCGCACCGAATGGTGGGTCAGCCGGCGCGACTTCGGCTAATTCGGCTAAAGATTTGCCGGCCATTGCCGTTAGCGGGTAAAGCTCCTGATGACTGCGAGGAACATCGAGATGCAGAGCCTTTTCGCGCCGGCGATAGCGCTTCTCAACCGCGTGGGCTATACACGCAAGTTCGCCATCATGGGTGTCCTCGCGCTGATCGCAGTAGCCTTCCTGCTCGGCAGCCTGTAC
>NZ_JAPUVR010000144.1 GCF_029255125.1 Accumulibacter sp. | reverse complement strand
GACAGCGCGGCGCCGTTGGCGAGGACGATCGCGTCGCCTTCCGACGAGCCCGGGCTGGAACCGTAAGCGATCAGCAGCGTGTCGGTGTCGGCGTCGCCCGCCGGTATGCCGCCCGGGTTGATCAGCGTGGGGGCGAAGACGGGCACCAGGCGCGCTGCGGCGGTCGAGGGCGGTAGTGGCGGAATGCTCAGCGCGCAGTTCAGCACGCTGGTCGAATTAAAGCCGTAACCGCTCTGCCGGATCGCCCCCTGCAGTTCATAGAGCGCCAGTGCGCCGCTGCTCTGTGCGTCGCCGGTGCCGGTGGTGGTCCGCTTCTGCGCTTCAGCGGTGGCAAAAACCTGCATCATGACGATGATGCCGATCATGCCGATCACCATCGCCACCATGATTTCGACCAGCGTGAAGCCGCCAGGGTGCGTTGCCGTTTGTGGGGAACCCGATTTCATGGCCTAGGGTGTGTTGCGCGAAATTTGTGAAACGATCGTGTGGCAGTGCCGGGAAACGCGGCAGGAAGTGGGCTGATTCGCCGGCTCGCCACTGCGTGGCATCTCCGGCGTGCGCCAGAACAAGGTGATCACCACCTGGCCGGCAGTTGCGCCGGCGGTCGCATCGACGCTGACCAGCGGCAGCGTCGAGTCCACACCGTCGGCGGCCGCGCCGACGCCGGGCAGTCCATCGCGACTGGCGACGATATTCTTCCAGGCGTCGTAGCCCGCTCCGCCGCTCTCGAAATTGGCCTTCAGTTGCGCCAGTTCGAGGCCGCTCGCCCACATTTCGCCAAGCAATCGGTTGGCCAGCAGGCTGGCGTCGGTTCGGTACTTGGCGTCGCTGGTCAACTGGACCGCCGTTGCCTGCAGCGCGACGAGCGAGAGAATGCCGAGCGAAAAGATCAGGATGGCAATCAGTGCTTCGAGCAGCATCACGCCGTCCTGGTGGGTAGCGAGCGCGAGCCGACGCTTTTGCGTGTTCACTTTGCGCGTGTTCATCAGCATGCCTGCGTATTGCCGCTAGGCAACGACGGATCGCACATGCGGACCTGTCCGCCGAGCGAGACGACGACGCGCAGGCAGCGCACCGGTCCGGGCGGCGAATCCGTCCTGCAGTTCAGGCCGTCGGAACTCGACAGGGTAATCGTTCCGCCGGACGCCGGGGCGGCGGTCAGGCGACCCAGGCCGTTGAAGACGAAGCTGTGTTGCCCGGCGGTCAGGGCCGTCGTTGCCGAGCCCTCGCCCATGCTGCGCAACTGGATGATGCGTGGTGCCGTGTCGTCCGAGGGGGCGCTCGCACAGCGGTTGTCGGGGGCATCCATACCAACGATCCAGTGCGGGCCGGTGGAACTGCGCGCGCAGCTGTTGTCGGTGGTGCTGACCAGGTAGAACCCGACCAGCGTGTTGCGCCGCACGGCCTCTGCCCGGGCCAGAAGCAGACCGTTCTGCACGGCGTCGGCGGCACCGCGCACGCGCGCGTTGCGCAACCACTCGTTGAAGCTGGGCAGGCCGATCGCCATCAGAATGCCCAAAATGACCACGCCGACGACCAGTTCGATCAGGCTGAAGCCGTGCGCCCTGTTCAACAGCTTGCTCCCTTGCTGGTGATCCAGCACGTGTTCGAGGTCGACCAGCCGCTCTGCACGGCCGTCGTTGCCTTGACGTTCGCCTGGTTGATCGTGTAGGTAAAGCCGGTCATCGGACCCTTGCCAGTTGCCACCAAGGTGTAGGTGGTCGCCGTCGGGTTGGGACAACTGAAGTCGAAATACTGGCTCGCCGTGTTGTCGGTGGCGCAGGCGGGCGAACTGATCGCCGGGTTGGCGACCGGATCGGCACCGGCTGCCTGGTAATAGGTATGGTTGTCCTGGAAGAACTGCTCCATGCGCGCGCGCCGTTCGGCCAGTCCTGCAGTTGCCTGGGCAATACGCGAGCGCGTGATGTGCTCGGTGTAGTTCGGAATGGCGATGGCCGCCAGGATGCCAATGATGGCGATCACGATCATGACCTCGATCAGCGTGAAACCTCCCTCTTTCTTCACAGAATTGGCCTCCTCCCCCAGAGTTTGCGACGGGCGCCCGGCAAGCGACGGTACGCAAGTGCATCTTAGCCGGCGTGACGGCAGCCGCCAACCGTGCAGCGACGGACGGCGCGCGGCGGCGGATGAGCGGTGGCTGCCACGGTGCGGCGAGCGTTAGAATCGCGACTTCTTCGACTCCCGCTGCGCGAGCTTAGAGTGTGTTTTCCCCGACCTTGCCGTTGAACGGCCGCGCCGGCATCCGGGAGGAGCAGCGGAGCCTGCTCGTGGCCCTCGCCGTATCGCTTCTTTTCCACTGGCTGACGCTCGTCATGCTCGGTCGGGCGGCCAAACCGCCAGGCGAGGGGACGCCCGGTCGGGCAACGCTGGTAGAGCACGCGGCGCTCAGCGTGCGGGTCATTCAGCACGCGCAGCGGGTGCTGCCCGGCGATCCGGTGCCACTGGCGGCGCCTGAGGGCGATCCGGCGTTGCCCGATGCGCAGCCGCTGCCGCCGGCGCCCGAGGAAGCTGTTGTCGCGGCCAGGCTTGGCCATCGTCGGCTCGCCGAGTACGTGCCACCGTACTTGGCGCAAACGCCGGTCTTCGAGGTGCCTGCGGGTGGCTGGTACCTGCCGCGTGCGCAGTTGTCGGTTCAGCCGCGATTGCTCGATGAGCCGGCGCTGAGTTTCCCGGACAGCGTTGCCGGCGGCGCGCCGCGCGCTGGCAAGATCGTCTTGCGGATCTTCATTGCTGCCGGCGGGGCAGTCGACCGCGTCGAGATCAGCCAGAGTTCCTTGCCGAGCGAGTACGCAGAGGTGGCAGCGGCGGCCTTTGCCGCCGTGCGCTTTCGCCCCGGTGAACTGGAAGGCGTTCCGGTCAACAGCGAAATGCGTGTCGAGGTCGTTCTCGACACGATGGTGAGTGGCGGCAGCCACCTGACCGGCGTCTTGCGGATTCCGGAAGCGGTGGAGCCCGCCGCCAGCTCGGCGCCGCGCGTAGCGCCGCCGGCGGGTGCGCCTGCCGCGGTTGTGCGTCGAGCCGCCGGTGCTGGGTTCTAGGCCGACAGCCGGCGCCGCACGCGGTCTGGGCAGGCGCCGCCCCTCACGATTGCAGTTGGCGGGGGAGTGCGAAAGTGACGTTTTCGTCGACGCCGGCAAGCTCGCTGACCTGTGCCGGAGCGCCGCCGCTGAGTTGCTCGATGACTTGTTGGACGAGGACTTCGGGCGCCGAGGCGCCCGCGGTGACGCCGACCCGGGTGGCACCGGCCAGCCAGGCGGGATCGATCTGCCCGGCATTGTCGACCAGGTAGGACGAGCGCCCAAAAATCTCGGCGACCTCGCGTAGGCGGTTAGAGTTCGAGCTCGACTTGCTGCCGACGACGATCACCACCTGACTCGTTTTCGCCAACTCCTTCACCGCGTCCTGCCGGTTCTGCGTGGCATAGCAGATGTCGTCCTTGCGTGGGCCGACGATTTGCGGGAAGCGCTGTTGCAGCGCGCCGACGATCTGCTGCGCGTCGTCGACCGAGAGCGTCGTCTGCGTGACGTAGGCCAGCCTTGCCGGATCGCTCACGCGCAGGTGTCCGACGTCGGCGACGGTTTCGACCAGGTACATGCCGTCGCTGCTCTGGCCCATCGTTCCTTCGACCTCGGGGTGGCCCTTGTGGCCGATCATGATGATCTCGCGACCCTCCTGGCGCATCCTGGCGACCTCGACGTGCACCTTGGTGACGAGCGGGCAGGTGGCGTCGAATACGTTCAGCCGGCGCGCCGCCGCTTCTTCGCGGACAGCGCGCGAGACCCCGTGCGCGCTGAAGATGACGGTGCTGCCGGGCGGCGCCTCGGCCAGCTGGTCGATGAAGATGGCGCCTTTCGCGCGCAGATCGTCACAGACGAATTTGTTGTGGACGACTTCGTGGCGAACGTAGATCGGTGCGCCCAGTTTCTCGATGGCTCGCTCGACGATGGCGATGGCGCGGTCTACTCCGGCACAGAAGCCGCGGGGTTTGGCGAGAATGATCTGCATCTGCGGGCCTACATGATGGCGATGATTTCGACCTCAAAGCGGATCGCCTTGCCGGCCAGGGGGTGGTTGAAGTCGACCAGCGCGCGCTGCCCGCTCAACTCACGCAAGAAGCCGGCAAAGCTCGTCTGGCCGTCCGGCGAAGTGAATTCGATCAGCGAGTTAACCGCAAGTTCCAGGTCAGGTGGCAAGGCGCTGCGCGCGATGCGCTCGAGCAATTCGGGGTTGTGCTCGCCGAAAGCGTCGGCCGGGGCGAGCAGGAAGACATGGCGTTCGCCCGCCGAGAGACCGATCAGGCAGCGTTCGAGCGTCGGTGCGAGCTGCCCACTGCCCATTTGCAGCGTCGCCGGCGACCAGCCGAAAGTGCTGACGTATTCCGTCCCGTCCTGGTCGGCCAGGCTGTAGTGCAGCGTCAGGAAGCTCTCCTCGCGCACCTGCGGGCGGTCTGCCATGGGCAAAACGGTTTCCATCAGGCGGGCGCGCGCTGGCCGTTGCTGCGCGCGCCGCCGCTTGCGCTCGCCAGTCGCGTCACGAGCGCTGTCCGTCGTCGATCGGGCGAGGTGGAGCAGGCTCGCGCGGACCAGCCAACTGATCCCAGACAAGCAACAGCGCACCCAAGGTGATCGCCGAATCGGCAACGTTGAACGCCGGCCAGTAGAACCCGGCCACGTGCCATTGAATGAAGTCGACGACGGCGCCGAAGCGCAGGCGATCGATCGCGTTGCCAAGCGCGCCGCCGAGAATCAGCGTCAGCCCCAGCGACAGGCGGAATTCACCACTGTGGCGGGGCAGGATACCGACGATCCAGAGCGCGATGGCGAGCGCCAGGCCGGTGAAGAACCAGCGCTGCCAGCCGCCGGCATCGGAGAGAAGGCTGAACGCTGCGCCCGCGTTGTAGGTCAGGACCCAGTTGAAAAAGGGGGCGACGTAGACCGAGTCGCCGGGTTGCAGGCGAGCGAGGACGAGCCACTTGCTGAGCTGGTCGAGGACGATGACGATGCCGGCCAGCCAGAGCCAGCGGTCGATCTTACGCGCAGGCACGCGCTTCACCTTGGCCAAAAAGGTTGCTCAGGCAGCGGCCGCACAGGCCAGGGTGCGTCGGGTCGCTGCCGACGTCGTCGCGCACGTGCCAACAGCGCTCGCACTTGCTATGTGGCAGTGGGGAACAGACGAGGGCGTCGGTCGCGTCGCTCACCACCTCGGCGTGCGAGCAGATGAAGACGAAGCGCAGGTCATCAGCCAGCGACTCGAGGATGGCGTATTTTTCGCCGCTGCAGTGCACGCTGACCGCAGCTTGCAGCGGCGAGCCGATCTTGCCGCTGCTGCGCAGTTCTTCCAAGGCGCGCATGACTTCTCCACGATAGCCGCGCAGTCGCTGCCACTTGTCGAGCAGTTCTTCCTCGTCGGCCGGTTCTGGCAGCGCCTGCCAGGTTTGCAGCATGATCGAGGCGCCGTCGCCGCCGTTCAGTTGCCAGATCTCCTCGGCGGTGAACGAGAGGATCGGCGCCATCAGTTTGACGAAACACTGCAGGATGTGCCACAAGGCGTTCTGCGCCGAGCGGCGCGCGCGGGAGGTCGCGGCTGTCGTGTACAAGCGGTCCTTCAGGATGTCGAGATAGAAACCGCCGAGATCCTCCGAGCAGAAGGTCTGCAGCGCCTGGACGACGCGGTGAAACTCGAATCGGGCGTAGTCCGACTCGCATTGCGCTTGCAGCCGGCGGGTCATGGCGAGCGCGTAGCGGTCGATTTCCAGCCACTCGGCGACCGCCAGGTGGTCGCGGTTGGGGTCGAAGTCGGCTGTGTTGGCGAGCAGGAAACGCAGGGTGTTGCGGATCCGGCGATACGCTTCGACGACGCGCTTGAGGATTTCGTCGGAAATCGACAATTCGCCCGAGTAGTCGGTCGCGGCAACCCACAGGCGGAGGATTTCCGCGCCCAGCGTGTCGGCGATCTTTTGCGGGGCGATCACGTTGCCGCGCGACTTGGACATCTTCAAGCCCTTGCCATCGACGACGAAACCGTGCGTGAGCAGCGCGTTGTACGGCGCGCGGCCGTCGAGCGCACAGCCGATCAGCAGTGAACTCTGGAACCAGCCGCGGTGCTGATCGGAACCCTCGAGGTAGAGGTCGGCCGGGTAGGCCAGTTCACTGCGCTGCGCGTTGCGCAGAACGCTCGCATGCGTCGAGCCCGAATCGAACCAGACATCGAGCGTATCGCTCATCTTCCGGTAGTGCGCGGCGTCTGCGCCGAGCAGCTCGGCGGGATCGAGGGCAAACCAGGCTTCGATCCCGGCCTTCTCGACCCGCTGGGCAACCTGCTCGATCAGTTCGCCGGTACGCGGATGGAGTGCGCCGGTCTCGCGGTGCAGGAAGAAAGGCAGCGGGACGCCCCAGTTGCGCTGGCGTGAGACGCACCAGTCGGGGCGCGTGCGAATCATCGCTTCGAGGCGGGCGCGGCCCCAGGTCGGGAAGAACTGCGTTTCATCGACCGCGCGTTCGGCGCACCAGCGCAGCGTTGGCGCTTCCTCTCCGTCCTGGCCGTTGCCAGTGGCGGAGACGGCGCGTTGCTCCATGCCGACGAACCATTGCGTCGTCGCCCGAAAGATGATTGGTGTCTTGTGCCGCCAGCAGTGCGGGTAACTGTGCTGGAGTGGCTCGGCGGCGAGCAGCAGGTTCTGGTCGGCGAGTTCCTGGACGACCAGCGGGTTGGCCTCCCAGACGCTGCGGCCGGCCAGCGGACCGCTCGCCAGGGCGGGTGTCGTCGCGACGAAACAGCCGTCGTCGGCGACCGGATTGTTCACTGGCAGGCCATAGACCTTGCCAATCAGGTAGTCGTCGGTGCCGTGCGCGGGTGCGGTATGGACCAGGCCGGTGCCCGCCTCAAGGGTGACGTGGCGACCGCAGATGATCGCCACCTCGCGCTTCTGGATGGGATGTTCGAGCAGAACATGCTCGAGCGCAGCCCCTTTCGCCGAGCCGATCGCTTTGCCGCTCAGACCGTAACGCCGGAGGCAGGCGTCGGCCAGTTCGCGGACGAGAATCAGGCTTCCTTTCGCCGTCTCGATCAGCTCGTAGTCGAAATCGGGGTGCGCGCTGACCGCTTCGTTGGCCGGCAGCGTCCACGGCGTGGTGGTCCAGATGACCGCGAAAGCCGGCGCACGCAGATGCGTCAGGCCGAAAGCGTGGGCAAGCTTGGCGGCGTGATTGGCATGCACGCGGAAGGCGACATCGATCGCCTGTGAGGTCTTGTCTTCGTATTCCACCTCGGCTTCGGCGAGTGCTGAACGGCAGTCGAGGCACCAGTTCACCGGCTTCAGCCCCTGGTAGAGGTAGCCCTGCTCGAGAATTCGGCCGAGGGCCCGGATTTCGTCGGCCTCGGTCTGGAAGTTCATCGTCAGATACGGGCGCTGCCAGTCGCCGAGAACGCCAAGGCGAATGAAGTCGCGCTTCTGGCGCTCGATCTGCTCGCTGGCGAAAGCCCGGCACAACTCGCGTACGCGATCGGCTGGCAGGTGCTTGCCGTGCAGTTTCTCGATCTGGTGCTCGATCGGCAAGCCGTGGCAATCCCAACCCGGGATGTACGGTGCGTCGAAGCCGGCGAGCGTCTTGGCACGCACGATGATGTCCTTCAGGATCTTGTTGACCGCGTGTCCGATGTGAATGTCGCCGTTCGCGTAAGGCGGGCCGTCGTGCAGGATGAAGCGTGGGCGGCCGCGCGCCGCCGAGCGAATCTGCGCGTAGAGTTGTTGTTCCTGCCAGGCGGCGACCCACTGCGGCTCGCGTCGGGCGAGGTCGCCGCGCATCGGGAATGGCGTATCGGGCAGATTGAGCGTGTTCTTGTAGTCGGCCATGGTGGTCTTCAAGACTGAAAATAGGCTTTCGCCGCAGCGACGTCGAGGGCAATGCGCGTCTTCAGCGCTGCGAGGTCGGCAAACTTCATCTCGTCACGCAACTTGTGCAGGAAGCGCACATTGAGATGCGCGCCGTAGATGTCGGCTGCGAAATCGAACAGGTGAACTTCGAGTAGTGGACGCGCCTCCTGGCCAGCCGTCGGCCGGTAGCCGAGGTTGGCAGCGCCGCGGTGGGGGCCGCCAGGCAGCCCTTTGACCTCAACGGCAAAGACGCCGAGCAGCGGGGGGCGATCGTGTTTGATCCGGATGTTGGCGGTAGCGAAGCCCAGTTGCCGCCCGAGTTGTTCGCCGCGTACGACGCGTCCGTCGATCGAGTACGGCCGCCCGAGGAGGGTCGCCGCCTGCTCCAGCCGGCCCGCCTGCAAGGCCTCGCGCACGGCTGAACTCGAGGCACGTACGCCGTCGAGGATGATGCTCTCCAGCGCCTCGACGACGAAGCCGAAGTGCGCGCCGGCGGCGCGCAGGCGGGCGAAATCGCCAGCGCGGCGGGCGCCGAAACGAAAGTCGTCACCCACGATCAGATGACGCGCGCGCAGCCCGCCGACCAGCACACGTTCGATGAACTGGTCAGCGCTCATGCTGGCGAATGCCGCGTTGAAGCGGCAGACGTAGGCCACATCGACTCCATCGTCGGCGACCAGTTCAAGCTTTTCACGTAGCGTGGACAGGCGCGGCGGCGCGGCCTGAGGAGCGAAAAACTCGCGCGGGTGCGGCTCGAAGGTGAGTACGGCCGACGGTAGGCCGACGCTGGCCGCGGTTCTCGTCAGGCGAGCGAGCAGGGCACGATGGCCAATATGGACGCCATCGAAATTGCCTATGGTGAGAACGGTGGCACGGTGCGCCGTCTGGGAGTAACCACGATAGACGAGCATCGGGTGCTGAAGAGGGCGAGAAAAACGTAGAATTATAGCTCGCTTTGTACCGACCAGTTTGCATCGCGTGGGTCGACGAGTTCATCACCGAGCGCAATGCGCATACCCCCCGGTGCTGCGTCAGCCTTCGCCTAGTATGGCTGCAGGCGGGTCGTACAGGCGTGCGCGGCGGCTTGGCCGGCGCGTTTCGCTTGCCCGGCTGGGCAAGCTTTTTCTTTGGGCGGCAGTGACGAAAAACGAGAATTGTTACCATTGTGGTCAGCCGCTGACGCTGGGCAACCCACTGCTCGTGCGTATCGACGGTGAGGCGCGCGCGATGTGCTGCGGTGGCTGTCAGGCGGTCGCTCAGGCGATCGTCGACAACGGCCTGGTCGACTACTATCGCAAACGCGATGCGCTGCCCGAGGCGCCGCGCGAGGCCTTGCCGGGGATCGTCGAAGGCCTGCAACTCTACGATCACGCTGATTTCCAGAAGAGCTTCGTGCGCAGCGTCGGCGAAGCTCAGCACGCCGACCAGCGCGAAGCTTCGCTGATTCTCGAAGGGATCACCTGCTCGGCGTGTATCTGGTTGAACGAGCAGCACCTCGCGCGGCTGGCCGGAATCGTTGCGGTGGATATCAATTACGCTACGCGACGCGCACGCGTTCGCTGGGACGAGCGCCGCATCCGGCTCTCCGAAATCCTGGCGGCGATCGCTGCGATTGGCTATCGCGCGTATCCCTACGACGCCGAGCGCAGCGAGCAACTGGCGCGCAGCGAGCGACGCAACGCCTTGTGGCGTGTTTTCGTCGCCGGCTTCGGCATGATGCAGGTGATGATGTACGCCGTCCCGGTCTACCTGGCGGGTGCCGGCGAGATGACGGCCGAGGCCGAGCAACTGATGCGCTGGGCCAGTCTGGTGCTTACTGTTCCGGTGATTTTTTATTCGGCAGCGCCTTTTTTCGGCGGCGCGTGGCGCGATTTCAGACTGCGCCGGGTCGGCATGGACGTTCCCGTCGCGCTCGGCATCGGCGCCGCTTTCGTCGCCAGCGTCTGGGCGACTTTGCGCGGTGAGGGCGAAGTCTATTTCGATTCGGTGACGATGTTTGTCTTCTTTCTGCTGGGTGGCCGCTACCTCGAGATGACCGCCCGCCAGCGCGCGGTCAGCGTGACCGAAGCGCTGGCCCGGCTGATGCCGGCGCTGGCAACGCGCGTCGCCGGCTATCCGGCGCAGCGCGAAGGCGAACAGGTCGTTGCCGGTGACCTGCGAGCGGGCGACATCGTGCTCGTCAGACCCGGCGAGACCGTCCCCGCCGACGGCTGCGTGCGGGAAGGCGTGAGCAGCACCGACGAGGCACTGCTCACCGGCGAGAGCGCTCCGGTTGGCAAACATCCGGGGGATTTCGTCACCGGTGGGGCGGTGAATATCGAAAGTCCGCTGTTCGTCGAAGTGACCCAGGTTGGCGAAGCAACACGCCTGTCGGCCATCGTCCGTCTGATGGAGCGCGCGGCGGTTGGCAAGCCGCGGATCGTCGAGCTTGCCGACCGCGCGGCCAGCCATTTCATCATTGTCCTGCTGATTCTCGCGGCGCTGGCGGCGGTCATCTGGTGGTACCGCGACCCGGCGCAGGTGCTCTGGATCACCGTGTCGGTACTCGTCGTCAGTTGTCCGTGCGCCTTGTCGCTGGCGACGCCGGTCGCCCTCGCCGTGGCCAGCGGCGCAATGGCACGTGCCGGTCTGCTGGTGACGCGCAGCCATGCGGTAGAGACGCTCGCTCGTGCCAACCACTTCGTCTTCGACAAGACCGGGACGCTGACCAGCGGCCGGATGAAACTGCTCGAGGTTCTCCCGTTCGGCGACGCCGACCGGACGACTTGCCTCTGCCTTGCGGCGGCACTCGAACAGGCGTCCGAGCACCCGATCGCCGCCGCCCTGCGCGAGGCGGCCGGCGACGCCGTCCTGCCCGCGGTCGAATCGCCGAGCAGCCTGGCCGGTTCCGGGGTGAGCGCGGTGGTGGCTGGTCGGCACCTGCGCCTGGGCCGGCCGGATTACGCGCAGGCAGCGCACGGCCGGCCACTGCCGGCGAGCGCTCTGCCCCTGCTCGAGCGCGCAGACACGGTCGTTGCCCTGTCCAGCGATGCCGGCTGGATCGCGCTGTTCCGGATCGGCGACGAACTGCGTGTGCAGGCTGCCGCCCTGATCGCCGAGCTGCGTTCGGGTGGTCGACAGGTGACCTTGCTGACCGGCGATACTGCCCCGGCGGCGGCGCGTGTCGCGCAGACTCTGGCCATCGACGATGTCGTCGCCGACGCTTCGCCACAGGCCAAGCACGAGCACGTCCGCCGCCTGCAGGCGCAGGGGGCGGTGGTGGCGATGGTCGGCGACGGCGTCAACGACGCGCCCGTGCTCGCGCAGGCGCAGGTATCGGTCGCCATGGGCGGGGGCTCGCAACTCGCGCGCACGCAGGCCGATCTCGTTCTGCTCTCGGAAAACCTGGCTCATCTGGCGCGCGGGGTGGCCGTCGCCCGGCGGTCGCTGCGCGTCATCAGGCAGAATCTGCTTTGGTCGCTGGCCTACAACCTGGTTGCACTGCCGCTCGCCATGGCCGGTCAGGTCACCCCATGGATGGCCGGCATCGGCATGTCGGCGAGTTCGCTGCTGGTCGTTGCCAACTCGCTTCGCCTGCATCAAGCTGCTCGCACCTGACCGCAAATGGAAACGCTCTACCTGCTCGTTCCGCTTTCCGTGGTGATCGTCTTCATGATCGGTCTGGCTTTCTGGTGGTCGCTGCGCAGCGGGCAGTTCGACGATCTCGAAGGCCCCGCCTACCGCATTCTGATGGATAATGACGATCTGCCGTCGGCGGAGAACGAAACGGCGCCGGATGCAGGACGCCGGGACGCGTCATCGTCGTGAATCGATGATCGGCGCTTGATGCAGGTCAAGAGCGCGCTGTCGTAGGCTGCCATAATGTGCGCTTGTCCGGCGTGGCGATGCGCCGCCAGGAAGCCTCTGGGCCTGTAGGGCTTATCTTCTTCTGTTGGGGTTCGGGTGCGTTTCGGCGCACCCTTTTTTTGTCGCTTGGGCGGGCAGAATTCGGCCCACTAGTTTGATCTGGGTCAAAATTCTTCGCCTGCCCATAGAATAGCATCGGCGCTGGAATGCCCGGCATAGGGGCATAAGGGGCGGTGAAAACCGGGTTACAGTTTAGAACGAGGTGAGTCCATGTCGGAAGCTCAGTCAACATATAACTACAAGGTGGTGCGGCAGTTTGCCGTGATGACCGTCATCTGGGGGATTGTCGGAATGCTGGTCGGCGTGATCATCGCTGCCCAACTGGTATGGCCTGACCTGAACCTCGGCTGGCTCCATTTTGGCCGTCTGCGTCCGCTGCATACCAATGCGGTGATCTTCGCCTTCGGGGGTTGTGCACTTTTTGCAACCTCGTACTACGTGGTCCAGCGCACCTGCCACACGCGCCTGTTTTCTGACGGTCTGGCGGCTTTCACCTTTTGGGGCTGGCAACTGATCATCGTGCTCGCGGCCGTTACACTGCCCCTTGGCATCACCTCGGGCAAGGAATACGCCGAACTGGAGTGGCCGATCGACATCCTGATCACCCTCGTCTGGGTGGCCTACGCCGTCGTCTTTTTTGGCACGATCGCCAAGCGCAAGGTTAGTCACATCTACGTGGCAAACTGGTTCTACGGCGGTTTCATCCTGGCCGTTGCCCTGCTGCACGTGGTCAACAGCGCCGCTATTCCGGTCTCGCTGACCAAGTCATATTCGGCCTACGCTGGCGTGCAGGACGCCATGGTGCAGTGGTGGTACGGTCACAACGCGGTTGGCTTCTTTCTGACCGCCGGCTTCCTCGGCATGATGTACTACTTCGTTCCCAAGCAGGCCGGTCGTCCGGTCTATTCGTACCGCCTGTCGGTGGTGCATTTCTGGGCGCTGATCTTCACTTACATGTGGGCTGGTCCGCACCATCTGCACTACACCGCATTGCCCGACTGGACGCAATCGCTCGGCATGCTGTTCTCGCTGATTCTGCTGGCGCCCTCGTGGGGCGGCATGATCAACGGCGTGATGACCTTGTCCGGCGCCTGGCACAAACTGCGCGACGATCCGATCCTGAAGTTCCTGATCACCTCGCTCTCCTTCTACGGCATGTCGACCTTTGAAGGTCCGATGATGGCGATCAAGACGGTCAACGCCTTGTCGCATTACACCGACTGGACGGTTGGGCATGTGCACTCGGGTGCGCTCGGCTGGGTCGCCATGGTCTCGATCGGCGCCATGTACTATCTGCTGCCGCGTCTTTTCGGTCGTTCGGAGATGTTCAGCGTCAAGCTGATCACCGTTCACTTCTGGGTGGCGACGATTGGCGTCGTTCTCTATATCGCCTCGATGTGGATTGCCGGTGTCATGCAAGGTCTGATGTGGCGCGCGGTCAATGCCGACGGTACGCTGACCTACAGCTTTGTCGAGTCCGTGCGGGCTTCATATCCCTTCTGGGCAATCCGCTTCCTGGGTGGTCTCCTGTTCCTGGTCGGCATGTTGGTGATGGCCTACAACATGGTCAAGACGATTGCCGGAGGGCGGACGGTAGATGACGCGCGCGTCCTGCAACCGGCCGCTCATCACGCCTGAGAGAGGAATGAAATGAAACTTACGCAAGACGCAATCGAACGCAACGTTGCGATGATGGTTCTGCTGGTCCTGCTCGTCGTCAGCGTTGGCGGGCTGGTCGAAATCGTCCCGCTGTTCTTTCAGAAATCGACCACCGAGCCGGTCAAGGGGCTGAAACCCTACGACCCGGTACGCCTGACCGGGCGCGATGTCTATATTCGCGAAGGCTGCTTCCTCTGCCACTCGCAGATGATTCGTCCATTCCGTGCCGAGACGGAGCGCTACGGGCATTACTCGGTAGCCGGTGAGTTCGTCTATGACCATCCCTTCCAGTGGGGGTCGAAGCGTACCGGTCCCGATCTGCACCGGGTTGGCGGGCGCTATTCGGACGAGTGGCATCGGGCGCACCTGATCAATCCGCGTGATGTCGTTCCCGAGTCGAACATGCCCGCCTTTGCTTTCCTCGAGAAGGCGCCCGCCGACGCCAGCAGCATCGAGGCGAAGATGCGCGCGCTGCGCAAGGTGGGCGTCCCCTACACCGACGAAGAGATCGCTGGTGCACGCAAGCAACTCGAAGGCAAGAGCGAACTCGACGCCATCGTGGCCTACCTGCAAGGCATGGGCCTCGAACTGAAGAATGTCAAATAGGGTATGGACATCAACGATCTGCGGTCCGTCGTGACGGTCGTTTCGCTGCTTACCTTCCTCGGAGTGGTGTGGTGGGCCTACGGCGTGAAGGCTAACAAGAAGCGCTTCGAAGAAGCTGCGATGTTGCCGTTTGCAGACGAAGCAGCGGACCGGGCCGAACTCGGCCTGGATCGCAATCGACAAAGGAAAGCATCATGAGCGATTTTGTAACTCCGTTCTGGAACTGGTTCGTCATTTTGATCTCTTTCATCAGCATCGTCGCCTGCGGTGTGTTGCTGTGGACGCAGAACACGCCGCCGCCGCGTACGGTGGATACGACCGGCCACGTCTGGGATGAGACGCTGGAGGAATACAACCATCCGCTGCCGAAGTGGTGGATGTGGTTGTTCTATATCACCGTCATCTTTTCACTGGTCTACTGCGCGCTGTATCCGACGTTGGGCGACTTCCAGGGCGCCCTCGGCTGGTCGTCGACCGGTCAGCACGCGAAAGAGGTTGCGAAGGTCGACGGCGATACCAAGCCGCTGTTCGACAAGTACCTCAAGACGGACCTCAAGGCGTTGGCCGCCGACAAGGAGGCGATGGAAACCGGCAAGCGCCTGTACCTGACCTACTGCATGCAGTGCCACGGGGCTGACGCGCGCGGCGGCAAAGGTTTCCCGAATCTCGCCGACAACGATTGGCAGTGGGGTGGCGAGCCGGCGCAGATCGTCGAAACGATCAGCAACGGTCGGATGGGCGTCATGCCACCGCACGCGCAACTCGGTGGCGAAACGATCAAGGACCTCGCCAACTACGTTCGTTCCCTGTCGGGTTTGGCGGCCGATTCGGTGCGCGTCTCCAAGGGACAGGAGGCCTTCACCTCGGCCGGTTGCGTCGGCTGTCATGGGCCGGACGGCAAGGGCATGGCGGCCGTTGGCGCGCCCAATCTGACCGACAAGGTGTGGCTCTATGGCAGTGCGGAAGCAACCATCAGCGAGACGATCAGCAAGGGTCGCAACAACCAGATGCCGGCATGGAAAGACTTCCTGGGCGAAGCTAAAGTGCATGTCCTCTCCGCCTATGTGCTAAGTCTCAGCGCTGGGCAAGCAGCCAAGTAGCCTCCATGGCATGGGCACGGAGCGGCGCATGCGCCGCTCCGTTTTCTTTTGCGCGCCGCGCGAAGTGTCGCACAGGCCGAGCAAAGCTTTAGTGGCGGAATGCACGGGTAGCAATTGGCGTGTGCCTGCCGCGATGGCGGGCATGTCGGAACGCGAGGGCATTTGAAACGCGGCTGATTCATATCAAGATCGCACCACGCCCAGCATGTAGTATTAGCGTTTGGTGTAATTCTGAAATGGATTGGAGCGGGCATCATGGATCAAGCGGCCAGCCGCAAGGCCAAGGAAATCCCGATCAACGTCGAAAGCTTGTACGAAAAGCACAAGACGGTCTACGCGCGTAGCGTCGACGGGACGTTCAACAACTGGCGCTGGGTGATGGTCATCCTGACGCAGGCTCTGTTCTATGGCCTGTGCTGGCTGGATTGGGGCGGGCGCCAGGCCGTTCTTTTCCATATCGTCGAACGCAAGTTCTACATCTTCGGCCTCGTGTTCTGGCCGCAGGATGTCATCTATCTGGCTGTTCTGCTGGTTGTTTCGGCCTATGCCCTGTTCCTTGTAACGGCTATTGGCGGGCGTCTATTCTGTGGCTATGCCTGTCCGCAGACCGTTTATACCGAACTTCTGATGTGGATCGAGCGCAAGATCGAGGGCGAACGGCCGGCCCGTATCAAGCTCGACGCACAGCCAATGAGCGCGCGCAAGTTGCGCCTGAAGGCGACCAAGCACTTTCTCTGGTTGCTCGTCGCATTATGGACGGGCATCACCTTCGTCGGCTATTTCACGCCGATCAAGGAACTGCTGGGCGCGATCGTCACCTTCGATCTGGGTCCGTGGGAGACGTTCTGGATATTCTTCTATGCCGCGTTCCTCTACATGATGGCAGGCTTTCTGCGCGAGCAGGTGTGCAAGTACATGTGTCCGTACGCCCGCTTCCAGGGCGTCATGTTCGACCCCGACACGCTGATCATCAGCTACGACCCAGAGCGCGGCGAGCCGCGCGGCGCTCGTCGCAAAGGGGCTGCGGCGAGACAGCAGGCTCTGGGCGACTGCGTGGACTGTAGTATTTGTGTGCAGGTTTGCCCGACCGGCATCGATATTCGCAATGGCTTGCAGCTCGAGTGCATTGCGTGCGCGGCGTGTATCGACGCCTGCGATCAGGTGATGGACAAGGTCGGCTCGCCGCGTGGGCTGATACGCTATTCGACCGAGAACGCCTTGGCGAAGCATTACACTCCGCGTGAGATTGCGGCTCATTTGCTCCGCCCGCGTACGCTACTCTACTCGAGCGTGCTCCTGTTGATCATTCTGGCTACGGCGTGGAGCTTGGCGCAGCGCGTGCCGCTAAAGCTTGACATCTTGCGCGATCGCTCAGCGTTGTCGCGCGAAGCCGACGACGGACGGATCGAAAACGTTTACCGCTTGCATATTTCAAACACGGACGAAGCGACGCATCGCTATACGCTTGCGGTCGATGGTCTGGATGGAATCGAAATCGTCGGTGAGCGTAGCGTCGAGTTGGCTCCCGCCTCGTCGAAGATCGTTGCTCTTGCCGCACGCGTCGATCCGGGGATTGGCAAAAAGGGCTCGAACCAGATCTTCTTTGTGGTCAGCGCAGACCAGGCGCCCGCCGTCGCCGTGCGCGAAAAAACGAGCTTCTTCATGCCATGAACGATAACGGGAATACTACCAGCCAGCGCTGGTACCGCGAGCCCTGGCCATGGCTGTTGATGCTGGGGCCCTTCGCGGTGATTGTCGCCGGCATCGTCACCGCGTACTTGGCGATTCGCAGCAACGATGGTCTGGTTGAGGACGATTATTACAAGCAGGGGCTGACCGTGAACCAGCGGAGCGCGCGCGACCGGCGGGCGCTTGATCTGGCGATCAAAGCCGAACTCGTTCTCGGTGGCAATGGTGATCGGATCAGGGTCATGCTGCACGCGCGCGACCAGGAACGCTTGCCGGCCGCTCTCGTCCTGCATGTTGCCCACCCGACGCGGCCGGGTCTGGATCAGAAGCTTGCCCTGCGCGCGGAGGGTGGTGGGGTTTACTCGGGTTCGCTGGTGCCGCTGCACGGCCGCTGGCACGTCGCGCTGGAGGACGACAAGCAGGAATGGCGCCTGGTTGGCGAGTGGGTAATCGAAAGGGGCCCGCTACTGCATTTGCAGGCAGTGGAAACGACCGGCGGGCTTCAGGTAGGTGCTTCGGATGAAAAAGGGAGATAAGGAATGGCTTGGGATTTGCTCTTCTCGACCGATTACGGTCTGTTCAGCGTGTTTGTCATCGCCTTTGTGGTGCTGATGGCGATCTGGTTCGGCTTTTTCTTCAGCCGGAAGATCCGCGAGGACAGCGGAAAGGCCGGGCGCTAGCCGCTCTGCGGCCGCATCTAGCCGGTGCGCTCCGCGAGCGCTGCAGCACAACAACCCTCGCGCAGTTGAGGGCGGCCGGTGCGTGACCCAGCGCAGCGGCGTTTACGCTCTGCGTTGGCGGTGTCGCTGTTGCTGCACATCGGTCTGTTGTGCAGCCCGGTCTCACTATTGCCGCTGCGCTTCAACACCGACCGGGCAGCGCTACAGGTTGTTGTCGCTCCCCTCGGGCGCGGGCCGTCAAAGGAGCCGCCGCGGGCTGAATACTCAGCGTCGACCAAGCACCCAGAGGCGAGCAGGGTGGCGTCACCCGCTGACTCGGGTCGCGCGCAGGCGAAGAGTCGCCGCTCTTTGTTGCCGGGTAGTGGCGAGCACATCGCCGCTGGTCGGCCGGCGCCGGTCGATCAGCGGCGCGGGGAGGCCAGCCCGGCTCCGCTGCCTAACGGCGATGGAGTCAACGCGCTGGGCTTGAGTCCCCAGGGCTTGCGTGACTATCGTGTTGCACTGGCGATTGCGGCACGCCGCTTCAAGCACTATCCGGCCTCGGCACGCGCGTCTGCGTCCGAGGGAACGACCGAGGTGGCGGTAATCGTCAGCCAATGGCGTCCCGCCGCGGAAGTCGTGCTCGTTCGTTCCAGCGGCGATCCGGCGCTGGACAAGGAAGCTCTGTCGATGCTGCAGCAGGCCGCGGGTACGACCGACCTGCCGGAAACGCTGCGCGGCAGGAGTTTTCGCGTCGTGCTACCGGTGGTCTTTTCGCTGGCCGAATAGGAGGGCAATACGCCTCTTGCGGCGGCTGTACGCGCATCCGCAACGGCGCGGCAAGATAGCGCGACGAGCAAAATAAAACGGGCACCCGCCTGCATGGCGCGGTGCCCGTCCTGGCAATTCCGAAACTCAGGCGTGATCCGTCAAACGCCGGAGTCTCGGGCTTGCCGATTCATGCGATCTCAGCTACGGCGGCGGCGAGCCATCGCGCCCAAGCCAGCGGCGGCGAGGCCCATCAGGGCGAGCGAAGAAGGCTCAGGCAGACCGGGCGGGGGGGTCGTCGAGTTGTTGAACGAACCGTTGATCTGGCTGCTCGGGCCGGCGTTCTGGGTGTACGCGGCTGACCAGTAGACCGGCGTCGGATCGAAGCCAACACCGACGGTCTGCGCGATCGTACCGACGGCGATGATACCGAGCGAGGTCGGGCCCGGCGTGCGCTGGGTCACGGTCAGCGTCTCGACAAAGGTTCCAAGCGCGGTTGTGAACGACTTGCTGAAGACGCTACCCAGGGTAAGGCCCACTGGATCGGGATTGACGGTGACCGATTGCCCAGCAACGACGCCAATGTTGTTCGCGCCGCCAGGGGCGGTGGCCACCAATGGCGAGCCTGTGGTGACGGTGGTGGCGGTCGTGATATCGCCGGTGTCGGTGGTGAAGACGCCGCCAAGGGCAGCAATGTTGAAGCTGACATCGATCGCGACGGCAGAGGCTTGAGTCGAGAAGGCAGCAGCCGCCGACGTTACGGCTACCGCGCACAAGCGAGAAAAGTTCATGGGTTAGTCCTCTCTTGGTTAGTGGCCGCGCACGATTGAGCGGCTGTACGAGATTAAGCAAGCGCTGTGCCAGGAACGGCGATCTTCATTTTTTCAAGGGCTTATGGTTTGTTCGCGGTTGCGCATTGGGGTCCGTGTAAAATTTTCCGACAGTTCGCCTGGTTCGCCTTAGGAATCGTGCGGCGAGAGCGCTGGCGCGGCAGCATGCGCCGTACGTCCATCGCACGCGAGAGCGTTCACCCTTGGCGTTCGCCGCATGGCCGAGACGCGAGCGAAAACGTGGCCGAGGTCGGGCGGGTCAACGCGGCACTTGGGCGAGTAAGCGGCGGACTTCCGCCTGGTCGGGAAACGCAGGACCGAGATCGCGCAGGGACTCCAGTTCAGCGCGCGCGTTCGCCCGCTCGTTGGCGGCCATATACAGGCGGGCCAAGCGCAGGCGAAACGGTGCCGGCGCGCGCGCATGGTGGATGGCACGACGCATCGTCTCGATCGCTTTCGGGTAATCCCCCTGCACGCCATACGCCTGGGCGAGCGTATCGAGTACGCTCGCGTCTTCGGGTGCTTCCGCGGCCGCACGTTGGGCAATTGGCAGCGCGCCGGGATCCTTGTTCTCCACCAGAATCCAGGCCAGATTGTTGAGCGTTGCCGGGTCCTTGGGTGCGAGTTCGAGCGCTTTCTCGTAATATGCCTTCGCCTGCGTCCGGTCGCCGGCGTTATACGCCGTGGCCGCCAGGTGACGGGCGAGCACGGCATTCTTCGGATGCTGCGCGGTCCACTCGGCGACCACCCGATTCGCTTCATCAGGCTTGTTCGCGTTGAGCAAAGCGGTGTGCTGCCGGGTCACGAAGGCTTCGCCAGCCGGTTTGGCAGTTGCAGAACGAAAGGCAGCGGAAGCCTGCTCCCAGCGCTTCTGGTCCATGTGGACCTCACCCTCCAGGGCGTAGCCGATGGGGTTGTCAGGGAAATCGCGCTGCATGTTGCGGGATACAGTCAGAGCCTTGTCGGGCTGTTTCTGGAGAAGGGCGGAGGCAGCGACCAGCCGCCTCGCTTCCAGGTTGTTCGGAGCGATTTGCAGTAGTTGCTCGGCGAGCCTGCTTGCTCCGGCAGCATCCTTCATGTCGAACAGCAGCCGCGCTTGCCCGAGGTAGCCAGCGGGTTCCTTGGGCGCAAGGCGGGTGAGCTTCACGTACGTTGCCAGCGCCTGGCGCGAGTCGCCGGAACGTACCAGGCACTTGGCGAGAGCTTCGGCAATCTGCGCGTTGTCCGGGATAGCGGTGTCGGCGCTGCGCGCAGCTTCCAGCGCACGCTGAATGTCGCCCTTGCTGTACAGACGTTCGATCAGCAGCAGGCGAGCCTGCAGGTTCCGCGGGTCGGCCCGCACTGCCTTTTCAAGTTCCTCCACGACAAGCGGTGCCTTCGAGCTACTTTCCTGAGCCAACGCGGCCAAGGCAATCGGAATGGCGGGGTTTCCGGGGTCAAGCTTGGCTTGCGACTCGAGTCGCGCACGCGCCTGCTCGGGGCGGCCTTCCTGGACGTCAAGTTTGACCAGGTTGGCAACCGCCGAGAAATACTTGGCGTCCTTCTTCAGGGCGCTTTCGAATGCCTTGCGCGCTTCCGCCGCATTGCCCGTCCTGGCCAGCACCTGACCACGCAAGTCGTCGCCGGCTGGCGCTCCAGGTTGCTTGCGCTCGAGCGCCTGGATCGCCGCCAGCGCGGCCGGGTAGTCCTCGCGCGCCAGGAAGACGCCGATCAATTGCAAGTCTGCATCGGCATCCTGCGTCGATGCGGCAATCCGCTGCAACTCCTTGACTGCCGCATCCGTGTTGCCTTTGCTGCCTTCCTTGAGCGCCAGGGCGAGGCGAACCGAAGTGTTTTCCGGGTACAGCGTGGCAGCACGCGTCAGCAGTTGGTCCGCGCTCTTGCTGTCGCCCTGCATCAACCTTGCCTGGGCAGCGACGATCAGGAGCTCGGGCGGCGGTGCTGCCGTGTCGATCACCGGCGTCAGGGTTGCGCTGGCCAGATCGGGTTTGCCTTCACCGAGATAGGTGCGAGCGAGGTGAAAGCGCGCCTCCACGTTGGCGGGCTCGATTTGCACGACCCGGGCAAGCTGGCCTTCCGCCAGCGGATACGCTTTCAGTTTCAGTTCATTGATACCCGAGGCGAGCAAGCCGAGCGTGCTGTCCGGGGCCAGGCTCAGGGCCTGCTGGAACAGTCCGCGGGCGCCGGAATAGTCGCCTTCGAGGTGCTTCAACTGGCCACCATGGTAATGGGTCATGAAGGCTTTCGGCTCCAGCTTGCGCATCGTTGCCAGGCCTTCGCGGGCCGCAGCGAGATCCTTGTTGAGCAGGTGGATACCGACGATCGAGGCGAGCGCGGCGTAGCTCTTCGGGTTGACGGCGAGCGCCTGGCGATAGGCTTCGAATGCTTGTGCGCGGCCGCTGGTTTGTCGCTCGTGGAGCTGCCCCTTGAAGATCCATGCGCTGTCGTGCCGTGGTTCGTCCTTGAGCAGCGCGTCGACCAGCTTGAGCGCCTGCTCGGCGTCGCCTTTCGCGTCGGCGAGACGAGCACGGATCAGCCGCGTCTCGGTAGTTGGCCCGCCTTCCTCTTCGGCCTTGTCGAGCGCCTGACGCGCGCTGCTCAGGTCCTGTTGCCCCAACGCCGCCCACGCGAGGGCAGCCTGTACGCTGGCTGCCACCTTCGCGTCCTGGATAACCAGCGGCGCGACGAGCGTTCGCACCTCCGACAGCCGGTTGCTGAGCAGCAGCGCGTCGGCGAGCGGACGCGCCACTTCGTCGGGCGGGTACTTGAGCTCGAGCGCGCGAGCGAACTCGGCTGTCGCTGCTTGGTGATCACCGGCCGCCGCGTAACTCTGTCCCAAAAGAAAGCGCGCGCGCGCGTTTTTCGGATCGGCTGTGGCGGCATTCTTCAGGTGCACCATCGCGCGCGACGCGTCGCCTGCGGCGAGTGCCTTTTCTGCCGCACTGATTGCCTCAGGTGCCGACGGTTCGCCGCAGCCGGGTAACAGACCGCTCAACATGACAATGATCGAAGCTGAGACGATTGAGACTTTTGTTGTACCCCAGGGGGTGACGAACCGTGACATGGCGAAGCTCCTGCAAGACGCGCTCGACGATCGTTCTTGCTCGAAAGGGGGAAAGGTAGTGGGGCAGGAGCCAGTTGTCGCCTGCCTTGCGGGG
>NZ_JAPUVR010000143.1 GCF_029255125.1 Accumulibacter sp. | reverse complement strand
CCAGCGCCATCGCCAGTTCAGGCGATTTCGGCAGCAGATTGCACAAGCGGCGAATCACCGTCTTGAGGCCCATCGAGACGAAGTGCGTGTCCCACGGACTCTCCTTGCGCAGCTTCCTGGCCATCTGGTAGCCCCGGGAGTGGTCACGAACCTGCTCGACCTGCTCCCGGGACAAGGCATGGAAGGTCCGGGAGCCATCCTTGAGGACCGCGACGGCGTAGAAGCCGACGACCGCGCCGCGCTCCTCGTCGCCAGCGGGGAAACCGTTCTGCTTCAACGGCTCATGCATCAGGGACCGGTGAAGACCGAGGACGATGTCGAAGCGGTCGTTGATCCGCACCTCATGACCGTAGATATCCTGCACCAGGCCGCTGTTGCGTGCGAGCTTCATCAGGCCCTGATAGCCGGGAATCAGCTGGCACTGGCTGCCAAACGGGACGAGGTGCGCTTCGCCCATCAGGCCGACTTCGAGGCCGAGCTGGCTGGACTGGATGACGGCCGCGAAGACGCTGCGCGGATCGACATCGGCGAGTCTCGGATTCAGGCGAAAGGCGGTGAGCGCCACCCGGACGATGCGTTCCGGGCTGAGATGCCGGGGCAAGGCGCGGGCGATTTCGCCCTTGAACTGTTCGAGCATCGCCGGAAACGATACCGCGTTGGCCGGCGTTCCCTGACGGGATTTCTGCAGATTGCGCAAGGTCTGTGACATGGTTTTCTCCAAGAAGAAAGGCGGAGACACCATGCCGCCCGAACCGGGGACTGGTTCCCCGCCGGGGTGGATGTACGACTGGAAGGTGCCGCTCAGGCGGCGTCGAACTCGAAGGCTTCGGCGTTGGCGGCCCAGCGCGGCAGGGAGATCAGTTCGACCTCCCCCGCCGGCTGGTACGCCGGCCAGCTGCCGGATTCCTGGCACCACTGCAGCAGCTGCAGCGCGGCCCGGTACTTCCTGCGACCGATCTCGATGAGTTCCGGATCGGCCCGATACACGGCGACGGCATGCGGTGGCTCCTTCTCGACGGCGACGAAGAGGAAGGGCAGATCGCTGCCGGTCACGCGCTTGACTCCGTCGACGTAGAACGCCGCCTGCACGTCGTAGCCGAGGTTGGCGATGGCGCGCGAGAAGCCGCGGCTGCTGGCGTCGAGACAGCTCTTGAGATCGACGATGGCGGTCTCGTTGAGCCAGTCGGGACGACAGCGGCAGGCGATGCCGGTGGCGGCATCCGTCCAGAAGGCCGATAGCTCGGCTTCTCCCTGCCCGAGCAGGCTGGCCGCGCCCTGGTGGGAGAGCACGGCAGCCCGCATCCGGCTCAGGGTCGCCAGATCCTCGGAAGGGATCACGGTCTTGCCCTGATTGGCCTCCTCGAACCGGGCAGCCGCTTCCTTGCCTTCCTTGGTACGCCGATCGAACTTCTCGGCCACCACGAATTCCTCGGCAAAGCGATCCGGCTCGAGGACGTACGCGTGCACCGCGCTACCAAACGCCATCGCCGGTGTCGGCGGCGGCGGATGGTCGAGGGCTTCGCGCAGATGCGCGGGACTCTTGAGCATCCTGAGGATGCCGGAATGTCCGATCGACTGATCGGCGTGGTACTGCTTGGCCGGCATGTGCAGCAGGCCGGGATGTCTCGGATGCATGGTGCCTCCAGTAGAAAATGCCGGAGTCACCTGCCCCTGGCGGGGAAGGCGTCCCCGGCAGGGTGGATGAAATGCTGCTTGTTTCGTGCGGCCAGCTACCGCGACTTGCTCGGGCGCATGGGAATCCATGGCGCTCGCTCAAATGCTGCTTTCCGGAGAGCGCTCGACGAACGCGCTCGGGAAAGCCCCGGCGAGCCGGGGCTGGGTTCAGGTTGCGGTTCGTGCCTGCTGCGAAAGGGCCAGTGCCCTGCGCAGCAGCTTGCGGGTTTCCGGATCGGTGCGGCCGGCCTGGAGTCTCTGGTGGAGATCACAGGCCGGAGCGATCGGCAGCGCCCTGAAGAGACGAACGAGCATGGGGTTGGATTTGACGATTTCGTCCAGTGCGGGATCGAGGGCCATGGTCAAAGCCCCAGAGCGCGAACGATCGGACGGCTGAGGATCCAGCCGGAGATGCAACAAGCGACAAGAACGAGTGTCATGAGATGCCTCCAGAAAAGAAGGGGGCAACCTCCCCGGGAACGGGGACGATGCCCCCGCACGGGGATGAGATGTCAGGCGATGACTTCGAACGACGCCTCGCCCTTCTTTGCCGGACCGGGGTCGATCCGACTCCGGCGCTGACAGGCCGGGAGGTGGTACGGCCGCCAGTCGATCCTGGTCTCCGGTACCGGCGCGGGCGTGACCGCCGGTTCGGGCTTCTGGAGCAGCCAGACCTGGACGGTCTGCACCACCCAGCGGAGAAAGGAGAGAATCAGATGCAACCCTGCCAGCAGGGCGAGAACGAGAATGACGCGCTCCATCAACAGCACTCCTGAAGAGGGATGGGGGTCTGCTCCCGACCGGGGAGACGGACCACCCGGTGGGTGAAAGAAGTCATGAGCGGCTCAGAACGGCTCGATCGGCGCGACTTCGTCGATCGTCGGTGTGGTGACCGGATCGGCTGGCGTACTCGGGGTGCGACGCTCGGCCTGGACTGCTGGCGCATCGTTCGCGGAAGGGCGAGCGCCGAGCATCTGCATTTCGCTGGCGATGATCTCGACGGTGTAGCGGTCCTGGCCCGCCTGATCCTGCCACTTGCGGGTCTGGATGCGCCCATCGAGGTAGATCGGTGCGCCCTTGCGGAGGTAGTCGCCGACGACTTCGGCCAGGCGGCCGAAGAAGATCACCCGGTGCCACTCGGTGCTTTCCTTTCGCGCACCGGTGGTCTTGT
The DNA here is from genome assembly GCF_029255125.1 of Accumulibacter sp. Lineage (GTDB taxonomy): Bacteria > Pseudomonadota > Gammaproteobacteria > Burkholderiales > Rhodocyclaceae > Accumulibacter. The sequence goes on along the minus strand of NZ_JAPUVR010000143.1, from coordinate 871 downwards.
CGCGGCTGGTCTCGGTCGTGGCGAGCCGGATCGTGGCGATCGTCTCGCGGTTCGGGGTCGTACGAAGCTCGGGATCGGCGCCGAGATGGCCGATGAGCGTGACTCGGTTCAACGAGGGCATGGTGCCTCCTGATCATGAAGGCAGGGATGCCTCCGTGTCCTGACGGGGCGACCCCGCCGGGGTTGGGAGAAGATGCTGTTTGTGAAGAAGGCCAGCTACCTTCACTTCGATCGGCCTAAGCGGAACGAGAGATGACTGATTCTCTGTCGTCGTCCCGATCGCCGGAGGACGAAAAGCACCGCGCGGGGTCGCATTTCGCAGCTCGCCGCCGCGACCCGATCGCTACGCTGTGTTTGGTCAACCCCACCGGAGACAGGCCATGGCGCACCGGCAACACAGCGCATCGACGCAGATTCCGTCGGTCAGGCCGGACAACAGCCGGCCATTCCTGACGCAGAAGGTGGTGCTGAGTTCGCTGCATGCGCAGCAGGTCTTCGACCGCGGCTATGAGATTTGCGCGAACGCGCTGTTCTCGCTGAGCGTGGTGCTGCGCTTCATCGGACCGGAAGCGCAGGCACAGGAAGTCGACGCCCTCGTCGATGCGTCGATCGACCAAAGCCTGGAGGATCTGCGCCAGGAATCGCGGCGGCTCCGGGAAGTCGCCGAGAGCAACGGCATCGAGAGCGCCATCGGCTACACCAGTGCCAGGACGGTGGAGGTGAAGATCACTTCGCCACGGGCCATCCGCTACCTGGCAATCATCCGCGAGTTCGACGGCATGCTGGCCCAGATGGACGCGCTCTGGCTGTCATCGGTCATCACGGACGCTCAATACGCGCGCGGGGTGTACGAGTGGAAGCGGCGGATTCT
>NZ_JAPUVR010000142.1 GCF_029255125.1 Accumulibacter sp. | reverse complement strand
CCCTCGGCTTCGCCGACCGCGACTACTGGCGCCTCGTCCGGCGCACTGTCCGTCGGCGAATCACCAGCCAGTGTTGGCCTTGCGCGACCGGTGGCGGTTGTCATGCCCCGCGCCTTGCACGTTGTTCGCGCGATCCGGTCAACACGGGTGTTTCGCTATCGACTGTCATTGACGTTCTGGACGTCGGTTCGATTCGGTATCCAAGCACGGTCTTGCGCATCCAGCGGTGCAAGGCAGTCGCCGCCCGTCGGCCGGCGTCGACCGTGGCTTGCCAGTACGCGTCGACCGCCTGCCGACGCAGTTCGTGCGCGCGCAGACGCGCGAGCTCGTGTACGCGCCCGAGCTGTTCGCTATGCGCTTGTGCGGACTTCAGATTCTTCATGGCTGGTTTCCCTGTTCGAGTATCGTGGCAAGCACTCTAATGGTGCCTCAGCGTCTGGGAAATCAGTCCGGTCGGAAAACGCTTTTGCGTTTTCTGCAAAACGGCGCATACTCAGCGCATGCAGTTGCAGCTTGACGATCTCGCCCTGTTCGCTCGTATCGCGGAGTTGGGAACGCTCTCGGCGGTGGCGCGCGAGCGCAATGTTCCCGTCAGCCAGGTCAGTCGCTCGTTGACGCGGCTCGAGGCCGTCTGTGGAGCGCGTTTGCTGCATCGCAGCACGCACGGTCTGAGTCTGACCGACGAAGGTGATACGCTGCTTGCTTACAGTCGCCGCCTGCTGGAGACGAGCGCGGAACTCGCTGCCGAACTCCATAGCAAGAGCCGCGGTCCGAGCGGCTGGGTGCGAGTCAGCGTCAGTGTCGTCGTTGCCGAGATGCTAATCGTGCCCAGTTTGCCGGATCTTTGCCAACGGTATCCGCAGTTGCGTATCGATATTTGCGCCGACGATCGCTTGGTCGACATGGCGCGTGACGGGATCGACATCGCGATTCGTACCGGTCAGGCGGGTAGTGACAAGCTGGTGGCGAGGCAGATAGGCCACTTTGGCCGAACGTTGGTGGCGTCACCGTCGTACCTGCAGCGTTTCGGCCGACCGCTTTCGGTGAGCGATCTCAACGCGCATCGGCTGATCGCGCACAGTACCAATCCCAAACTCAACCGCTGGCCGGTGCGCGGCCGGGAGCCAGACGCTGCCTATCTCGTCCGGCCGCACGCGCGTAGCGACAACGCTGCCTTGCTGCTCGCGCTGGCGCGCGAGGGGGTGGGCATAGCCCGCGTCTGGGATGCATTGGCTGAGCGCTTCATCCGTCGCGGCGAACTCGTGGCATTGCTGCAGGACGAACTCGAAGCGCAGCGGCTGCCGATTTTCGCGGTGGTTCTGCAGGAGCGGCACCGCTTGCCGAAGATCAGGGCGTGTATCGACTACTGGGCGGAGTGGCTTGCACAACAGCAGATGGCGGCGACCTGATCCGGCACTGGTCGGCAACGGCGAGCGCGCCGGCTATCCGCCGGCATGGCGACAGTGCACGATCGATCCGCGAACGTTTCGTCCGTCAGAAACACGGCCGGCTGCGCAGGTGGGCATACGCTATGGCGGTGATCGGCTTGGCTACACAGCCAAGAGCACGGACGGCCTGCCTCTGAGGGCGGAAATCGGGCGTGGGTGAGGCGGCTCTGCGGCGCGCCGCAGGCCTTGGCCAATCGGCCAGGCGACTCTGCGCGCGCTGATCGACCTCGATGACGCTCGCTCAGAGGGATCAGGGCGGCGAATAGAGATGCAGACTGGTGGCGGCCGGCAACGGGGCAAGCAGCCCCTGTTCGCGCAGCCATATGGCGTCGGCTTCCATTCCCTGGTGCGCGACGAATCGGGCCAGATGGTCGAGGCGTTCGCGCGAAGCGCATCGATCGAGCAGATCGGCGAACGCCTGCGCACGTTCCACCGGCGCGAATCCGCCGGCCGAGCGTTCGACTTCGTGCAGAACGGCGAGTGGTCCGCAGGCGAGCAGTGTGCAAAGCTCGGCAAGCGCGATGCGGATGAACGCACGCTCAGCGCCGGTCAGCCGGCTGGCGTCGAAATGCGCGACGCCGGCGGCGTAATGCAGTCCTTCGTCGTGCGCGATGGCGGCGAATACGCGCGTCGCGCCGGCGTCGAGCGACGCGGTGGCCAGCCGCCGGTAATGCGAGATTCCCCAGCCTTCGAGCACGATCTGCAACAGGTAGGATTGCGCCAAGGGGCTCGCTTCGCGGACCAGGCGGGCGAGCAGACCGGCGAACGCAGCGGGTGTGCTGGACTCGACAACGGTGGGCTGCAGGCCGGACAGCCAGCGGTGATGGCGCGCTTCTTCGGCGGCGATCAGGCAGTAGACCTGCTTCTCGATGAGGTTTTCGGCGGCGAGTACGCGCTTGGCGGAATAGTCCATCGCCTGCGCCTCGACGCCCAGCGCCTCGCCAAGCACGTTCGCCGTGCACCGCGCGAGCAGAGCGTCGCGCTCGACCTGCTTGGCCGAGTGCCAGAAGCGCGTGTACGGCAGACGAAAGAACGCCGCATTCCAGGTGTCGCGCCGATCGTCCGCGGGGTCAGCGGACAGGTCGGTGGACCTTCGCCGCGCCATCCGGCGGCAAACCGATTCGAGCGTCGGGCGGGTCATCGCGCGCGCAGGCCGAAGAGGCGCCGGGCGAGCGCCTTGCTCAACGCGAGGTAAGCGGGCGCTGGCAGGAGGCGTAGGAGAAGGGCCGTCAAGCGTGCGTCGCGGCCGATCGTTTGACGGAAAGGCGCCGGCGGCCGCGTCGCTGTGCGCACGATCAAAGCGGCGACGCGCTCGGGTGCCTGGGCGCGCTGCGCCAGCCGCGCGCGCGTCGCAGCAAACTTCTCCGCCAGCACGCGATACGGGCTGGCGGACGCATCGACCATTCTCATCTGGCGGCCAAAATTGCTGCGCGTACTGCCCGGTTCGACGAGGTGCACGCGCACGCCTTGCCCCTGGGTTTCGAGCAGCAGCGACTCGCTCCAGCCTTCGAGCCCGAATTTCGACGCGCAGTAGGCGCCCTGCCAGGCAAATCCGGTGCGGCCGAGGATCGACGAGACGTTGATGATGCAGCCTTGCGCGGCGCGCAGCGCGGGCAGCAGGGCGGCGGTCAGGAGCGCCGGAGCGATCAGGTTGACGGCCATCTGGTGGTGCCAGTCGGCCTCGCTGAGCAGTTCGAGCGCGCCGCTCTGCGCATAGCCGGCGTTATTCACCAGAACGTCGAGGCGCCCGGCGAACTCGCGCGCGAGCAGCTCGACGAGCGCCTGACGATCCTGCGCCGAAGCGGGGTCGAGGCGGATCGGCCGGATCGTTTCGGAAGCGGGAATCTTCTCCGGAAAACGCGTTCCGGCGAGCACCTGCCATCCCAGGTCGGCGAAGGCGCGCGCCGTCGCCGCGCCGATGCCGCCCGAGGCTCCGCTGACCAGCACTGTGCCAGGTTTCATTCGCTGCTCCAGTCGAGGCTTGCTTGCTGTTCATAATGCCGGATGAAGGCGATCACCGAGCGGTCGGCGGCGATCGGATGGCGCAGGTTGAAGCGGATGCTCTGGAAGATGCGCGTGTCGCCAAACGCGAAGTAGCGCGCGCCAGCGCGCGTCAACCAGAGGACCAGCGTGTCGCGCAGGCGGCCGAGCAGGCCGGCGTGGCGTCGGGTCAGGGCGACCGTATAGCCCTCGGTTCCGCCGTCGGACGAACGCCGCAGGGCGAACAGCACGTGCAGGTGGAGGAAGTCCGGGCCGAAGCTGGCCACGCCGACGTGTCCGTACCAGTAGCTCAGCTCGTAGTACAGCGTGTCGCGATAGCAGCGGTGCAGCAGCCGGCCGAGCCAGTGGGTGCGGGGCATCTGGCCGGTGTTGCGAAAGGTGATCGCGTGTCGGTCATGCGCTGCCGCTTGCAGGCAGAGAATGTCGCCGGGCAAGCGATGCACCGTCCGGAAGTGCTGTTCGTCGATGGCGTTTACCATGACCACGTTGGGATGGCAAGCTTTGTGGAAGCGGTTGCCGAGCATGCTGCGCACGGCGGTGGGTTCGATGCTCGGTGGTGCGGGCTGAAACGCTCCGGGCGAGGCGCCGGGCCAGACCCAGATCAGTCCGTAGCGCTCGATCGCCGGCCACGCGCGCAGGCTGGCGCCGGCTCCCGGCTGGTGGGCCAGACAGGGGATGTGCGAACAGCGCCCGTCGGCCTCGAAACGCCAGTTGTGGAAGAAGCAGCGCAGCGCTTCTCCCTCAACCTTGCCTTCGGCGAGGTGAGCGCCCATGTGCGGGCAATGCGCATCGAAAATGCGCACCGCGCCGCTCGCCGAGCGCCAGACGGCGAGCGGCCGGCCCGCCAGCTCGACCGCCTTGACCCGGCCGGCCGGCAAGTCGTCCGAGGCGAGCACCCAATACCAGCCCTCGACCAGCACCGCCTGGTTGAAGTTTGTCCGCTTGCCTATTTCGAGCATGCCGGAACCTCGCGTTCGGCGTCGGCCAGGCCCTTGAGAAACAGACGGCGGCCGACCGGCTTCAGGTTGGCGGGAGCCAGCTCGCACAGACAGCACAGTTCGTCGCCTTGCGCGTAGCCGGGGTTGCGTGCCAGGAAGAAGCGAACCGCCGGCAGCCGGAGTTCGCGCGCCGAGATCTCGGCCAGCGGCTGGCGCAGGTGCCCGCGTGACGCGGCAAAGCGGACGACACCGCTGTGCGGGTCGAAATTCTCTCCGAAGTGCTCGCGTGCGAGTTGATCGAGCAGGCTGGCTTCGAACGGCGGGCGGGCTTCGCTCCAACTCGGGTAAAAACGGCAGGCGAAGGCGGGCAGATAGCGGAAGGTTCTTGGCCCCTTCGAAATCAGGAACCAGAAGTGGCGCAGTTCGGGCTGCTCGCCGTGCAGGCGTCCGGCCAGACGCAGCCAGTTGAAAGCCAGTTCCTGCTCGCCCCAGTAATCGCGCTCGATCACCGTGTCGCCGGAGAAGAGAATCCGGCAGCGCGTCGCGGCATGCTCGCGCTGGTAGACCTGCAGCGTCGAAAAGCCCCTGAGTGTCCCGCCGAAGTCGCGCAGCAGCAGAACCCAGTCCTTCGCCGCCAGGTCTTGCGCGAAGCGGCTGCTCGTCGTCGCTGCGTAATGGCGCTCGAACAGCGTGTACATCTGCGCCGTCGTTGCCGCGTCGAGCGCCGAGCGGGCCCGGATTTCGCAAGTCAGCATCGGCGCAGCGCCAGTTGCCGCGTGACCAGCCAGGCGAGGCAGCCGACGGCAAAGCCGCCAGCGACATCGAGCAGGCGGTGCTGCCGCGTGGTCAGCGTGGACAGCGCGATCGCCAGCCACCAGGCGGGCGCCAGCACGCGCCAGAGTGCCCCACGTCGAGCGAGCAGCGAACAGGCGATCAGCGAGAGCGCGACGTGCAGTGACGGGAAGCAGTTGCCCGGTACGTCGAAGAAGTAGAGCCAGCGCCAGACGATCGCCAGCGAGGTTTCGCCGGCGCTCATCGTCTGCCCGACGGTCGTCGGCCAGATGACGAAAACCAGCGCGCTGGCGATCGTCGCACCGAGCATCGCGTAGTAGGCGCGCGTCAGGCGCTCTTCGTCGGCTTCGCTGAGCAGCGTGGCGGGGAGCAGGATGAACTGGCTCAGGTAGACCCAGATGCTCGCCGCCGATTCCGGGATGTAGAGATCGAGCGCGCTGGGCGCAAGCACGCTGGCCCGCTGGTGCGACAGCTGGAAGCTGCCGAGATAAAGGACCAGGAAACAGAGATAGCCGACGAGCAGCGCCCGGCCGACGTTGGCGCGCGTGATCCGGGGCAGACGCGCCAGACCGCGGCTCATCGGCGGACGAGCGACTGGACGCGAGCGATCTCGCCGCGGTAACGGCCGCAGACGACAAGCAGCGCCAGGCGGGTCAAGGCGAGCAGGGCGCGCCAGGAAAAGAGCGCGTCGCGGCCGTCGACGTGCGTTGCTTCGAAGCGTGCGTGGCCAAACTGTCCGAGCACGTTCGACAGCGGGACGCCGAGCAGCCACCAGTAATCGAGCGTCGCGGCGGCGAGCGCGGCCGAGCCGTACATGATGAACACGGCGAGCACGTGCAGCCGGATATTCGGCCAGCGGCGGTGCTTCATGACGAAGATGTCCCAGTAGTCGGTCAGGCCGTGGTCGAAGTTGAGATCGTCGATGCGGTTTCGGTAGCGCTGGCGCACCGCAGCCAGGCCGCGGATCGGCGAACGCCGCGCGAGCAGGCGCCCGGCTTTGTTGCGGCCGAGCGCGGCAAGCGGCTGCCCGTCGGCGACGAGCTGCTGGCCGTTCACGAAGACCGCGCGCACCGGCGGCCGGGCCTCGCGGTTGACCATGCGCAGCGCACCGGCGAGCGCCGGGTCGTTCACCAGCAGCGGTTCGGGTCGGGGGGTGCGTAGTGCGGCCGGATCGAGCAGGACGATATCGGCCCGCCGGCCGGGAGCGACGACCCCGGCGTCCAGGTTAAGCCAGGCAGCGGGTTCGCCGGTGACGCGGGCAATCGCGCGTTCGGGCGACAGGAAGCCCGTCTGCACCGCCTGCCGGAGCAGCGAGATCGCACCGTCGTAATAGGCGAGATTGCGGCAGTGTGCGCCGGCGTCGGTAAATCCGGGCAGGATGTAGCGCTGCGCCATCAGCGCATGACGGATCGACCGTCGGTTGTTGGCGCTCGAGGCGACCCAGACGAAGTCCTCGTCGGCGCTTGCCAGCAGGTCGATGAACACTTCGATCGGCGGCCGGTGCAGGGCTGCGGCGACCTCGGCCACGCTGCGTCCCTGCCATTCGCTGGTCGGCGCCTGGACGATGACGATGCGCGAAAAATCGCGATGGAAGGTCTTCATGCCCGGGCGCTGCCAGTCGGACGCGAAACGCTGGCGAAAGCCGGGGCGCTGCCAGAGCGCTCGCCGTTCTCGCGCCTCGCGCAGATTGTTCAACTCGACGCCGGTGGCGAACTCCTCGAACAGCGGGGTGAGCGGCCCGGCGGAGACGATCGTGAAGGGCTCGGCGAGCGTCTGCATGCGCAGGTTGTTGCCGGCCAGCTTGTTGTACGCCCACAGGAAAGGCGCGTAGATGCGCCACAGTGCCGGTTGCGTATCGAGATCGAGCGCGGAGAGCAAGGTCATGCGCAAGGGTGGGCGGCGGAACGAAGCGGCGCCGAGCTTGAGAATGTTCCACACTGAGGAGGAGCGTTCCGGATTCGGCGTCACCTGGAAAACGGCATCGCGTTCGCGACACGCTTCGGCAAGCGCCGCGTACTCGTCATAGTCGGCGTGGTGCGAGGGGAGCGCGCGACCCGCCCAGACGCCGCCGATTTTGTGCCAATGGACCATGTCAACCGACAGGCCGCAAAAGCCGGCGTCGATTCCCTCGGCGGCCAGCGCCTGCATGGCGGCAATCTCGTCGGCCCGTGCCAGCCCGCCGACACTGCGCGCCAGTCCCATGACCTGCACGCGCAGCGCGCTATGGCCGAGCAGGGCGGCGACATTGGGCCCGAGCGGCAACTGCTCGAGGTGCGCCAGGTACTCGGCGAACGACTGCCAGCGCCTGCCCTGGCGCAACCAGCACTCGATCAGTTGCGCCGGCAGCGTTTCGACGCGCTGAAAGATGCTTGCCAGGTCGGCCGGTTCGCCGCAGGCGACCGACAGGCTGCAGTTGCCGATCAGCACGGTGGTGACGCCGTGCCGGACCGACTCGCCCAGCCCCGGGTTGACTTCGACTTCGAGGTCGTAGTGCGTGTGGATGTCAACGAAGCCTGGCGTGAGCCAGAGCCCGGTCGCATCGATCCGGCGTGGTGCGGGTTGATCGATGCGGCTCGCTACCTGTTCGATCAGCCCGTCGCGAATGCCGACGGAAAGTCGTTCGGGCGGGTGCCCGACGCCGTCGAATACCAGCGCGTTATCGATGACCAGGTCAAGCACCGATCGAGGGTCCAGTCTGCGCATACAACCGGCGCGGGGTGGGCGAAAAAGCAAGCGTCGGGCCGACGCGTCGGCTATTGTTGCCAAGACCTGCGGGCGGTGCAAGCGCTTTCGACAGGGCCGACGAATCATGCCCGACGAGCGACTGCCGGCGGCGTTTCGACGCCGCAGAGGTGGCGCCAGACATCCACGCCGCGTGCGCTTGCGCCAGGCACTGTCGACATTTCTTACACTTGCCAGGGTGCTTGCACTTGGCATGCCGGTGTAAAGGGCTGGTATTATGTTGCAGTTCATTCTCTGGCACTGTTTTTGCTTTTCTGCGCCGGCAAAATGAACTGGAGGGAATTCAAGACATGTCGCGCAAGCTTCTTCATACTGTGCTGCCGCTACTGGCAGGCCTCGTTGCCGCTCCCGCACAGGCGCTGATCATTACGCACTCCGGTCTGACGACGAGTGCTTCGCACTGCTACCTGGGCTGCACCAACAACCCGGCGAACGCCTACGACCATACCAACATCCTGGATGGCGACTGGGGACAGACCGGCAATACCGGCTTAAATGCGTGGAATTCGGGTTTCTACGGGGGCTGGGTGCAGGTTGATTTCGGCCAGAGCTACGTCCTCGACCGCGTCGAGCTGTACGCCTGGCTCAACACTTACGACCCATTCACCCTGAGCGTGAGCGGCGACGGTGCCAGTTGGTCAAGCCTCGCGGTCGGCGGTTATCACCCCGAAGCAAACCTCAGCTACACCGGAGCGTCCGGTACGGCCAGCCGCAGCGACGACTGGGGAGCCGTCTATGCCACCAGCCTGGGTAACCTGGCCGCCGACCTGCAGGGGCGTTATCTTCGCTACTCGGTCAACGCGGGTTCTCCGCATTGGGGCTACCTCTTCGAACTGGTCGTTGACGGTCATCTGCCGAGCAGTTCGGGAACGACGGGCAGCGGTTCTTCCGGCAGCGGTACGGGCAGTGGTCCCGGGGGCACGGCAAATGCGCTGCCCGAGCCGAACAATCTTGCCCTCTTCGGTCTGGCCTCGGCTTTGCTGGCCGCATCGTTGCGTCGGCGGGGACGGCGGCAGGTTTAGCCGGCACATGCTCGCGAGCGCGTCGGCGCGGCCATGTGCGCATGACTGCGCTCGCTCGACGGGCGGGCTCACTCGTCCGGTCGAAGGAGTTTTTCGATCTCGGCGATGTCCTTCTCGGCGAGGACTCCTGCGGCAAGCTTGAGGCGCAGACTGCCGACGAGAAACTCGTAACGCGCCTGGGCGAGGTCACGCTGGGCGACGAACATCTGTCGCTCGGCGTCGAGCACGTCGGTGTTCGTGCGGATGCCTGCGGCCATGCCGCGCTTCGTACCTTCGCTGGCCACGCGGCTGGCCTCGACCGCCTTTTGATACGCGCCGATCCGGTCGATTCCGGTGACGGCAGCGAGGAACTGACGCCTGACCTCGATCTGGACCTCGGTGCTCACGGCTTCCAGCTCGGCCCGCGTGCGCTCGCGATTGGCGACTGCCTGTTCGGCGAGTGCGCTGACTCGCCCGCCGGCGTAGACCGGAATGTTGAGTTGCACGCCGAGGCTGTTGATTCTCGTCCGCTGATTGAGCGTTGAGATGGTTTCATTTTCCGAGCGGCTGGCACGGGCAACCAGGTCGAGTTGCGGCAGGTGACCCGCGCGAACTCGCTCGATGTCCAGGCCAGCCAGCTCGAATGCCTTGCGCCGTGCGCGCAACTCCGGACTGTTGTTCTCGGCCAGCGCCAACCATTCCTCGATTCCCGCCGGCTGCAGAGCGGGTGCAACAAAATCGGGACGCAGAACCCATAGGCGGCCACTCGGCTTGCCGGTCATGACGGCGAGCGCGTGTGTGGCAACCAGCAGGCGATCGGCCGCGTCGGCGCGCCCGGCGCGTGCGAGCTGCATGCGCGATTCGGCTTCGGCGACCTCGGTGACCGTCCCCTCGCCGCCCTTGCGTCGTCGCTGCGCGAGTTCGCGCTGTGCCTCGTAGGCGGTGATTTCGGCCTCGGCCAAGCTCAGCCGCTCGACCGAAAAGAGCGCTTCGAAGTACGCTGCCGCCAGCTTCACCGTCATCTCGCCTTCCTTGCGGTCGAAGACGGCGTCGCTGTACGCGGCCTGTACGCCGCCCTGCTGGTAGCGCACGAATGCTTCGTAGTTGAACAGCGGTTGGCGCAGGGTGAGCGCTGCTTGCTTGTCGGCGTAGTCGAGATCCTCCGTCCGCGTGTTCGTCGTCGATTCACGTTCGCCGCGGTTTTTCGAGTAGGACGCGCTGATTGCGACGACCGGCAGCAGGCTGGAGCGGCCTATGGCAATCGCCTGCTGCCCGGCTTCACGCTCGTAGCGCGCCGCACGAAAAGTCGGGTCGTTGGCGCGCGCCGCCAGATACGCGTCGAGCAGGCCACCGGCGAGGGCGCCTGTCGAAGATAGCACCAGTGTGCCGGCAGCCAGAGCCTGAAGACTGCGCCGCATGGTCACTCCTCGGTAAGCGCCGAACGCATGCGGTCGGCGAGGGGTTTGAACAGATAGTTGAGCATCGTGCGCTCGCCTGTCTTGATGAAAACCTCGGCCGGCATGCCGGGTTTGATATCGTGCGTCACCAGCTTCTTCATGCCAGCGGCGGTGACCACGACCTGACCGCGGTAGTGCGGAGGCACCTTTCCCTGCGGGTCGTTGGTCGCGTCGGCGGCAACCTGCGAAAACTCGCCGGGGATTTGTGGCGTCGTACGCTGGTTGAACGCGGGGAAAGTGATTTCCACTGGCAGGCCGATTCTCACTTTGTCGATCAGGTGCGTAGGAATCTGTACGTCGATACGCAGCGGCTCGTTCTTCGGGACCACGTCCATCAGCGGCGTGCCGGCGGGCAGCACGCCGCCGACCGTATGCACGTTCAAACCGACGACGATGCCGTTCGCCGGTGAGCGTATGTCCGTGTTCGCCAGGTCGAAGGCGAGCCCTTCCAGTCGGCTTTCCAGCGATCGCGCTTCCTTCTGCGTCTCGGCGAGCGCGTTTTCGACCTCCTTCCGGTAATCCTGCTCGCGCGCCACGATACGCATGCGGGTTTCCGCAATCGTTTGCTGCGTCCGGCCGAGGTTGCCAAAATCCTCGGAAATCGCGCCGCCCAGCTGCGCCAGCAGCCGCTCCTGTTCGGACAGGCGATTGCGCGGCAGGTAGCCTTCGGCCGCCAGATCGCGCAGCCCCTGCAATTCCTCGAGCAACAGTCGCATCTGCTCTTCCTTCGCCCGCCGCGCCGCGTCAATTCCTTTGGCGGACGACTGCAGACCGGCAAGCGTGTTCTTGAGGGCGCTCAGTTCGGCCTGCAGGCCAGCCTGCCGCGAGCGCAGCAGATGCGTCTGCACGGCCATTGCGCTCGCTGCGCGCGGGTCGTCCTGCTCGCGCAGGAGATCTTCCGGGAAGCTGATTTCGTTTCGTCCCTGCATGTCGGCAAGCAGGCGCGCCTCCGCCGCCTTGGCGACAAACCATTGACTGCGCGCCATTTCGTGTTGCGAGCGGGCCTGCGTCGGGTCGAGGCGGACGACGACATCGCCCGCCGTTACTTCGTCGCCATCCTTGACGACGATCGCTTCCACCTTGCCTGCACCGAGGTTCTGCACCGTCTTGCGGTTGCCGCTGACGACGACCTGGCCGCTGGCGGGTACTCCCTGGTCGAGCGGGGCGATCCCGGCCCAGAGGAGAAAGCCGCCCAGACCGGCGGCAAGGACCAGCCAGCCGAGGCGTGCGACGCGCCCGAAATTGATGTCGATCGGCGCGCTCGCCGCGGTGCCCTGGCCGTTGGGAACCTCGCTGAGGTCAGTGATGTCGTCCGTCTTGTTCGCTTGCTGCAACATTTCTCTCGCCGTTCTCAAGTCAGGCGGTTCAGGCGCCAGGGGTCGACGCCGTGGCCGGCAGGCCGGCGGCGGGCGGGTTTGTCGGGGCAACGCCGCGTGCGCCTGCCGCCGCCGCAGCGGGCGGCGGAGCTGCGCGCATGGCAGCCAGAATTTGATCGCGTGGCCCGTGTGCCTTGACCGTCCCTTCATGCAGAACGAGGATGCTGTCGGCGACGGCAACCGTCGTCATACGGTGGGTGATGATCACCACCGTCCGTTGTCTTGCCTTCAGGCGGCGCAGCGTTTCGGCGAGGGCGAATTCGCCCTGGTCGTCGAGATTGGAGTTCGGTTCGTCGAGAACGATCAGCGCCGGGTCGCCGTAGAGCGCACGGGCCAGCGCGATGCGCTGCTTCTGGCCGCCGGAGAGCACGCTGCCGCCGTCACCGAGAGGGGTGTCGTAGCCGTTCGGGAGCTGCAGAATCAGTTGATGTACGCCCGCCGCTTGCGCCGCAGCGAGGACCTGGTCAGCGTCTACCGGCCCGAAGCGGGCGATGTTCTCGGCCACCGTGCCGTCGAACAACTCGATGTCTTGTGGCAGGTATCCCAGGTAAGGACCGAGTTCGTCCTTGTTCCACTTGAACACCTCGGCTCCATCGAGACGGACGGAACCGGCCAGCGGCGGCCAGACGCCGACGAGCAGACGAGCCAGCGTCGACTTGCCCGAGGCGCTCGGCCCAATGACCGCGACCACCTCGCCCGCCGTCAGCTTGAAAGTGACGTTTCGGAGGATGGGCCGCTTGCTGCCCGGCGCCGCGGTGGTCGCATCTTCCACGCTGACTTCGCCCAGCGGTCGCGGCAACGGCATGCCGAGCGGTCGCGCCGGGTAGGTCTGGAGCAGGGTCGTCAGGCGCTGGTAGGCGGCGCGCGCCGAAACGAGCTGCTTCCAGTTGGCGATCAAGGTCTCAACCGGTGCGAGCGTTCGTCCGACGAGGATCGAACCGGCAATCATCATGCCTGAGGTCACCTGGTCCTCGATCGCGAGCAGCGCGCCAAGACCGAGGGCGAGCGACTGCAGCGAGATGCGCACGAAGCGCGTCAGCGCATTGAGCATGCCCGCCCGGTCGCTGGCCAGCGCCTGTTGGGCAAGGAACTTACGGTGCAACTGGAACCAGCGCTCGCGGACTGCCGGCAACATGCCCATGGCTTCGATCACTTCCGCGTTGCGCAGATGGTTGTTGGCCTGGGCGCCCGCCGCCATGCCGAGCTTCTGTGCTTGACTCAGCGGTGCAGCCGAAACGCGTTCATTGAGCACCGCGAGGACGACGAGCAGGGCCACGCCGAGCAGAGCGAAGACGCCAAGCTGGACGTGCAGCATGAAGATCACGACCAGATAGACCGGCATCCAGGGCGCGTCGAGCAGCGCGACCAGGCCGGCGCCGCTCAAGGTCTGGCGGACCGACGACAGGTCACCGAGCGCCTGCGCTGGATTCTGCCCTGCGTGGCGCAGGTTGCGTTCAAAGGTTGCGTTGAAGACACGCGTGTTGGTATCGACATCGAGCCGTCCGCCGATGCGGACAAGAACCATCGAACGTATCCATTCGAGCAGCGACATCAGAGCGAACAGGCCGAGCGTGATCAGGGTCAGCATCAGCAGCGTCGTCACGTTGCGACTGCCCAGCGCACGATCGTAAATCTGCAGCATGTACATCGAAGGTGCGAGCATCAGCAGATTGATGAAAAAGCTGAATGCGCCGACGGTCGCGAAGGCCTGGCGAAACGACAGCAGCGCCTGCGCGAGTTCGGGGCGTTGCGAAGGCTCAATCATTGGGGGTCTTTCTCGCGCACAGGTTCAGCGCGCTGCGCGCGCCACAAGGCGCTGGGTGGTCGGAATGCGGCAGTGAGCCGGACAACTACTGTGCACTGTTCGTCCGGACAGCAAAACCTCGATCATCGCAGAAGCCTGGTCACGGGTCCACCCCCGCGGCCATGCGCGGGTTGCTCCTGCGCCGCAAGAAGGGGTCGTCCACCGCTTTTTGCGGGCTACGTTCGCTAGGCTCGATGAGATGCATGGCAGCGAATGCTAGAGGACTATCGCGAGTGGCTGAGGGAGGTGTCGTACGCGTGGCAGCGAGGAAGGCAGTCGCCGCAGAGCACAGCTGACAACCCATATTCTCCTCCGTGCGCGGCTCGGCCGCACGTGCTCTTTTTGGCAGTTCCTCTGTCATTTCGGCACCTGTCGCTTTCGCCTCGGCGTGTGCGCCGCCGCCGTCTGGCCATACTGCTTTGCGCCGCCCCTTGCCCAGCAACCGCCGCTCATGCAGCCAGCCACTGGGATCAGTGGCCGCTTCCGGTTCACGGGTGGTTCGCCTGGCGGGTCTTGTGCATCGATTCGTGAAATTACACACAGACAGCGTGGTTGGCGAAGCTATTCTTCGCAGCGTCATCGGCGCCCCTCCCGGGCGACTTCCAGTATCTGCCCATGGAGCCTTTTTCAAAGGCCCGGCAATAGTATAAATTATCGACATAATTACCGCCTTGTCATAGACCGCGTGCGAGCCCGGGCGGTCTTCGATGGGTCGGCTTTGCCGAGCCGGCAGCAGCCTTCTGCCGAGCGGATTTGCCTTTCCGCAGACCTGCTGAGGAACCACCCTCGGCTGACCGCGGACGCGCTTTACGCCTCGCCGAACATTCTCCCGGTCCAACCGCGAGCTCTTCAGCGAAGCGCCTCCGGGGCGAGTCAAGCGGGCGGGCGAAGCAATGCGGGAACAGCGCACGGGAGCACAGCAGTATGCGCAGCTCCTACCCCGCTCTTCCCAACGACCCAGCGATAAATCATGTCCTTGCTGCGGAAGCCCCTGATCGCTCCCATAGCAGATCGGCGGGAACGTAAAAATGCATTTACTTTCTTTGGCTTGCAGAAATGGGGCGAGGGACCATGTGGAGCACCGGCGGGCGATTGTCAGCGAAAGCAGGGTCGACGTCGGGTAGTGATCGAATCGGCGTCGTCTTCGGGTGCAGTACGCACTTGCTTTGCCGGGCTTGGCGTCAGGGCGCTGCCGCGCGGCTTGGTCAAGGCCGGCAAGAGTCGGCAAGAAACTGAGCAAGTGGCAGCCGCCACCAAAAGAAGAATTATTGGCAACTCGATAGGGAGAGAGGCCGCAGCACTTGGCGTGTCTGGCTGTACCGGAACGCAGCAACAGGTTTTCCGCTCCGCGGAAAAATTCGCAACTGTCCAACGTCATCCGCTTCAACTGAAGTACCGCAGGAATTATGGTGGTGTCATTGATGCGGCTGGCGCCCAGCTTGCTCCCCGCATCACGGCGCATTTGGCATCTTGCTAACGCCACCCCCAACGTACGTTTTTGGAGAAAGTTCTCATGCACAAACTCATTTCACTGCTCGCTCTGTCATCTCTTGCCCTGCCTGTCCTGGCTGAACCGATTCTCGTCGTGCCGGAGCCCGAGTCATTGTCGTTGCTGGCCGTCGCGGCCGTTGCCATGCTGGCGACCGTTGTCCGGCGTGGCAGGAAGTAAGAGAAGGCAAGGCGGGGAGGCCGTCCGGCTTCCCCGTTTCGGCGTTTCCCACGACCAGCCTGCCGTTGATTGCCAGAGAGCGGTTTGCCAATGTCGGTGACGTTCGGGAGACGCATGCACATCCAGTGCCTCTGTATCGCCAGGCGGCACTTGGCGCGAACGCGCAGGCCCCGGGAAAAGACCTGCTGGAGTTCGTGAAAACTTCGCCAGGCGCCCACACAACGAGAAAAAACAATACACGAGATCAGCTTGCACGCCGCGCAAGCGTGATCCGCCAATTTACCGAACCGTCGTCCGGGGCACGCTCGCGCCGCGGTCGACGGACAGCCTTACTTGCCTTATCCGAATGAGGAGTTTTCCTGATGTCCCAGCCGCCCATTGTTACCATGAAACTCAGCTATCCGGGGTCGCTGCTCGACCCCAGCCTGTTCGATCTGAGTTTTGTCTCGTCTTCGGTCTTCGGGCCGGACCCCTTCGACGCG
>NZ_JAPUVR010000141.1 GCF_029255125.1 Accumulibacter sp. | reverse complement strand
GGGCAGATCGCCGAATGGAATGTCGATCTGAGTCATTATTTCCGTTCTTGCGCCGATGAGTTCGACTACGGTTCGATAGAAGCAGTGTTGCGAAGTGAGAGCCAGGAGCCCACGCTGCTGAAGAAGGTGGAAAAGTGACAGGTAGCCAAACCGCCGCGCAGTATGACGAATTTCGACGGTCTGGCCCGCCAGATCGGCAGCGGTCGGTCAGGAGGATCCCCCGGGAGAACCGATCCCCGAATACGAATTCGATCAACGCGTCTCCTGCTAGCGGGTTGTTCCGCACCCCCCGCAGGGCGTGAAGCTCTGCCGCCACCCCAAGCCATATCAACTGCTGAGCCCTGGTCACAGGATGCGCCAGATCCGGTTCCCGGCTGCGCGTACCTTGGATTTCCTCTCCTTCGCTCGCCCGATCAGCGAAGCACTGCTCACTCGGCGATGAACGCTGCGCTGCGGCGGCCGATCACGCGCCAGCCGCTTTCGAAGTCCTGCCGGCGCTGCGCCGCACGCGGCAACCTGGCCCGCGCAACCCGACCGCTTCTCGCCAGCAGCGCTCCAGCAACGCACCGCGGAACTGCCCGCACCAACCGTAGCGACAATCGACCGGGCACTCGCCGCCTGCACCTGGTCAACGAAGAGGAGAGCGAACGCCCCTGCCCGCGCTTCGACACGGTAGCGCGCGCATCGGCGTCGGACGCCGCATGATCGGCGCGATGCCCGCCACCGCCGGGTCTCGACGGTTCGCCAGGCAAAGCGGATGGAATCCGGGTGTGGCGGGCGCTATACTTCCGCGCTTGGGGTCGTCCGCTCCCGCTTGCTCCCGTTCCCCCGAGTGGTGCCGCCAATAGGCCGCGACGACTCGATTCGGCGATCATCGTCAAGCGAAACCTCGCCATCAACTCCGCTTCGCTCACCGATGACTGCTCCAAGAAAAAGTGCGGCCGCCCCACCGATGATCCATCGCATCGCGCCGGATCGATCGCTTGCCGAGCCCAGTTATCTGCAGATGCTGCGCAAGCTGTCTGCATTGATCGATTCCGGGGAAATCGCCGACGGCGAGAGCCTTCCCTCGGAGCGCGCCCTGGCCGGAATGCTGAACCTCAGCCGGGTTACCGTCCGGCGTGCGTATGAGGAACTGCGCGCCAGAAACTACCTGGAGACGCACGGCCGTGCGGGGGTGACGGCCAGGACGCCACCCCGCCTGACGCCACGCCTTGGCCGACTGAAGGGCTTTACCGAGGAAATGCACGAACTGGGCATGGTCCCTTCGAGCCGCTTGCTCGAACATGGCGTAGTCACCGACCGCACGCTCGCCTCGCTCTTCGGCCGCCCGTCCACCGCCCCGTTTTTGCGCCTGGTGCGCCTCCGCCTGGGGGATGGCATACCCTTGTCACGCGAAGTCGCGTGGTATGACCTCACCGCGGCGCCGGCTCTCGCCGACTGGGATATTCAAGGTTCGGCGTATCACTTCCTGAGCGAGCGTTGCGGCATCGCCCTGTCGCATGGCGAGCAAACCATCGAGGCAGTCATGAGCAGCGCGCCGGAGTCCGCCGTATTCGAATTTACTGCGCCGTCGCCCTGCTTGCTGATGAAACGGAAGACATTCAGCAAGACCGGGCAAATCGTCGAGTACGTCGAAGGCACTTTCCGCGGCGACGCCTACGCCTACCGCTTGACGCTCAATCTGGACCCGCCGGCTTAGCGCGGCCGAGCAAGTCCGCCAGTTCGGCCTTCCGCGGCAGATGAGCGAAGATGCCAGCGCGTGCAGCCACGTGGGCACCACAGGCATTGCCGAAACGAAGCGCCGCCGACAGCGCTTCGCCCCGCGAAAGCGCGTCGACCAAGCCGCAGCCGAAGGCGTCGCCGGCGCCGGTCGCATCAACCTGTTCTATCACAAAGGGAAGCGCCGCGGCCATCCGACCAGCCGCGCCAAGAGCAACGCTCCCGTCTGCCGCCAGCGTAACCGCGAGTACCCGACCACGCCAGCCGATTCGCGTCGCCAGGCCAGGCAAGCGTGCCGACCACTCCGCCCGCGACCAACGGACGGCGTCCGGGAGGTCGAACAACAGCGCTGCCTCCTGGCTGTTGACCACCAGCACGTCGGTCATCGCCAGCAACTCACGGTCGATCGCGCGCCAGGGCGAAGGGTTGAGATACGTTGGAATACCGTAGCAGCGGGCCAGCCGGAACGCGTGGCGAATCACCGTGTCGGGCAACTCGAAGTGAGCCAACAGCCAATCTGCCCGCGCCAATTGCGCCGCAGCCCGCTCGACATGCTGCGCGCCGAGCAAGGCGTTGGCGCCGAGATGGACGGCCAGGAAGTTGCCGCCATCCGACGCGATGAAGCCGACGCCAAAGCCCGAGGCATCGCCCAAGGTCAAGAACAGCTCATCGCGCATTCCCTCAGCGACCAACGCCCGGCGGACCGCTTCGCCGGCGTCGTCGGCGCCGACCGCCAGCAGCATGTCCACGTTCGCACCCAGTCGATGCAAACCGAGCCCAAGGTTCAAGCCTTTGCCGCCGTGCTCCCGAAACACTCGCTTGGCGACGAGTGACTCGCCGGAATCCGGCAAACGATCGACGGAAATGAAATGGGCGTTCATGTAGTTGCCAAGAACGAATGGACGCACTGCTTGCTCCTCCGGTTACGTCTGTTTGGTATTGTTATGGTATTGTATCGGCGCTATCCAAGGCGCCCAGGATAGCTTGTCACGACCAGGAGTCTGGGCGCGCTTTCGACCTTCACACAGGAGAGCAAAGATGCGGCCATCCATTGTTTTCGACCCGATCGCGGCTGCGCCAGCCGGCGACCCTTCACCTTGTTTCAGCTTGGCCCAGCGCGTGCTGGAGACGACGAAGAAGTCCCTGCCGCGGGCAGCCTTGCTGTGCTGCGCTCTTCTCGCCGGGCAAACCGTGCGCGCCGACGTTCTGGATTTCGACGATCTGGTCATGAATGCGTCCGGGGTCTTGAACGTCCCGACCCCTTACAAAGGCTTTCTGTGGGGCACCGTGGGCGATACCGACCTGTTCGCCTGGGGCGACTCCAGCTACGCTGCCGCCAACAGCTACGGCAACAGCTACAACTCTCCCTCCGGCGAGAATCAGGCATCCAACTACGCCGGCCCGGTGCTCGGCCGTCTGGCCAACGGCAAGGCCTTCGATTTCAACGGTGCCTATTTCTCGACCTTCACCATCTACGATGCGCTGCAGTCCGATTCCGCCGCGCTCCTCACTCTCGAAGGCTTCAACGGCGCAACGCTGGTCGATAGCCTGACGGTCAATCTCGCTATCGGCTACAACTGGGTACAGGCCGATTTCCGTGGCATCACCTCGCTCCGCCTGAGCGGCAACAATTCCGTCGTCCAGCCCCACCAAACGCGCTGGATGATCGACGACTTCACGTTCAACGCCACATCCACCGGGGTTCCCGAACCGGCCACACTGCTCCTCGCGCTCTCCGGATTGGGATTGATTGCTCGTTGCCGACGCGCCATCAGCCACGACTGAACGCGACATCCCTCCAGGCGCCGAGATCGCCGCCGGATCGCTGCCGACCTCCGGCAGCGGCTCGTCGAGCGCCGCTTCGTATGACCAGTCCGCCATTTCGCTCTCGGCCGTCAGGTCATCTGCTCGTGCTGCATCTGCCCAGTGCTTACCCGGTCAAGGAGCCACTGGCCCAGGTCTGCCAACGGCCATGGAGGTGGCCCCATTTGTTTGTCCAGCACAGACGCTTCGATAAGTGGAGCCCTGCTAGCTGCGGCCGGCTGACCGGTGATGCGGTTGGTCTTGACCTTCTCGGATCTTATCCAAACCGGATGGAGCTCGCTGGAGCTTGTGAGCGAAGCGACCTGCGCTGGGAGAATCGCCAGCCTTTTCAACGGCAAGCGGCCCGATGCGCCAGTGCATCTTCGACCAATCCACGGAGCCCCTTCCTCATTCTCAGGCGGCGTTTCGAATGGCCGACGCGAGGGCCACGAAGCAGGCGCCGCCGCAGGCCTTGAGAAACACCTCTTCGTCCTTGACCGTCTTCCACAGGCGATCGACAAAGACCTTGCCACGCCAGGGCCCTCTGCCGCCGATGCTGATCCCGAGGTCGTGCGCTTGGAGTAGACCAATGGATTCGTCGGGGCTGGACGGGCAAGCCTGATCGGTGTTGAAGATCTCCGCTACCCGTCGCGGAGAATGTCGCGCACGGCATCGAAAGAGAAGTCCTTCGTCACGATCTTGGCGAGCCGCCAAGCAAGCACGCGCCTTGAGGTCCAGTCGATCACGGCGAACAGATGGAGAAACCGCGGTGCAGCGGAATGTCGGCGATGTCCGCCGCCCACACCGGATTGGACCGCTCGACGGCATGCTCGCGCCGCAGAACTGAATGAACCTCATCACCCCGCGGCTGACGGGACGTGTTGGCCTTCCGATAGAGCGTCTGGATGCCCATGCACGCCAACCACCGGCGCCTTGAATGCCCGCGTTGGGTGCCGCCTGGACCTTCTCTTCGTGCTCTCGCTTGAGTTGCGGCTGCTTCCGCAGCCGTTCGCTGGGGCAAGAATACCACTTATCGTGCTGTCCGAATTTCCGGCGCCACAGCTCCGAGATGCCGCACGGCAAGCCTCGGCCGGTCGTAGTAACCGGGTGAAGCAAGAGGAAGTCCGGCAGCATTGACGATACACACGGCTTAGCGCGTCGGCTCGCGCAGGTCCGCCGGCAGTTCCAGCTCGGGGTGGCGATGGCGCAGCAAGGCAAGCAGGCGCTGCGCTTCGGCAAGCTGGCCTTGCGCGCGCGCCGCGCGAATTCGCCGAATCATGTCGTCCGCAGCGTGCTCGCCGGCCATCGCGCCATCCGCCACGGCCGGCGCGGCGCGTTCGCGCAATGCAGCGGCTTCGCTGACACGTTCGGCTGGTGCAGCGGATGGTGCAGCGGAAAGCGGCGCGGCCACGGGCGGTGCGGTCGCCGCCGGCAGGTGGACGGCGCCGGCACCGCCCGCTGCGGCCGGTGCCGGACTGCCGGCCGGCGTGCCGCGCGGCGGATCGGCTGGCGACGGCGCGGCGGTGGCGCGCGAGGCGGTCGGCGCAGCGACCGTCGGATGCGTGCCGCTGCTTCCTGACCTGCCCGGATCGCCGCCGGGCCTTGCGCCATGCTCGCGCGCGCGCTGCGCAGTCGCGGGCGAAGCCGGCGCTGGGCCCAACGCCTCGGCGTCGGCGGCAGCCGGAGCAAGCGAGCGAGGCGCCGGCGTGCCGGGCGCCGGGCGCGCGCCGGACGCTGCGGCGGGCGCTTCGCTGGCTTGCTGCGCATCGTGCACCAGCCAGCTCAAGCTGCTCGACAGAACGACCACGGCGGCCAGCGCGAAGCCGGCTTGCCAGCGCCACCAGAACGAGCGGCGCCCGGCCGCCGCACGCGGCAGGTTGGGCGCGCCAGGCGGCGCGGCGGTGTGCACCGCGGCGAGGACGGCGGCGTCGAGCGCCGCAGGCGGTGCCGGGTGCTCGACTTCGCGCCATAGGGCCGAGACTTGCCGATCGCGCTCGTTCATCGCCAGACCGCCAGTGCGCTGCGCAGTTTCGCCTGGGCGTAGCGCAACCTGCTCTTTGCCGTCTCGCGCGGCACGCCCATCGCCTGGGCGATTTCGTCCAGACTGAGCTCGCCTTCTTCGGCGAGCAGGAAGGCTTCGCGCTGCGGCGCCGGCAGCGCCTGGACGGCGGCGAGCAGCGCGGCCGCCGCCTGCTGGCGCTGCACGCAGGTCAATGGGTCGAGTTCGGGCGCTGCCGGAATCTGCTCGAGCGATTCATCGTCGTACTCGACGAGAAGGTGCCGCGCATGCATGCGGAAGTGATCGATCAGGCGGTGATGCGCAATGCGAAACATCCAGGTCGAGAACCTCGCCGAACCCACGAACTGGCTGCGCGCGGCGCTGATCCGCAGCCAGACATCCTGAAACAGTTCATCCGCTTCGCTCGGCGCCTGATGGGCCAGGTAGCGATAGAGGCGCAGCCGCCAGCGCGCGTAGAGCGCGGCGAAAGCGGTCTCCTCGCCGGAGCACCAGGCGTGCATCAGACCCTCGTCGGTACGCAGTTCGTCCAGCTCGACCTCAGCCCGGCAAGACGGACGCGGGCGCAGTGTGCGATCCGGCCGCTGACGCTAGCCGCTGGTCGCCGCGCGTATCCGGCGCGCGGCGCCGGCGCCCGGGTGAAATCTGTTCGCTCTGCGCCACCGCGCTCCCCGCTCGTGAAGATCGGCGCCAATGGTAGCGTGAACACTCGCCGTCACGAGGGATCGGGAACGAAGCCGTTTTCCGCCGGGAACGGGCGCGGCCGGGTTTGCGGTGGACGCACGGTGGGCGGGATGATGCCGCGCGCCAACAGGCGCTCGCGCGCGTCGTAGCGCAGGGCGACGACCTGCTCGGGTGAACTCGTCGCGCGCTCGAACGAAGTGTGGCGCGTCGGCGCCCATTGTCGTTCTCCGTGCCCGGTGCCCAGCGTCGGCGCTGCGCTGGCCGCGCTTTCCGCCATCCGGCTGGACGCGCCACCGGCGCTGCCGGCAGCGTCGGCGACCTCGGCCGACGCGGGCGAAGCCGGCTTGGCGCGCGCTGCGGCCGGCGGCCGCTCGCGGAACGCCGCCAGGCCAATGACGCCCACATCGTGCGGACGGCCGGTACGCGCTGCGTAGGAATCGGGCAGCGCAGTGAAGTAGAACGCGGCCACATCGTTCATGCTCTTGCGCCAGCCGGCAATCTCGGCCCGCCCATAGGGCTCGAGCACGTAACCCGACTGCGTGCTCGCCGCGCTTTCGCCACTGATCACATTGACGCCATCGACCGAGAGTACCGCCAGTACGCGCTCGCCGCTACGGTTGCTGATGCGCAGCGCATAACGCTCGCCTGGCGCACCGGCGATCCAGTTTTCCCCACGGTGCGGGTAACGCGGCAATACCTGGCCGCTCGCGCGACTCACCACTTCCAGTTCGACCAGTCGTGGCGGCTGCGCCGCGAGCAGGCTACAGGCGGACAGCAAAACGCACGACAACATGAGCGCACGCATGGTATATCTCCTTCGGGGGTTGAACATGGACGCGTAGACGCGCGTGTCGGTCGGATGGGGTTAAACCGTGCAAGCTCCCGCGATGGCTGGCGACCAGGCGGAGCAACGGCGGACATCGATCGACTGGCGACGGCCGGCCGGACTGTCCTATAGTGGCGGTTGTCGCCCGGCCGCCGGATGCCGCCGCTTCGTAAGGGAGAACAAGCCATGTCTGCAGCCCCTGATTCCGCCACGGCGCAAGCCGGTGAGATCAGCCTCGACGCAAGCCAACTGCGCCCCGGCGTACACGTCCGTTTGCCGGTTCCCTGGATCGAACATCAGTTCATGTTCAACTCTTTCGTCATCGCCGACGACGAGCAGGCACGCCTGATCGCAGCGATGAACCTGCCGCAGATCTTCTGCGACCCGACGCGCTGCCGGGTTCCGCCGCTGCCACGCCAGCCGCCGGGCGAAGAGGCGGCTGCCGACCCGGCCGCGAGCGCCGCGGAGAGCGCCCGCCTGCGCGCGGTAGCGGCAGCGCGCATGGCCGAGAAGCAGGAACGCTCGCGCAAGATGACGCAACTGCGCGAGCGTCTGGACAAAGCGCAGCAGCACTTCGTCGGCGCCGCGAAAGCGGTTGGCGGCGCGATTCGGCACTTCACCACCAACCCGCGGGAGGCGGTCAGGCAGGTCGACAAAGTCAGCGCCGAGTCGACGGCGGCGCTGCTCGCCGACCCGGACAGCGCCATCGCGCTGATCGCCGAGAAGGCGCAGGACGATGGACACGCAGCGCACGCGCTCTCGGTGATGACGCTGGCGCTACTCATCGGCAAGCAGGCGCAGTTGCCGGAAGCTGCCTTGCGCGCGCTCGGCATTGGCGCTCTGTTGCACGATATTGGCAAGGTGACGATCAATGCGTCGATCCTGCGCAACAACGAGCGCAACCGGCACGAGGAAGCGATCTATCAGAACCACTGCCGCGCCGGGCACGAACTGGCGGCGCGTGCCGGCAACCTGTCGCAAGCGATGCTCGACGCGATTCTGGCGCACCACGAGCGCTTCGACGGCAGCGGCTTCCCCGACCGTCTGGCCGGCAATGCCATCCCGCTGGCGGCGCGCCTGGTCGCCATCACCAACCGCTTCGACAATCTGGTCAACCCGGTCGATTACCGCTGTGCACTGTCCCCCTCCGAAGCGCTGTCGGCGATGTGGACGCGCGAGAAGAAGGCTTTCGATGCGACGCTGCTGCAGTTGTTCGTCCGCGCGATGGGCGTCTATCCGCCGGGTTCGATCGTGCAACTTGCCGACGGCCGGGTCGCCGCCGTCGTCGGCTCGGCACCGCCCGGCAAGCCGCTCAAACCCAAGGTTCTGGTCTACGCGCCGGAAGTACCGCGCCGACAGTCGATCATGGTCGACCTGGCGGAAGACGACACGATGAGCATCGAGCGCCCGCTGCGCCTGCAGGAGCGTCCAGCCGAGGAACTCGACTACCTGCTGCCCCGCCGAAAGATCAACTGGTCGTACCTGGCCGACCAGCGCTGAGTCGCGCCCGTTTGCGCCGCTAACCGCCGACGCGCGGGCTCACCGCGTTCGCTGAGCGTTTTCGCGCGGCGCCTCCGGCTTCGATTCGAGAACGGTGTACTTCTGATAAATCCGCGCGTAGTCGCCGCGCTCGCGCAGTTCCTTGAACCTCGCGTCGAACAGGTCGCGCACCTGGCGGTCGCGGAACAGGTAGTTGAAATAGATTTCGCCGAAGTGGTAAGTCTCGATGTCCTGCCAGACGTCGATGTCGGTCGTCTTGCCGACCTGATTGCGCCAATAGGCGAAGATGCTGGTGTCGATATGTAGCACCTCGACGCGACCGGCAAACAACATCATCACTTGCGCGCGCTGCTTGCTGTTTTCCTGATAGCGCTTGTTGCTCTTCACCATCGCCGCATACTCGTCGCCCATCACGTACTGCGCGCCCTGCCACGAGATGACGCTGTGCTTGGCCAGGTCGGCCGTGCGGGTGATCGAGAAGCGATTCTTCTTCAGGAAGACGGCGACGTTGTCGAAGCGTATGGCGGGAACCGAAAGAAAGCCGTCCAACTGGTAGAGCGCCACCGATTCGGGCCGCGCCTCGCTCAGCACATCGAGATCCTTCTCCTTGTACACCTTGAAGCGCCGCTCGTACGGCACATAGACCGGCTTGAACAGATAGCCCTCACGCCCCAAGGTCTGCCGCAGGATATCGAAGGAAATGCCCTCGAGCGTCTCCGGGAGCGCAAACGGGGCGTTGTCCTTGCCGAACGAGAGGCTCAGCACGTCGGCTGCGCCGACCCGACCCGCAAGCTGCCCGAGGATCGCGATCAGCACGACGACCAGCATCCGGCGCAGGCTGGCTCGCCCGGACTCGCTGGCGGGC
>NZ_JAPUVR010000140.1 GCF_029255125.1 Accumulibacter sp. | reverse complement strand
TAAGCGCCTTGTCCCACGCTGATGCCGGCCAAAATCCGCCCGACTACAGCGTGGGACTTTCCTCTTGTCTCACCCCGGAATAGCTCGCGACGCAGAGTCTTGAATCGGGCGGGACGTAACAGGGCGGAAGGCCGAAGAAGCAGAAACCGGTCTTGTAGAGCGGCAGCCGCCCTGGCCGCAACCAAAGCCATAGACACCCAAGTTGACCACAAGGTTTGGTCCAATGGCGACGAGTCGAACGCCTGACAAGAACCGCGCTGCACAATGCCATTAGCAACGCAACGCAAAGCATGCACCGTGCCTCAGCTTGCTGCTGATGACGTTCAGCGGGTAACAGGCACTACTGGCGCAAGAATTGCATACGTTGCACTGCGCAATGCTTATGGCAAGCCTTCGCTGGCGATGCTCAGGGGGCGTTTTGTGGCGCAGTCGGAGATGGGTATTGCCCCGACGCAGATCGCTCGTCCTGGCGCGATTGCGCAAGTCCTTGACGTGCTGCTGGTGACTGGCTGATACTGGCGCCGTCGCTGCGCATCAGCGATGCGAGATTGGCGTCTCGGATACTTGGCGGACAAGCCGCCTGCATCGCGGCTTTTTTCATGTCCGTTGGCATGGTTCCCGGTTTTGGGCGACCGTGCGGGGAGCCTTCGTGCTCGCCGGTTCCAAGTACCGGTACGCCAACCCGCACGGTCTGCCCTCCTTGATTGGCGTCAGGGACGGCGAGAACATCAACGCTACTTGGAGTCACACCATGTCCAACACCCCCGGCGCCGACGTGCGCCAATCCCGCACGCTGCCTTCCCTCAACCGCTTCACGCCTGACGGCATCAACGCCCTGGCCGCCGTTGGCCTGATTCTGCTCGATGCCATCAACGACGCTCGTCTTGTCGTCAATGCCAGCTTGCCACCAAACCGGCGCGAATCGGCGCGCATCCTCGTTGAGTGGTTGTACGTCCTGCAAGATGCCCTGCATGGCAGTGACGAGCCGTTGCCGGCTGTCCTGGCGTCGTTCCTCTCCGTTGCCGAAAGGAGCGTGTGCCGTGGCTGAGAACAACATCAACCCGATCATGAGCCGCGACGATCTGAGCTTCACGAGGCGCGACGACGCGGGCCGGCTGATCAACTGGTCCGTGACGCACGAACCCCTTGAGGACTGGGGTAGCAAGCACGCCGTCGGCCAATCCTACCTGGCCGAAATCGCCGAACTGGCAGAGCACAGCGAACTGGAAGCCTACAACGCCGTGCGGTTCGCCCTGTCCGGCAGCTGCGACTTCCGGCGCGGAGAGTCCACCACGTTCGGCAATACCGGATGGGGCGAGGAATGCGGTTTCGCCGAAGCGATCGCCCGCGCGGTGATCGACGGCCTGCGGGCGCGCAATGGCGGTCAGGAATCGTTTTCCCCGGACAGAGCACACCGACGGATGTACGTTGAGGAGGCGATCGGTTACTTCCTGGCGTGCAGCAAAGCCTTCACCTGTCTTGAAGTGCTCTTGGGCGAGATCGACGGAAGCGACAACCTCTTGGCCCAAGGCAGCCTGATCGCCGCTGGCCGGGGCATCGCTGCGCGGTACGCAGACCTGGCCGAACGGTGGCGCGACGATCTGAAGGTCGGAGGACTCCAGCCATGAGAACCGAAGACCTGGTCACCACCATCAAGGAAGCTTTCGGTCAACCACCCGAGGATGTTCTTGGCCCCGCCAAGATGGCTGCGAAGGGTTTCGGCTGGCTGAATGAGATTCTGGTCAGCATCCAGCGAGAAGCCGAAGGCGAGAAGTTCTCGCCACGCATCGTCAAGCTAGCCAGTGCCGGGGCTTACCTCGCCGTCGACCTGGAGAACTACTGCAGCAGCGAGCGCGAAAGCATGCTGCAGAAGTTGCAGGAGGTCGGGATTCTTCCGCCAGAGCGAAGGCCAATTGATTGAGGCACTGGAACCAGACCCGGCCAAGCGCCGGGTTTTTCGTTGGGGCGGCGATGGTGTCCGCAGCCATGGCGTCCGGCAAGGTGTCCGTCACCGGCGATGAAAAATTTCCGGCCGACGCGGCGATGGCGCGGCGGGCAAGATTACAGGCCAAGAAACGGCAAATGTAACCCCGGCGTAACCCCACAGAAAAGCCAGACCTTGCGGGTATGGCTAAGTGCTTGTTTATTTGGTGCCGCTGGACGGAATCGAACTGTCGACCTTCGCATTACGAATGCGCTGCTCTACCGACTGAGCTACAGCGGCCTGCTGCTGTGAAGCATAGCAACGGCGACAATTTTAGCAGTGCCGGGCGCGATTTGAAACCGCTATTTTCGGGCCGCCGGTATGTTCTGATCGCGTCGTCTGATCGCGCGGCAACGCGGTTAGTCGAGCCGGGCAAGCCTCGATTTGGCCAGCGGCGGGTTTTTCGCCAAGTACTTCCGGATCCCCGAGAGAATCGCCTCGGCGATCTTGTCCTGATACGCGTCATCATTCAAACGCTTCTCTTCCTCTGGATTGGAGATGAAGGCGGTTTCGACGAGGATTGACGGAATATCCGGCGCCTTGAGGACGGCGAAACCCGCCTGCTCGACGGTCGCCTTGTGCAGGCGGTTGATCCCTCCCAGTTCGCCGAGCACAGCCTTGCCGAGCTTCAGGCTGTCGTTGATCGTTGCCGTCTGCGAGAGATCAAGCAGCGTACGCGCGAGGACGGGATCCTTGACGTCAATGTTCACGCCACCGATCAGATCGGCCGCGTTTTCCCTCTGCGCCAGGTAGCGCGCTGCCGAACTCGAGGCGCCACTCTCGGAGAGGACGAAGACCGATGAGCCGTTGGCGTCGGGGCGAACGAAGGCATCGGCGTGGATCGACACGAAGAGATCGGACTGGATGCGCCGCGCCTTTTGCACGCGGGCTTGCAGCGGAACGAAATAGTCCGAATCGCGCGTCAGGACGGCGCGCATGTTCGGCTCACTCTCGATCTTGGCGCGCAAGCGTCGGGCAACGGCCAGCGTGACGTTCTTTTCGTAACTCCCGCCGCGGCCGACGGCCCCCGGGTCTTCACCGCCGTGTCCGGGGTCAAGGGTGATCGTAACCAAGCGGTCGACTACCGGCCTGCCAGGCCGCTTGGCAAGCTGCCTGCTTTCACCCGCATGTTCTCCTCGCAACTCGGCCCGGGCATCGAACTTCGCTTCGCTTCTTGTCTCGACCTTGGCCTCGCTCCTCACCTCGACCTTCGCCTCGGGGCGCGTTTCGGCAAGCGCTTCGGGACGGCTGTCGGCCTTGCCGCCCGCCCGCCCGTCGACCGGCGTACCGGGCTCACCGCGGTCGAGCAAGGAAAGCAAGGGATCCTGCGGGTTCAGCGGGTAGACGTCGAGCACCAGTCGATGTCCGTAGTTGCCGACCGGCGGCAACACGAAGACCTGCGGGTTGGCCTCGTTCTTCAGTTCCATGACCAACCGAACGACGCCCGGCTTGTAGCGCCCGGCACGCAAGCGGCGGATGTTCGGGTCGTCGGCTACCACCTTGCTCGCCAGGCTTTCGAGCACGCTGTTGAACTCGACGCCTTCCAGATCGACTACCAGCCGATCAGGATCCTTCACGGTAAAGTGCGCGTACT
Source organism: Accumulibacter sp. (assembly GCF_029255125.1). Lineage (GTDB taxonomy): Bacteria > Pseudomonadota > Gammaproteobacteria > Burkholderiales > Rhodocyclaceae > Accumulibacter. The sequence continues at coordinate 84,511 of NZ_JAPUVR010000140.1, read as the reverse complement.
TGAGCGGCGCAGCGTGCTCGATCGTGACCCGTGTGTAGTCCGCCGCCGGCCAGATGCGCACTGCAGTAATGCCCGAACTGCGGCTGGCCGCGACCGCTGGCAGCGGGCTGACGCTCAGGAAGAGCGAGGCGCCAGCCAGCTTGATCAGTTGGCGACGACCGGCCAATGACTTCGGAGTTCGCTCAGACATCGTTTGCCCTCCTCACTGTACGCAACGACCTCGCCAACCCTTCCGTTCTCCGCCATCTGCAGGAGTACGACCAGGTCAGCCGGCGGCACGTAGCCAACGGCCTTTTGCGGCCATTCGACCAAACACACGCAATCACCACGGAAATATTCGCCAAGCCCTGCATCCACAAACTCTTCTGGAAGGTTAAACCGGTAGAAATCAAAGTGATACCAGTATATCCTCGAAATTACGTAAATTTCAACCAGTGTGTAGGTAGGGCTTCTCACCGAGCCGCGGTGGCCCAGGGCGCGCAACAGGGCACGCACCAGCGTGGTCTTACCGACACCCAGCCCGCCCTCGAGCCAGACCACCATGCCGGGAAATAGCAGGGGCGCCAATTGGCCACCCAGGTTGGCGGTGGCCGTTTCGTCGGGAAGCTGCAGTCTGAGCGTACACTGGGTATGATCCGGGCTATGCAAGGGCTTGACTCCACCAGGCGTGAGGACGGCGAACAGGCAAACGAATCCTGCGCCTACGCCGATCTGGTCATCAGGATCAAGGAATGGGGGCGCGCGCTGGGCTTCTCAGCGATCGGCATCGCGCGCGCCGACGTCTCGGCAGCCAGCCACCACCTGCTGCGCTGGCTGGCTCTCGGCCGCCACGGCGAGATGGATTATATGGCCAAACACGCGCCCCTGCGCTGCGCACCGCAAAGCCTGTTGCCGGGCGCGCTGACCGTCATCTCGGCACGCCTTCCGTATTGGCCGGTCGCTGCCGATGCCCGGCAAGTGCTCGCCGACGGCACCTTGGCTTACGTTTCGCGCTACGCGCTCGGGCGCGATTATCACAAGACAATGCGTCGCCGTCTGCAGCAACTGGCCGACGAACTACGGCTTGAATTGGTCGCCCGCGGCCTGGGCGAGCGATTTGCCTGCCGCGCCTTCTGCGACTCCGCGCCGGTTCTCGAAACCGAATTCGCCCGCCTGGCTGGCGTCGGCTGGCGCGGCAAGCACACGCTGAGCTTGACTTGCATGGGTTCATGGCACTTTCTCGGCGAGATCTACACGAACCTGCCGCTACCGGCCGACGCGCCGATCGCTGATCACTGCGGTAGTTGCCGGCGCTGCCTGGACGCCTGTCCAACCGCCGCGATCATTTCGCCGTACGAGGTCGATGCCCGGCGCTGCATTTCCTACCTGACGATCGAACTCGCCGGCCCCATCCCGCACGCGCTGCGCCCGCTGATCGGCAACCGAATCTATGGCTGCGACGACTGCCAGATCTGCTGTCCGTGGAACCGCTTCGGACAGTTCGGTGAGGCCGACTTTGCGCCGCGACATGGGCTGGACGCACCGCAACTGGCAGCGCTTTTCGCGTGGAGCGAAGAGGAGTTCGCCGCGCGGATGGCGGGCAGCGCCATCCGCCGTATCGGCTATCAACGCTGGCTGCGCAACATCGCGGTGGCGCTCGGTAACGCGCCAGGGACGCCGCAAGTCGTCGCTGCCCTCGAGCAGCGCAGAGACTCGGCGACGCCGCTGGTGCGCGAGCACATCGACTGGGCGCTTGCGCAACACCTCGCGCAAGGAAAGTGGCCGCGGCCACCGGCCGCTTGAGCCACTGCCACCCCACCGCTGCCACCCATGGCTGCCGGCTGAACGCCTTCCCCGCGGCAAGCGATATCTACATATTCGGATAATTCGGACCGCCACCGCCTTCGGGCGCCACCCAGCGAATATTCTGTGTGGGATCCTTGATGTCGCAGGTCTTGCAGTGTACGCAGTTCGACGCGTTGATCTGCAGGCGCGGGCCGCTCGCCTCCTCGACGATCTCGTACACTCCAGCCGGACAGTAGCGCTGTTCAGGCGAGGCGTACTCGCGGAAGTTGATCACGATCGCCTTTTGCGGATCGAGCAACTGCAGGTGGACCGGCTGATCCTCTTCATGCGCCGCGTTCGACATGAAGACCGATGAGAGGCGATCAAAGGTGATCTGGCCATCCGGTTTTGGATACGTGATCGGCTGCCGATCGGCCGCGCGCGCGAGCTGCGAATGGTCGTCAGTTTCATCCTTCAGCGTGAAGAACATCTTTCCGCCAAAGAGGTTCATCTGTATCCAGTTGAATGCGCCGCCGAGGAAGGTGCCGAACTTGTGCAGCGCCGGCCCGAAATTGCGCGCCGAATAGAGTTCGTTGTAAAGCCATGAACTCTGCAAGGCATTACTATACGCGACGAGTTCGCTGCGCCCCTGGTCGCCCGCCTGCAGAGCAGCGTGCACCGTCTCGGCGGCCAGCATGCCCGATTTCATCGCCGTATGGATGCCCTTGATTTTCGCGAAATTCAAGGTCCCGGCATCGCAGCCCAGCAGCAGGCCACCGGCAAATGTCTGTTTCGGCAGGCTGTTCAGACCGCCCTTGGTAATCGCCCGGGCGCCATAGCAGAGGCGCTTGCCGCCCTCGAGATACGCCTTGATGCCGCTTTGCGTCTTGAAGCGCTGGAATTCCTCAAAGGGAGAGAGATAGGGATCGGCGTAGTTCAGATCCACGATCAGGCCAACCGCGACCTGATTGTCCGCCATGTGATAGAGGAACGAACCGCCGGTCGCACCGTGTTCGCTGAGCGGCCAGCCGGCACCGTGCACGACGAGCCCGGCGCGATGCTTGGCCGGGTCGATCTGCCACAGCTCCTTGATGCCGATACCGTAGTGCTGGGCGGTCCTGCCGGCGGCCAGATCGTAGCGTGCGATCAGTTCCTTGCCCAGTTGACCGCGGGCACCTTCGGCAAACAGCGTGTATTTGGCGTGCAACTCCAAGCCCGGCTGGAAGCTGTCCTTCGCCTCGCCACGCTTGTCGCGTCCCATGTCGCCAGTGGCCACGCCTTTCACCGCACCGTCATCGTGGTACAGGATCTCGGCCGCGGCAAAGCCCGGGAAGATTTCCACGCCGAGCGCCTCGGCCTGTTCGGCCAGCCAGCGGCAGAGGCTGCCCAGACTGACGATGTAATTGCCCAGGTTGTGCATCGGCGCCGGTACCGCGAAGGCGGGCAGGCGAACGGCCGACGTCTGACTCCGATAGAGATAGACCTGATCCTCGTTGACCTGGACGCCAAGCGGCGCTCCCTGCGCCTGCCAGTCGGGCAACAATTCGTCGAGCGCGCGGCTCTCCATGACCGCGCCGGACAGGATGTGCGCGCCGACTTCCGACCCTTTCTCCAGCACCATGACACCGAGTTCCGGGTTGAGCTGCTTCAGGCGGATTGCCGCGCTCAGACCCGCCGGACCTGCCCCGACGACCACTACGTCGTACTCCATCGCTTCACGTTCCATCATCGCTCCCCAAACGTAGTCAAGCACTCCATCGGTCCGGGCCGCAATCGCGGCGGCCCCCCGGCACCGGGCAAACCGGCGGCAAACGGGCGCACGCACCGAATGCAACCCCCACAGGCACCCTGATATACCGCACTGCGCGAGCGGGGTCAAGGATGCGACGCTGGCCAACCGCGAAGTGTAAGCGAACTCGCCCGCGCTGTGCCTGGCCCGGTGCGGCGAGTGCAGCCGGCCACCACACGATGGCTGCGGCGAAGCAAGTGCGCTGACGACGGGAGAGCGATCGCGCAACGCCGCTTTTTCGGCGCCGCCTGCGGAGGGCGGGCACCTCGATTGGCGGCGAGCGGCATCGGCGATATCATTCCTAGCGGCAGCGATCAGCCCGCCGTTGCGGCCTTCGCGTCAGCGGGCGGTTCACCGAATGACCAAGCGCTCAACCGCGTTTCCGAATGGCGTCGAGCCCGGTGTGACGAACACGGACGATTCATCCGCGACGTTATGAGCTCCGCCTTCCAGCCCGTCGGGCACGCAGCGCGCGGCTTCGTAGCCGAGGCGAGTGCCCGGTTACGGCACGCGGCGTGTCGGCTGGCCAGTTCACGCGCAATCACCTCCAGGCCTTTACCCAGCGTATGGAAATGAACAATCTCGTGCAGAATCAAGTCGGCGACTACGAACTGGCGACCGCTTCCCCACTCGCGAGAGGCAACGAGCCGGCGGCGGCGACCGACCGGACAACAGGCCGCCCGCCGCGCTGGGGAAGGCCACACCGATGCACAAGGCAGAAGGCGAAGCGGGTCCTCCGCCGCGTGACGGCACTCCTTGCCCGCACGCGCCCACTGCTTGCGCCAGCCCTCCTGCTTCCCGCCTTGCTCCTCCCGGCGAAGGCAGCCGCCCAGCCGCCACTCGCAGCACTGCCGGCGCTCGGCGCAGCGTTGGCGGGTGTGACCGTCTCCGGAGTCTCTTCCGGCGCTTACATGGCCGTTCAGTTCCAGGTCGCGCACGCCAGCCTGGTGCGCGGCGCCGGCGTGCTCGCCGGCGGACCTTACGCCTGCGCCGACGGCTCAGCTTGGCGCGCGCTGACCCAATGCATGGCGCCATCGTCGTGGGCGCCGCTACCGTCGGTCGCCGAGTTGCGGCAACGCAGCGAAGCGCTGGCCAGGCAGAACCGTATTGATCCGCTCGACGGCCTGCGCGACGATCGCGTCTGGCTCTTTTCCGGCGGCCGGGATGAGACGGTAGCCACACCGGTAATGGAACGACTCGCCGCGTATTACGCCGAATGGCTGCCGCCTGCGGCGATCCGCTTCGTTCGCCACCCGGAAGCGGCGCACGCCATGATTTCGGTGAGCGAGGCGCAGCCCAACGCCTGCGAAAAGTTTGCCTCGCCCTACATCAACCGCTGCGGCGATCTCGACGCCGCCGGCGAAATCCTGAGCCACCTGCTCGGTCCGCTGCAGGCGCCGGCAGCGACGCCGGGCGGCGAGTTGCTGCGCTTCAAGCAGCAGCCCTATATCGACGGCAGGCCGATCGACGCCTCACTCGCCGAAGAGGGCTTCGTCTATGTCCCGCGTGCCTGCCGGAGTTCGCCCTGCCGCATCCATGTCGTCTTCCACGGCTGTCGGCAAAGCGCCGGGCAGATCGGCAGACGCTTCGTCGAGGGTGCCGGCTACAACCGCTGGGCCGACACCAACCGGATCATCGCGCTCTATCCGCAGACCGCAGCACGCCACGGCCCGGCGCTGTGGTCGTGGAAATGGATCACCAATCCCTTCGCCTGCTGGGACTGGTGGGGCTATACCGGCGACGATTATCAGACGCGCGACGGCAAACAAATCAAGGCCGTACGCGCGATGTTAGAGCGCCTTAGCCGGCCGCGCCAAGCGCCGGATTAAGCGCACAGCCGGCGAAGGTTCCGGCTGGCTAGGCGCGTTCACCTAGCCGAAGCCGCCGGAGCTTACGACGATCCGCTACGCACCTTGCCGTAGATGACGAGCAGGATGATCGCCATGACCACCGAAGCGATGAAGCCGGCACCCTCTCCCGCCCGATACCAGCCGAGCATTTGGCCGACGATGCCAGCGCAGAACGAACCGGCGATGCCCAGGAGAACGGTGACGATGAAGCCCATGTTCTCCTTGCCCGGATGAATCAGCTTCGCGACCACGCCGATCACGAAGCCGAGAACGATTGTCCAGATGATTCCCATGATTGTCCCTGAATAGAGCTGCCGCTATTGGGGCGGAATGCGCAAGACCTGCCCGGGATAGATCTTGTCGGGATGCGTGAGCATCGGCTTGTTCGCTTCGAAGATCACCATGTACTGATTGGCATCACCGTAGTGCGCCTTGGCGATCTTCGACAGGTTGTCCCCGGAGACGACCGTATAGAAGCTTGCCTCGGGCTCGCTCTGGTCGACCGACATCATGTCGTTGACCTGGGAAACTCCCGTGACGTTGCCGCAGCACAAAAGGATCTTTTCCTTGCTGGCCTGGTCGGCGGCGACGCCAAAAACGGTTGCCACGCCGGTCGAACCGTCAAACGTGACGGTCAAGCCGGTCACCGACAAGCCTTGCGTATTGACATAGGATTCGATCGCTGCGCCGGCTTCGCGGTTCAACTCGTCGACTCGCGCCTTCGCCGCGTCGTCGTCTGGCGCGCTGGCCACCGCGGCGGACGCCTCTTCTGCTTCCTTGGCACCAAACAGCTTCTCACCTGCATGCTTGACGAAATCAAAAAAACCCATCTCTGCCTCCTAGAAAAGCAGCGCAATCTCGCGCCGGACCCGTCCCGCGCCCACCTTTCGACCCGGGCGCGCCTAACAGTCTAGCAGTTGCCCGCGTCTTGGCATAGACAATGGCAGCCGGTAGACAAAAGACCCGGCAACGCGCCTTGCGCGACGCTCTGCGCCGCATCGTCCAGCCACCCATTCGTCAGCACAATGTGGAATACTGTTTCGTCTCGTCGCCACCGCCCAGAATGAGGATCATGCGCTTCATGCTTTCGCTCCGCCTGCTCACCAACGCCCTCTTTCTTATCCTGACGCTGGCACTGAGCGCGTGTCAGACGCCGCCGCTCGATGTGGCAAGGAGCGCGAACGGCCGCGAAGTCCACATCGCGCACATCAACGACCATCACTCGAATCTCGAAGCGCACGCCAACTTCGAAATCAGCCTCGACGGGGTTGCCACACGTGTCACGCTTGGCGGATTTCCCCGCCTGACGACGCTCTTCAGGCAATCCTCCAGCTTGCCCAATCTGCTCAAGATTCACGCCGGCGACGCAATGACCGGCACGCTTTATCACACACTGTATACCGGCGAAGCCGATGCCGCGCTGATGAACACGGTGTGCTTCGACGCCTTCGAAATCGGCAACCACGAGTTCGACGAGGGCGATTCCGGCCTGCGCCGCTTTCTCGACCACCTGCGTGCCGGCAGCTGCCGGACGCCGGTGCTCGCCGCCAATGTCGAACCGGCGATCGGCTCACCGCTGGCGCCGCACAAGGCGCACGACTACCTGCAGCCGTACGTCAGCAAACGCCTGGACGGACTGACCGTCGGCATCGTCGGCATCGAGGTGCGCGGCAAGACGATGAACTCGTCGCGCCCGCTCCCGAGCACGCGCTTTCTCGACGAGATCGAGACTGCCCGCCAGGCGATAGACGAACTGCGCGCACGGGGAATCCGGCACATCGTCCTGGTCACGCATCAGGGCTACGCCGCCGACCTGGCAATGGCCGCCCAATTGAGCGAGGTCGATGTGATCGTCGGCGGCGACTCGCACACGCTGCTCGGCGACTTTTCAGCGCTCGGCATCGGCGCGGCGTCCGGCCCTTATCCGACGGTGGTCAGGAACCTCGACGGCGACCCGGTCTGCGTCGTCCAGGCCTGGGAGTATGCCAAGGCCGTCGGACTGCTCAAGGTCAGCTTCGACGATCAGGCGAGAGTCCTTGCCTGCAGCGGCGAGGTGACGCTACCGATCGGCGACGACTTTCGGCAACAGGACGCTTCCGGCCAATTCACGGCGGTCGATGCGACGCGGCGTCAGCAGATCCTAGAACGCCTGGCGACGCGCGCTGGCGGACTCCGGGTCGTCAACCCCGACCCGCTCGCCGCCGCCGAGCTGGCACGCTACGCCAGCCGCCTCGATGACATGAAGCGCCAGCGGATTGGCGTCGCCGACGAGGCGCTCTGTCTGGTCCGCGTTCCCGGCGAGTCTACCAACCGCAGCAGCGGACTGGCCGGCTGCGAAAACGCCAACCAACTCGCGCGCGGCAGCGACATCGCGCAAGCAGTCGCCGAAGCCTACCGCCAGGCGAGCAAACTGGCCGACATTGCGCTGCAGAATGCGGGCGGAATTCGTAACGCACTGCCCACCGGTGAGGTCACTTTCAACACCGCATACACGGTGCTACCCTTTACCAACGTGCTCTACGAGTTTCAGCTTAGCGGCCGCGAAATCGTCAGTGTGCTCGACGACGCGCTCGCCAATCACCTCGACCGTGGCGGGTCGGACGGGTCGCATCCCTATGCTGCCGGCCTGCGCTGGAACCTCGACATGTCGCAAGCGCGCGGTAGCCGGCTGACCAATCTGGAGGTCAAGCGCAAAGCGAGCGGTCAATGGCAGCCGCTCGAGCTGGACAGTACCTACACGCTGGTCACCAGCGACTTCCTGGCGAGCGGCGGCGACGGCTACACGGCGCTGGCAGCGATCCACCGCGCCGGACGCAGCGTGAACACCTATCTGAACTATACGCAGACCTTCGTCGACTACCTGCTGGCACGCGGCGAGCTCAGGCGGCCGATCGCCACCGACTACAGTCACAAGAGCGTCCGCACGCGCAGCGGTCAAGCCTTGCCGTAAGCCGCCTTCTGCGCGCGCCACCAGACGTGTCCCCGCCCGGAGCGGCGATCCGGCAAATTGGCGCAAGCCGGAAGCTGGGGCTACAATACGCGCCCACCTCCTCGTAGCACAATGGACAGTGCACGCGCCTCCTAAGCGTGAGATACAGGTTCGATTCCTGTCGAGGGGACGCTTCCTGGATGGCCGACAACAGCGCAGAGCACTGCCGGCTCGGCGTAGCGCCTTCGCCGAAGACCCCGGCATTTCACCCGCCGGTGACGACCGCAGCGCCGCACCAGCGGGCCGGTGAAGAGATTGAGCAGATCGCGGGAGACGCCATGGCTGACATCTTTCTTTCCTATCGCCGGCAGGACAGCCAGAGTGCCACTGGGCGCCTCGCCGACCGCCTGAGCGTCCACTTCGGCGCCAGCCGCGTCTTTCGCGACCACGACTCGATCGCCGCCGGCGAAGACTTCGCCGAGGCGATCCGGCGCGCGGTGGGGACTTCGGTGGTCGTCCTGGCGATCGTCGGGCCGGACTGGCTGAGCACCTGCAGCGCCGACGGGAAGAGGCGCCTGGACGACGAGCAGGACTTCGTACGACTGGAGATTGAATCAGCCCTGCTCGCGAATGTGCCGGTCATCCCGCTGTTGGTGGACGGGGCAACGATGCCGACAAGTAAAGATCTGCCCGGGCTACTCGCCCAGTTTGCCCGCTGCCAGGCCATCGAACTGTCGGCAACCCGCTGGAACTATGACGTGGACCGCCTGATCGCTCTGCTCCAGGGACGTTTTGCCCTCGAATCGGAACAGCCCGCCGCTGCCCCCTTGCCCGGTGGCGGCGACCAGATTGCCTTTCCAGCGCGTCTGGCGCTTGATCTGCTCGAACTGACGGCGCACCCGACGCGCCTGATCGCACGCCGGCAGACCGGCCATGCGCTCGACCATGTGCGCGCTTTCCTCTTCCTGCTGGCGGCGCTCGTGCTGGGCAACACTGTCTTCCTGCTCGGCACCGGCATACCGAAACTGGCGGAGGGGATCACGGTCGGAACGATCCTCCACCTGCTCACCGTGACGCTGCTCGCGGCACCGCTGACGCTCGCCTGGCGGCTGGTCGGAACGCGCGTCGAGTTCCGCCAGGTGACGCTGATTCTGGCCTACATCTACGCCGGAGTCTGGATGGGATTCTGTGCCGGTGCGCTGCTCGCGGCGCTCGGTGTGCAATTGGTCGAACCCGGTCTGTTCACCGATTATCTGGCGATCGTCGGCAGCGCAGCACCGCTCGCGCAACGCCTGGACGAAGCAGGCGCGCTCTTTGCCAACGCCATCCACGGGCCAGCCGCCGCCCTGCTCGTCCTCGCCGGTGCCGTCTGGACGGCGGTACTGATCTGGGGCGTCGTCGCCTGGGGCGCCTTTCGCTTCAGCTTTGGCGTCAGTCGAAGCAAATCGATCTGCGCCACGCTGCTCGGCGTGGCCATTCTCGCGCTGCTCGGACAACTGGCTGCTCTTGCCGGCCGCAGCCTGTGATCATCGGCCGTCGAGCGCCGCGCACCGCGCACCGCTTATCCCGAGCACCGCGTGACGATTTCTCGATACGCGGTCAGGCGTCAGCGCTGTCGCCCCGGTTCTTGCGCTGTATCCACAGCACATCGTCCCGTCCAGCCGCCTTGTTCAAGGCGCGGGCCAGAACGAACAACAGGTCGGACAGGCGGTTCAGATACTTGCGCGCGAACTCGTAGACGTCTTCGCTGGCTGCCAAGCGAACAATCTGCCGTTCGGCGCGTCGGCAGACAGTCCGCGCCAGATGCGCCAGTGCCGCAGCGCGCGTGCCGCCGGGCAGGATGAAGTCCTTCAGCGGCGCCAGTTCGGCATTGAACTGCTCGACCAGTTTCTCCAGTCGCTCGACATGCGCCGCGTCAATCATCTGCATGCGCGGAATGCACAACTCGCCGCCCAGATCGAACAGGTCGTGCTGAACGCCGACCAGCGCATGCGCGATCTCCGCTGGCAGGTCTTCGCACAGCAGCACCCCAAGCGTCGAGTTGAGTTCATCGACCTGACCCATCGTCTCGATGCGCAGACTGTCCTTACCGACGCGCGAGCCATCGCCGAGGCCGGTCGAGCCGGCGTCGCCGGTGCGGGTGACGATCTTGGAGAGACGATTGCCCATGGCCAACTTCCTTCATGACACTGAGAATACTGCCGATGGGACGCAATTATACCTGACCGGACCGCCCGCCCTGAGCGGCTTGCCGGCGGCCTGGGCTGGTTTCACCAGAACTTCCACCACCATTTCTTCTTCTTCATCGTCGTTTCCACTTCGGCCGTCCATTTCGCGTAGGAGACCAGACCCGCCTTGTGGAAGTGCATGCCAAAACGCTTGTCGCTGTCGTTGATATGCTGGACAAGCCAGTTCTTCAGAAAGTGCAGGAGTTCAAAACTGATCGCCGCATTCTCGCGCTCAAGCTTGGTCTGCAGGGCGTCGACCTGGGTCATCAATTCCTGGTGCTGTTGTTTATGCAGTTCGAAGCCGGGATAGTGCGTCAGGCGCATCAGGCTTTCCTCGAGCAGGAAATGCGTGCGCGTGTATTCGGCCAGCCGCTTCAGGATCTCGCGCGAGGTCGCCTTGCCATGATGCTCGCGTATTGCGCGATGCAGTTCGTTGAGCAAACCGACCAGCACCTTGTGTTGCTCATCGATTTCCTGGATATCGATGTTGAACTCGTTGGACCACTGGAAAAGGTCGGCCATATTCATGGGAAGTCCTCGGAATCAGGCAGTGTGGCTCTGCAGTGGGGGGTGCGCCGCGAACAATGTAAAATCTTATCATCAATCCACATCAGAAATACTTATCTGCACCTGGTCCACCAGATCCGGCCGAGCGAAGGGCGGTCGCGCCGCTCAGGCGAGCGTGTCCGCCCAGATATTGAGGGCCCAGGCGGCAGCGATCTTCGCCTCGAACTCATTGCGCGCCACCGACAGACCGCCTGCCCCGGCGACTGGCAACATCGTCTTCTGCCCGGCATCGTAACGGTGCACCGATGCGACGTGCACGGCGTTGCGCGCGTCGAGGAAGCTGTAACAGGTGTTGGTCAGCACCGGCGTCGGGCTGGGCGAGCGGCCGGCGAGCAGTTCGAGAATCGCCGCCGCCGCCAGTTTTCCTTGCTGGTTGGCGAGATGGCCGGACTTCGGCATCGCCGGCGCAGCGAAAGTGGCGTCGCCAACGACATGTATCCCCGGGTGGCTGGTCGATTCCATCGACCGCCAATCAACGTCAACCCAACGCTGATTGACCAGTCGCAGTTCAGCAAGGCGTGCCAATTCGCCGGCGCGCTGGTTCGGAATCACGTTGAGCACGTCGGCGCGCACCTGCTCGAAGTCGAGGATAGCCGTGCGCGTCGCGGCATGCACGTCGCGCAGTTCGCAATTCGGCCGGTACTCGATGAGGTTGGGGTAGAGTTCGGCCCAGGCCTTGCCGAACAGGCCCTTCTTCGAAACGATTTCGGCATTCGCATCGAGCACCAGAATCTTTGCCCGCGGCTTGTGCGCCTTCAGGTACGCGGCGACGACGCTCGCCCGTTCGTACGGCCCGGGCGGACAGCGATAGGGCGCCAGCGGGACGGTAATCGCAAAAACCCCGCCGTCGGGCATCGCTGCCAACTGTCGACGGAGCGACAGCGTTTGCGGACCTGCCTTCCAGGCGTGCAGTACGTGTTCGCGCGCCGGCGCAGCCTGCAGGCCGGGCAGGTCTTCGTAAGCGAAATCGACCCCCGGCGCCAGGAGCAGCCGATCGTAGCCAATTCGCTCGCCGCCAAGCAAGCCCACCGCGCGCTTGACCGGATCGAGTGCGATCACCGTGTCGTGCACGACGCGCACGCCGCGTCGTCGCAGGCCGTCGTAGGCGAAGCTCAGATCGGCCAGTTCGCGCTCACCGGCAAGCACCAGATTAGACAATGGACACGAGACAAACTCGCGGTTCGCCTCGACCAGCGTCACCTCGACCAACCCTTCGCTCCACAAGCGCAGATAGCGCGCGGCAGTCGCTCCACCGAAACCGCCGCCAACGACCAGAACGTGCGCACGCGTCGCTGCCGACGAGCGGCCAGCGTACGTCGGCAATGCGCCGGCCAAGGCGGCTGCCCCAGCCCGCCTGATGAACGAACGCCGCCGATCATCCATCGCCGTCTTCCCTTCTCCTGCCTTGGCGCATCGGTGCGCCTATTTCTGGCGCGCCAGATAGCCGACGATCAGCGCCAGTTCCTCGTCGGTGTAGCCCTTGACGATCTGCTGCATGACCGTTGTCGGCCGCACGCCGGACTTGAATTCGTGCAGCTTCTGCAGCGTCTTCGCCGCATCGGCGCCGGCCAGCGCTTCCATGCCTGAAGCCTTGACCGCGTGACCGTCGGTGCCGTGGCAGTTGGCGCAGGTGGCCACCAGATTGCGCGCCAGCGTATCGTCCTGCGCCGCCACCGACCAGGCGGTCGTCAGGCAAGCCAGCGCGACCAGGGAAAAGTGAAGCCTTTTCATTACTCTCGCTCTCAAGCATCAAGCTCCTCGGCACCCGGGCACGGCCGCCGCCGACCCGCCTCGACACGCTGGCGCAAAATCCGGCGGGGCGCAAAGTGCTGCTCGCCTGGCACCCGATCAGGCCGCGCCGGCGTCTGCAAAAACCTTGCAGAAACGCAGTTCCTCCGAATAGGGGAAGAAGTCCTCGACATGTCCGGCGCGAATACGTTCCTGCGCCGTCCGCCAGAAGCGCACATTGAGCAAGGCGCGATGATACTTGAGAAAGGCCGAGCGGACCTTGGGCGAGCCGAGCAGAAAGCTGGCGAATTCTTCCGGGAAAACGTCGTTCTTGGCCACCGAATACCAGGGTTCGCCGGACATTTCCATTTCCGGATAAGGCGCTTCCGGAATGACGCGGAAGTTCGTGTCGGTCATGTACTCGATCTCGTCGTAGTCGTAGAAGACCACACGGTTGTAGCGCGTCACACCGAAGTTCTTCCACAGCATGTCACCGGGAAAGATGTTGGCACAGGCGAGTTCCTTGATCGCATTGCCATATTCGAGTACGGCATGGTCGATCTGTTCCGGCGTTGCCGAGTCGAGGTAGATGTTGAGCGGCGTCAGGCGGCGCTCGATATACAGATGCCTGATCACCAGATTCTCGCCTTCGTCTTCGAGCAGCGACGGCGCCAGCGTCTGCAGTGCCGCCAGGAGTTCCGGGGAGAAACGCTTGCGCGGCAATGCCACCTGCGAGAATTCAAGCGTGTCGGCCATGCGCCCGACGCGGTCGACCTGCTTGACGAGCAGATACTTGCGCTTCACCGTTTCGCGGTCCATCTCCTTGCTGGCGCCAAAGACATCCTTGATCAGCTTGAAGACGTAGGGATACGAAGGCAGCGTGAACACCAGCATGACCAGACCGGCGATTCCCGGGGCAATGATGAACTGGTCTTCCGAATGGCGCAGGTGCTCCTTCAGGTCGCGGAAGAACATCGTCTTGCCCTGCTTGCCGAGACCGAGCATCGTATACAGTTCGGACGGCGGCTTGAGCGGCATGATGCTGCGCAGAAACTGGACATAGGCCGAAGGAACCTCCATATCGACCATGAAGTAGGCACGCGAAAGCGAAAAGAGGACGCTGATCAAGCCGCTATCGAAAAGGATGGTGTCGATGTAAAGCTTGCCTTGCGCATCGTGCAGAACCGGCATCGCAAAGGGGTACTCGTCGTGGCCGTTGATCGCCTTGCCAAAAACGTAGGCCCCCTTGTTGCGGTAGAAGGCAGAATGCAGAACCTGAATCTGCGCATTGGCTTCCGGCGCAGGCCACTCGCCCAGCCGCTGCCGGGTCGAGCGCAGGATGTAATCGACATCGCGCTCAAGGTCGGCGAAAGGCCGTTGCCAGTCGAAGTCCAGAATGATCTGCCGCACCGTGCGCCGCAACCCATGGTGTGCCGGATAGTAGCTGCGATACGTCGGTGGGTAGGACTGGATGTACTCGGTCGACACCGCCGGCCGGGCAAAGATGTAGTCGTTGTGAAAGTAGGTCCGGTGCAGGATCTTCGAACAGACCGAATTGAAGAAGGTCTCGGCAAGCTCGGGCTGTTTGTGATTGATCAGCAAGCCAATGTAGAGCAGCTTGACCTGTTGCCAGGTCGCGTCGTCGAGTGTCGCCGCGGCGAAATTCGCACATAGCTCGTCGGCGGCTTCCCTGACCCGATCGTCGTATGAACGAATGCGCTCACGTACCGCATCGTGCACGCCTTTCCAATCACCGGCTTCGAAGAGTCGCTTGGCTTCCTGGCCGTAGCGGCGAATCAGCCGATAGTGCCGATTGAAGCCATCGATCATGGCCGCGGCGACACTTTGCGCGAGAGCGTTCTGAACGGTGGCGATATCCATGGCGGTGACTCAAGTGGTCTCGGGTAAGGCGATTGTAGCACCGCCGGTGGTGCACCGCACCAAGCACCGGCAGCTACCCGTACGCGGCTGCCCGAGTGCTTCATATGACCGGCGGAGGCATCCGCGCAAATCCAATCGACTGGCAGATTGTCACAGTTTGCGACATAATGGCAGATGGTGTCGCGGGAGAGCCCGGCTCGGACAGAACCTCCTTGCCCACCCGCGTCGCGTCGCCCCCCAGGCAGGCCGCGAGCTTGACGAGACCGCCGGTTACCGATGCCGGCACCCGAGGTAGAACCAACCACACGACATGGAGCATGCATGAGCGCAAGTCTGATCAAAGTCCCACAAGGCGGCCAGAAAATCGTTCCCGGGCAGGCGATCCCTGATAACCCGATCATTCCTTACATTGAGGGCGACGGTATCGGCGTTGACATCACGCCAGTCATGATCAAGGTGGTCGACGCCGCGGTCGCCAAGGCCTACGGCGGGGGCAAGAAAATCTACTGGATGGAAGTCTACGCTGGGGAAAAATCGACCCAGATGTACGGCTCCGACGTGTGGTTGTCGGCCGAAACGCTGGAAGCGCTGAAGGAGTTCTCGGTTTCGATCAAGGGTCCGATGACGACGCCGGTCGGCGGCGGCATTCGCTCGCTGAACGTTGCGCTGCGCCAGGAACTCGATCTTTACCAGTGCGTTCGTCCGGTGCGCTACTTCCGCGGCGTACCGTCGCCGCTCAAGGACCCGTCGAAGACCGACATGGTGATCTTCCGCGAGAATACCGAAGACATCTACGCCGGCATCGAGTGGCCGGCCGGCTCCGACGCCTGCAACAAGATCGTCAAGTTCCTGCAGGAGGAAATGGGGGTCAAGAAGATCCGCTTCCCGGCCACTTCCGGCATCGGCATCAAGCCAGTCTCCGAAGAAGGGACCGAGCGCCTGGTACGCGCCGCGATCACATACGCGATCACCAACAAGCGGCGCTCGGTGACCATCGTGCACAAGGGCAACATCCAGAAATTCACCGAGGGCGCCTTCCGCGATTGGGCGTACGCGCTGGCGCAGAAGGAATTTGGCGGCGTACCGATCGACGGCGGGCCATGGCTCAAGCTGCCGAGCGGCATCGTCATCAAGGATTCGATCGCTGACGCCTTCCTGCAGCAGATCCTCCTGCGCCCGGCCGAGTACGACGTGATCTGCACGACCAACCTGAACGGCGACTACATTTCCGACGCGCTGGCCGCGCAGGTCGGCGGCATCGGCATCGCCCCCGGTGCCAACATCTCCGACCTCTATGCCTGCTTCGAGGCGACGCACGGCACGGCGCCCAAGTACGCCGGGCTGGACAAGGTCAATCCCGGATCGCTCATTCTCTCGGCCGAAATGATGCTCCGCCACATGGGCTGGGTCGAAGCCGCCGACCTGATCATCAGCTCGATGGAAGCCGCCATCGGCGACAAGGTCGTGACCTACGACTTCGCCCGCCTGATGGAAGGCGCGACCGAAGTTTCCTGCTCCGAGTTCGGCGACGCGATGATCGCCCGCATGTAATCCGGCGCGCTGCCGCCTAGCGAAAAGGCCCCCGCAAGGGGGCTTTGTCGTTCTCTCGGTCGCCCTTGTTCTGCTTGGCCGACCAGCCTGCTAATGCCGCCCCGACACTTGCCATGCCCAGCCCGACCGAACAACGAATTTCCGCCACCATTGCCGAGGAAATCGGCTGTCGCCCGGCGCAGGTGCTGGCCACTGCCCAGATCCTTGACGACGGGGCCACCGTCCCCTTCGTCGCGCGCTACCGCAAGGAAGTGACCGGCGGCCTCGACGACAACCAGTTGCGCGTTCTGGCCGAACGCCTCACTTACCTGCGCGAACTCGAGGAACGCCGCCAGGCGATCCTCGCTTCGATCGCCGAGCAGGGCAAGCTGACGGCCGAACTGGCGAGCGAAATCGAGGCTGCCGAAACCAAACAGCGCCTGGAAGACCTCTACCTGCCATTCAAGCCGAAGCGGCGCAGCAAGGCGCTGATCGCGCGCGAAGCCGGGCTCGCGCCGCTCGCCGAGGCGCTGCTGGCCGACCCGACGCTTATCCCGGAAGTCGAAGCCGAGCGTTACCTGAACGCCGAGGCAGGCTTCCCTGACGTCAAGAGCACGCTCGACGGCGCGCGCCAGATTCTGATGGAACGTTTCGCCGAAGACGCCGAACTGCTCGGCGAGCTGCGCGACTATCTCGGCGAGCACGGCGTCGTGCGCTCGACCGTCGTCGCCGGTAAAGAGAGCGAAGGCGCGAAGTTCCAGGACTACTTTGCCTACAACGAAGCGCTTCTCGCCATCCCCTCGCATCGCGCACTGGCGCTTTTCCGCGGCCGCAACGAGGGTGTCCTGCAGCTTGCTCTCGTCCTCGACAGCGAACTCGAAGGGCAGGCGGAGAGCGGCAACGCGTGCGAGTCGCGCATCGCGCGGCGCTTCGCCATCGTCAACCAGGGTCGCCCGGCCGACAAATGGCTGGCCGATACGGTGCGCTGGGCGTGGCGCATCAAGCTCTCGCTGCACCTCGAGCTGGAAATGATGAACGCCTTGCGCGAGCGCGCCGAGGCCGAAGCCATCCGGGTTTTTGGCGCCAACCTGCGTGACCTGCTGCTCGCTGCACCGGCCGGCCAGCGCGCGACGATGGGCCTCGACCCGGGCCTGCGCACCGGCGTCAAGGTGGCCGTCGTCGATCGCACCGGCAAGCTGCTCGACAGCGCGACGATCTACCCGCACGAACCGCGCCGGGACTGGCAGGGCGCCCTCGCCACGCTGGCCGCTCTGGCGAAGAAACACGCGGTCGAACTGATCAGCGTCGGCAATGGCACGGCCTCGCGCGAAACCGATCGCCTGGCCGGCGATCTGATCCGCCTGCAGCCCGAGTTGCACTTGTCGAAAGTCGTCGTCTCGGAAGCCGGCGCCTCGGTCTACTCGGCCTCGGAATACGCCGCACGCGAGTTCCCGGAACTGGACGTCAGCCTGCGCGGCGCCGTCTCGATTGCCCGCCGACTGCAGGATCCGCTTGCCGAACTGGTCAAGATCGATCCGAAATCGATCGGCGTCGGCCAGTACCAGCACGATGTCAGCCAGACGCGCCTGACCCGCACGCTCGAGGCGACCGTCGAAGACTGCGTCAATGCCGTCGGTGTCGACCTCAATACCGCTTCGGTTGCTCTGCTCACCCGTGTCTCGGGACTGAGTCCGACGCTGGCGGCAAATATCGTCGCCTTCCGCAACGAGCACGGCGCATTCCGCAACCGGCAGGCGCTGCGCCAGGTTCCCCGCCTGGGCGAGAAGACCTTCGAGCTGGCCGCCGGTTTCCTGCGCATCAACAGCGGCGACAACCCGCTCGACGGATCGGCTGTGCACCCGGAAGCCTACCCGCTGGTCGAGCGCATTCTGGCCGACCTCAAGCAGGAAATCCGCCGCGTGATCGGCGACGTGCGCCTGCTCAGAGGACTCGTTGCGGAACGCTACACCGACGACAGGTTTGGTCTGCCCACCGTCCGCGACATCCTGCAGGAACTCGAAAAGCCGGGCCGCGACCCGCGCCCGGAGTTTCGCACCGCTGCTTTCCGCGACGGCATCGAGGACCTCAAGGACCTGCAGGCCGGCATGATCCTGGAAGGCGTGGTGACCAACGTCGCCAATTTCGGCGCCTTCGTCGACATCGGCGTGCATCAGGATGGCCTGGTGCACATTTCGGCGATCGCCGACAAGTTCGTCAAGGACCCGCGCAGCGTCGTCAAGGCGGGTGACGTGGTCAAGGTCAAGGTGCTCGAAGTCGATCTGCCGCGCCGCCGGATCGCCCTGTCGATGCGCCTCAGCGACGAGCTGCCGAGCGCCCCGCGCGCCAGCTCGGCGCCAACCAGCGGACGCGCGCGCCAACGGCAGAACAGCCAGCCCGAACCGGCGAGCGCCATGGCCAGCGCGTTTGCCCGCCTGCGGCGATGAGGGCGGCAGCGGTCATCGCTGTCGACCGGCCGCGTCTGGCGCCTCGCAACGTCGCCCGCTGCGCACGCCGGACTACAATATGCAGCAACGCGCAGGGGGGCCGTGCTCGACCGACCTTCTCTGGCCTTTTTTTCGGCTTTCAGCTTGCGGCTTTCCTGTTCGCCGCCCTGCGCGCCCTCACCCGCCAACCTTGTTTATCCCAATCCCGATCCCCCCATGCCCAGCCCTTCCGATCAAGCTTCCGCTCCCAGGCAGAAGAACGGCGCGCGTAGCGCGACCGAAACACGCCTCTCGCGCCAACGCAAACCCCTCGACCTGGCCGCCGATGACTGGCAGCGCGGGCTGCGCCGACAATTTGGCCGCGAACAGCCGTTCGAGCTCGAGAATCTCGGCGACGAACCGGTTTTCTCCGAGTTCTCGGTGTATAACCCGAGTCGACGCAGCCGTTACCGCGTCTGGATTCGCGGCGGCGAGACCGGCGACAATCATTGCACGTGCCCAGACTTCGCGACCAACGATCTGGGCACGTGCAAGCACATCGAGTTCACCCTGGCCCGCATCGCGGCCCAGCCCGCCGGCCGGGATGAACTCGCCGCGGGCTTCCGCGGAACGTTCAGCGAGTTGTTCCTCGACTACGCCGGCCAGCGGCGCGTCCGCCTGCGCCCGGGCAGCGCCTTCCCGGACGAGTTGCACACGCTGGCCAGCGAACTGTTCGACGCTGACGCTGGCTGGCAACTGCCGGTTGCGCGCTTCGCCGACCTGGCGGATTTTCTCGTCCGCGTGCGCGCGTCCGGGCACGAACTGCGTTGCGCGGAGGACGCGCTCGCCTTCATCGCCGAGGTGCGCGATGGCGAACAGCGGCGCGCGACGCTCGACGCTGCCTACCCGCTCGGCGCCGACAGCCCGCAACTCGCCGGCCTGCTGAAGACCGCGCTCTACCCCTACCAGCGCGCCGGCGCACTCTTCGCCGCGCGTGCCGGGCGCGCCCTGATCGGCGACGAGATGGGCCTCGGCAAGACCGTCCAGGCGATCGCTGCGGTCGAACTCTTCGCCCGCCATTTCGCTGCCGAGCGCGTCCTGATCGTTTGTCCAACCTCGCTCAAGCATCAGTGGGAACGCGAAATGGCGCGTTTCACCGAACGCCGGGTATGCGTCATCGGCGGTGGCCGCGCCGTACGCCAGCAACGCTACGCACAGGACGATTTCTGCAAGATCGCCAATTACGAAACGATCAGCCGCGACCTCGACCTGATCGACGCCTGGGCTCCGGATGTCGTCATCGTCGACGAGGCACAGCGGATCAAGAACTGGAACACGATCGCCGCGCGCGCGCTCAAACGGATCGCCAGTCCGTTCGCCGTCGTGCTCACCGGCACACCGCTGGAGAACCGCCTGGAGGAACTGATTTCTATCGTCCAGTTCGTCGACCAACACCGACTCGGTCCCACCTGGCGGCTGCTCGACGAACACCAGAAGCGCGACGAAAACGGCCGCGTCGTCGGCTACCAGGCACTCGACCGCATCGGCCAGACGCTGGCGCCGATCATGCTGCGCCGACGCAAGGCGGAGGTTCTCGAACAGCTTCCAGAACGCGTCGACAGCACGCTTTTCATGCCGATGTCGCCGTTGCAGGCCGATTATCACGAGGAAAACCGCGCGCAGGTGGCACGCATCGTTCAACGCTGGCGACAGAGCGGTTTTCTCTCCGAGAAGGATCAGCTCCGCCTGCAGTGCGCCCTGCAGAACATGCGCATGTCGTGCAACAGCAGCTTCCTGCTCGACCACGAGACCGACGACGGCTTCAAGGCGGACGAGCTGATGACTTTGCTGGACGACATTCTGAGCGAGCCGTCGGCCAAAGTCGTCGTTTTCAGCCAATGGCAGCGGACGCACGAGCTGATTGTCCGTCGACTGCTCGAACGCGACTGGCAGCACGTCTTTTTTCACGGCGGGGTGCCCAGCGAAAAACGCGGCGAACTGGTAGACCGTTTCAACAACGATGCCGATTGCCGGGTCTTTCTGAGTACCGACGCCGGCGGAGTCGGGCTCAACCTGCAACATGCCGCCGCGGTCGTCGTCAACATGGACCTGCCGTGGAATCCCGCGGTGCTCGAACAGCGCATCGGGCGCGTGCACCGTCTCGGCCAGACGCGCGGCGTGCAAGTGATCAACCTGGTCGCGCGCGGCACCATCGAGGAAAGCATGCTTTCCGTTCTCGCTTTCAAGAAATCGCTGTTTTCGGGCGTCTTCGACGACGGCGCAAGCGAAATCACGCTACACGGCTCGCGCCTGTCGAAGTTCATGGAGACCGTCGAGCAGGTCTCCGGGGCGATGTCGCAGCAAACGATCGACGCCGAGGGCGATGATGCGGAAGCGCTTGATGCGCTGTCTGCGACCGACGGCGAGGCCGAGGCCGCCAGCGAGCGCGTCGCGGCGACGGATAGCGCAGCAGCGCCCGCCGAGCTGCCGACGGAAATGCCCGCAACGCCAGACAGCCACCCGGAGACGGCGGCCGAGCCAGCAACCGAAGCCGCCACGAACGCCCCCGTTGCCGTACATCAGCCCGACGACGGCGGCGCGGCGATCGACCGCGCTCAGCCCGGCGGGTCGCACACCACTGCCGATCCCTGGGCGCCGCTGCTCGGCGCCGGCATCCAGTTGCTCGGTGAACTGGCTGCGGCGGCACAGAGCGAGCGCGAATCGGCATGGGTGCGCCGCGACCCGCAAACCGGTGAGCGCTACCTGAGGCTGCCGGTGCCCGATGCGCAGACCGTCCAGCGCCTGGCCGAAGGCCTGCTCGGCCTGCTCGGCGGCGGACGGCGCTAGCCCGCTGGGCAAGATACAGAGCGATGGAAGCCAATCGGCAATGAAGGCGGTGATCCTCGCCGGCGGTGCCGGCACGCGGCTCGCCGAGGAGACTGGCGTGCGCCCGAAACCGATGATCGAGATCGGCGGCAAGCCCATCCTCTGGCACATCATGAAGATCTACTCCAGCCACGGGATCAACGACTTCGTCGTCTGCCTCGGTTACCGCGGCTACCTGATCAAGGAATACTTCGCCAACTACTTTCTGCACCTGTCCGATGTCACCTTCGACCTGGCGAACAACCGCATGCAGGTGCACCAGCAGTACGCCGAGCCCTGGCGGGTAACGCTGGTCGACACCGGCGAAGCGACGCAGACCGGCGGCCGCCTGCGCCGCGTGCGGGCGCACGTCGAGCACGAGGAAGCCTTCTGCTTCACCTACGGCGACGGCGTCGGCAACGTCGACCTCACCGGCGCGATCGACTTCCATCGCCGACAAGGCGTTGCGGCAACCGTCACCGCGGTCGCCCCGCCCGGCCGTTTCGGCGCGCTCGCCGTGAGCGGTGAACGGGTCACCGCCTTTCGCGAAAAGGCCGACGGCGACGGCTGGATCAACGGCGGCTTCTTCGTTCTCGCCCCCAGCGTCATCGACCTGATCGACGGCGATGCGTGCATGTGGGAAGGCGCACCGCTCGAACGCCTGGCGGCCAATGGCCAGCTTGCCGTCTGGCGCCATCGCGGTTTCTGGCAGGGAATGGACACGCTGCGCGAGCGCAACGCCCTGGAAGCGCTCTGGGCGTCGGGCGCCGCGCCTTGGAAGACGTGGTGAAGCCCGCTGCCCGGGCGGCTACGGCATGATCAGCGTCGCCGAGCATGTCGCCGACACCCTGGCCGCGGCCGGGCTGTGCGACGCCTTCATCGTCACCGGCGGCGGCGCGATGTTTCTCAACGACGCGCTGGCGCATCATCCGGCGCTTCGCCCGCTCTGGTTCCAGCACGAACAGGCGGCGGCGATGGCCGGCGAAGCCTACGCGCGCATCGCCGGCAAACCGGCGATTGTCAACGTCACCACCGGCCCGGGCGGGATCAACGCGCTGAACGGCGTCTTCGGCGCGTGGACCGATTCGATCCCGCTGCTCGTCATCTCCGGACAGGTGAAGCGACAAACCTCGCTGGCTTTCCACGACCTGCCCGAACTGCGCCAGCTTGGCGACCAGGAGGCAAGGATCGTCGACCTGGCACGGCCGATCTGCAAGAGCGCGGTCGTCCTGCGCGCCGCAGAAGACATCGCCTGGGAGCTCGAACGGGCGCTCCACCTGGCACGCAGCGGGCGGCCTGGCCCGTGCTGGCTCGACATCCCGATCGACCTGCAGGCGGCACCGATCGACCCGGGGGCGCTGCGTCATTTCACTGCGCCGCCGGCCAGCGCGACCTGGCGCGCGAGCGACTGTGATGCGCTTCTCGCCCGTCTGGCTGCCGCCCGGCGTCCGGTCATCCTGGCCGGCACCGGCGTACGCTGTGCGGCTGCCGAGCGCGAGTTCGAGACGCTGATCCGCCGCCTGGCGATTCCGGTTGTCACCGCGTGGACGCACGACCTGATCGCCGACGACGACCCGCTCTACTGCGGTCGACCGGGAACGATAGGCACGCGCGCCGGCAACTTCACCGTACAGGAAGCCGACCTGCTGCTCATCCTCGGCAGCCGCCTGAACATCCGCCAGGTGAGCTACAACTGGGCGGCTTTCGCCCCGCAGGCGTTCAAGATCCAGGTCGACATCGACCCGGCCGAACTGGCCAAACCGCTGGTCGTTCCCGACCTCGCCATCTGCGCCGACCTGCGCGACTTCCTCGCCACGCTCAATAGCCGCCTGGCGATCGACCCACCAGCGCGTGCCCCGGCGCACGAGCAATGGCTTGCCCGCTGCCGCCAACGGCTGGCCGACTACCCTTCGGTGCTGCCGCGGCAGCGCGAATTCCGCGGCAGGATCAACCCCTATCACTTTGTCGAAGAACTCTTCGCCTGCCTGCAGAACGACGACATCGTCGCCTGCGGCAACGCCAGCGCAACCATCGTCACCTTTCAGGCGGCGCGCCTGAAAGCCGGTCAGCGCGTCTTCTCGAATTCGGGCAGCGCCTCGATGGGCTACGACCTGCCGGCGGCGATCGGCGCCTGGTACGGCGCACGCGCGGTACGCGGCGGGCAGCGCCGGGTCGTCTGCCTGGCCGGTGACGGCAGCCTGATGATGAACCTGCAGGAATTGCAGACGGTCGCCCAGCACCGACTGCCGATCAAGATCTTCGTCCTCGACAACCGCGGTTATCTGTCGATCCGGACCTCGCAGAGCGGCTTCTTCGGCCGTCTGGCCGGTGCCGGACCCGAATCCGGCGTGCAACTACCCGACTTCGTCGCCGTCGCCACAGCTTTCGGCCTGCCGGCACGACGGCTGGACGCGGCCGACTTTGCGCAACATCTGGCGGCGATCCTCGACGCGCCCGGACCATCGCTGACGCAGGTCGTCCTCGACGAGACGCAGGAATTCGAGCCGCGCGTCGCCTCGCGCCGACTGGCCGACGGCAGCATCGTTTCCGCCGCGCTGGACGACATGTACCCTTTCCTCAAACGGGAAGAATAGGCGCTGACCGACCGGCCAAGCGCGCTCAGCTCGACCCGCCAGCCACCCGAACAATCGATCCTGCACGTCCTTGGCCGCACTCGGCCAGAGCAGCGGCGCGGCGCGCAGCGCCTTGCCAAGCGCCCGCCACACGAGAGCATTGACTACGCGCGCGGGGCCAAGGATACTTCGTCTGCGTGGTTGAAACGCCTCGCCCGAGCTTACCCCGGCCTGACTCAACGATCTGACGACACTGCCGCACCAAGGAGTTCTGCCGCCGACGCGCGGACACCATGCTCATCGCCATCCGGATCGTCACCCGCTTCATCCTGATTGCCACCCAGATTCCCATTCCATCCCTATTGCCGTTTCTTACGTCACCCACTCACTGTCGAGGAAATCATGTCCAAACTGTTCATCGAAGATCTCGCCCTCGAAGGCAAGCGCGCACTGATCCGCGTTGACTTCAACGTCCCTCAGGACAAGGTCACCGGTGCCATTACCAACACCAAGCGCATCGAAGCCGCGCTGCCGACGATCAAGTATGCGCTCGACAAAGGCGCTGCCGTCATTCTAATGTCGCACCTTGGCCGCCCGGACGGCAAGGCGATTCCGCAGTTCAGCCTGCAGCCGGTCGCCGTCGCTCTGGAAGGCTTGCTCGGGCGCACGGTCAAGTTCCTGCCCGATTGCGTCGGACCGGAAGTGGAAGCCGCCTGCGCCCAGATCAAGCCGGGCGAAGTCATCCTGCTCGAGAACCTTCGCTTCCACATCGAAGAAGAAGGCAAGGCCACGGTCACCAACGCCGACGGCAGCGTCACCAAGCTGAAAGCCGCAGCCGACGACGTCAAGGCCTTCCGCGCGTCGCTGACCAAGCTGGCCGACGTCTACATCAACGACGCCTTCGGCACGGCGCACCGCGACCACTCGTCGATGACCGGCGTGCAGTTGCCCGAACGCGCTTCCGGCTACCTGATGAACAAGGAACTGGCTGCTTTCTCGGCCGTTCTCGAATCGCCGAAGCGGCCGCTGCTGGCGATTCTCGGCGGCGCCAAAGTCGCCGACAAGATCCAGTTGATCAACAACCTGCTCGACAAGGCCGACCAGATCATCATCGGCGGCGGCATGGCCTTCACCTTCAAGAAAGTCATCTCGGGAATGCCGATCGGCAACTCGCTGTTCGACGAGGAAGGCGCCAAGATCGTCCCCGAGCTGATGGCCAAGGCCAAGGAAAAAGGCCGCCAGATCCTGCTCCCGGTCGACTTCATCATCGCCGACAAATTCGCCGCTGACGCGAATACCGGAACCGCCAACGACGTCGACGGAATCCCCGACGGCTGGCTCGGGCTCGACTGCGGACCCGAATCGACGCGCATTTTCAGCGAAGCGATCGTGAACGCGAAGACGATCATCTGGAACGGCCCGGCCGGCGTTTTCGAGTTCGAGAAGTTCGAAGGCGGCACCAAGGCGATGGCCGACGCGGTCGTTCAGGCCACCGCGGCCGGCGCGATCACCGTCATCGGCGGCGGCGACACGGCCACCGCAGCGAAGAAGTACGGCGCCGACAAGAAAGTCACGCACACCTCGACCGGCGGCGGTGCGTCGCTCGAGTACCTTGAAGGCAAGATCCTGCCGGGCGTCGCCGCGCTCTCCGAAAAGTAAGAGAAGTCAGCCGTACGGCCCCGGCAGGTCCGGGGCCACTCGTCCGCACTCGCTAGCCAAAAAACATCACACGAGGAATACCATGCGCAAGATCGTCATCGCCGGCAACTGGAAAATGAACAAGACCGTCGCCGAATCCGTGCGGCTCGCTTCCGAAGTCGCCGCGGCAGCACGCGACGTGCAGAACGTCGTCGTCGTCGTCGCTCCCACCTACCTCGCGCTCGCCAAGGTCGCCGACGTGCTGCAGGGAACCAAGGTCAAGCTGGCCGCTCAGGACGTGCACTGGGAAAACCAGGGCGCGTACACCGGCAAGGTCAGCGCCGACATGCTGAAGGAAATCGGCGTCGAATACGTCATCATCGGCCACTCCGAACAGCGGACCTACTTCGGCGAGACCGATGACACGGTCAACAAGAAAGTCAAGAAGGTCCTCACGCTCGGCATGTCGCCGATCATCTGCATCGGCGAAACGCTCGCCGAAAGACAAGGCGGCCGCCTGGAAAGCGTCCTGACGACGCAAGTCAACGGCGCCTACGAAGGCCTGTCGATCGACGACGCGCGGCGCACCGTGATTGCCTACGAACCCGTCTGGGCGATCGGCACCGGCGTCACGGCGACCGACGACGAAGCACAGCAGGCGCACGCGTTCGTCCGCAGCCTGCTCGCCAAACTCTACGGCGACGAGCTGGCGCAGTCGATCAGCATTCAGTACGGCGGCTCGATGAAGCCCGAAAACGCCGCCGGACTGCTCGCCCAGAAAGATATCGACGGCGGTCTGATCGGCGGTGCAGCACTCAAGGCCGACAGCTTCCTCGGCATCGTCACCCCCGGCGACACGCTCAGCAAGTAGTCCCTGCCACGAGGTTCAGCCCGGAACCCGGCAGCGGGTTCCGGGCCTCGGCCAGCGCGCCGCTTTGGTTAATCTGGCAAAAAGCGCTTTACCCGAGTTGCAGTTCGACGGCGAAACCCCCCTCGACTAAGGGCAGCACGAGCTGTCCGCCGTGCGCCCGGGCAATCAGATCGGCCAGCATCAGACCCAGGCCGGTATTCCCCTCATACGTTTGTGCAGAAATCGCCGCCTGCAACTGCTGCAGACGCTCGGGCGCAACCCCCGTCCCGTCGTCATGCAGCCGCAGGCAGCCGCGCCCGGGCGTCGATAGCACCAGGCGCTGGGCGCCGTTGCGCAGGGCGTTGTCGAGGAGATTGAGCAGGGCCGCAGCGAGCAGGTCGGGGTCGGCCGAAATCGCTTGCGTTTCCGCCAGTTCGACGGTCAGCCCGTCGATTGCCAGGCGCGTGACAAGAGCGGCCGGATCGATCGTCTGCCGCCGCAACTCGACGCCACTGCGAAACAACGTCAAGAGCGCGCTGACGACGCGCTGCAGGCGGCCCGCCGCGCTGCGCACGCGCTGCAGGCGCGGCTGCAGCGCAGGCGGCGACTCGCGCAGCGCGACCGCCAGTTGCGCGTCGATGCCAGCCAGAGGCGTCCGCAAGGCATGTGCGGCATGTGCGGTAAACGCACGCTCCTGCGCCAGACGGTGGGCCAGACGGGCGGCCAGCGTATCGATCGCCGCGTGCATCGGCTGCAGTTCTTCGCATTCGGCGACGCCGAGGCTCCCACCGTCAGCTATCGGATCGTGCGCGGCGAGCCTTTCGGCCAGACGCTGCACCGGCAGCAGTTCGTAGCGTACCCGCGCGCGCAGCCAGAAATGCGCCAGCAGGCCGATACTCAGCGTTGCCGCGGCGACGCTGAGCGCGACTTCGATCTGCACTTCGCTGCGCTCGTCGCGCGTCTGCCCGACGTAGAGGAAGCGGCCGTCGTCGGCCAGCCGCGTCCCGAAAACCCGCCAGCCCGCTCCGTCGCTGAAACCAGTCGTCGGCGCCAGGCGCCACGCCACAGTCGGCGCCGTCGCCGAATTGAAGAGGACATCCGCAGCGTCCGCCGGCGAGTATTGCACGACCTGCCAGGCGAAGCCTGAGTCGGCGTCATCCGCCAGATCACTGCTGCCGGCCGCGTCGGGGCCGCCAGATTCGGCCGGCAGGGTGGCGTCCTCAGCCATCAGCGGTGCCTTGAGCAACTCGGCAGCCGACTGCAGGCTTTCGTCCAGCAGATCCTCGACCTGCTGCTGCACCGCCAGCCAGACCGCCAGCGCTACCGCGAGACTCCAGACGAGCGACCAGACGAGCAAGGCACGCGCCAGGCGCGCCTGGATCGACGGCAGTGGATTCACCTGGGTTTGCCGACGCGGTAGCCCAGCCCGCGGACGGTTTCGATGATTTCCCGACCGAGCTTGCGGCGCAGCCCGAAAATGTGAACTTCGATCGCGTTGCTGGCGAGTTCGCTGTCGAAGCCGACGACCAGGCGTTCGACATCGTCCTTCGGGACAATCCGCCCGGCGCGCAGGACGAGCGCTTCGAGCACCGCCCACTCGCGAGCGGTCAAGGCGACACGCTGCCCGGCGCGCCAGGCGCTGCGTCCGGCGAGGTCGATGTCGACCTCACCAAAGGACAGGCGACCGGCCGCCGAGCCGGCGCTGCGCCGGCAGACGGCGCGCAGGCGGGCGAGCAGTTCTTCCGGTGCGAAGGGCTTGACCAGGTAGTCGTCGGCGCCGCTGTCGAGCCCCCGAATCCGGTCGCTCAGCAGGTCACGCGCGGTGAGCATCAGCGCCGGCGTCGCGTCGCGGTTGAGCCGCCGGCCGCGCAACCAGTCGAGACCCGATCCGTCAGGCAATTGCCAGTCGACCAGCAGTGCGTCGTAGGGCTCGCCGTGGTAGCCGGAAACCTCGCGCAGAGTACGGCACCAGTCGACGCTGTGCCCGTCGGCAGACAGGAAATCGCGCAGCCCCTCGCCCAGAATGTCGTCGTCTTCAATCAGCAACAGGCGCATGGTTCCGCTTCGGTCGTCCTTCAGGCGGCAGCGAAAGAAGTCGATTGTGCCAAAAGTCCGTCTTCACCGCCATCACCGGCGTACCAGCGCGGCACCCCTCGCTGCACCCGGCGCACGCGAAATGCCGACCAAACGCAACTTCGGTCGGCGACTTAAGCGAACCTTCAGGCGCTCAGCGCAAGATGAGCGGCATGCTTCTCAACTTTCGCCTCGCGCGCGTCACACGCGGCGCTGCCAACGACCGACAGCGCCGCTCGCGTTTCACGATTCCGGCCAGCGTCGAGGGCGTCCTGCTCGTGGCGAGCGTGTTCTGGGCGCTTACCGCCAACCGTTCGTTCTTTTCCGCAGCCGTGCAGGACCGCCCACTCTCCGACGTCCACACCTGGGGCTTCGCGCTTGCCCTCGGCGTGCTGCTCGTGGCCATCCACTTTCTGCTCCTCGCGCTGGTGACCAATCGCTGGACGGTGAAGCCGCTGCTCGCCGTGCTGATCGTCGCGACAGCAATCGCCGCCCACTTCATGCAGAGTTACGGCGTCTATCTCGATCCGTCGATGCTACGCAACGTCGTGCGCACGGATGTCGCTGAAGCACGCGAGCTCGTCTCCTGGGGATTGCTGCCGCCGCTCGCGGTCTATGCCGCGCTGCCGCTGATCCTGCTCTGGCGTGTGGACATCGTCCGGCGGCCCTGGCCACGCGCGTTCGGTATACGTGCAGCCGCAGTGCTGCTCGCTGCGGCAACGGCGGCGGTCGCTCTGCTGCTCGTCTTCCAGCCGCTGTCGTCGATGATGCGCAAGCACAAGGAAGTACGCTACCTGATCACGCCGGCAAACTACTTGTGGTCACTGGCCAGCGTGGCCGGCAGCGATGCGCGCGGCGCCGCGCTGGCACGCCAGCCGATCGGCCTCGACGCGGTCCCCGGCGCGAGTTGGGCAACGCGCAGCCGGCCGCTGTTCGTCGTCGTCGTCGTCGGCGAGACGGCGCGCGCGGCCAACTGGGGGTTGAACGGCTACCAGCGGCCGACGACGCCGGAACTCGCCGCTTTGCCGTTGATCAGTTTCCAGCAGGTGACAAGCTGCGGGACGAACACCGAGGTATCGGTCCCCTGCATGTTTGCCCCGGTCGGCCGGCGCAACTACGATGCGGCGCGCATCAACGCCAGCGAGTCGCTGCTGCACGTCCTGGCGCGCGCCGGTGTCGGCGTGCACTGGCGCGACAACCAGTCGGGCTGCAAAGCCGTTTGCCAGGGTCTGCCGACCGACTCGGTCATCGCCCTCGACCCGCCCGGCCTGTGCGCAGCCGGCCGCTGCCTCGATGCCGGATTGCTGCACGGTCTCGACGAACGACTGGCGCAAGCGGCGGGAACGCAACTGCTCGTCCTCCATCAGATCGGCAATCACGGCCCATCGTACTTCCGGCGCTACCCGGCCGAATACGCTCGCTTTACGCCAGCGTGCGAGAACGACGACCTTGGACGCTGCACGCGCGAGGAAATCGTCAATGCTTTCGACAATGCGCTGCTCTACACCGATCACGTCCTCGCCAGCCTGATCGGCAAGCTGCAGGCGCACGCCGAGCGCATCGACGCGGCGGTCGTTTATGTTTCCGACCACGGCGAGTCGCTCGGCGAGAACAATCTTTATCTGCACGGCATCCCCTACGCCATCGCACCGAGCGAACAGACGAGCGTGCCGATGTTCGTCTGGTTGTCCGCCGGCCTGCGCAATTCCGCCGGCATCGACCTCGCGTGCCTGCAGCAGCGCGCGCAACAGCCGGCCAGCCATGATCATCTGTTCCACTCGCTGCTCGGCCTGCTCGATGTGCGCACGGCCTTGTACGAGGCAGACTGGGATGTTTTCGCCGGCTGCCGCGCGCGACCCGCCTGAGCCAGCAGCCGCCCCTGCGGCCTAGCCGAACCGGGCCTCTGCCTCCTGCAAACCAAGCTCGAAATAGCGCTTCTGCGCGCTGCTGTCCTTGAGCGAGATCGTCATGCTGGCGAGATCCTTCGGGCGCAGAATGTGCAGCGGCTTGCGATAGTAGCGCTTGCCGCCAAT
Organism: Accumulibacter sp.; assembly: GCF_029255125.1. Classification (GTDB taxonomy): domain Bacteria; phylum Pseudomonadota; class Gammaproteobacteria; order Burkholderiales; family Rhodocyclaceae; genus Accumulibacter. The sequence goes on along the minus strand of NZ_JAPUVR010000140.1, from coordinate 53,790 downwards.
CTCGGCGCTCGCCTGGCCGAGCACGGCGAGCATCTCATTGACCAGCGCTGCCTGCGTGAAGATGTGCGCGTTCGGCAGCGTGAGTTGCAGGTCGCTGACCAGCAGATGCGTGTCGATGCTGTTGAAGGGCAGGATGAACGACTTCGATCGATAGAGCTGGTCGAGGTCGCGGTGATAGTCGTAGTCGGTAAAGTCGACCGCGATGATCTCGTCGACCTGGTCGTCCTCGAACAGTGTGCGCAGCGGCGTGTTGTCGAGGTAGCCGCCTTCGATGTAGTAGTCGCCGTCGATGGTGATCGCCTTGAAGTAGGGAATCGTCGTGATGCCGGCAAGAAAAGCGTCCATGAACCGGTCCAGACTCGCTTCGTCCACGCTGCGCAGGATTTCGTTGACGTTGAACGAGCGCGCCGCGCGCCGGGTGAGATTGGTCGCCCGGATGTCCCAGCGCACTTCGGCCAGATGCTCGGCCAGTAGTTGGCGGCGGTGGCTGTCGTCGAGCAGCAGCGACTTGCGGCAACTGTCCTTGTCGACGCTGAACAGGTGCGTGCCAGTGGGCAGCAACTGCGGGCGCAGTCCGAGGAAGTTCGAGAAGATGTGGAAGATGTCGGTCACGTTCAGCCGCACGGTGCGCGTCAGCACCGGCGGAAGTTCTTCCTGCTGCCAGTCCCAGAGCAGGTAGTCGATGACGATGTTGTTGCCCGAACTGGTCGACGCGATATGGACGACCGACTGGCCGTGCCGCTTCAGCCAGACCAGCACGCCTTCCGTGTAGAAGCTGCGATAGCCGCCGCCCGAGGCGACGAAACCGTATCGGGTCATGATCCTTTTCTCCCTGTCGTTGTGGTTGCGGCGGCCGTCGGGCGGCGCCGAGACACGCCCAGTTTGCCACAGGCGGACGCCTTCGTGCTGGCCTCCCAGGGGCGCGCCAGCGCATGACATGCCAGGAGTTTTCCCGTAGAATCCATCTTCTTGTTATCCGGCGGCGCAAGCCGCCGGTTCCGTTTCCAAGCCTGTGCAATGGGTAAGCCATGTCTCACCTGATGAACACTTATGCACGTTTGCCGATTGCCTTCAGTCATGGCAATGGTAGCTGGGTGACCGACAGCGAAGGCAAACGCTACCTTGATGCGCTATCGGGAATCGCCGTCAACACGCTGGGCCACAATCATCCGCGACTCGTCGCTGCAGTTGCCGAGCAGGCTGGGCGCTTACTTCACGCCTCGAACCTGTTCCGCATTCCCGAGCAGGAACGGTTGGCCGACCGCCTGTGCGAGCTGTCCGGAATGAAGGAGGCGTTCTTCTGCAACTCGGGCTGCGAGGCGAACGAGGCAGCGATCAAGCTGGCACGTTTTCTTGGCCACGAGCAGGGGATCGACAGTCCGGCGATCGTCGTCATGGAGCGTGCCTTCCACGGCCGGACGATGGCCACGCTGTCGGCCACCGGCAACCGCAAGGCACAAGCCGGATTCGAGCCGCTCGTCTCGGGTTTCGTGCGCGTGCCGTACAACGACCTCGAAGCGATTCGCGCCATTGCCCGGCACAACAAGAAGGTCGTCGCCGTGATGCTCGAAATCATCCAGGGCGAAGGCGGCATCAACCTTGCCGACCACGCTTTTCAGCGTGGCTTGCGCGCGCTCTGCGATGATCGCGGCTGGCTGCTGATCTGCGATGAAGTGCAATGCGGCATGGGCCGCACCGGAACCTGGTTTGCCTTTCAACACGCGGGCATCGTGCCGGACATCGTGACCCTCGCCAAGGGCCTCGGTGGCGGCGTCCCGATCGGCGCCTGTCTGGCCACGGGCAAGGCCGCCGGGCTCTTCCAGCCGGGTAACCACGGCTCGACCTTCGGCGGCAACCCGTTGGCGGCAACTGCCGCCTTGACGACGATCGAGGTCATCGAGCAGGAGGGCCTGATCGCGCACGCGGTGAGCGTCGGCGAACAGATTCGCCAGGGTCTGGCGCGCGCGCTGGCCGGCCAGCGCAGCGTCGTCGATATCCGCGGCCAGGGACTGATGATTGGCATCGAACTCGACCGCCCGTGCGGCGAACTGGTCACGCGCGCGCTGGCGGCTGGCCTGCTGATCAACGTCACCGCCGACAAAGTCGTTCGCCTGCTGCCGCCGCTCACCTTCAGCAACGAGGAGGCGCAGGAACTCGTTACCCGCCTGGCCGCTTTGATCGGCGAATTCCTTAGCGTTCCCTAGAGACCCGTCATGACCAGCGTCAAACACTTTCTTCGGTTCAACGATTTCGCACGCGACGAGTTTTCCTACTTGTTCGAGCGTGCCGCCTGGATCAAGGCGCAATTCAAGGCCTACCGCAAGTACTGGCCGCTTTGCGACAGAACGCTGGTGATGATTTTCGAAAAAGCGAGCACACGCACGCGCCTGTCGTTCGAGGCCGGCATGCAGCAGCTCGGCGGCTCGGCGATCTACCTCAACAGCCGGGATTCGCAACTGCAACGCGGCGAGTCGGTCGAGGACGCGGCGCAGGTGATCTCGCGCATGAGCGATGTGGTAATGATCCGGACGTTTCAGCAGGCGATCATCGAGCGTTTTGCCGCCCACTCGCGCGTACCGGTGATCAACGGACTGACCAACGAGTATCACCCCTGCCAGATCCTGGCCGACATCTTCACCTACATCGAACACCGCGGGCCCATCCAGGGCAAGACCGTTGCCTGGATCGGCGATTCGAACAACATGTGCAATACCTGGCTGCAGGCTGCCGAGGTGCTCGATTTTCACGTGCGCGTGTCGACCCCGCCCGGCTACGAAGTCGAAGCGACCACCGCCGGCGTCGCGGACACCAAGCATTTCGAACAGTTCGCCGATCCGCTGGAAGCCGCACGCCAAGCCGACCTGGTGACCACCGACGTGTGGACCTCGATGGGTTTCGAGGCGGAAAACGAACAGCGTCGACGCGACTTCGCCGATTGGCAGGTCAACGGCGAGATGATGCGCGCCGCACAGCGCGACGCGCTGTTCATGCATTGCCTGCCGGTGCACCGTGGCGAAGAGGTCACCGCGGAAGTCATCGACGGACCGCAAAGCGTCGTCTGGGATGAAGCGGAGAATCGTCTGCATGCGCAGAAGGCGCTGCTCGAGTATCTTCTGCTCGGCCGCGTCGCGCTTTGACCCTTTTGCCCATCGTTTGACAACTTATTGAATCGAATCGTCGGAACGACCATGAGCCAGATCAATAAAGCGGTACTCGCCTACTCGGGCGGCCTCGACACCTCGGTCATCCTCAAATGGCTGCAGGACACCTACCAATGTGAGGTCGTCACCTTCACGGCCGACCTCGGACAGGGCGACGAACTCGAAGCAGCGCGACCAAAAGCGCTGCAATTCGGCATCGCACCGGAGAACATCTATATCGATGACCTGCGCGAAGAGTTCGTGCGCGACTTCGTCTTTCCGATGTTTCGCGCCAACACGCTCTACGAAGGGGAATACCTGCTGGGCACCTCGATCGCCCGTCCGCTGATTGCCAAGCGGATGATCGAGATCGCCAATCTGACCGCGGCCGAGGCGATTGCACACGGCGCCACGGGCAAGGGCAACGACCAGGTCCGCTTCGAACTCGGCGCCTACGCCCTGCGGCCCGACATCCGGATCATCGCGCCCTGGCGCGAATGGGATCTCCTCTCGCGCGAGAAGCTGCTCGCCTACGCCGAAAAGCACGGCATCCCGGTCGAAATGAAGCACCGATCGGGTGGTTCGCCGTATTCGATGGACGCGAACCTGCTCCATATCAGCTACGAGGGCCGGCACCTCGAGGACCCGGCAGCGGAGGCCGAGGAATCGATGTGGCGCTGGACGGTATCGCCGGAAGCAGCACCCGACGCCGCCGAGTACGTTGACCTCGAATTCGAACAAGGCGATCTGACCGCGATCAACGGCGAGCGGCTACCGGCACACGAGTTGCTCGCCAGGCTCAATCGACTGGGCGGCAAACACGGGGTCGGACGGATCGATCTGGTCGAGAACCGCTACGTCGGCATGAAGTCGCGCGGCTGCTACGAGACCCCCGGCGGAACGATCCTGCTGCCGGCGCACCGGGCGATCGAGTCGATCACGCTCGACCGCGAAGTCGCTCATCTGAAGGACGATCTGATGCCGCGCTACGCCAGCCTGATTTACAATGGCTATTGGTGGAGCCCTGAGCGGCGTGCGCTGCAGGCGCTGATCGACCACACGCAGCAGACAGTGAACGGCTGGGTACGCGTCAAGCTCTACAAGGGAAACGTCATCGTCGTCAGCCGCGATTCGAAGACCGATTCTTTGTTCGATTCGACGATTGCCACCTTCGAGGACGACGCCGGCGCCTACGATCAGAAGGACGCTGCCGGTTTCATCAAGCTGAACGCCCTGCGCATGCGGATTGCGGCCAAACTGGCGCAGCGCAAGCGCTGAACGGAGGCAGGCTCAGTCGATGTTCGGACTGACGGAAGAGCAAATTGCCGATTTTGGCATGACCTTCGGGGTCGGTGCCTTCATGCTCTTCATGCTCTTCATCATCGGCGAAATCGCCTGGAAGGCAAAGGCGGGCAAGCTGGGAACGATCATCCTCTTCTTCGTTCTCGCCTTCGGCATGATCGGCTTCATTACCAAGACGATCCTGGAAAAGATGTGGAAAATGTGAACGACGAGGAAACTTGACATGCCTTCATTCGATTTTTCGTCGGAAGCCGACATGGCGGCGCTGCACAATGCAATCGACGTTGCCCGACGCGCGATCGACAACCGCTACGACTTCAAGGGCACGAGCGCCAAGGTCGAGCTGAACGAGAAAGACCGGCTGATCACGCTGTTCGGCGATTCCGAGTTCCAGCTTGGCCAGATCAAAGACCTTCTCTTCCCGGCGATGGAAAAGAAGGAGAAGGAGAGCACCAAGCGGCTGGATGATCTGCCGGTGCAGCGAATCTCCGGCAACAAGGTCAAGCAGGAACTGAAAATCAAGGTCGGCATCGACTCCGAACTGGCGAAAAAGATCGTCCGCCTGGTCAAGGACTCCAAACTGAAGGTACAGGCTTCGATTCAGGGCGAGGCCGTGCGTGTGAGCGGCGCCAAGCGTGATGAACTGCAGGCGTGCATCGCCCTGGTGACCAAGGCGATTGCCGACTTCCCGATCAAATACGGCAACTTTCGCGACTGACGGCCGAGCTCATCGCGCGACCACAGCAGGGGACGGGCATGTTCGATAAACCGGACAAAGGGGTCGCCAAGATTGAACAGTCCAGCCCCGGCGCGCTCTCGTGGACCGAGGAGTTGCGCCGCGTGGCGATGGCGGTCAGCAAGAAGGACCGCGGCGCGCCGGCCGCACGGCAGCAGTTGTTCTACCTGCTGCACTGGACGAGCGATGGCAGTGGCTTCGGGGTTACTGTGCACAAGGGGCGCGAACCGGAAAGCGCCGACGAACTGTGGAACATCGACCGCGCGCTGAGCAAACCACCGCGCTTCGTCAGCGAAGACGACCGGCTGATTCTCGCCTTGCTCTGGGCCGAGCGCTCGGTCGATACCGGATTGCGCGCCTTCAGCCTTGGCCCACAGCACGGCCCGGAAGCGCTGCAGCGGATGGCAAAGAGCGAACGTCTCTGCCGTTGGGACGATTTCTCCTGCCTGACGCTCGCCGACGCGCGGCCCGCCCGCCTGCGCTGGCGGAGCAACGAACACGGGCAACAGGTTCCGGTACTCGAACCGCGACCGCCAGCCAGCCTGATCATTCCGTGGACGGCGCCCTGGTACCTTGACCTGCAGACAAGGCAGCTCGGGCCACTCGCGGTGGACGGCAACCCGGATCTGGTCGCCCGGATCTTTTGCTTGCCGCCGCTCTCGCCAAGCGCCGCGGCGCTGGTCGGTGAAGTGCTGACCGAGCCGGCCTCGCCGCTCCCCGGGGCGCGGCCGGTGGGCAGCACGCGGATGCGCGTCATTGTCGACCAACCGCTCGCGCTGCTGCGCCTGGAAACGGTGAGCACGCACGGCAACCGCAACTGGCGGGATTACTGCGCCAGTTTCGCCGGCGGTCCGTTCGACGTTGCACTGCCGGTCCTTCGTTATGGCGACGCCGAAGTCAAGCCTTACGACGCGCGCGATTTCATCACTCTGGAGAGCGGCGAAACGGTACGCATCGAGCGCCGTGTCGAGGTCGAGCAGCGTCTGATGCAGGCGCTGGCCGACGCGGGGCTGGAAAAGATTCCGGGTTATGTCCTGAATACCTTTGGCAAACCACCCGACAATGCCTATGGTCTGGCCAGCGAGGGCGCCTGGCCGCTCTTCATGCACGAGGACAAGCACCACTTGCAGGCTGCCGGCTGGCAGGTCGACTTCGCCGACAGCTTCCGGCATCGTCTGCTCGTCATCGAAGCGTGGACGGCTGAACTCGTCGCCGGTGACGATGGCTGGTTCGAGCTCGACATGGGCGTCATCGTCGAAGGCCAGCGCCTGCCGCTGGCGCCGTTGCTGGCCGCGCTCTTCCGGCGCGACGGGCGCTGGCTCGACAGCAGCTTGTTGGCCCAGATCCCCGACAACGAACTGATCGAACTGACCACCCCGGCCAGTCAGCGCCTGCGCGCGCCAGCATGGCGGCTAAAGCCGCTGGCGGCGACGCTGATTGACCTCTTCGAGGGTTTTTCCGGTGGCACCAGACTGCAGCTTTCGCGTTTCGACGCCCCCCGCCTGAGCGAACTGAACGACAGCAGCCGCTGGCAGTTCCACGGCCAGGGCGACCTCCTGAAGCTGGCCGAACAACTGACGGCAGCGCAGGGGATTCGCCACATCACGCCGCCAGCCGGACTTGGCCTCGATTTGCGCCACTACCAGATGGAAGGACTCGCCTGGCTGCAATTCCTGCGCGAACAAAAGCTTGCCGGAATACTCGCCGACGACATGGGGCTCGGCAAGACAGCCCAGACGCTGGCTCACCTGCTGCTGGAAAAGGAAGCCGGGCGACTTGATCGGCCGGCCCTGATCATCCTGCCCACATCGCTGATCTTCAACTGGAAGAACGAAGCTGCGCGCTTCGCGCCCGGTCTGTCGATTCTGTCGCTGCACGGCCCAGGACGCAAGGCGCGCTTTACCGAAATCGGCGACCACGATGTCGTGCTCACCACCTACCCCCTGCTCTGGCGTGACGCTACCGAACTGACCCGCTACAGCTATCACCTGCTGATTCTCGACGAGGCGCAAACGGTCAAGAACGCGCGCAGCCAGGGGGCCGAAGTCGTGCGCCGACTCACCGCGCGGCATCGCCTTTGTCTGACGGGAACGCCACTGGAAAACCATCTCGGCGAGCTGTGGAGTCAGTTCGACTTCCTGTTGCCTGGCTTCCTCGGTACTTATCCGAACTTCAACAAGTTCTGGCGGACGCCGATCGAAAAGCAGCAGGACAGCCAGCGGCGCGACCTGCTGGCGCGCCGCGTGCGACCGTTCATCCTGCGCCGGAAGAAGGAGGATGTCGCGCGCGAGTTGCCGGCAAAAACGATCATCGTACGTAGCGTCGAACTGGTCGGTGGCCAGCGCGACCTGTACGAAACGGTACGCATTGCAATGGACGAGCGCGTGCGCGAGGAAATTGCCAGCAAAGGTTTCAACCGTAGCCAGATCGTCATTCTCGACGCACTCCTCAAGCTGCGCCAAGTCTGCTGCGATCCTCGCCTGGTCAGTGCGAAGTCGGCCCAGAAGGTCAAGGAGCGTGCCAAACTCGAACTCTTGATGACGATGCTGCCCGAACAGGTCGAAGAGGGACGCAGGATTCTGCTTTTCTCCCAATTCACCAGCATGCTCGCCCTGATCGAGAAGGAACTGCGCCACGCCGGCCTCGACTATCTGATGCTCACCGGTGAAACCAGGAACCGGGAAGAGCAGGTGGAGCGCTTCCAGTCGGGTGAGGTGCCGATATTCCTGATCAGCCTGAAGACCGGCGGAGTCGGGCTCAACCTGACCGCTGCCGATACGGTCATTCATTACGATCCTTGGTGGAATCCAGCGGCAGAAAATCAGGCAACCGACCGGGCGCATCGGATAGGCCAAGACAAGCCGGTTTTTGTTTACAAGCTGATCGTCGCCGGCAGCATCGAGGAAAAGATCCTCGCGCTCCAGGAACGCAAGGCCGAGCTTGCCGCACGAATTCTCTCCGCCGATCGTGAGATCGATGCGAAGTTTGGCAATGAGGACATCGCGGCGCTCTTTGCACCGTTGCCCGGCTGAAGCCCTGAACGGTTGAGGGCAGCACCCGGCTTGCCCCGCCCCCATCTCTCAAGTTCCCGAGTTAAGGACCGTTAACCGTAAAGCGCGTGCGCAACCCAACGGTTGGGGGCGAGTTCGCGCGCACCGTTCCATGCGAAAGTCAGATGGGCAACCAGCGGAAAGCAATTTCAGATGCGCCGGAAGAGGTATCACGGGAGCAGCCGGCAGAACACGCACGGCCTTCCGTGCTGATTGTCGATGACGACCAGGTCATGCGCCTGCTCGAACGCGAGACCTTGACTCGTTTTGACTTCGAGGTCAGCGAAGCGATCGACGGTCAGTCCGCGCTTGACATGCTGGCGAGCGCCATACCCAGCCTCGTCCTGCTCGACGTTGAAATGGCGGGCCTCGACGGATTCCAGGTCTGCCGGCGCATCCGCGAAAACTGGGACGCAACCGATCTGCCGATCGTGATGGTCACCGGCATGGATGACCTGAGGTCGATCAACCAGGCGTACATGGCGGGCGCCAACGATTTCATCGCCAAACCAATCAACTGGCCAATGCTCGGCCACCGAGCGCGCTATGTGGTGCGCTCAGCGCAGGCGGCTCGCCGCTTGCGCGCACTCGAGGAAAAGCAGGCAGCGATCACACGAGCCATCCCGGACATGATCTTCGTCCACGACGCACAAGGGCGCTACCTCGACTTCAAGCCCGCCTTCGGGCAACAGCCTTTCGTTCCTCCGGAAGACTTTCTCGGCAAGCACCTGACGAGCGTTCTCCCAACCGATGCCGCCGAAGTCATTCAGCATGGCATCGAGCGCGCGCTGGGCCGGCAGGGACTGCAAGCGGTGAACTACAAGCTGCCGATGCCTGACGGGCTGCACCACTACGAAGCGCGCATCGCACCGAGCGGCGAGAATCAGGTGGTGATCGTCGTACGGGACATCACCCTGCAAAAACTGAACGAAGAAAAGGTGCGTCGCCTGGCCTACTTTGACGCGCTGACCGGCATGCCCAACCGGCTGGGCTTCCTCGAACGTCTGGAGGGCGAATTACTCCGCGCGCGCCGCAGCAGCCGACCACTCGCGCTTCTCTTTCTCGACCTCGACGACTTCAAACGGATCAACGACACGCTGGGCCACAACGCCGGCGACTACCTGCTGCAGGCAGTAGCCGATCGGCTGAAGCAGAAGCTTCGCCCGGGTGACTTCGTTTCGCGCCCGGCGCTCGATCAGGTTGGCGCGCAGTTCGCACGCCTCGGGGGCGACGAGTTCACCGTCGTCCTGCCCGGGGTCGACGACACGCAGGTCATTACACCGATTGCCGAGCGCATGCTGGCCCTGCTCAGTCGCCCATTCGTGATCAGCGACCAGGAAATCACGGTGACTTCCAGCATTGGCATCGCAACCTTTCCCGAAGACGGCGACGACGCCGCCTCGCTGCTCAAGCACGCCGACACGGCAATGAATCACGCCAAGGCACAGGGCCGCAACAATTGGCAAAAGTACAGCAAGGCGCTGACCAACCAGGCAATGACCCGCCTGGCGCTGGAAAACGATATGCGAAAGGGCCTCGAACGCGACGAGTTCTGCCTGTTCTACCAGCCGCAAATTGGCGCCACCGATGGTTCGGTCGTCGGGGTAGAGGCGCTCATTCGTTGGCGCCATCCAGAGCACGGTCTGGTCTCGCCAATCGACTTCATCCCCGTCGCCGAAGAGAGTGGCCTGATCGTTCCCATGGGTGAGTGGGTGATTCGGAAAGCCTGCCTGCAGGCGATGCAATGGCAGCAGCGCGGCGTACCGGCACCACGCATCGCGGTCAACGTCTCCGCCCGTCAACTGCGCGGAAGCGATTTCATTGGCCGCGTCGCAGCGATCGTCGCCCAAACCGGGATCAGCCCGGAATGCCTTGAGCTCGAACTGACCGAAAGCATCCTGATGCATGCCGAGGTGCGCCGGGTCGAAGGATTGCTCCGGCTGAAGGCGCTTGGTGTTCATTTCGCAATCGACGACTTCGGCACCGGCTACTCGTCGCTGTCCTACGTCAAGCGGTTTCCCATTGGCATGCTGAAGATCGATCAGAGTTTTATCCGTGGTTTACCGCATAATGCGAACGATGCAGGCATCACGACGGCGATCGTCGCGATGGCCCGCAGCCTTGGCCTGGAAGTGATTGCCGAGGGGGTGGAGACCCAGGCCCAGGTCGAGTTTCTGCGCCATGCGGGTTGCCACAAGATGCAAGGCTATCTGTTCAGTCGCCCGCTTCCCGAGGGCGAGATCGAGCGCGTGCTGCAGGCCGGCCGGATGGTCCTGGCATGAGCTGGCGATGCCCTGAGGCGCTCGCTTCGATGCTCGCCAGGTACGCAAAACAAGCGACGGAGAAACGGGACGGAAAAAAGGGGAAGGGGAAATGAAGTATCGCCATGACACGGTGCAAAGCGCCGAGTACTTGCGTCTGGCCGTCAAGCGTATGGCCCAACAGGCGGCCGGCCTGCATCCGGCAAGTTATGCGATCTGGTACGAGTACGTTGCCGGAATCAATCCGGATCTGCGGTCGGCGATCGACGCGTATCTCCAACGTGGTGAGCGCCTCGACGATCGGACGACGTACGCCCTCTATGCGAAGTACGTCTCGGCACTGGATGCGCAGACTGCCCAGCGGATAGGCGATAACGTCACGCAACTGGTCGATCAGGTTTCGGCATCGGCGGTCGAGGCGGGCAATCAGGCTTCGCGCTTCGGCGACTCGCTTGAACGCTGGAGTGGCGAACTGCTGGAACCGCCGGGGCCGCGGAGTCAATTCAGCCTAGGCGTCGAGGATATATTGCGCGGAACGCGCGAAATGCAGTCGGCAATCACTACCCTGCAGGAACGGCTCGAGCAAAGCACGCGCGAGGCGCAACAGTTACGAAATGACGTTGCGCGTGCGCGTGAAGAGGCCTTGCTCGACCCACTGACCGGGCTGACCAACCGACGTGGCTTCGACCTGGCAATTGCCGCCGCCGCCAAGGAAGTGGAAGCCGGCGCCACGCCGGGACCATGTCTGTTGATGATCGATCTGGATTCGTTCAAGCGTCTGAACGACACCTACGGCCATCCATTTGGCGACCGGGTATTGATCAAGGTAGCTGAGATCTTGCGGGCAAACGTCAAAGGCAAGGACACGGCTGCACGCTACGGCGGCGAGGAATTCGCCGTACTTCTGCCGCAAACCCCACGCGGTGGCGCTGTCGGCCTGGCCGAGGCGCTGCGCGCCATGGTCGCCTCGAGTCGCGTCCGACAAAATGGCAAGAACGAGACCTGGGTGGGGAATTTCACCGTATCGATCGGCGTCGCCGACCTCGTGCCGGGAGAGTCGGCAGCCGACCTCGTTGCGCGCGCCGACCGCGCCCTATACACCGCGAAAACTCAGGGACGAAATCGCGTCCAGCTAGCAACACGCCCAACACCCGTGCCGACCACCGACTGACGCCGCGACCGGGCAAGAGGCGAGCTTGGCAACGCCCGGCCGCAGCGCGGGGTAAACCCGGAGCCAACCGGTCTCCCCCGCCCTATGCTGCGCCCTACTTGCCGACTGCAGCCTTAGCCTTGTCAGCAGCCTCCTTGGTTGCGTCGGCGGCCTTGGCCACCGCCTCCTTGCCCGCTTCCTTGGTTGCCTCGACCACTTCCTTGGTCTTTTCAGTCGCCGTAGCGGCTGCCCCAGCCGCGCTTTCCTTGGCGGCAACCGCGACATCCTTTGCCGCCTCCTTGGTTGCAACCGCGGCGTCCTTGGCCGCCTCCTTGGTTGCCACGGCGGCTGCCCCTACGGCTTCGCCAGCTTTCTTGGCCGCGTCTTCAGCCTTTTGTGCCGACTCCTTGGCCGCGGCTTTGGCGGCATCTTCCTTTTGTCCACACGCCGACGCGGCCAGCGCGAGCAGGGCGGATAGGACAAGCAGGCGAATCTTCATGATTTGTACCTCCGAAAATATATGGGGATCGGGAACTCGTCAGGACGCTTCGCCCCGGAGCGGCGAGAACTCCCGGCGGCAAACGGCTTTCCCAGCCGCGCCGATTGCTCGCGCGCCATGGCGAATCCCTTACATCACACCATATTCGCGGACCGGAGTAAACCGGCTCGCCCATGGTCGGTCCATGATCGGTCACAGCCGCGGGCCATGAACCGGAGTGGTCCTGAACTCGCGGACGAAAGACGTCAGCTCCGCGCTGGTCCCACAAACGAGCACGCTGTCGTCGGCGCGGAGCGAAAAATCGTCTTCGAAGTCGACGATCACACCCGGCCCGCGCTCGACCGCCACCACCAGCGCGCCCGCCCGCTCGCGCACCCGGCCGCGTACCGGGTGCCCGCCGACCAGCGCCCCGGGTGAAACGCGGATGAACCTGAGGCGACTATCGATCGCCACCGCCTGTTCCCCACGCAAGTAATAGCTCAGCGTACGCCCGGCAATCTGACCGAGCGAGAGAGCGCAATCGGCACCAGCCTGGTAGAGACGGGCAACATTCGCGGTTCGCTCGGCGCGAACGATCAATGGAACCTCCGGCGCGTGATCGCGCACCACCGCCGTAGCAAAAATCGCCTCGCTATCGTTGCTCAAGGCGAGAACGACGGCACTCGCCCAACACACTCTAGCGCGCTCCAGGGTGGCATGCTCAAGGACGTTGCCGACGACATCGACACCCGGAATTGGCTGCCGATCGACCACCGTGGTCGTTTCGCCAGCCTCGATCAGCAGTTCGACCAGCCGCCGACCGACAACACCGTAACCCGCAACAACGATCGGCCCGCGGCGACGAACAGGTATTGCCAACCGTTCCACCTTCGCCAGATTGGCATGCGCACCGACAACGACCAGAATCGCGCCCGGCTCGATCCGCGTCTCCGAACGCACGGCAGCCGCGAAGCTACCGTTGACCCACTGCCCGATGACGGTCACTCCGTGCCGTACGCGCAGGTGCAGATCGCTCAGGCGCACACCAGCCAGCGGGCTACTCGCCCGCACGCGAAATTCGGCAACGCCCACCTGACTGTTTAACAGGCGCAGGCCCTCGATCGGCGGGCTGATATGCGTGCTGGCCCGGGCAGCGAGGCCTGCGACCAACACCGGCAAGGGGGTAAGCACCTCGGAAGCGCCCACTTGGAGAAGTGGCGGACGGTACGGCAGATCTTCAGCGAGGGCGTAGATCGGCCCTTCGAAACCGTTCTCGCGGGCGCTCAGAATGCACATTGCATTTCCCTGATCGGGCCCGTTGGCGACCAGCGCACGCGCACCTTCAACGCCGCTCAGCAAACGCGAATCGTCATCCATCTTGCCGAACACGACATCGTAGCCGCGATTCCGCAAACGCCGGGCCAGCGCCATGTCCTCCTCGACGATAACGAAGGCAGTACCGCTTTGCTGGCACTCGTCGAGGACCGATTCGATCGTCGAACTGTAGTGATAGAACAGGATGACGTCGCGCATTGGCGGCAGACAATGCGGCAAGCGTGCCTCGAAACGCTCCTCCAGATAAGGCCGCAGACAAAATGGAATGGCCAGGACCAGGAACAGCATCCCGAACAGCTGGGCGAGAATGGTCAGGGTAACCGTCAGCGGATGAGTTCCGCGCGCGAGTATGCCCGAACCGGCACCCGACAACATGGCCAGGGCCCATTCCAGGGCAGACCAGAAATCGGTCTCTCTACCCTCGAGGTGCTCCGCCGCAAGCACGAAGAGGCTGCCGAAAACGACGACGGCCACCGGTACGGTGAGCAGAACCAGGACCAGACGCCACCTCGATCGCTGCAAGCTGCAAGTCTCCTTTCGCATCACCGAACGCCGCCGGGTCGCTAGCCGCCACCCGTGGCAGCGGCAAGTATCCGCAGAAAGGAGTGTGCCGTCAAACGCTTAGCGCACTTCCTCGGAGCCCGCGCGGAACCCGTTTGGGCAGGTTCTCGCTTGCTGCGCCCGGCCAGCGCCGAGCCGTCGGAAACTACGATCATTAAACCAATCTCCTGAAAGCCCGGTACCGGTGATCCTGGGCGCCGTGCACGAGCGCCTGACAGGACAGGTGATTTATCCGGGCCGTGGGTGTAGATTGCGCTCTGGGCAGGGAGCCGAACACCTCCCGGGCGAACGGGTGGTGTGCCGAACGCTGGGCATGGCCAATCGATGAGCAATCCGGCCCGGCGGTCACCAATCGTTCGCCCAAGCCTTTTGGAGTTCCTGGCATGTATCTGAATTTCCTTGCGATCTGGCGGCCCCTAGCCAGTCCGAGCGTTTCTCTCCGCGATCGCGGCGTGCTCGCAGCCGGCGGCGGAAGTACCGGTGTCGGCGGCCAGCGTCAAGAGAAATTCCCGGGCAAGCACCTGGCTGTAGGCCCTGCACTCGAGTCTAGCGAGATTCTTGCTCCAGCTTTGTGCACTGGTTCCGCTTCAGGCTTCATTCGCGCGCACACGGAAGGAGCCCGCAGGAGGATGCTTCGCACTGCGCACAGTATCGGCTTGCCGGCCGTCGAGCGCGTCTCGCCTTGGCGCCGTCGGGCGCGGTGCTGTGCAGCCATCGCCGAGCCGTGCGAATTGCAGGAGATTTGATGAGCGAAGCTTTACCACCTCTGATCCGTGCCCTTCTGAACCCCCGCTGCTACCCCGAACCGGCAGCGACAGTTGACCTGGTCGAAACGCACGCCTCCTGGGTACTCCTCGCCGGCAGTTTCGCCTACAAGATCAAGAAGCCCGTCGTCTTGCCCTTTCTTGACTATGGCACGCTCGACCGGCGCTTGGCTTGCTGCTCCGCCGAACTGCAGCTCAACCGCCGTTTTGCCCCCGACCTCTACCTCGAGGTGGTCAGTATCGTCGACGGAGACGCCGGTCCCCAGATCGGCGGATCGGGCAAGCCACTCGAGTATGCCGTGAAAATGCGCCGCTTCGCGGAAAGTGGACGCCTCGACCGGCTTTGCGTGCACCGCCATCTGTTTCCAGAACACATCTCCGAGCTCGGCACAGCGATCGCCACCTTTCACCAAGCAGCGGCGGTCGCACCACCAACGAGCGAATTTGGTCGACCAGAGCTGGTGCGCGCCCAGGTGTTGGACAACTTCACCGAGCTCGAAGCGCTGCTCCCCGATGGCCCGATACAGGCGCAGCTCAATTCGCTCGCTGCTTGGTCGTTGCGTGACTTCACTCGCCTGACGCCACAGCTTGCGGCCCGCCGCGCTGGCGGCCGAATACGCGAGTGCCATGGCGACCTGCACTTGGGCAACCTGGTGCTGATTGGATCGCGCGTCAGACCTTTCGACTGTATCGAATTCAGTGAAGTCCTGCGCTGGATTGACGTTGCAAGCGAGATCGCATTCACCTACATCGATCTCCTTAGCCACCAGCAGTCGGCACTGGCTGGCTGGTTCATCAACGAGTGGCTGAGCGCCAGCGGCGATTATGGCGCGCTTGCCGTTCTGCGCTTCTACGCGGTGTATCGCGCTCTCGTGCGCGCCAAGATCGAAGCGGTGCGGGCCGCGCAGCGGTCGGACGAACTGTCTGCCGCCAGCCAGTACCTCGCACTTGGCCTCCGCCTCACGCAAGCTCGCGCCCGACGACTGATCATCACACACGGCGTCGCTGGCTGCGGCAAGAGCCGCGCCGCGCGCCGACTCGTTCTGCAGGATGCCGGCGCGTCAACCATCCGCCTGCGCTCGGATGTCGAGCGAAAACGCCTGTTCGGCCTGGCAGCAACCGCCGACAGCAAGTCGCCGGTCGATCGTGGAATCTACTCGACCGAGGCGAGCGAACGAACCTATTCCCGTTTGCATGATATGGCCGCCGAGGCTCTGGCCCACGGTTGGTCAGCAGTGGTGGACGCAGCCTTCCTCGAACGTTCATGGCGCGAGCGCTTTCATGAATTGGCCAAGAGCACTGGCGTGCCATTTCACATCGTCGCCCCGCAAGCCAGCGAAGCGCAACTGCGCGCGCGCATCCGGCGCCGCCGCGCCCGCGGACATGACGCGTCGGAAGCGAGCGCCGCCGTCCTGGTGCGACAGATGGCTCGTATCGAAGGGCTGACCGATCAGGAACGCCGGCATCTGCTCTAGTTGGCGCGCGACAGCAAGGCCCGGCGATCTGTCGGAAAACTTTACACGCGGCTCGCAGAAGGCTTTTGATTCGTATCCTACTGTACTGTTTTATCGGAACAAGCAGAGCCTTGTGAGAGGCGGCACGAATTTTGCTTTGACGACTTACGAACGTTCCCGGTGAGGCCTCGCAAGTTTGTCGAGGACGCCAGCAGCCATGGCCGCGTCAGACAGAACGCGATCGAGCTCGCCCAGTGGGCCACGGTGCAAGGGTGCAAGGGTGCGTTGCGTGATCGGCGAAGCCCAGCAAGGGAATCTCTGCGACCACCGGTGTGCGCCAGCTTACGGTCTGACGTCCATACGAAAGTCACCGGCCCAGGCAGGCCATCGGTGAGACGCAAGGCGGGCGCGCGCAAGGGTGGTTTCGCTCGAAACGGTGTACAACGCTTTTTTTTGGCGTAAAATCATATCCTGTTGTAGTACGTCGCGATTTGGTCGGGTCGGGGAGCACTAATGAATATCCTCAATAACTGGAAGATTCTTGAACTGATCACCCGTGAAGGCGAAACCCTTGTGTGTATTGAAGGAAGGGTCTACGGAAGCAATCCTCGGTTTCCCTCGTCTTCGCACATCAGGACTTCCCCGGTCACCGGTTACAGCCTTGAGTCGAACTCAATGGTCGTCACGACCAAGCGTGGCTCCGAATACCTTCTGGGTAAGCCCGACCCGTCCGAAACATTTGCCCAGCAACGCCTGATCCGCCGTCTGGCTCGCCTGCGCCAATCCCCGCCTTCCAAGTTCAACGCACTCGAATCGCAACTGACCGACTACAACAACTCCCATCGTGACGGTGAGCCGCTAGGCGAAGCGGAGCGTAACGAAGTCGATGAACAGATCAACAGCTTCCTGACGACCGCAGAGAACCGATAGGACAGCCGCCGAGCGACGACGGGCACGACGCGATGCCGCATCGCTAGACGCTCATAGCTCCTAGACCCTCGTAGCTCGCGGTAACGCGCGAGCCATCTTCCAAATGACGACGGGGACCGAAGCCCCCGCCGATAGCCATTCTGTTTATCGGGCGGCTACGCCCTCAGCAAGCCTTAAGCGGCCAGTGCGAAACGCTCATCGTTGGCGTTTGTGGTTTTGCGCGGATTACGTCCGTCGCCTCTCGGGTCGCCTGCTCGCCATATTTCACCCTGTCGAAACCAGTACACCCCCGTAGTGGTGGAGGTGGCGGGAATCGAACCCGCGTCCAAAGCGCTTCCGGTTTGCCGGAATTACGACCATAGTTGGATTATAGTCCACGTACGATCGAACACCAAGCTAAGGCGCAGGACGCAAATCGCCGTCCTACCTGCGCGCTGGCAGCGCGGACTGCGTCAGCCAAGCTCGTCTAGGCCAGTGCGTTGATCATTGAGCTCAAAGCGTCCACCGGATAGATCAGGGGTATCATCCTACCGCCAACACGCGCAAAGACCCCTACGGTGTTCGGGCACGCGCTGAACAGGACATGATGGTTTTCGATTCCGTCGACGTTCAGCCAAACCGTCGCCTCGTTGTCGATTGGCGTGTGACCGACGATCAACGGCGTGGCCGGATCAAGGTGCAACGAATGGCGGAACTTCGCTACGTTGCGCCCACTGTAGCCAAGCGGGCGATTAGGCCGGCGCAGGCGATTACTGGTCAGTTCAGAGATCAGGCTGGGATTCTGATGGATCTCGATCAGCATCTGCCGAGTCACCTTGCTGGTTGGAGGCGCCGCGTGGCAGGCGATGAAATCGGGCGAGACAACTACGTAAGGCAAGAGGTCATAAAACTCCTGCATCGCTTTCAGGTACGACGGACCGCGTTTGAGACTGAGTTCCTTCGCCCACAACAGTCCTTGTGGGATCCCGTCCTTGGCCAAATCCTCGGAAAACGAGTCATGGTTACCGCGGAGGTAGAAGACTTGGCTGGGAAAGCACAGCTTCAGGCGGAGGATCAGATCCATCAGGACCATCGAGCTTTCCATCTCGGCCAGTTGTCCGTCGAGCTCGCAATGGACGGCATCGCCAAGAATGACGAGCGCCGCGCAGCCCTCCTCCAGCGCGTCGAGGAAGGCGTTCTGAGCCAATACGGTGAGCAGGTTGTCGACCTGCGCGTGCAGGTCGGCGACGATGACCGGGGTCATGCTGCGCGGCAAAGCGATCAGTCCGCCAGGCAGACCGCGTTCGTCGGTCGAACGGTATGCTTCGCTGCGCATCAAGCGGTTGACCTGCTCGATCAGCGGCAATGCGTCGTCGCGCGGCAGCAGTTCGATCGGTCCACCTATGATTTCGCGCAGCCGCCGCAGCCGACCGATTCGGCTCAAACCGACACTGTCGATGACCGGCGCAATCGCCGTCCCCGCGTCGCTCAGATTGCGGAAAATGAGTTCATCTCGACCGTAGATCAGCACCATGTGCTGCTCGTCGATTGCCGCGGGATAGTCGAAAATGACCTTCTGGAGTTCGTCGCTTGATCCCAGGGCAAGCCAGCTCTTCGGACTCAGGCGCACGAAGCCACTGATCCGGCGCATATACGTGCGCGGGTCGACAATGATGAAGCTCTCCAGCCAGACCGGCTTCCCCTCCCGATCCAGGCGGTTCTCGCGGTACAGATGAAGCCGCCGATCATTCAGTCCGAGCGTGATCTCGATAGGAACGGCGTCAAGGGGTACCCGCACTTTCGTGCTTCCGAGGCGGTAGGCTTCGCCGTGCTTCAGGTTGTGGCCCCAACCAAAACCGAAGCGAGCCAGAACCCCCTTGATCCGGGCCAGGAGACTCGATAGCTTGCGTGCCCGCCAGCTCCTGCGCCTCATCACGGCTGAGACTGGGCGGTCACAAAGCGCTGGGGGGGACAATCCGTCGTCTCGCGGTGGTAGACGTAGAACCCTCGCGCGTGCAGAAACTCGGCGACACGCCGGAAGACATCGAGTTGCGCCGCACAGATCGCAAGACTGATCTGGCTGTCGATCGGGTGCGTGCTCTCCTGCGCGCGCGCGGTGCGTCGCGCCAGCAGCAAGTCGGCCGGAGGTAGAAGGAACTCGAAAACGTAACGCCGGTACCAGTCGACCGAAAAGAAGTAGCGCTTGCCTGGCGGCAGGATGATGCGCGCAAAATCGACCGGTGGGAAAGGTGTGCTTTGCAAGAATTCGCCGTCAAAGACCGCGGCTGCGCTCGGCAGCCCGATGAAAGGCATCCCGAGGTGTATTTCGCGCGGCCGGACGGCCAGGATCTCCGAACGCCACCAATGCTTGCGACCGAGGTCGAGATAGCCCTCTTCCGACCAGCCGCCTAGGCGCATGATCAATGTGCTCTTGCCGGCGCCCGGCGGGCCGGTCACCAGAATCTGACCGGGTCGTATGTCACCGGGGAAAGAGATCCCCTTGACCTCTTGAAGCGAAGCAACGACTGCGCTGCTGGCCAAGACGGACATCGCCGCCTGCTCACACGACGTCCGACAGCACGGTGCGCCGCGCTGCTCCTGCGAGAAGACCAGTCGTCGGCGCCCAAGCGAACAACGCCGGCCGGGCAGTCACCGGCCGGCGCACGATCGGCGCGCCAGACAAACAAGCTCAGGCATTCTGCAGCAGGATTTCCTCGAGGGTTTGCGCCGCCTTCTTGGTTGCCCGCAGCACCTTCTCCTGCAGCGAATAGAACTGTCGCATGCGCATCGCCCGCATGGCGGCACGCTCGTCACCCTCGGCATCGAACAGGGCTTTGATCGCCTTGTAGATCACGGCGACCGACTTCTCCTCGATGCGCTCGATCTCGACACAGAGGTTCACCGTTTCCTGATTGCGCTCGCGCTCCTTCAGCGACGCGATGGCGCGCGTCAGACGCGTGCAGGCATCAACGGTCATCGACGCCAACTCGTGCGACTCGCGGCTTGATTCGGTGATGTTGTAGATGCTGACCGCCTGCGCGACATCCTGCACCTTGTTCATTACGCTGTCGATGTCCAGCGTCAGGGCATAGACTTGGTCGCGATTCAGCGGCGTGACGAACGACTTGTGCAGCATGGTCATCAGGTCAGCTTTGATCTGGTCCGAACTTGCCTCGTTCATGTTGATCTCCTCGACCAGCGCAGCGACATCGCCCTGACTGACCCCCAGACTGCTGACCAGGCGCAGCATGGCGCTGGCACCCGCCAGAACGCGCTCGCTGTGTGCCGCGAGAAGCTCAAAAAACTCGGACCGCTTGGGTAACATGATTACCTCCCTTTATTGACTTTGGTGACAACGATTGACTGGGTAGCATTACTTCAGGCGCTCGACGCCCCGTCGCCGGGGCGTCATGCTCTGTCCGGGGACTCTCCCTGCCTTACAGGAACTTCGTCCCGATATACCAGAACAGCGCGGCGATCAGGCCAGAAGCCGGAATCGTCAGCACCCAGGCAACGAGCAGATTGGCGGTAATCGCCCAACGCACGGCCTTGACATCGGTGGCCGCGCCGACGCCGATGATCGCGCCGGTAATCGTGTGCGTCGTCGACACCGGGATCCCACCCAGCGTTGCCAGTCCAAGCGTAATCGCGCCGCCCATCGAGGCGCACGAACCGCTGATCGAGTTGAGCTTGGTGATCTTCGTGCCCATCGTCTTGACGATCCGCCAACCGCCGAGATATGTTCCCCAGGCGATGGCAAAATAGCACGAGTAAATAACCCACGTCGGCAGCGTCGACTGATCCTTGGTCGCCACGCCGGCAGTAATCAGCAGCAGCCAGATGATGCCGATCGTCTTCTGCGCATCGTTCCCGCCATGCCCCAGGCTGTACGCGGCAGCGGCAAAAAGCTGGCCGCCCTTGAACCACTTCCCTGCCTGATACGGCGACTGATTCCTGAATATCCAGGCGACCAGGACCATCAGAAGCCCACCGATGATCACCCCGACCAGCGGCGAGATGATGATGAACGCCAGGATCTTGCCGAAACCTTCCCAGACGATCGGTGCACCCGAACCCGCCTTGGCAACGGTGGCGCCGACCAGCCCGCCAACCAGCGCGTGCGACGACGACGACGGGATGCCGTAATACCAAGTGATGATATTCCACGCCAAGGCGCCGATCAAGGCACCAAAAATGACGTAGTAATCGACGAACTTGGGGTCGACCGTGCCCTTGCCGATGGTCGCCGCTACCTTGAGCTGAAACACCCAGAGCGCGGCAAAGTTGAAGAATGCGGCAAACAGCACCGCCTGCTTGGGGGTCAGCGCGCCGGTCGCGACGATCGTCGAGATGGAGTTCGCGCCATCATGAAACCCGTTCATGAAGTCGAACGCGAGCGCTACTGCGATCAGCAGCGCCAGCGTCCAGATGCTCATATTTAGGCCTTCCATTTTCGGCTACCTCTCAGGAGTTTTCGATCAGGATCTCTTCGATCATCTTCGCCGAGTCCTGGCAGGCATCGAGCACGGCTTCCTGCAGAGAATAGAATTCCCGCATCTTCATCGTCTGCCAGACGTTGGCGCCCTCCTTGAAGAGCGCGGTGATCGCCTTGTGCTGAACCTTGTCGGCCTTCGATTCGATCTCCTCGATTTCCTTGCACAGGTTCAGTGTTTCTTCGCCGCGATTCTTGTCGGCCAGAGCGGCAACTGCCCGGCTCAAGCGCATGCAGGCATCGGCACTCAGCGCCGCCATTTCGCGCGCTTCGACCGTCGACTGCGTGATGTTGTACATGCCCAGCGCGTTGGCCACGCTCTGCAGTACGTTCAGCGTCATGTCGAGATCGCTGACCAGCGCATGAATCTGGTCGCGGTTGATCGGCGTCGTGAAGGACTGGTGCAGGCGCTCGATGACCTTGGCCTTGATCTGGTCGCCATTGTGCTCGTGTTCATTGACTTCCGCGACGAGCGCCGCGAGGTTTGCACCGCCATCCCCCAACCCATTGATCAGACGCAACGTGGCATTCGCGCCGGCCACCACCTGTTCCGCGTGGGCCGCGAGAAGTTCGAAAAATTCCTTGCGTTGCGGCATCAGACTGCTAAACATACGACCTCCCTTGGTTAACTGCTCTGACGAGCACTATCACTGTCAATCAACAAAAAACCGGCGCACCGACGGTTTCCGGTGCGATTTCTGAACCCTGCCTGCATTCTTGCCATGATTTCCCTCCCGTGGCGGCGGCCGCACATGGCACCGGCGGCGCGCCGCGCTTGCGTTCCGGGCCCGGCTAGGGATTGGGTTGCGTCTGTCCCGCTTATCCCCTCTTCTTGCCCTTCCCGCTCGCTATCCTGGCCAGCCCGTCGACAGCGCCCCTCATTTGCTCGAGTGACTGCTCGGCAAACAGGCGAATCCCGGCACGCAGAATGTCGCCCCGGCTCGCCGCGCAACCGCCAAGCTTTGCCAGATTGGCGCGCACGCCTTCGATTGCCGCTTCCTCACTTTGCAAAATCTCGACGGACAAGCGGATGGCTTTATCGCGCTTGCCCTTCGCCGTGACGACCGGCTCGACCGGTCGCCCGGGTTTGCCCGACTTCTTGCCACCCGCACCGCCTTTGGCAGGCGGGACAGTCTTGTCAGCCTTGGCCAATGGCGCCGACTTCTTCGCGCCCTTGACCGGCGCTGCGTGATCACCCGCCGCCGGGGCTGGCGTCTTGCCCGCCGTCTTGTCGGTTGCGGCGGCTCTTGCCTTGCCCTTGCCGGCGGCAGGACGCTGGCCAGTCGACCGCGAGCCGCTGACCTGCGCAAGCGGCGTCACCGGCGTCTCCGCTGTCGGCGCCGGAGCGCTGGCCACCTCCGGGTCCGGCGGGACAAGCAGCGGCAGTTCGCTTGCTGCCAGACGTTCGCCCAAGGATTCGTCTTCCTTCTTGAGGCTGGCGCGCAACGCTGCCTTGTTGCTGGTATCGCTTCCCGATGTCGACATCATGTTTCTCCCAACTGTTTAAGGACTTCGGCAACCAGCTTGCGTACCTCCGCCTGGGCCGCTTCGGCGCCCGCGCCAAGCTGGAAGACAGATGCGCCCACGACCGCACTCTGCGCATAGGCATTGCGCTGGGCAAGCATCACGTCAAGGATTGGCAGAGTGAATTCGCGTAACAGGTCCAGGACATCACTGGCAAGCGCCGTGTTTTGCACGCGGTTGGGCACGATGCAGCCGTGCAGCCGGTGGCTTTGCTCCATTCGCTTGAGGATCAGGCGCTCGACGGCCAGCGTTGACCACAGGTCGGTCGGGCTCGGTACTGCCGGTACGATGGCGAGATGCGCCACCGCGAGCGCTGCCATGGTTGATGGGTGGGCTATCGACGGCGGCGTGTCGAGCACGACATAATCGGCCTCTCCCTGCAGGTCGACCACATGTTTGATCAGCTCGAGGCCCGACATCTTGCGCACATCCAGATGCAGTTTCGCATCGATCAAGGAGGCCGACTCGGCCCAGCGAAAGGCGCTCTCCTGCGGGTCCAGATCGATCAGCAGAGCCGATGCACCGATCGCGTGGAAGCCACCGCCGAGCTGCATCGCCACCGTCGTCTTCCCAGCTCCGCCCTTTTGCGAAACGACGGCAATCACCCTGCCTAATGGCATGGACATGAAACCTTTCCGAAAAACGCTTTGGCGAGAAGAATGTTCATAACGAACAATTATGCCACCGGCGGGAAAAGCGACAAGGCAAAAGACGGGTGATAACGGGCCATGAAATGGGCCATTTTTTTGTTCGGCAAGCTGGCCTGTGACGCAGGTCAAGGAAAAGCCGCTGGACGGCCGCAGCGGCCACTGAGCGCGCCTCGCGCCGCCGTGTCGCCAGGCGCCAATCGACCGGCCGGAACGCTTCAATCGGGGTGAAGCAGACTCAGCGATCGCCGATAAGTTTGAGGCTGCTGGCGCGGGTGACGGCGTCTCGCCGGTTCGATGCGCACAGCTTGCGGTAGATATTCTGTGTGTGGCGTTTGACCGTCGCCCGCGAGATGCACAGCTCTTCGGATATTTCGACGTTGCTCAGGCGCAGCGCCAACAGCTTGAGGATGCGCAGCTCGCGACGCGTCAGGTCGTCGCCAAGCTGGCGTCGGCCGCTGCTCAGCAGCAACTCGTCGTTGAGTCCGGAGAGAATCTGCGCGAGGTAGCGCGGTGCATCCCTCACCAGTTCGAGGCGCTTCAACGGTCGGACCAGGTCCTGCCCGAGGTCGACGAAGACCCGAATCAGGCCGCCTGGCCGGGCAAGCGCCACCGCCCGGGCAAGCCGCTCGCCAGTCGCTACTTGATCCCCGCGCAAGCAGGCAAGCATCGCCTGCAGCGCCAGCACCTCGATCAGGAAACGGTGGTTGTTACCGGCCGTCAGTTGCGATTCCAGCAAACGCAGAAGCTGCTCGGCCTGGTCAAGGCTCTCACCACTCCTTTGCGCGAGCCAGACGCGCGCCAGCGTCAAATGCGGGGCATTGAAGAAACGGTAGGCAAACTGCACGGGACCGGGATCGAAGTTGCCCGCCCAGTTCGCGGCATCGGCTGTACGGCCTTGGCGCAGGGCAAGGTCGGCCTGATAGGCGCGCGCGCGAAAAAGCGCCGGCAGATCTTCGTTACGTTCCAGATGTCGGCACAGTTCGTCGACGATGCCGCGCGCGCGCTCACCCTGACCAAGCGCCTGATAGACCGCAGCCAGCGCAATCGAGATCTCGCTCCGGTAGCCGAGAAGTGGCGCGCAAGTCGGATCCAGCGCAGGCAGCAAGGCCGCCTCAGCCTTGCCGAGTTCGTTGCGCTGATAGTGAGCAATCCCGACGAAATAGCGACCAAGTGCCATGTTGCCAGCACAGCCGGATCCCATGTCGTTCAGATCGAAGGCCTGATTCGCCGTCCACTGCAGCGCCGACAGATCCGCCGCCATCCACTCGATGAAACAGAGCGTGGCCGCCAGTGGCGCCTGGCAGGCGTTCACCGGACCGCTCGCATTGACCAACGCCGAACGCAGAAACTCGCGCGCGCCGAGCAGATCGCCGCTCATTTGCCGACCCGCGGCAAGCACGCTCTGCGCCAGCACGCGAGCATGCTGACAGTCGGCTGGGAGCAGCGCCAGTGCGCGTTCGGCGCCGGCAGTCGCTGCTCCCGCATGGCCGCTGAGGTACGCCTGGACGCTGCGTAGCGCCGTCAAGCTGCCGGCCAGGCCAGGCGCGTCGTTGGCAGGAACCACACTCGCAGCATCGTTGGTGCCGAGCAGAGCGTCGATGCGGTCGAGGACCGGCGCGGTTTCGATGTGCCGCCCTTGATGATGCATCAGCCAGGCTTTCAGCAGCAGCAACGCGGGGGTCTGCTCGACCGTATCGAGCGACAGTGCGCGCAAGCAGCGTGCCAGTTCGTGCCGGCGGTGTCGGCCGAGCAATTCATCGGCATGACGAGTCAGCAGACAGCCCGCGGCCGTATCGCCGCCAGCCGCGCGCGCATGGCGCACGGCTTCTGCCAGTTCGCCACGCGCTTCGCACCAGGTGGCAGCTCGCCAATGCAGTTGCGCGATTTCCTCGGGTGAGCAGAAGCGGGGCAATTGGCGCAACAAGAAGCCACGAAACAAACGGTGATAGCGAAACCAGTTGCCTTCGTCGTCGATGGCCTGGTACGGCACGTCGCCACCGAGGATGGCGCACACGAAAGCCTCAGCGCGCAGATCGGAAGCCTCTGTTCCGACATCCTCGCCGACCAGCGCCGCGTAGAGCTCAACGCAGCAGCGGCTGACCACCGCGGAGACGAGCAAGCCTCGGCGAATCTCGTCCGGTTGCTGCGTCAGAACGTCTTCGCGCAGATAGGCATCGACCCATTGCAACCCGCCGTCCAGCGCCGAAGCCCGATCGTCCAGCCGACCTCCGTGGCGCAGCGCCATCCCGACCAGGCGTGCGCCGACTGGCCAGCCCTCGGCGCACTGCTGCGCGAGAAGCTTCTCCGCGTCGCTCAGGCAGCGACCCGCGCAGCGCTCGATCAGATCGACCGATTGCTGCGCGTTGAACTCCAGCAGGCGCCCGCGCAGTTCACATAGCAGACCGCGCACGCCCAGTGTGGCGAGCGACAAGGGCGGCGCGCGGCGAGTGACGATGATCAGGCGCAGCGCGCTTGGCGGATGCGCCAGCAGACCGTCCAGCAAGGCGTGCGTGTCGGCCGAGTCGATGGCCTGGTAGTCGTCGAGAACGACCAGCAAGGGCTCGTTCAGCGCTTCCAGGTCGTTGCTGAGCAGCGCACCGAGGACGGCCAGCGACGGCTGCCCCTGCTCCAGAAGCCGCAGCGTTTCCTGGCATGCATCGGGCACGACCGTGCGCACGGCAGCAACCAGATAGGCGACGAAGCGCAGCGGATCGCTCTCCTCGCGCGTCAGCGAGAGCCAAGCCGCCGCAGGCACCCGCCTGCTCAGCCAGTGGGAGACGAGCAGCGTCTTGCCATAACCGGTAGGCGCCAGGACCAGCGTCAACGGCAAGTGGCTGCCTGCGTCCAGCCGTTCGCTCAGTTCGCTGCGTACGACATAGTCCGTGACAACCGGCGGACGATGCAGTCTGCTGCGCACGATCAGTACGGGTTGCATGCCCTCCAAGAGCGGCCGCCGTCAGTGCGGCGAAGTCAGCTGGAATCGCCCGCTCAGAAATGCAGCGGTCGCTTGTCGCACGCCAGGGCTGCTTCGTGCACCACCTCCGAAAGCGTCGGGTGGGCATGACAGATGCGCGCCAGGTCTTCCGCCGCTGCACCGAACTCCATCGCTACGACGCCTTCCGAAATCAGCTCGGAGGCATTTGCACCGATGATGTGAACGCCAAGCACGCGATCCGTCGTGGCGCAGGCCAGCACCTTGACGAAGCCCGTCGGATCGCCCATGCCGAGCGCGCGTCCGTTGGCGGCGAAGGGAATCTTGCCCACCTTGTAAGCAGTGCCGTCGGCCTTCAGTTGCTGCTCGGTGCGCCCGACCCAGGCGATCTCCGGGCTGGTGTAGATCACCCACGGGATCGTCTCGAAATTGCAGTGTCCGGCTTGTCCCGCCATCAGTTCGGCGACCATGACGCCCTCTTCCATCGCCTTGTGCGCCAGCATCGGTCCGGCAACGACATCGCCGATCGCCCAGACGCCAGGCAGGTTCGTCCGGCAATGTGCGTCCACCTCGATCTGCCCGCGTGCATTGATCTGCAGACCGACCTTTTCGGCGCCCAGACCATCCGTGTTCGGCACGCGGCCGATCGAAACGATCAGGCGATCAGCATCCAGCCTTTGCGGGTTCCCGTCCTTGTCGGTGTAGTCGATCGAGACGCCGGTCGGCGAGACCCTGACTTCTCCGATCGTCACCCCGGTAACGATTCTCAGACCCTGCCGAGCAAAGACCTTGGCGGCTTCCTTGGCGACATCGATGTCGGCCAGCGAGAGAAAGTCCGGAAGTGCTTCGAGCAGGGTGACGTCGGAACCGAGCCGGCGCCAGACGCTGCCCATCTCGAGGCCGATAACGCCGGCGCCGATCACCGCCAGCCGCTTGGGAACGGCGTCAATGTCGAGCGCGCCGATGTTGTCGCACACAATCTCGTTGTCGACCGGAATGCCGGGCAGATGACGCGCCTTGGAGCCGGTGGCCAGGATCACCTGCCGAGCCTCGACGACGTTCTCGCCGACCCGCATCTGCCAGACTTCGCCGACCGCTGCAGCCTTGCGCTCGACGAAGGCAGCATGGCCGTTGAGCAAGGTCACCTTGTTCTTTTTGAACAGCGCCTTGATGCCGCTGGTGAGTTGTTTGACGATGCCATCCTTGCGCGCAATCATCCGGCTGACGTCGATGTTCGGTGCGCCGACACAAATGCCCTGTTCGGCGAAGCTGTGGCCCGCTTCCTCGAAGAGATGCGAGGTATGCAGCAGCGCTTTCGACGGAATGCAACCGACATTCAGGCAGGTGCCGCCCAGACGCGGCTCGCCTTTCGGGTCGGCGTAGGCGTTGGATTCGCAGCAGGCGACGCTGAAGCCGAGTTGCGCTGCCCGAATGGCGGCAACGTAGCCCGCCGGACCGCCACCGACCACGAGAACGTCGAATTGTTTGGACATGACTGATTCCCTTTCCAAGCGCAGAGACACGAAGGCACGGAGTGCGCGCAGAGTGCGGCTCTGGGCTTCTCCGTGCCCTGAGGTGGGGGGTTAAACGCCGAGCAGCAGACGAGCCGGATCCTCCAGCGCCTCCTTCATCGTCACCAGCCCGAGGACGGCTTCGCGGCCATCAATGATCCGGTGATCGTAGGACATGGCCAGGTAGTTGATCGGCCGGCTGACGATCTGCCCGTTCTCAACGACCGGCCGATCCTTGGTCGCATGGATGCCGAGAATCGCCGACTGCGGTGGGTTGATGATTGGCGTCGAGAGCATCGAACCAAAAACGCCACCGTTGGAAATCGAGAAGGTTCCGCCGGTCAGTTCCTCCATCGACAGTTTGCCATCCTTGGCCTTGACGCCGAACTCGCCGATCTTCTTCTCGATGTCGGCAAAGCTCATCTGGTCGGCGTCGCGCAGGATCGGTACGACGAGTCCACGCGGGCTGCCAACGGCAATCCCGATGTCGATGTAGCCGTGATAGACGATGTCGCTGCCGTCGACCGAGGCATTGAGCACCGGGAAGCGCTGCAAGGCGGCGACCGCAGCCTTGACGAAAAAGGCCATGAAACCAAGACGGACGCCGTGCGTCTTCTCGAAACGCTCGCCGTACTGCTTGCGCAGCGCCATGATCGGACCCATGTTGACTTCGTTGAAGGTGGTCAATATCGCGTTGGTCGCCTGCGACTGCAGCAGGCGCTCAGCGACACGCGCGCGCAGACGCGACATCGGGACGCGCTGCTCCGGCCGCTCGCCAAACGGAATCGTCACCTCGGGCGCGGGCGGCAAACTGGCGGTCACGTTGACGAAAGGCGAGGGCACCGCCGCGGACCCCGCGGCGGCTTTGCCGACCGACTTGGCGGCCGGCGCCGGTGCCGCGGGGACCGCCGCTGCCAAGGCGTCCGCCTTGGTCACTCGGCCGCCCCGGCCGGTGCCGGCAACGTCGCCGACGGCAACGCCTTTCTCTTCCAGAATTTTGCGTGCCGCCGGCAGGGCAACGCCGGGTGCGGAACCGCCTGGTGGCGGTGCGCTGGCTTCCGCCGCCTTGGCGGGCGCTGGCGCCTTGGCGACCGGCGCAGCGATGGTCCCTGCCTGGGCGGCCGTATCGATGCGCGCGATCACTTCGCCGGAGACAACGGTTTCCCCATCGCCCTTGACGATCTCGACCAGCACACCGTTATCGGGCGCCGGCAACTCGAGGACGACTTTGTCGGTCTCGATGTCGATCAGGTTTTCATCGCGCACGACGGCTTCGCCAGCCTTCTTGTGCCAGGCAACCAGCGTCGCTTCGGCGACCGACTCGGAAAGCTGTGGAACTTTGACGTCGATGATCATGTTCACTCCGTTCTAGGGCAATTTATAGTACTCGATCTCACCGAACGCGGAGTCGATCAGAGCCTTCTGTTGGGCATTGTGCTTGCTCTGGTAGCCGACCGCCGGCGACGCCGACGCTGGGCGCGAGACAAGCAGGAGATGCTGCTTGTCGCTCAGCGAGCGCGACAGGTGCTGGCGTGAGGCAATCCAGTACCAGGCCCCCTGGTTGCGCGGCTCCTCCTGGCACCAGACGACTTCCGTCGCCTTCGGATACTTGGCCAGTTCTTCCTGAAAAGAGTCTTGCGGGAAGGGATAAAACTGCTCGAGCCGGGCAATTGCCACGTGGCCGATCTTGCGCTCGTGCCGGGCGGCAATCAACTCGTAGTAGACCTTGCCGGAGCAGAAGATGACGCGCGTCACCTTCTTCGCGTTGATCGGCTCGACTTCGCCAATCACGCGCTGAAATTCGCCGTCGCTCAATTCTTCCAGCGACGACGTCGCATCCTTGTGGCGCAACAGTGACTTCGGCGAAAAGACGACCAGCGGCTTGCGCTGGTTGCGGATTGCCTGCCGGCGCAACATGTGGAAGACCTGCGCCGGCGTCGACGGCTGGCAGACTTCCATGTTCATCTCGGCGCACAGTTGCATGTAGCGTTCAATGCGCGCCGATGAGTGCTCTGGCCCCTGCCCTTCGTAGCCGTGCGGCAGGAGGAGGACGAGTCCGCTTGCCCGCCCCCACTTGGCTTCCCCGGAGGCAATGAACTGGTCGATGACCACCTGCGCACCGTTCGCGAAGTCGCCAAACTGCGCTTCCCAGACGACCAGCTCGTGCGGATTGGCCGTCGAGTAGCCGTATTCGAAAGCGAGCACGGCCTCTTCCGAGAGCACCGAATCGAAGCACTGGAAACCTCCCTGCCGTTCCTGCAGATGCGCCAGCGGATAGTAGGTGCCCCGATCCCAGTGCTCGCGGTTCTGATCGTGCAGCGCTGCGTGCCGATGGAAGAAGGTGCTGCGTCCAACGTCCTCGCCGGATACCCGCACACCATAGCCGGAAACGAGCAGCGAGGCATAGGCCAGATTCTCAGCCATTCCCCAGTCGACCGGCAGTCTGCCCTCGCCCATTTGCCGCCGGTCCTCGATGATCTTCTTGACCCGGCTGTGCAGGGTAAAGTTGGGCGGGATCGTCGTCAGCCGTTCGGCCAGCCGCTGCAGCTCGGCGACCGGCACCTTGGTAT
The DNA here is from genome assembly GCF_029255125.1 of Accumulibacter sp. Lineage (GTDB taxonomy): Bacteria > Pseudomonadota > Gammaproteobacteria > Burkholderiales > Rhodocyclaceae > Accumulibacter. The sequence goes on along the minus strand of NZ_JAPUVR010000140.1, from coordinate 22,971 downwards.
CGCAGACCTCGATGTACGTGGGCGTCAGGAACGGCGTCCAGTCGATCGTCATCGGGTGTTTGTAGCCGGCAATCACCGGGTTGTAGAGCAACTCGCCGCGGTCCAGATGCGCCCGGTAGTCGGCGATCAGTTCGTCCGGCCCTTCCGGCGGCAGAACGCCTTCGGCAACCAGCTTGTCGCCGTACAGCTTGCGCGTCCCCGGATGCTGCTGAATCTTCTTGTACATCAGCGGCTGCGTCACCATCGGCTCGTCCTGTTCGTTGTGGCCGAGCTTGCGATAGCAGACGATGTCGACGACGACGTCCTTCTTGAAGGTGCGCCGGTACTCGGCGGCGATTCCAGTAACCAGCGCGACCGCTTCAGGGTGGTCGCCGTTCACGTGGAAAATCGGCGCCTCGGCCATCTTGAAAATGTCGGTGCAGTAGAGCGACGAGCGATAGTCGCGCGGATCGGACGTGGTGAAACCAATCTGATTGTTGACCACGACATGAATGGTTCCGCCGACGCCGTAGCCACGCGTCTGGGCGAAGTTCAGCATCTCCTGGTTCACGCCTTGTCCGGCAACCGCTGCATCGCCATGAATCAGCACCGACAGCACCTTTTCCTTGCCGTTTTCGCCGCGCCGACGCTGGCGCGAATAGACCGAGCCGACGACGACCGGATTGACGATCTCCAGATGCGAAGGATTGAACGAGAGCGTCAGATGGCACGGCCCGCCGGGGGTCGAAACGTCGGAGGAGTAGCCCATATGGTACTTCACGTCGCCCGCCGACAGGTCCTGCGCCTTCCTGCCCTCGAACTCGTCAAAAAGCATCGCCGGCGCCTTGCCCAACGTATTGACGAGCACATTGAGCCGCCCACGATGCGCCATGCCAACCACAATCTCATCAACGCCACCGGCCCCGGCAACTCGAATCAGCTCGTCCATGGCGACGATCAGTGACTCGCCACCTTCCAGCGAGAAGCGCTTCTGACCGACGTAACGCGTATGCAGATAGCGTTCGAGCGTCTCGGCCGCGGTCAGCCGTTCGAGCATCCGCTTGCGTTCGTCGGCGGTGTAGTTGGGCTTCGAGTGGATACGTTCCAGGCGATCCTGAATCCAGCGTTTCTCGGCAACGGTGCTCAGATACATGTACTCGACGCCAATCACGCCGCAATAGGTCGCCTTGAGCGCGTCGTAGATCTGTCCGAAGGTGGCGTGATCGGGCGTCCCCTTGAACGATCCGGCGTTGAAGACGGTATTCAGGTCGGCGTCGGAAAGGCCGTAGTAGGCCGGATCAAGCTGCGGTATCTCGGGGCGTGGGGTACGCTTCAGCGGATCCAGATTCGCCCAGCGGTCGCCAATGAAGCGGTAGGCGGTGATCATCTGGAGAATGCCGACCTGCTTGCGATCGTCGATCGGCGCCACTGCGGCGGCGCGGTACCCACCCTTGCGCGCCTGCTCGGCAAACGCGTTGATCACCGGCAGATGCGGGACGTCGCGGTCCACATAACCCGGCAGCCGGCCCAGTTTGTCGAAGTAATCGCGCCACTGCTCGGAAACTGAACCGGGATTGTCGAGATAGTTTTCGTAAAGCTCCTCGACGAAGGGCGCGTTGCCGCCGAAAAGGAGGGAGTTACCAAACAACTGATTCATCATGGCTTTACCTGTCGTCACGGTCCTGGTTCTGGATGCGAAAACCCGTGGTGTCAAGACCACAGAATGAAAAAAGGGCGGCCCGCGAGCAGCCGCCCTTTTGCGTCTTTCGACCTAGCGCTGGTCGATCGCGATGACGTCGCGTCTCGCCGCACCGACGTAGAGCTGACGCGGACGACCGATCTTGTATTCCGGATCGTTGATCATCTCTTCCCACTGGGTCATCCAGCCAACCGTTCGTGCCAGGGCGAAAATGCACGTGAACATCGAGGTCGGAATGCCGAGTGCCTTCTGCACGATACCGGAATAGAAGTCGACGTTCGGATACAGCTTCTTCTCGATGAAGTAGTCGTCTTCCAGGGCGATCTTTTCGAGTTCCATCGCCAACTTGAACAGGCGGTCGTTCTGCAGGCCGAGCTCGTGCAGGACGTCGCCGCAGACCTTGCGCATCAGCTTGGCGCGTGGGTCGAAATTCTTGTAGACCCGGTGTCCGAAGCCCATCAGCTTGAAATCGTCGTTCTTGTCCTTGGCACGTGCGATGTACTTGCCGACGCGGGAAACATCGTGGATTTCCTCGAGCATTTCCAGGCAGGCCTCGTTTGCTCCGCCATGCGCCGGCCCCCAGAGGCAGGCGATACCGGCCGAGATGCAGGCGTAGGGGTTGGCTCCGGACGATCCCGACAGGCGAACGGTCGAGGTCGAGGCATTCTGCTCGTGGTCGGCATGCAAGGTGAAAATGGTGTCGAGTGCATGCACGAGGACCGGGTTCGGCTTGTATTGCTCGCACGGCGTGCCGAACATCATGTGCATGAAGTTCGCCGTATAGTCCAGGTCATTGCGCGGATAGATGAAGGGCTCGCCGCGGTGGTACTTGTACGCCATGGCGACGATCGTCGGCAATTTGGCGACGATGCGGTTGAAGCTGATGTTCTGGTGCTCGAGATCGGAGAAATTTTCCGCTTCGTGGTAGAAAGCGGAAAGCGCGCCGACCACCCCGACCAGTACGGCCATCGGGTGCGCGTCCCGGCGGAAACCCTGATAGAACTTCACCAGTTGCTCGTGCACCATGGTGTGCTGCTTGATGTTGTTCTCGAAGTTGACCTTCTGCGCCGCCGTCGGCAGTTCTCCGTTCCAGAGCAGGTAGGCGACTTCAAGGAAGTTGCACTGCTCGGCCAGTTGCTCGATCGGATAGCCACGATAAAGCAGCTCGCCCTTGTCGCCATCGATGAAGGTGACCGTAGACCGACAACTCGCGGTCGACAGGTAGCCCGAGTCGTAGGTGAACAGACCGGTCTTGGCGCCCAGGGTGCGAATGTCTATGCATTCGTTGCCATGCGTTGGCGTCATGATTGGAAACTCGACGGGAGCTCGCCCTTCGATGATCAGAGTTGCTTTACGTTCGGTCGTCATTTCTTTTCCCCGTACAGGTGTTGAGGTCACAGCTACGAACTGGAAGCCGCGAGAATCTAGGGCAACTTCCTTACTTCACTCTTACGTTGCGCAATAACGCGAGGACTTCCGCCTGCACCGGGTCCGAGCTTGCCCGGGCGCCATTGACCAGCGGCCACAGTTCAAGATCCTCCATGTCGGCCAGATCGACAAACGCCTCCGCCTGCACCGGCGTCAGACTCGGATAAACGCGCTCGAGAAATTCACCGAGCAGCAGATCCATCTCGAGCATGGCACGGCGCGTGCAGCGCCAGCGCAGACGGTTGAGTTTTTCCCTGTCCTCCATCAGATGGCGCGACGAACCATCATTTCCTTGATCTTGCCGATGGCCCGCGTCGGGTTGAGACCCTTCGGGCAAACGTCTACGCAATTCATGATCGTGTGGCAGCGGAACAGGCGATACGGGTCCTCAAGGTCATCCAGCCGCTCATTCGTCGCCAAGTCGCGCGTATCGGCGATGAAGCGATAGGCGTTGAGCAGTCCGGCCGGGCCGACGAACTTGTCGGGGTTCCACCAGAACGACGGGCACGAGGTCGAGCAGCACGCACAGAGAATGCACTCGTAAAGGCCGTTCAGTTCTTCCCGGTCCTCGGGCGACTGCAGGCGCTCACGCTCCGGACGCGGCCCCTCGTTGACCAGGTACGGTCTGATCGAGTGGTATTGCTTGAAAAACTGCGTCATGTCGACGATCAGGTCGCGGATGACCGGTAGCCCGGGCAGTGGCCGAAGGACGACCGGCTGCTTGAGGTCCTTGATTTCGGTCAGACAGGCGAGACCGTTCTTGCCGTTGATGTTCATTGCATCGGAACCGCAGATCCCCTCGCGGCACGAGCGCCGATACGCCAGCGAATCGTCCTTGGCTTTCAGACGTGTGAGGACATCGAGCAACTTGCGGTCGAGCGAGAAATCGACCTCGACCGAGGCGTCCTGCATATAGGGTGCCTGGTCCTTGTCCGGGTCGTAGCGGTAAATCTTGAACTGCATGATGCTGGTGGCCATTATCAATTACTCCTTGGCGCGCGATCAGTAGGAACGTGTCTTGAGCGCGATCGTGTCGACGGTCAGCGGCTTCATGATCACCGGCTTGTAGCTCAGGCGGCTGCCCTCCCGGTACCAAAGCGTGTGCTTGTGCCAGTTGATGTCGTCGCGACCATTGGGATTGGCCGGCGTGTCGGGCGCGTCGTCGCGCACGTGCGCACCGCGCGATTCCTTGCGCGCATTGGCCGAAACCATCGTCGCCTTGGCCACTTCAATCAGATTGTCGAGTTCGAGCGCTTCGACGCGCGCCGTATTCCAGACCTGTGACTTGTCCTTGATTTCCGTCCTGGCCACAGCCTTTTCGATGTCGACGATGCGGGCGACACCTTCGGCCAGCATGTCCTTGAAGCGGAAAACGCCGCAATGCTTCTGCATCGTCCGCTGCAGTTCGAGCCGTGTCTCATTGACGTTCGCCCCGCCGGTCTGCGTATTCAGACGGTCGAGCCGCGCCAGCGTCCGCTCGGCGAAGTTGGCCGGCAGATCCTTGAGACCGATATTGCCCGACCTGAGGTCTTCGATCACAGAATCGCCTGACGATTTGCCAAAAACCAGCAAGTCAAGCAAGGAATTCGTTCCCAGCCGGTTTGCCCCATGCACCGACGCACAGGCGACCTCGCCGGCAGCATAGAAGCCCGGAACCGGCGAGCCGTCCTCATTCACCACCTGTCCCTTGTAGTTGGTCGGCACGCCGCCCATCTGGTAATGGCAGGTCGGCACGACCGGAATCGGCGCCTTGATCGGGTCGATCCCGGCAAACTGGATCGAAATCTCGCGGATGCCGGGCAGCCGCTTCATGATCGTCGCCGGATCGAGGTGAGTGATGTCGAGCAGCACGAAGTCCTTGTTCGGCCCGCAACCGCGGCCCTCGTTGATCTCGGTGACCATCGCCCGTGAAACGACATCGCGTGAGGCCAGGTCCTTGGCATTCGGCGCATAGCGCTCCATGAAGCGCTCGTTCGTCGAGTTGCGCAGAATGCCGCCTTCGCCACGCACGCCTTCGGTGATCAGCACCCCGGCGCCAGCCACGCCGGTCGGGTGAAACTGCCAAAACTCCATGTCTTCGAGCGGCAGGCCCGCGCGCGCCGCCATGCCCAGGCCATCGCCAGTATTGATGAAGGCATTGGTCGACGAATAGAAGATGCGACCGGCGCCACCGGTAGCAAAGACCGTCGCCTTGGAATGGAAGGCGACGACCTCACCGGTTTCCATCTCGAGCGCAATGACGCCGAGAACCTGCCCGGAATCATCGCGAATCAGGTCGAGCGCCATCCACTCGACGAAGAACTGCGTGTTGGCGCGCACGTTGCGCTGATACAAGGCGTGCAACATGGCGTGCCCGGTGCGGTCGGCCGCCGCGCAGGCACGCCGGACCGGCTTTTCGCCGAAGTTGGACATGTGCCCGCCGAACGGCCGCTGATAGATCTTTCCTTCGTCTGTACGGTCGAACGGCATACCGAAGTGTTCGAGTTCGACGACCACCTCGGGCGCCTTGCGGCACATGTACTCGATCGCGTCCTGGTCGCCCAGCCAGTCCGAGCCCTTGACGGTGTCGTACATGTGCCAGTGCCAATGGTCTTCCTCGGAATTGCCCAGCGACGCGGAAACGCCACCCTGGGCGGCAACGGTGTGCGAACGCGTCGGAAAGACCTTGGACAGCACGGCTGTCTTCAGGCCACCCTCGGACAACTGGATCGCCGCGCGCAGGCCGGAACCGCCGGCGCCGACGATCACTGCATCGAACTTACGTACCGGAATGCTTAGCTTGTTCACTTACATTCTCCACAGAATCTGAACCGCCCAACCGGCGTAGCCGACGAGCACCGCAACTGTCGCAATCATCAGCAGAAGACGCAATCCGTCCGACTTGACGTAGTCCATCCAGATATCCCGGACGCCGATCCAGGCATGGTAGAAGACGCTGACAAAGAAGAGAAAGGTCGCGAAACGCATGAAACCGTTGGCGAAGATGCCGCGCCATGCGTCGAAGGAGTCGGGACCGACAGCGCCGACGACGACCAGAAAAATGATCGTATAGACCGCCATGATGATGGCTGTCGCGCGCTGGATGATCCAGTCCTTGAGGCCATAGTGAGCCCCGACGAGTATGCGGTTTACCATAGTACTTTCGCTCCAATGATCAGCGTCAGCGCGATGCTGACGGCAAAGACGACCTTGCTCGACAGGCGTGCCGACTCGAGGTCTATCCCCTTGTGCAGGTCGAGCATCAGATAGCGGATGCCGGCGCAGAAGTGATGCATGTAGAGCCAGATCAGTCCCAGGAGAACCAGCTTGGCGAGCGGATGGCCGACCACGCCCTTGACGACGGCGAAGGTCTCGGCCGAGGCAAGGCTGCCCTGCAGCAGCCATAGGAGGAAAGGCAGGAGCAGGAAGATCACCGCCCCGCTGATCCGGTGAATGATCGACAGGATACCCGGAAGCGGTAGCCTGATCGTCGGCAAGTCCAAGTTCTTCGGACGCTTTTTCGTGATTGCCATCTCTGCCATGAACGTCATCCCTGTTATGTTATGCAGTCGTACGCGGACCGCCTGACCCCTTCAAAACCGCACTCGATTATAAACCATCGCAGCGCACCATACCGACCCGTCCCGTCTCCTCACGCAGCTCAGCCGAGCTGGTTGTGATAATGATAATTGCGCGTCGAATAGAAGCCACGGCGCCATTCGACCGGCTTGCCACCATAGGTCATGGTGACGCGTTCGACGAGCAACAGCGGGCTTCCCTCGGCCACCTGCAGCAATTCCGCGCTCACCCGATCAGCCGACACGGCGCGCAGCCGTTCGTCGGCGCGGATCATGCGCACGCCGTAGCGGCTTTCGAACAGACTGTAGAGGGATTCGCCGGAGCGCAGAACCTCCAGCGAAAGATCGGGAAAGAGTTCGCTCGGCAAGTAGATCTCGTCGAACACTACGGGTTCCTCGCCGAGCTTGAGCAGGCGCCGAACGATAGTGATCGCCGCGCCCGCTTCCAGCGCGAGCAGCCGGGCGACATCCGGACCCGCCTTCGCGCGCCAGCATTCGAGCGGCACGCTCTGCGAAACCTGCAGTTCGCCGTCATTCGGAACGAGGCGCAGGAAGCGGAAGAAGGAACCCGGGTCCTTGTGCGTCGCCACGAAGGTTCCCTTGCCTTGCTGGCGAACGAGGAGGTTTTCCGCGGCCATTTCGTCGACCGCCTTGCGCACGGTGCCCTGGCTCACTCCGAAGCGCACGGCCAGTTCGGATTCGCTGGGAATCGAGTCGCCCGGCCGCCACTCCCCCGATTCGAGACCATGCATGATCAGATCCTTGATCTGCCGATACAGCGGACTGAACGTAGGAGAATGGAAGGACGCCGACCTGTTCATGGAGCGTCATTTCAGCACAATTTTTGCTGCGCGTCCATCGTGTCCCTGTTTCAAATATCATATATAAGACATATGATATGGCATGGATTTGACATCCTGCAATCGGCGGCTCTATCATTCTCCCGATTTGCTGCCCGGCCCGCTGGCCTCCTGGGCGCAGCGGATCGCTTACCGCTCATTTCTTGCTCATCACTTACGACAGGAGCCGCATCATGTCCAAAGCCCCCATGCGCGTCGCGGTCACCGGCGCTGCCGGTCAAATCGGTTACAGCCTGCTTTTCCGGATTGCTTCCGGCGAAATGCTTGGCAAGGACCAACCCGTCATCCTTCAGCTCCTCGATCTGCCGCAAGCCCAGAAAGCGTGCCAAGGCGTGATCATGGAACTTGAAGATTGCGCATTTCCCCTGCTCGCCGGCATGTTCGCCACCGACGATCCGAACGCGGCGTTCAAGGACGCCGATGCCTGCTTGCTCGTCGGGGCACGTCCGCGCGGCCCAGGCATGGAACGGGCCGATCTGCTGACCGCCAACGGGGCAATCTTCACCGTGCAGGGCAAGGCGATTGCCGAAAACGCCAAGGAAGACGTGCGCGTCCTGGTCGTCGGCAACCCGTGCAACACCAATGCCCTGATCGCTGGCTCGGCCGCACGCAAGGTCGGACGCACCAACCCGGCCAACTACCACGGCATGCTCCGCCTCGACCACAACCGCGCCCTTTCCCAGCTCGCCGCGAAGACGGGCCGACCGGTCGCCAGCTTCAAGCAACTCGTCGTCTGGGGCAACCATTCGCCGACGATGTACGCCGACTACCGTAACTGTACCTCGAACGGGGACAACGTCAAGGCGCTGATCAACGACGCCGTCTGGAACAACGATGTCTTTCTGCCCACCGTCGGCAAGCGCGGCGCAGCGATCATCGATGCGCGCGGCCTGTCCTCAGCGGCTTCGGCGGCCAACGCGGCCATCGACCACATGCGTGACTGGGTCCTCGGTTCGAGCGAATGGGTGACCATGGGCGTCCCCTCGGACGGCTCGTACGACATTCCGGCCGGCATCGTCTTCGGTTTCCCGTGCGAATGCCAGGGCGGCTCGTTCAAGATCATCCAGGGCATCGCGATTGACGACTACTCGCGCGACAAACTCAACAAGACGCTGAAGGAACTCACCGACGAGCGCGACGCGGTCAAACACATGCTTTGATTGCTCCTGCACGGGCGGGAAAAGCCGCGGCATGCCGCGGCTTTTCTTTTCTCCGCCCCCTTTTCTATCCCGGCAGCCGTTGGCGCTCGCCCTCCCGGAACTCGCACCCGCCACCCCGGGCAAGACCGCTGGGCAGAGGCTTTCCCGTTCTTTTTTCAGCCGATGAACCCACTGACCGAACTGACCACGGACATACTGCGCTTTCGCGACGAGCGCAACTGGGCGCAGTTTCACTCGCTGCGCAATCTGATCGTTTCGCTGAACCTCGAAGCAGCCGAGCTGCTCGAGCTGACGCAATGGAAGAGCGACGCCGAGGTGTCGGCCGCCGCCAGCGGCGCGGCGCGCACCGCCCTGCAAGACGAATGCGCCGATGTCCTGATCTATCTGCTGCTGATCGCCGAGCACGCCGGAATCGATCTGCTCGACGCGGCGCGCGCCAAGCTGCTCAAGAACGCAGCCAGGTATCCGGTCGCTTCGAGCTACGGGTCAAGCCGCAAGCATCCGTCGCCGTAAGCGCGCCGGCACACGCGATCCTGTGCCAGCAGCGCGCTGCCGCTGGCCTGGGCGGACGGCCATCTCGCCACTCCGGCCCGGCTGAAACTTCACGCGCCGGGCGGCGCTGCAGTGCTGCACTCGAGCGTGAAACCCGCCCCGGCATCGAGCGCTAGCGCCTCGACCAGGTGAGGCATTGCTTCCTGCAGTTGCGCTGCCAGCGTCCATGGCGGGTTGATCACGAACAAGCCGCTGCCGTGCATGCCGAAGCCGTCCGCCGACGGCGTCCTGACGCGCAGTCCGACATGCAGCCAGTCGGTGGCCGGCAGACGCTTCAAGCGCTGCGGAAGTGCGTGCGCCTCGCGCCGGGTAAGCTGTGGATACCACAGGGCATAGGTTCCGCCTGGAAAACGCTGTAAGGCTTCGTGCAGCGCGCGGATGACCCGCTCGTAGTCGGCCTTGTCCTCGTAAGCCGGATCGATGAAGACCAGTGCCCGCCGCGATGGTGGCGGGAGCAGAGCCTTGATCGCGGCCAACCCATCGCTGCCCGCTACCCGCACCCGCTGCCCGAAAGCCAGCATGTTCTCGCGTAGATGCAGCACGTCCCGACTGTGCAGTTCGAAAAGCCGCAAGGCATCGTGGCTGCGTGTCGTCCACGCGGCGAGCAAGGGCGAACCCGGATAGGCGCGCAAACGACCGTCGCTATTCAGTCGCCCGACCAGGCGCAGGTAGTCGCTGACCAGCGGCGGAAAATCGTCGCGCTGCCACAGTCGTCCGATGCCTGTTCGATGTTCCGCCAGCTTCGTAGCCAGGGCCGAGTCAAGCGCGTAGGTGCCAGCTCCGGCGTGCGTATCGATATACGTGAAGGGCTTTTCCTTACGCGCCAAGTAAGCCGCCAACTGGACGACGACGATGTGTTTGAGAACATCGGCGTGGTTGCCGGCGTGGAAGGCATGGCGGTAACTGAGCATGGCCCGATCGCTGCCGGCCAGTTGCTACTCGGGCGCCGAAAGTATTTTGCCGTCGGTGCTGAACTGGTAATCGTGAAAGATATGTTCCGCGCTAAGCAGTTGGTACGTGCCGTCCGGCAAGCGACGCGAGGTGTCCTTCAAGCGATAGGCGTAGTGCCCACAGGTCCAGCAATCAAAGTTGCGCATCTGCGTACAGAGGCAAGTCTTGTCCTTGACCGAGATGCGTTTGACCCCAGGATTCGCCGCCACCTCGCGATTGTAGGCGGAGATGTACGAACAACTGCCATTGCTGTCGAGCAGGTAACCATAGGCCTCGCAGTTCGGTCGAATGCCGTCGCCGATCGCCGGGCTGTTGCTCAACATGCGCATCGGATAACCGGTGGGCGAGATCAGATTCACTTCGATCTGGTCTTCGGTGGCGGAAAAGTAGCGCTGTTTGACATCCTCCGGCAAGCCGCACTCCTTCGAAACGGTAAAGCGCGTCGCAACCTGCACGGCCGCCGCACCCTGCTCAAGGAAGGCCACGGCATCGCTGCCAGTGAAGATTCCGCCGGCCGGAATCAGCGGGATGTCGAGTTGCTCTGCCTGCAGATGACGGTGGATTTCGCCAAAGATCGTCGCCAGATCGTATTCCTGCCAATCCATGCCGAAACCGAGATGGCCGCCGGCCAGCGGACCTTCGACGACAACATAGTCAGGCAGCCGATTGCAGCGCGCCGTCTTGCGCAGGAACAACTGGAGGGCGCGCAAGGACGAGACGATGATTCCCAGCTTGGCATCGCGAAAACGCGGATGGTCCTCGATCAGGGCAAACGAGCCAAGATGCAGGCCAGCGGCGAGAGTGATTCCGTCGACTCCGGCGTCCAGCGCGCCGGCCATGCGCACGCGCAGGGTCTCACGTGGCGCATTCATCGTCAGCTTTTCCATGCAGTTGACGAAGATCAGGCCATCGCCGCGTTTTGCCTCCATCGTCCTGCCAACATGCATTCTGGTCGCCTCGGCCAACTGACCGAGGTCAAAGCGAACTACCGATTTGTCCGGATTGGCGACGTTGAATTTGTACTGCTGCAGCTTGTCCTTGACGAACTTGGCGTTGAATCGGCGATCGGCAACCGTATTCACCATCGCGTCGGAAATGTGCCCCACTCCACCCAGGCGAGCCGCCTCGAGCGCCAGTTCAGCCGTCGAGATGTCAACACCCATCCCGCCGATGACGATCGGCACCAGCTCATGTTTACCGAAACGCAGACGGAAATCATCAACCCTCTTCATCCATTTCCTTCCGAACTCGGGCCGGTACCGTCGGCCGACCCGACGCGGTGATCGCAGCGACCCCCAAGACCCGGGCATTATCGCTCATCACACGCCTCGATGGCTTGATCGACGCAATGAAAACGCAGCAAGCGATGGCTTGGTAGCAATTCCGACACAAGATGTGCACCCGATCTGCCGGCAGAGCGCCGGTCAGGGGCTGTTTCTCCCCCCCGACCGCCGGCGCCCGCACGCGACACGCGCCGGCGACTCGGATTCGGTGGTAGATTGTCGGCTGTCGGCGCCCTCGCCTCGCTCATTACACGTCTCCTTCCATGCCACAGATTTCCGCCAACAGGATTCACATTGAATACGAGAGTTTCGGCTCACCCGCGGCCCCGGCTGTCCTCCTCGTCATGGGGCTCGGCGCACAACTCGGCCGCTGGCCGGTCGAGCTCTGCCAGGCGCTCGTCGCACGCGGATTCCGCGTCATCCGCTTCGACAATCGCGACTGCGGTCTATCGAGCAAACTCGACGAGGCTGGCGTTCCCGATATCGCGCGCGCCCTGCGTACCGGCCAGGCACCGCAGACGGCTTATACGCTGGACGACATGGCAGCCGACAGCGTCGGCCTGCTCGACGCCCTGGAAGTCGAGCGCGCCCATATCGTCGGTGCCTCGATGGGCGGCGCAATTGCTCAGATTGTCGCTGCCCGCTACGCCGCGCGCATACTCTCGCTGACCTGCATCATGACGACCAGCGGCCACCCCGAGCTGCCTGCACCGACGCCAGAAGCAGCCCGCGCGCTGTTTGCCCCGCTGCCCCCGGCGCGCGACAAGGAAAGCCTGATCGAGGACGCGATCCGCCGCCAGTTGGCGGTCGCCAGCCCGGACTATCCAAGTTGCCCGCAGCGCCTGCGCGAGCAGTTCACAATCGAACATGAGCGCGGCTTCCACCCGCGCGGCGTGACCCGCCAACTCGCCGCGTTTCTCGCCAGCAGCGATCGCCGCGCCTTGCTGCAGACGATCAGCGTACCGACGCTGGTTCTGCACGGTGCGCTCGACCCCTTGATCCCGGTCGCCTGCGGCTACGATGTGGCGGCGCATATTCCCGGGGCGCGCATCCGGGTCATCGAGGGAATGGCGCACGACCTCCCACTTGCCCTGACCGATGTCTTTGCCGACGAGATCGCAGGCTTGGCGCGCGCGAGTGCGCCCTGAAGCAGCCGCCCATGCAGACGCCCGAGGCGAACGATGCGGAACTCCTGCCGCCCACCAGCGCCGAACTGCCCGAGGCGCTGGTCTTCCTCGATCTGGAGACGAGCGGCGCCAATCTGGCGAACGACCGGATCATCGAAGTTGGCCTGGTTGAAGTCGACCCCCAGGGTGTTCGCGAGTGGAACGTTCTGGTCAATCCTGGGATTCCGGTTTCACCCTTCATCGCCCAACTGACCGGCATCAACGATGCAATGCTCAGCGGCGCGCCGACTTTCGCTCAGATCGCTGCCGAACTGCTCGAGCGATTGCGCGGCAAGGTTCTGATCGCGCACAACGCGCGCTTCGACTACAGCTTCCTGAAAGGCGAGTTCGCGCGCCTGACAATCGACTTCCGCATGCCGACGCTGTGCACCGTCCGCCTGTCGCGCAAGCTGTTTCCCGAGCATCACCGGCACAATCTGGATGCACTGGTCACGCGCCACCAACTGCACGTTCCCGGCAGCCGCCACCGCGCGTTGACTGATGCCCGCCTGCTCTGGGAACTCTGGCAGTGCTGGCAGCGCGAGTTGTCCGAATCGTCGATCGAAAATGCGGTCGTCGCACTGATCGGTCTGCCCGCCTGGCCGGCCCAGCTCGATCCGCAGATCATCGACGACCTGCCCGAGGCGGCCGGCGCCTTCGCCTTCTACGCTGACGACGACCGGCTGCTCGTCGCCAAGCGCTGCAGCAACATTCGTCGGCAGGTTCTGGCGCAGTTTGCCGCCGGCAAACGCGCTGCCCAACTGAGCGAGGCCACCCGGCGCATCGACTGGCGCGAAGCCGCCGGCGAACTCGGCGCGCGCTTGCACGAGATCGAATTCGAGCGCTTGGCCACCGCGTCAACGAGCAGCCTCGCGGTTGGCGATGGGCGCCGACTGACCCCCGGCGTCAGCCGTGACCTCTGTTCGTGGCAGGTCCAGCCGGTCGCCGACGGCGACTTCCGGGTGCAACTGGTACACGCCGAGGATCTCGACTTTGCCCTGCGCGACGACCTCTTCGGCTTGTATGCTGACGGGCGCGAGGCGGTCCGCGCGCTGCGCCAGATAGCCGACGCACACCATCTGTGCCATCAGCGCCTGGGGCTGGACGATTCAGCCGCCGGGCAGGCGTGCGCCGCTTACCGACAGAAGAACTGCCGCGGAACCTGTATCGGGCGGGAAGCAGGCGCGCTGCACGGGGCGCGCCTGTTGACGGCGATTGCACGCTGGAAGCTGAAACCCTGGCCTTTCGCCGGACCTATCGTCCTCCTTGAGCGCGACGCTTTCGGCTGGCGCGAGGACATTCACCTGATCGATCGTTGGCGTCACGTGTGCACGGTGCACAACGAGGAAGCGCTGCAGGCCCGCTTGCTCGCCGGCCCGAGCGAGCAGCCGTTCGCCTCCGACGTCTACCGCATCGTCAGCCGCACCCTGGCGAACGGCAAGATCGCGCTGCGCCGACTACCCGCCTGGTCAACGTAGCGCCGGCGCGACCGCCGCGCTGCCGGCCCGGCCGCCGGCTTTGCGCAGCAAGTCGGCAATGTCGGTGTTCTCGGTCGCCAGCGCCCAGTCGACCGCCGTCGCACCGCGGTCATTGGCGATGTTCGGGTCAGCCTGGTGGCGCAGGAGCAACTTGACCACTTCGATATGGCCAAAGCGTGCGGCAAAAAGCAGCGCTGTCGAGCCGTTCTCCGTCCGCGCATTCACTTCCGCGCCCTTCTTCAGCAGGTAGTCGACAACCGCCAGGTGCCCGTTGAAAGCGGCGTAGATCAACGGCGGCCAGCCGTAGAGATTGATGTCGGCACCGCTTTCGACCAGGCGCTGGACGAAGTGCAGGTGACCGCGGTAGGCGGCCAGACTGAGCGCCGTTTCGCCGTTCCGGTTACGCGTGTTCAGCCGCGCGCGCCGGTGCAGCAGGAAATCGAAGAATTCCTTGTTCTCGCGCTGAACCGCCTGCATCAACAGCGTATTGCCGTTGCGGTCTACCGAGTTGACTTCCATTCCCCGGTTGACCAGTTGAATCGCCCACGGCGTGTCGCCCGAGATCAGCGCCTCCTCCATGTCCTCGTAGGCGCCAGCCCGGGCAAGGCAAGGGAGCAGGAGGACAAGCAGCGCGAGGAGAGTGATTTTCTTCATGGTGCAACCTTCGAACGGGCATCGGGAAAGAGGCGGAAAAAATTCTCGCTCGTCGCGGCAACGACCTCCTCGCTCGGCACGCCGCGCAAGCGGGCAACTTCTTCGGCCACATAGCGTACGTAAGCCGGCTGGTTGGTCTTGCCACGAAACGGCACCGGCGCCAGATACGGCGAGTCGGTCTCGACCAACAGGCGATCGAGCGGCACACGCTGCGCGACATCGCGCACGGCGCTTGCGTTCTTGAAGGTAACGATGCCGGACAGCGAAAGATGAAAGCCGAGGTCGAGCGCCTGCCGGGCAATCGACCAGCCCTCGGTAAAACAGTGCATGATCCCGCCGACATCGCTCGCGCGCTCCTCGACGAGCAGGCGCAGGGTATCGTCGGCCGCCTCGCGCATGTGGATGACGAGCGGCTTGCCCGCCACGCGCGCGGCACGGATGTGGTTGCGAAAACGCTCGCGCTGCCACTCCGGCATGTCCTTGTGCCAGTAGTAGTCGAGGCCGGTCTCGCCGATCGCGATGACGCGCGGATGCTGCACCAGTTTGACGATGTCCTCGCAACTCGGCTCGCGACCACCTTCGGCGTCGGGATGGACGCCGACCGTCGCCAGGATCTGCGGCCAGTGCTCGGCCAGGGCAATGACCCGCGGCAGGTCTTCAAGCGTGACGCCGATACACACGGCACAGCCGACGCCATTGCGCGTCATTGCGGCGACGATCTCGCTGACCCGTTGTGAGAGCGCCGGAAAGTCGAGGTGGCAGTGCGAGTCGACCAGCATCAGCTTAGATCGTATGCGTCGGGCGGCCGGACTGCATGACACCGCCGAGCAGGCTCTCGATGCGCCGACGCGCCTCGACGCCGCTCTCGTCGTTCTTGAAGTGCACGCCGATCCCCTGCACCTTGTTGTTCTGCGCACCGAGCGGAGTGATCCAGACCACCGTACCGGCGATCGGCAGCTTGGCTGCGTCGTCCATCAGCGAGAGCAGCATGAACACTTCGTCGCCAATCGAGTAGTTGCGCGTCGTCGGCACAAAAATGCCGCCATTCCTCAGAACGGGCATGTACGCGGCATACAAGGCCGACTTCGAGTTGATGTTCAACGACAGCACGCTGGGCCGCGGCGGCGCGGCAATCGCCGGCTTGCTGGGCGTATCCACTTCTGCCATAACCCCTCAGGAGGCGCGAAAGACCGCCTGGTAGTTCAGAAAGAAGTCTTCAAGAAACAGGCGGCTGTTCACAGGTTGCTCACACTGGACCTTGTATTGTAATGCCATTTTCTGAAATGCCAAGAGGCGCTGCAGATTGCTCAGGGCAGCCAAGCGGCGCAAGAGAGCGACCTGGGCGCGAAAATAGCGCGGCGCCAGACCGACGCTGGTCAGCATCAGGTCGACCAACCATTGTTGCGCCCAGTCCATCGTGTGCTTCAACGCGCCCGGACGCTTCTCGGCGCGAATCGCCTTGTCGAGGTTGGCCGCCGCGAGCAGCGGGTCAAGACCTTCACCCTGCGCGACCGCCGCCAGCCACGCGGCAAGCAGCCGACGCTCGCCGCTGCGGGCAAGATCGAGCGCCAGCAGCGGTGACCCGCCGGCCAGCGCCAGCCAGTCGTCGGGTTCGCTCAGGCCGGCCGCGTGCAGCCATTCGATCGCCAGCTCAGGCGACGGCCGGCGCAGCGGAATGTGCTGGCAGCGACTGCGGATGGTCGGCAGCAGGCGATGCATTTCGCTCGCGATCAGGATGAAGAGCGTTCCCACCGGCGGTTCCTCGAGCGACTTGAGGAGAGCGTTGGCCGTCGCCCGATTCATCGCTTCAGCCGGATTGAGCAGGATGACGCGCAGCCCCTGGCGGTGCGTGCCCACATGCAGGAAATCGTCGAGATCGCGCACCTGATCGATCGTGATCTGCTGACCGAGTTTCCTGCCGCCAGCCGCCTCGTCGCCTTCCGGTGCCGCCGGCGCATCGGCTTCGGCCAATGCTTCCGGCTGCAGCAGCCGGAAATCGGGATGGTTGCCTTGCGCCAGCCAAGTGCAGGCGGAGCAACTCCCGCACGCTTCGCCCGCCGTCGTCGGCTGAGGACAGAGCAGCCGATAGGCAAAGGCGCGAGCCAGCTCGAACTTGCCTATCCCGCGCTGACCGGCAAGGAGGAGCGCATGCGGCAACTGGGCGCGCCGGGCGAGCAACTCGCGCCAGACCTGGTCGTGCAGACAGCGGATCGGCATCATCGGCAGAGTGCGCCGAGTCTCGTCTCGAGTGCCTGGCGGACAAGCGCCCTGTCCTGCGTCGAGTCGACGATCTGGATACGTTGCGGAGCGGCCGCGGCGCGCTCCAGATAGGCTAGGCGCACGCGCTCGTGAAAGTCGGCACGCTCCTGTTCGAAGCGGTCGAGCGGACGCTCCTGGGCGACGATGCGCGCCCCGGCGACGGCCGAAGGCAGGTCGAAAAGAAAGGTCAGATCCGGCTGCAGGTGAGCATGCACCAGGTTTTCCAGGAGGCGGAACTTCTCCTTGTCGAGACCCCGGCCGCCACTCTGGTAGGCGTAGGTCGCATCGCTGAAACGGTCGCAGACGACCCAGACACCGCGTTGCAGCGCCGGTTCGATCAGGCAGGCAAGGTGCTCACGGCGCGCTGCGAACATCAGCAGTGTTTCGGTTTCATGATGCATCGCCGAGTGCAGCAGCAGTTCGCGCAGCCGTTCACCGAGCGGCGTGCCGCCCGGCTCGCGTGTGAGCAGGACGGAATGTCCGCGCGCGCGCAGGAATTCGCCAATTCCGGCAACATGCGTGCTCTTGCCGGCACCGTCGATTCCCTCGAAAGTGATGAACCTGCCGCGCTGCGCGGGCTGATCGGCTGTCATGGTTTGCTCCGCTTCTGGTAGCGATCGACCGCTGCTTCGTGTTCGTCGAGCGTGCGGGAAAAGTAACTGCTGCCATCGCCGCGCGCAACGAAATAGAGCGCCTCACCCGTCGCCGGATGCAGCGCGGCGCGCAGCGAAGCCAGTCCCGGCAAGGCGATCGGCGTCGGCGGCAGACCGCGCCGTGTGTAGGTATTGTATGGCGTGTCGGCGAGCAGATCGCGCTTGCGCAGATTGCCGTCGAAAGCTTCGCCAAGACCGTAGATCACCGTCGGATCGGTCTGCAGCAACATCCCCTGGCGCAGGCGGTTGACGAAGACACCGGCAATCAGTGGCCGCTCGTCGGCGCGTCCGGTCTCCTTTTCGACAATCGAGGCCATGATCAACGCCTGATAGGCATCGCGATACGGCAGGCCGGCGGCGCGCGTCTGCCATTCGCGCGCCAGATGCGCCTGCATCGCCCGATAAGCGCGCGCCAGCAGATCGAGGTCGCTGGAGCGCTTGGCAAAGAGATAGGTGTCGGGGAAGAACAGGCCCTCGGCGGCGGCCTCGCTCACTCCCAGCCGGGCGAGCAGCTCGCTTTCCGCGAGGCTGGCGGTATCGTGTTGCAGGTCGGGATGCGCATTCAGACGCTCGCGCACCTGGCGGAAAGTCCACCCCTCGACGATCAGCAATTCGGCCTGCGTGACATCGCCCCGAGTCAGTTTGCGCAGCAGATCGAGCATCGTGCTGCCGCGCACAAGTTCGTAGCTACCGGCCTTGATCGACGATTCGACGCGCAGCACGCGCGCCAGCCCGATCAGCAGCCACGGTTCGATCCTTGCCCCGGCAGCAGCGATCTCGTGTGCCGCCAAACGCATGCTGCTGCCCGCGCCAATGGTGAACTCGACCCTCGCGCCGTTCAGGCTGATCGGCGAGCAGACCCGCCAGACCAGACCTGCGGCGAGCAGCAAGCAAAGCAGGAGGACAAGCAGCAGAGACTGGCGTACGAGTCGGCGCATCGATCCGGCGCAGCCGGCGGGCTGCTGGGCGAGGGAGAAAGCGGGTGGAGTGGCCCTATAATAGCCGAAACCACGCGCCCGGACGGTACGTCTAGCTGACCCTTCGGCAACCGCCGGCGCGCCGCCGCAGTCGACGGCACGCCCGGCGCGCCCGCTGAGCGGACGGCCGGGCGCTGGTCAAATCTTCAACGGACAGCACGATGAACCAGACCTGGAAGGATTTTCTCCTGGCCCACGGCGCCCGCTGGGCGAACGGAGTAGTGGCCGATTTCGGCGACCCGGCGAGCGAACTGGCGGCCGCCAGTGCGACGACGATCATCGCACCGCTGGCGCATCTCGGCCTGCTCGAGGTGGGCGGCAGCGATGCGGCCGCCTTTCTGCACAACCAACTTACGAGCGATGTCCAGCATCTGTCGCCGAACGCCGCGCAACACTCCGCCTGGTGCTCGGCGAAGGGCAGAATGCTCGCCAGCTTTCTGATTTTCCGTGCGTCTGACAGTTACCAACTGCACCTCGCCGCCGACCTGCTGCCGGTCATCCCGCGCCGACTCCAGATGTTCGTCCTGCGCAGCAAGGTCGTCGTCGCCGACCGCACCGACGACTACGTTCTGCTTGGCCTTGCCGGTGCGCAGAGCCGGGTGGCGCTGGCGGCGAGTGGGCTGCCGGCACCGGAAACGGCGCTGACCGCGGAGGTCGGCCCGACCGGTCTGGTCATCTGCCTGGCGCCGGAGCGCTATCAGGTCGTCGTCGAGCAGGCCGCTGCGCCAGCGCTCTGGTCGCAACTGACTGCCCAGGCGCAGCCAGTTGGCACGTCCGTCTGGCAATGGCTGGACATCCGGGCCGGCGTCCCGCTGATTACCCGGCGCACAAGCGAGGAGTTTGTCCCGCAGATGGCGAACTTCGAACGTCTTGGCGGGGTCAGCTTCCACAAGGGATGCTATCCGGGCCAGGAGGTCGTCGCACGCACGCAGTACCTGGGCAAGGTGAAACGCCATCTCTATCGCGTGCGTGCGGCCGGCGTCATCGACATCGGCCAGGCGATCTATGCCAGCGACAATCCTGACCGACCGTGCGGCACGATCGCCAACGCGGCGCCGGCTCCGGCCGGCGGCTATGAGGCGCTGGCCGTGATGCAGGAGAGTTGCGCGCTGACGGGCAAGCTGGCGCTCGCTGCTGTGGACGGCCCGCGCCTCGAACTCGTGACCAGCGACTGAAGACCAGCCACGCGAGACTGGCGCCGATTGCCATGTGCCTGATCCTGCTCGCCTGGCAAGCGCATGCCGAATACCCGCTGGTCGTCGCGGCCAACCGCGACGAGTTCTTCGCCCGACCATCGGCGCCTGCCGCGTTCTGGTCCGACGCACCGCAAGTCTGTGCCGGGCGCGACCTGGAAGCCGGCGGCACCTGGCTGGGCAGCAGCCGCAACCAACGGTTCGCCGCCCTGACCAATTTCCGCGAGGGCCGCCAGCCCGGCGACGGATGGCGATCACGCGGCGAACTGGTCGCCGCTTTCCTCAGCGGATCGGCTGCGCCGCTGGACTATCTGGCGGGCGTCGCCGACCGTGCCGCCGACTACAACGGCTTCAACCTTTTCGTCGGCGACAGCGACACGCTTGCCTACTACGCCAACCGCGGCGGTCAGCCGCCACGGTCGCTCGCCGCCGGAATCTACGGCTTGTCCAACCATCTGCTCGACACCCCGTGGCCGAAGCTGGCGAGCGCCCGACGCGCGTTCGCCGAGTCCCTGCCCGGGCTGCCCGCCAGCGAGCCATTCTTCACGCTCTTGGCCGATCAGGAAATCGTTCCCGACCGCCATTTGCCCGAGACCGGCGTTTCGCTCGACTGGGAACGTATCCTGTCGGCGGTCTTCGTGCGCTCGGCGAGCTACGGTACGCGCGCTTCGACGCTGCTCATGCGCGGCATTGACGGGCGAACGACCTTGCTCGAACGCAGCTTCGGCGCCGACGCGCGCTTGCTCGGAGAGACCGGCGCAACGTTCGCGTCGGCCTCGACGGCAGACCTCAATCCTCGCTGATCAAGACTGGCGTGTATGCCGGCACGAGCTCGAAGAGTTCGATCAGATCGGCGTTGCGCATGCGGATGCAGCCGCGCGAGCCCGGCCGACCGAGCGGGCTACTGTCCGGACAGCCATGAATGTAGACGTAACGCCGCATCGTATCGACTTGGCCCAGCCGGTTGCGCCCCGGCTCGCAACCCGAGAGCCAGAGAATCCGCGTCAGTATCCAGTCGCGCTCGGGAAACTGCTCGGCCAGCCGCGCGGAGTAGATCTCGCCGGTCGCGCGACGGGCGACGAATACCGCGTTCTCCGGCTGTCCGGCGCCAATTTTGGCGCGCACGATATGGCGACCGCGCGGCGTACAGTAGCTGCCACGCGTCTCGCCCGCGCCGCGCGCCGCGGTCGACACCGGGTAGGTTTGCAGCACCTGCCCGGCGCCGTCGTAGAGGGTCAGCCGCTGCTGTTTGAGCGAAACCTCGATGCGCACCTTCATTCTCCCTTTTCGGCCCTCCGCCGGGCAAAAAAATCCGCCAGCAGGCGACCGCACTCGTCGGCCAGAATGCCGCCGACGACCTGGGTATGGTGATTCAGCCGGGCAACGGCAAAGAGGTCGACGACGCTACCGTGCACACCGGTTTTCGGGTCGCGCGCGCCATAGACCAGGCGACTGATGCGCGCCTGCAGCACCGCGCCGGCGCACATCGCGCACGGCTCGAGCGTAACGAAAAGCTCGCAACCGGGCAGCCGGTAGTTGCGCAGATTACGCGCAGCGTCGCGCAGCGCGGCAATCTCGGCGTGCGCCGTCGGATCGTTTTCGCCGATCGGCGAATTGAAGCCGCGCCCGACCACCGACCCATCGCGCACGACCAGCGCGCCGACCGGGACTTCGCCCAGACACTCGGCGGCCTGAGCGAGCGACAGCGCCTCGCGCATGAAATACTCGTCGTTCATCATCGGACGAATTCTAGCGCAGTCTGTCGACCGCCCAGGCGGCGCGTTTTCGCTGGCGTCGCCGCGCGCGCGGTTGTGGTCGCCGGCGCGCCGCCCGGCCAGGTCGACGAAAGCTCTCGACGAGCCGTAAATCGGCTAAGATCGTCCGTCATCGTTCATCCATTCGCTGGCGCGTGCTTCCGTCCCGCCTTGCCTGCCCATGCGCATCCTCTTCGTGCATCAGAACTTCCCCGGGCAATACAAGCACCTTGCTCCGGCGCTGGCAAACTCGCCAACGAACGAGGTCGTCGCCATCGGCGAAGACGTGAACCTGCGCCGGCAGGCGAGCGTCCTCCATCCTCGCCTGAGAATCGCCGCCTACCCGTCGCCGCCGCGAGGGGCTTCGCAGGAAACGCACCACTACCTGCAGAGTAGTGAAGCGGCGGTTCGCCGAGGCCAGGCGGTCGCCCGTGTGGCGCTCGCCCTGCGCCGCGATGGCTTCGTTCCCGACGTCATCTGCGCGCACCCGGCCTGGGGCGAGGCGCTTTTTCTGAAGGATGTGTTCCCCACCGCACGCTTGTTGCTCTACCTGGAATTCTTTTACCGAGCGAGCGGTTCGGACATGGGCTTCGACCCGGAATTTCCGTCCAGTTTCGACGATCAGTGCCGGCTGCGCGTACGCAACACGATACAACTGATCAGCCTGGAAGCGGCCGACTGCGGCGTCAGCCCGACGCGCTGGCAGCGCGACCAGTATCCCGGCCCGTTTCAGCAGCGCATCGAAGTCATCCATGACGGCATCCGAACCGATGTCGTCCGTCCCGCACCGGTGGCCGACTTCGTTCTTCCGGAGGCGCGCGGCACGCTGTGCTCGGGCGACGAAGTGGTCACCTACGTTGCGCGCAACCTTGAGCCCTATCGTGGTTTTCACACTTTCATGCGCGCTTTGCCGGGCGTCCTGGCGGCACGCCCGCAAGCGCAGGTGCTGATCGTCGGTGGCGATGACGTGAGCTACGGGCGCCGTCTGCCCGACGGAGAGACTTACCGCAGCCGCTACCGGCGCGAACTTGGCGACACCCTGGACGAGAATCGGGTGCATTTCCTGGGCAAGGTTCCTTACGGAAGGTTCCTCGATGTTCTGCGCCTGTCGAGCGCGCACGTCTACCTGACCTACCCTTTCGTCCTTTCCTGGTCGCTGCTTGAAGCCATGTCGTGCGCCTGCCCGGTGATCGCTTCCGATACGCCGCCGGTACGCGAGGTCGTCGAGGCGGGCAGAAACGGGCTATTGGTCAGGGTGAAATTGTCCTTCGGGCTAATAGCTGAAGAATCTGTTGCTTAGGGGCAGCCTATGGACATCGGATGAAGAAGTCTGTATAAAGGGTAGATGGCAGCGGAACTTGACGCGTT
>NZ_JAPUVR010000139.1 GCF_029255125.1 Accumulibacter sp. | reverse complement strand
CTGCTCAAGGCACACGACATCCGGATCAGCATGGACGGCAAGGGGTCCTGGCGGGACAACGTCTTCGTCGAGCGCCTGTGGAAGACGGTCAAGGACGAGGAGGTGTATCTCAAGGCCGATGACAGCGTCGCCGATGCGACAGCTAACCTGGCCACGTATCTGCGCTTCTACAGCGAACGACGCCCCCATCGCTCCCTGGATGGCCAGACGCCGGACGCCACCTACCTTGCGGCACTCGCAGCCGCCACGCGACCGGCAGCGTAAGGCATGTTGAAGGGGCTCCGTGCATTTGTGGACGATGCGCTGGCGCGCGTCGGCACGCGCTGATCCGGGTCTGCTGTGCGATAGTCCATTGACTCAGGTCGCGTGCACGTTCGAAAATCCAGGCGTGCGGACCACATCCGGGTTCTGATCAAGCGCAAGGACACCATGTCGACATTAGCCGAAAGACTGCTCCGACGATACTACGACAACAGCGAACATCCCTACCGCATCTTTCAGCGCCGCGTATCCGGGCACCTGAGCCCGACAGCGACGCTGCTTGACGCCGGCTGCGGACGAACCGCCCCTGTGCTGCGCACCTATCTGGGCAAAGCGCAGCGACTGATCGGCGTCGAGTTGGTCGCGTTCACAGATGTGCCAGCCGGTATTGAGACATACAACGCCGACCTCGCGCAGATCCCACTGCCAGACGCCTGCGTCGATGTGATCATGTCGCGTAGCGTGTTCGAACACCTGCAGGATCCGCAATCGGTCTACCGGGAATTCGCGCGCATCCTGCGGCCAAACGGGGTCATCATCTTTCTCACCGCCAACATGTGGGACTATGGGACCCAGGTCGCACGCCTGATCCCGAATCGCTTGCACGCGCGCGTCGTCCGGATAGTCGAAGGCCGCGCCGAGGAAGACACGTTTCCGACGGCTTACCGCACCAACACGCGCGGTGCCGTCGAGCAACTGGCAAGCGCCGCTGAATTGCGCGTCGAATCGTTCGAGTACCTGAGCCAGTACCCGAACTACCTGATGTTCAATGGCTTCGTCTTTTTCCTTGGCATGTGCTTCGAGAAACTGATCAGCCACGTGCATTGGCTACGCTTCTTGCGCGGATGGATACTGGTGACGCTGCGAAAACCGTGATTTCGCCGGTCGGCGCGAGGCGTTGATCCGTCGCGCTGTCCCGCGCTGCCCGCGGCAGCCTACTGTTGCCAGCAACCCCGCTTACGCCGATCACGACGACGAGCAGAACTCGGCGAGCAGCTTGCGTCCACCCGCGGAACGTGTGGGGTCGCTTCAGGCGAGCACGGCTTCCGCCTGCATGCAGGTGATGCCGCGATCGACCGTGGCCGCGAGGACCAGCTGGTCAGGCTGGGCTTCCGCCTGCAGCGTCAAGACATCCCCAAGCAGGGCTGGTGCCAGCGCACGGTAGGTGAAGTGACGCAGGCTGCGATGGCGGGTCTCGATGGCAAAGCCGGCGAGCAGGGTGGCGAGCAGCGGCCCATGAATGACCAGCTCAGGATAGCCCTCGACCTGGCGGCAATAGTCCGCGTCGTAGTGGATGCGGTGCCCGTTAAAGGTCAGCGCCGAGTAACGAAAGAGCTGCGTCGAGTCGGGTTTCAGGCTGCGACGCGCTCCGCCAGTTGCCGCGTGCGGCGTGTCCGCAGCGCCGGCAGAACGAGGCGGTGCGGGGGGAGCGGGGCTCTTGTTCTTGTAGACGATGTCGTGCTCCTCGCGCACGAGCGGGCGTCCGTCGGCCGCGGTGAGTTCATGCAGGACGGTGACGAAGACGAGATCGCCGGAACGCCCGGTCTTGTGCTCGACGCGCAAGATGCTCGAAGTCTTGCGCACCTGAGTACCGAGCTGGACGGGGGCAAGAAAGTCAAGCCGGCCGCCCGCCCACATGCGGTTGGCTAGCGGCACCGGCGGCAGGAACTCACCGCGCGCCGGATGCCCATCGCGGCCCAGACGGTCGGCCGGCTGGCCCTCCAGAAAGTAGAGCCAGTGCCATAGCGGCGGGAGTTCGGCGCCGTCGACCAGCGCAGCGCTTTCCGGATGGTTTACCGTTGCGGCCATGAGCCGCGCGTGGCGCGTGGCGATCAGGTCTTGATCCTGCCGTGATTGGCCAATCCACGACCGCAAATATTCAATGTCGATATCGCTCATCTGCTTGCTCCCAGTTCACTGGCTGGCCCGGGCGCCATTGCCGCGGCGGTCGCCGAGCGTACCGGCTCGCGCACACGCGACGTAAGCTGCCCGAAGCCAATTGTACGTTCGCGCCTGCTCAAGTGGACTGCGGCCGTTCATTGCGGGCTGCCGTCGACCGGCGCGAGTCCTCCAAGCTGACACCCGTCCCTTGCCTGAGCGCGGCGTCCCCAGGCTGAAAAGCCAGGACGACGCGCGACGCGCGAGCGGAAACTACACGTGGAAACCGTCGAGTAGCCGTCGCGTGTTATCCGCGTTTCCGGCCAAGGCCGAGAGCGTGTTGCGCACGTCCTGGATGACGCGATCCTCGGCCTCGACGCGCTGGCTGATCAGTTCGCTGGTGTGCGCCATTGCCGTCGTCGCATGGCGCTGGGCGAGCGTCGAGCGCGCGATTTCACCCACCCGCGCAATCGCCTCGTCCATTTTTGCGCTGATTTCCTTGATGCGCTGCGCCGCAATTCGCGACCGCTCGACGCCACGGCTGACCGATTCGACCGTCGATTGCACGGTCAGTCCGGCCTGACTGGTTTCCTCGTGCACGGCCGATATCTTTCCGGCGATTTCAACGGTCGCCTTGGCCGTATTTTCCGCCAGCTTGCGCACTTCGTCGGCAACGACGGCGAAGCCGCGTCCCTGTTCGCCGGCGCGCGCCGCCTCGATCGCCGCGTTGAGGGCGAGAAGGTTGGTCTGATCGGCAATGCCCTTGATCACGTTGATGATGCTGCTGATCTCCTCGGAACGGGTGTCAAGGCTCGCCATGACGCGCGCAAGCTCTTTCACGTGACCGATCGAAACCTCGGCGTCCGCGGCGACGGCGTCCACCTCGCTGGCACTCTCCTGTGAAAGCTCGCCGGTCGCGCGGATCAACTTTTCGGTATCGCCGGCAGTATCGGCAATCTTCGAGGCAGCCTGCGTAATGTCTTCGACCGCGGCCGCGTTCGCTTTTGAACTCTCGGTCAGACTGAGCGATTCGCGCGCCAGATTGCTGATGTTGCCGTCGAGCTGGTCGACATCCTGGCTCAGGCGCTGCGCCTCGTCCTTGAGTGACAACACCATACGTTGCAGTTGATCGAGGAACTGGTTGAACGAACGCGCCGTTTCGCCAACTTCGTCTTCCGACAGCACATCGAGACGGACGTGCAGGTCGCCGCCACCGCGCGAGATTTCGACCATCTTGCCGCGCACCTGATGCAGACCGCGCAGCATGCGGCCGAGCACGAGCCGCACGAGGAATGCGGCGACAGCGGCAGCCACCAAAAAGGCGAACAACAAGCTGAGTAGCAGGCGGTCGAGTGGTGCGAGCACCTTTGCCTTGTCGAGCGACACGCAAAGCAGCCAGTCGGTCGCCTTGATCGGGGCCAGGAAAACCAGACGGTCGCCGTCGATGGCGCGCGTTTCGAACATCGTGTTAGCGGCCGCCTTAGCCTGGGCGATGCGCTCCGCCGTCAGTTCTGGAAAGCGCTCGCTGGCGGGCTTCATGACGACTTCCTTGGTCGGATGGGCGAGAATCGTCCCGTCCTGATGCAGCAGGAAACCGATGCCTTCGCCTGCCAGCTTGATATTCAGCGCTTCGCCGACGACACGATCAATGAACAGGTCGGCCGCGACGACGCCAAGCACACGTTCGCCTTCCTTGACCAGGGCAGAAAGCGAAATGACCAGCTTGTTGCTGCCGGCGTCTTCGTAGGGCTTGGTGACAACGATCTGATCCGCGCCGGCGCGCATGGCGCCCTGATACCACGGCCTTGTCGTGGGGTCCCAGTCGGCCGGAAGGTCGGGCTGAGCTTCGGAAAATATTGAACGCTTGTCCGGATACCCCGCATAAACCGAATCGAATCCGCCAACCAGTTTGGCGGTCGCGAACGACTTCTCGGCTTCCGGCTTATCGATCACCGACTTGAGTGCGCTGACCATCTGCGCCTTGGACGCTACCCACTCGCCAGTCGCGAGCGCAAAGCCTGTCGCCGTGCCACGTGTTTCCGACGCCACCGACTCAATGAGCTGCGAGCGCATCTGCAGGTAGAAAGCGGCGCCAAAGAGCAGCATCGACAGGGTGATCAGTCCGCCGACCAGGCAGGTCAGTCGGGTGTGCAGTGATTTCATCGGGGATCTTCCGTCAAATAATATTCAAGCAGAACGGATTTACAAGGATCCGAATCTCCGTCAGGGTCGACGCCCGTGGCCGGCACCTGGCGGGTAAGGGCACCAAGCCAACCGGTTGCAGGACGCTGGAAGCTTGAACCAGCCATTGCGACGGGAGCATGCAGGTCGCCGGTGCACGTCGTCGCATTCAACATAGACAGTTGTTCGACCATGGGAGGAACAGCACATGAACCCCGCGCGCACGTTCAAGCAGCCATCGCCTCCAAACGGAAATGCATAGTATAATAATAAAATTCGAGCATTGGATCTGGAAACGTGCGCCGAGCTGTGGTTTTATCCTCGCACGCCTGGTGTCAATCGCCTCCCCTTTTCCGTTGCAGACCCGCTGCAGACCCGTTCTCCCGCTGGCTGGCACCTGCGCTTCGCTCCCGACAGCCCGCAGTACAGCAGCAGGCCGGTGAGGCCGCCTTGTTCAGCGCGCCGATGCCGCCCCCGCTTCTCTTGGCCGACCGATGGTTGTGGGAGCGTGTCGGTCGCCCGACGGGTGACGATCAAGGGAAGCGCACACTCTCGGGCTTGCTTCGACACCCGTGTATGCAGCGTATCGGGTGATCAGCAGGTGGAAAGCCCATCCCGCTGCAGCGGATTCATTGCTTGCCCTTTCTCGAGGCAAGTTGGCGATAGTGTCCTTTCGGCAACGCTGCGAAGCCCTGGTCGCGGCAGCTAATCCGCGGCCCCGGCAGACCACCTCCGCCGAACGCGTGAAGGGCCGGGTCTCCGGCCCGCTGCGCCCCATCTTCTTCCCGCTGCGCTTGCCCTCGCGCCTAACCATGCAAGACTTCGTTACCCAGCTGCCGCAATTCCTCCGTCACCCGCTGCTCCGCCTCAGCCGCCTTCTCGACATCGCCGCTCGCGTTCTCGACCGCCGCCAACAACGACTCCATCTTGGCTCTGAGCTCTGGATGGACTCGCAGCTGTAATGACCGTCGCTGCTTGAGGGGAAACAGGGGTGTTTCGTCTCGGGGTATTCAAGAAGCACTGGGGCGGGGTCAAGGGCGGGCGAAGCCCGGCAAAGCGACCCCTTGACCCCGCCCCAGTGCTTCTTACGCTGCGCCGGCAGGCCGAATGCGGCAACATTGCCGCATTCGGCTTGACAAGCAAATGCGCTTTTCGCCACTTGTCTCGCCTCGAATAGGTCGGGACGAAGAGTCTTGAATTGGGCGGAACGTAACAGCTGTGCGCGGCCATTGGGCCGTGGAAAATCGGCTTCACTGGGTGCTCGAGGTCAGCTTCGGCGAGGATGCCAGCACCGTACGTAAGGACAATGCGCCACAGAATCCTTCCCCCCTGAAGAAGATCGTTCTCAATCTGATTCGGCTGGCTACGACCGAGCAAAAGAAAACCAGCTTGCGTCGGAAGCGCAAAGCAGCCGCCTGAGATGACGACTTCCGGGTGAAGATCATGCGCCTCCTCAGACTATGACAGCCGAGTGCCGAGGCCCTGGGGTCGGTCTACTTTCCTGAAGCAGCACAGCAGGCTGGCTCCATTCGTCGCACTCATTTCGGTCGCCCAAAAGGCGAGAGCAGGCCTGGAGGAGTTTGCAAGTCCTTGTCATAAATCCATGCATGGTAACGTTTCTTACTTGCCGAGCATGGCGAAGGAAACTACGCTATTCGAGTGCCGAGGCGCTGCCCATAACCCCGACCTGAGCTCAGGCACGCGCGATTCCTCCAGCACAACCAAGAGTATGCCAAACGCAGCATGACTTGCGGCGACAACGATCGTGGCAGTCAGTGGTTTGTGCAAAGTGGAACTCGACCTCCTATACTTGTACGGCATGCGGGGGAGCCGCTTTTCGTCTAAGCGGGGTCGTCTGCGTGCAATAAGGTCACCGCTCAAAGGCCTGATATTCTGAGTTGGAAATGAACTGGTCGGCCCGGTTGTTTTCCCCATTTTTCAAGTTGCGCGGTCACGGCGAGCCATGTGCTGCGCCGCGATCCGACGGCTTCAAGCTGAAAAGGAGTTCCCATGCGCTGGTTTGCTGCAAAACCAGCCGCTGTGCTTTGCGCGACGGCGGCACTTGCTTTCGGTACGGTCGGTGAATCGGCTGCGACGATTGTTACCAGCGGCTGCACCTCGCCCTTCTCATGTACGCTTTTCGACCTGAGCCAGGGCGGTAGTTTCTCGGCCGGAGGCTTCACCTTCGCCAATTGGTTTCCACATCCAGTCAGCTATGTCCCTGGCGCCAGCCTGAGAAGTTTTGTCGTGCTGCCAGTCGAGGATAACGGAAGTTTCGGTTTCCAGATCGTCGGACATCCCTCGCAGGGTATCGACAACCCACTCTCGCTGCAGGGGCCAGCCCAGACCAGCCTCGACTACCTGCTCGGCCTGACCTATTTCGTCGAGCAGAACGCCAGTGTCGGCATCGGCGCACAGCAGGTGCGCGTGCTGACGGCTGATGCCAACGGAACGCTGGACTTTGTCGCGCTCGACACCCGCCTGACGGCGCACCTCGTGGACATCGGCGGGCGCGATACTACGGTTATTGCGGGTATCGCATGCTCTGCGGCCGGCGGTCCCGCGTGTGCGCAGCATGCCCAGTACCTGTCGACGCGCGAGCTGATCCCGGCCTATGGTCAGATGCCGGGTTTCCCGCTTGGCTTCACCGGGAACCTGGATGTGATGCTACACGGCGACTTCCCCGACCCTGGCAGTTACTACGGGTTGGGAATGGTCGAGGTGCGCTATCAACAGGCCGCCGAACCGCCGGCGCTGGCGCTGCTGGCGTGTGCCCTGGGCGCCGCCGGACTGAGCGGCCTGGGTCGCCGCGGCCGCCAGCATCGCTGCCCAGCGCTCGCCTGATCGGCGCCCGCCAACGCGACGACGCCGTCACGCGATGGCGGTGTCGCCGCGCGCGGCGGCGCTCGGGTGTTCGCCGCACAGCGAGAAGCGCAGTATCGTTGACGGAAGCGGCCGCCCACTCCTCGGGCAGGGGTCTTGGCGCCTTCTCTTCCGGCTCCGCCCAACCGTTGAGCCGGAAGGCATCAGGATAGGCCGGGTGGCTTGCGGCGAGCGCACGATTCTGCCCGTCTGAACGTCCCTACTGTGAGCCAAGTGCGTTGAATATCCTGCGCTTCGACCATATTGTTCTTACCGTCGCCGACCTCGAGCTGAGCTGCTCGTTCTACGAGCGCGTTCTTGGCATGCGGGTCGTCACCTTCGCCGGCGGTCGCAAGGCTTTGGCTTTTGGAAATCAGAAGATCAACCTCCACCAGAAGGGCAAGGAGTTGGCGCCAATGGCGCACGCGCCGACGCCCGGCTCGGCTGACTTATGCCTGATCACCGCCAGTTCGATGGGCGAAGTGCTCGCCCATCTCGCCCCGTGCGGTGTTCCTGTCCTGACCGATCCGGTCGCACGAACCGGAGCGCTTGGCCCAATCACCTCGGTCTATTTTCGCGATCCTGATCAGAACCTGATCGAGGTCGCCAACTACGCCGCGGACTAGCCGGGCGCTCGACAGCCGCAGCCAAGGCGGCACCGAACGGCTGCGATGCGCTGACGGTCGCTGGCCGTTCTTCGGCGCCGCAAAACCGCCTGGGCGGTTTGCCTGGCGCCCGCCGTGACGCCAGGTTTCGCGGTAGTATTCGACAAGTCCGTGGGGGACATGGCTATGGGCGTGCTACCCGCGCCAGGAAGGGTTGACAATCGACATGTTGCGAATTGGCATCGACCTTGGCGGAACGAAAATCGAGCTTGCAGCGTTCGACGAGGGTGGTCAGACCTTGCTGCGCCGGCGCGAAGCGACGCCACAGGCAGACTATGCGGCGTCGGTCGAGGCAATTGGCCGTCTGGTCGAGGCGGCCGAGAGCGAACTCGACGCAGCCGGCAGCGTCGGTGTCGGTATCCCGGGCGCCGAATCACTGCCGGACGGGCGCATCAAGAATGCCAACTCGACCTGGCTGATCGGCCGCCTTTTCCGGCAGGACCTGGAAGCGCGGCTGCAGCGTGAGGTTCGCCTGGCCAACGACGCCAACTGCTTCGCCTTGTCGGAAGCGATCGACGGCGCTGGACGAGGCGCCGAGGTGGTTTTCGGCGTCATCCTGGGGACCGGGGTGGGCGCCGGCATCGTCGTGCGTCAACGCGTCGTCGCCGGCATCAATCGAATTGCCGGCGAGTGGGGCCACAATCCGCTGCCCTTGCTGCACGAGGAGAGCGTGCCGCCGTTGCCCTGCTATTGCGGTCGCCTGGGCTGCGTCGAAACCTGGCTGTCGGGGCCGAGCATGGCGACCGATCATTGGCGACATTGTGGCGAGCGTTTGTCCGCCGAGGAGATTTGCGCGCGCGCGGCGAACGGCGAAACCGCGGCCGACGAAACGCTCTGGCGCTACGAGCGTCGCCTGGCCAAGGCGCTGGCCGGCGTGGTCAACATCCTCGACCCCGAAGTGATTGTTCTGGGCGGCGGTTTGTCGAACATCGAGCGGCTCTACGAAACGGTACCCCGCCTGTGGCAGGAGCATATCTTCTCGCCGACCGTTCTCACCCGGTTGTGCCGCAACGTTCATGGCGACTCGTCGGGTGTGCGCGGCGCGGCCTGGCTGTGGAACGAGGCCTGAAATGGCGGCGAGACTCTGGCTGACGCTGTTCCTCCCGTTTGCTGGCGGGTATTTCCTTTCCTACCTTTACCGGACGGCGAATGCCGTCATCGGCCCGCTGCTGACCGCGGAACTGTCGCTCACGGCGGGCGATCTCGGCTTGCTCACCGGCGCCTACTTTCTTGCTTTCGCCAGTGCGCAGCTACCGCTTGGCGTCCTCCTCGATCGTTTTGGTGCGCGCCGCGTCGAAGCGGCTCTGCTGCTCGTCGCGGCAGTCGGCGCCGGTGTCTTCGCCGCTGGTCAGACGAGTGCGCAACTGGCGATCGGCCGCGGGTTGATCGGCCTGGGCGTCTCGGCCTGCCTGATGGCGGCGTTCAAGGCCTTCTCGCTATGGTTTCCCGCCGAGCGCCAAGCCTCGCTGACCGGCTGGATCATGACGGCCGGCGGCCTCGGCGCACTGGTCGCCACAACGCCGCTCGAATCGGCCCTGCATTTCACCGGTTGGCGCGAGATCTTCCTGATCCTCGCCGGTTTGACGATGCTGGTCGCGCTATGGCTGTTCGTCAGCGTTCCGGAGCGCGCCGAAAAGCCGCAACCGGAAAGCCTGGCGACGCAGTGGGCGGGCGTCCGGATGGTTTTCGCCAGCGCGCATTTCTGGCGCTTCGTACCACTCGGGCTGACCATCATCGGCGGCTTCATGGCCGTACAAAGCCTGTGGTCGGTATCCTGGCTGATGCAGGTCAACGGCGACAGCCGCGCGCTCGCCGCCGACACGCTGCGCAGCATGAACGCTGCCATGCTCATCGCCTACGTGCTGATCGGTCTGCTCGCCACCGGCCTTGCCCGGCGCGGCATCGGACCGATCGTCCTGCTCGCCATCGGCGTCGGGGTTTCGCTGCTCACGCTCGGGCTGATCGTCAGCGCAGGCGGTGGCAGCAGTGCGTGGCTGTGGGTCGCCTACGGCGTCTTCTCGAGCTTCGGGACGCTCGCCTACTCGCAGGCGGCGGCCGGTTTCCCGCTTGCCCTGGCCGGGCGCGCCAACACGGCTTTCAACCTGATGGTGTTTATCGGCGCCTTTGCCGTGCAATGGGGTATCGGCGTTCTGATCGATGCGCTGCAGACGGCGACGGCCAGTCCTGCCGCCGCCCACCGCTATGCCTTTCTCGTCCTGCTTGCCGGGCAAACGGCGGCCTACGTCTGGTTCCTGCTGGCTGGCTGGCGCAGGCGAGCGGCGCCGGCGCACGCGCCTCAGCGATAAAGCGGCAACTCGTCCAGGCGGCGCTCGATCTCGCCGGTCAGTTGTTGATAGCCACGTCCGTTGACGCCGCCAAACACGCGCCCGAATTGCGCTTCCGACAAATGCTCCGGCAGGTCGGCGAGGCGCGGCGCGAGATCCGTGTCGGTCAGCGTCCGCTGCAGCGCTTCGCTTAGCAGCGGCGAGTCCTTGACGACCAGTTCGCCGAAGCGCGCACCGGCCATATCGGCGGCAAGGTCGGCAAAGGAGAATCCGCTGCCTGAACGCGAGTCGTCGAGTTCCTTGTAGAGACCGATCGCTTTGGTCACCGGCTCACCCGCCCAGGCGACGAGTGCCGCCGACACGAGGAAATGCTGCGCACTGTCATGACGTTCGCCCAGCGTCAGCTTGACGCGCCGTACGCGCGGCCATTGTCGCGCCTGCGGCAGTATCGTCGCCAGATCCTTCTCGGCCAGGTAGGTCGCCAGCACGAGCAGGACTACCCGGCGGTGTGCGCTCGTCCGCTCTTCCGCCTGCGCGAGCAGGGGCGTGAGCACCTGAACCAGCGGTATCTTGGCATACGGTGCGTGGTGGTCGAGCAGACCCGCCAGATCGCGCTGTACGGCGCGCATGCGGGCAATGTCGTCGTCCGCGATGGCCAGCGAAACCGCGCGTTCGAGCAGCTTTGGCTCCCAGACGTAGGTCACCAGGACGACCGCCCGGCTCGGTTCGAAGACCATCTGGCGAATCGCACGCCGAGCGAGCCGCCATTGCTCGCCGATACCGGCAATCCTCAGCGCGACGGCAATGAAGCTCTCGGCGAGGAAGGGCGGCACCGACGCTGCGCCGATCGCCGCGGCGGCAACGCGTGGCTCGCCTTCGGCCTCGCGAAAGACTGCCCGCAGGTTCAGGTAGTGTGCGCCGGGCAGGCGCGCGGGAACGGTCAGGCGGACTTCGGCGCTGTCCTCGGCCATCACGAAAGCGCCGCGGCCACCCAGACTGCGGCTGACCACGTAGTTGACTGCTTCGTCGACCAGAGCGGCGGGAATTTCCGCCGTCCGCTTTTCGCCGCGACGCAGGCGACGCGGATCGTTCAGCGCGAGCAGCCGGCGGGCTTCGGCAATTGCCGTGGGAGCGATCGTCTCGCCACGCTTGACGAGCGGCGTCTGCTCGAGCGTCGTGAGCAGGCCAAGCACCGCCAGACTGACGACGCCGACGAGGAACGCGGCAAGCCAGGCAGAAAAGCGGGCAAATCTGGCGGCCAGGCGACGCGGCAATGCCTGCTCGGTCGGCCGCGCAGGCTCAGCCGGCGGGCTGGGCGCCGCGAGCGAGGCTGACCCTGCGCCCACTAGGCCCGCGCTAGCAACGGTGGTATTCCCTCGCCCGTATTCGTCCCGGCGCCATCGCCGATCCCGTCTTCGCCTTCCTTGCCGGCCCCCACGGTGGCAACGCGCAGGGCGAAGCCGGCGGCGCGCAGGAGGCCTGCCTCGATCTGCAGGTCGGCCCGGGTCAGCGGGTGCCTGGCCAGCCAGGTCGCCGGAAAGAGCAGGGTCATCTGCTGACGATCGACGCGCAGTTCGAGCTTGGGCAGAGGCTCGCTGCTGCGGCTACGGTGGAGAACGACGGCCAAACGCAGCAGCACACACAAATGGCGCGCTGGCTTCACCCAATCGGCTGGCAGGTGGGCAAAGGCAGACGCCGGAAAGGCGCGCCGGTGTCGGCGAACGAGCGCCGAAAGCAGGCGCTGGTCGTCGCGCGAATAGCCGGGCAGGTCGGAATGTTCGATCACGTAGGCGCCGTGCTTGTGGTAGCCGTCGTGCGCCAGGAGCAAGCCGACCTCGTGCAGACGAGCCGCTCGCTCGAGCACGCAGCGCGCCTCCTTGCCGCTCAGATGCCACTTCGCGCGTGCCTGGCGCAACAAGTCAAGCGCGGTCGTGCTCACCCGTCGCGCCTGTGTCTCGTCCAGACCGAAGCGGGCGGTAACCTCGGCGATCGTGCGGTCGCGCACGTCCTCATGGCGAATTCGGCCGAGCAGGTCATAGATCAGTCCCTCGCGCAGAGCGCCTTCGGACACCTCCATCCGAGTGGCGCCAAGGGCTTCGCACAGCCCGTGCAGAACGACGAACCCACCGACGAAGACGCGCGCGCGCGCCGGTTCCAGTTGCCAGCGGCTGGCGATCGCCGCCGTCTCGCGCGTTTCCAGCAAGGCGGCGCGCAGACGGCGCAGTGCATCCAGCGTGATCCCCTGGCGGCTCCAGCCCTCGCTGACGAGCACATCGTGTATCGCCTTGATCGACCCCGAAGCGCCGGTGACGACTTCCCAGCCGCGCGCCAGGTAGTCTTCGCGCACCGGTTCGAGGTTCAACTGGACGAGCAGCTCGGCCCGCCGCAGGTTCTTGCCGGTAATCCGGCCGTCGGCAAAGAATTCCCGGCTGAGGCTGACGCAGCCCATGCGCAGGCTGGCCAGGTGCAGCGGTTCGAATTGCTGGCCGATAATCAGTTCGGTGCTGCCGCCACCGATGTCGACGACCAGGCGCTGCCCGCTCACATCGCCGACATTGTGCGCAACGCCGAGATAGATCAGGCGGGCCTCTTCGTGTCCGGAGACGATCTCGACCTTGTGGCCGAGCACGCGTTCAGCACGCGCGACGAATTCGGCGCTGTTGCGCGCTTGCCGCAAAGTGTTGGTACCGACGATGCGCAAGCGCGCGGGAGGAATGTGACGTACGCGCTGCCCGAAGCGGGCCAGGCAGGCGAGCGCCCGCTGTTGCGCGGCGTGCGACAGGCGGTTGCGTTCGTCGAGTCCGGCGGCAAGCTGGACCATTTCGCGCAGCCGGTCGAGGACCTGCACACGACCGTTCTCGATGCGCGCGACGATCATGTGGAAGCTGTTTGAACCGAGGTCGATCGCCGCAACCGAATCAGAAGACACGATAAGACTCCTTTTTAATGAGTATTGCCCGGTCTGCAAGATCAGTCAATCCCGGCTGCGGCGCGTGCTGCCCGTGCCCTGGTCGACCTCGCCAGCCGAACGAGGATAGCGCCGAAGAGCGGGCGTTTTGCGGTACTTTTGCACACTCGCCGCGAGAAAAAATCGGCGGCAATGGCCAGGGCGGGCTACAACTCGAGCGGGTCGACTTCGAGATGCCAACTGAGCTGCGCCGGCAGCTTGAGCGCGACCAGGCGGAGCTGCCAGGTGCTCAGGAAAGCCTGCAGCGCGCGCCGCGAGCCGGATTCGACGAGCAATTGCGCGCGCTCGCGGTTGGCGCGACGAGCCAGACGCATCGGCACCGGGTCGTAAGCAGTAACTGCCGCGCTGTCCACTTCCAGCGCGGCGGCGCGCGCCGTCGCCAGAAAGGCGAGCGCCTCGCCCATTTCGCGCGCCTCGGCACGCAGCACCGCCTGGTAGGCGTACGGCGGGAAACCGGCCTGCCGTCGTTCGGCAAGCTGAACGGCGGCGAACGCGGGATAGTCGTGCTCGATCAGAGCCTGGTAAAGCGGGTGCTCGGGGAACTGCGTCTGGATCAGCACCTCGCCGGGCCGCTCGGCGCGCCCGGCGCGGCCGGCAACCTGCATCAGTTGGGCAAAGAGCCGCTCGGCGGCGCGCCAGTCGGCGGCAAACAGCGCCGCATCCGGCGCGATCACGCCGACCAGCGTAAGGCGCGCGAAATCGTGCCCTTTGGCGAGCATTTGCGTGCCGACCAGGATGTCGGCCTGGCCGCCGTCGATGCGCGCGGCGAGCGCTTCCCATTGCCGTCGCGTGCTCGCCGAATCGCGATCGACGCGCAGGACGCGCGCTTGCGGGAAAATCTCGGCGAGCGTTGCTTCGAGGCGCTGCGTGCCGCGGCCGAAAGCGATCAGATTCTGATTGCCGCAAGTCGGGCAGGCTTTCGTCACCGGCACGGCGAAGCCGCAGTGGTGGCAACGCAGGCAGCGGTCGCGCAGGTGCAGAACGAGATGCGCCGCGCAGCGCGGGCAACCGGACGTCCAGCCACACGCCGGGCAGCCAACCACCGGCGCGTAGCCGCGCCGGTTGAGAAAGAGCAGACTCTGCTCGCCGCACTCCAGACGTTGCGCGAGCGCCGCGCGCAAGGCAGCGGACAGACCGTTCTCGGCTCGGTCGAGGCGCGTGTCGATGCGCCGGACGAGCGGCAGCCGAGCGCCGGCGACCGCCCGCTCGCGCAGCGAGAGGAGCTGATAGCGGCTGCGGCCAACACCCGCGGTCGCGTTGGCCCAGCTTTCCAGCGACGGCGTCGCCGAGCCGAGGACAATCGGGATGGCAAGCTGGCGCGCCCGAAAGACGGCAAGATCGCGCGCCGAGTAGCGCACTCCGTCCTGCTGTTTGAACGAAGGATCGTGTTCTTCGTCGACGACGATCAGGCCGAGCTCCGGCAACGGGGTAAATGCAGCGAGGCGCGTGCCGAGCACGATGCGCGCCGTACCAGTGAGCGCGGCCTGCCAGTTGCGCTGGCGAGCCGCTTCGCCAAGGCCGCTGTGCAGGCTGACCAGCGCCACCGACGGAAAGCGCGCGGCAACGCGGGCTTCGAGCTGCGGTGTCAGATTGATCTCGGGCACGAGCAGCAGCGCCTGCTTTCCAGCGAGCAAGCTGGACTCTATCAGGCGCAGATAGACCTCGGTCTTGCCGCTACCGGTGACGCCGTGCAGGAGGAAGGAATGGAAGCCGGGACCGGCCTGGTGGATCGCGGCGAGCGCCGCTTCCTGCTCGGCGCGCAGCGCGGGAAGCGCCTGTCCGCCCGCCGCGCTCGTCGCTGGTCGCGCCAATCGCCTGGCTCCTTTCGCCGACTTCGGCGAGCGCAAGGCAACCGGCAGGGTCGACAGCATGACCTGGCCCGGCGGCGCGTGGTAGTAGCCGGCACAGAACTCGGTGAGGCGCAGCCAGTCGTCCGGCAAGCGGGGCAGGTCGTGCAATACCGTCTCGATCGGGCGCAGTTGCTCGTTCGGAAGATCGCTGGTTGGCGGCAGGTCAACGATGATCCCGATCATGGTCCGACGCCCGAACGGCACCTGAACGCGGCGGCCGATGTCGGCCGCCGTCACTTGTTCGTCGCCCGGAACCAGGTAATCGAAGTAGCGGTACAGCGGCACGTCAAGCGCGACGCGAACGATTTGCGACAAGGGGCTCGGCCTCAAAAAGCGCTGGCGGCGCGTTTCGGGAGGGTCGTCAGTTACCGCCGGAAGCTCGCTCCAGTTCTGGCAATGCGGGGTAAAGTGTTCAGTTATCGGAGCTTTCGAGACGGTACACAGCGCTTGTGAATAAAGGTGTGGACAAAACCGCGCCGAGGAACCGAAAGGCCCGCGGAGCAAGGGTTTCAGGCCGGTTGCCAAAAAAATGTGCAACTTTCAACTTATTCTAAATCAATGCGTTGAAAATTATCGCCAAGTCACCAAAAAATCGCGCCGCTTGGGCTTGACCTGTGGGACATTCTGTGAATAAGTGCGTTCCAAGTGGCCTCTTATGCGTCGTTTCCAGCCTTGACGCGACTCATCATATGCACCGCATCGACCAAGGCGGCAACGCTTTCCGGTGGCGTGAATTGCGAGATGCCGTGGCCCAGATTGAACACATGTCCCGTCCCGCCGGCCCCGTAGCTGGTGAGCACGCGGCGCGCCTCGGCGGCGATCGTTTCCGGCGGTGCAAAGAGAACGCCCGGATCGAGGTTGCCCTGCAGCGCGACCCGATCGCCCACCCGCCGGCGCGCCTCGCCGATGTCTATCGTCCAGTCGAGGCCGATGGCATCGCTGCCGATGCGCGCGATCTGTTCCAGCCACAGACCGCCGCCCTTGGTGAAGACGATCGACGGGATGCGCTCGCCGGCCTTTTCCTTCGTCAGACCGGCAACGATCCTTTCCATATAGGCGAGCGAAAACTCCTGGTAGGCGGCAGCCGACAGCGAACCACCCCACGAATCGAAGATCATCACCGCCTGGGCGCCGGCTTCGATTTGCGCGTTCAGATACGCGGTGACGGCCTGCGCGGTCACCGTGAGTATCCGGTGCAGCAGGTCCGGGCGCTCGTAGAGCATGCGCTTGATCCGGCGGTAATCGTTGCTCGCGCCGCCTTCGACCATGTAACACGCCAGCGTGTAAGGACTGCCGGCGAAGCCGATCAGCGGCACCGAACCGTTCAGCGCGCGCCGGATCTCGGCCACCGCGTCCGTCACATAACGCAGGTGATCCCAGGGGTCGGGCGCACTCAGGTCGCGAATCGCCCACTCTTCACGCAGCGGCCGCTCGAAGCGAGGGCCCTCGCCATCGGTGAAATACAGACCGAGTCCCATCGCGTCGGGAATCGTCAGGATATCCGAGAAGAGAATGGCGGCATCGAGTGGATAGCGCGCCAGCGGCTGCAGCGTGACCTCGCAGGCGAGCGCCGGATTCTTGCACAGGTTCAGGAAGCTCCCGGCGCGTCGGCGGGTTTCGCAGTATTCGGGCAGGTAGCGGCCGGCTTGCCGCATCAGCCAGATCGGGGTGTGCGGGCAAGGCTCCTTGAGCAGGGCGCGCAGAAAGCTGTCGTTGCACGGTCGGGTCACGGCGAACTCCATCGGGGAAATGGCGCCCCGGAAAAACGCCGATTATCCGCTTTTCGCGCAAGCTTGGGCGAGAAAGCCCGGGCCCGCCGTGCCCGGGCAGGCGGCCCAGGCAGGGCGGGCGAACGCGTCGCGCGCTGCCGGCCCGCCGACCCCGCTCAGTAGATTCCGGTTCCGCTCACCGCCGGAGCCGGCTGGTTGAAACGCAGCTCGCGCCCGCTGCCGGCAAAGACTAGCGCGAAAGCCTGCAGGTTCTGCTGGTTGAACGGATCGGCCGGGAAGATCGCGGCGGACACCTCGACCTCGTACTCACCGGGGAGCGGGTTGGCGAGGACGACCTGCTTGAAGGTCTGGATGTTCTCGTGCGCGTCAGCGGCGACCGGCGGATTGGCGATGGGTCGCGACAGGTGCGTCTGGCCGGCCGCCGTTTGCCACAGGTTGCCGCGAAACTCCGGTCGCTGGGCGGCACCGGTCGGCGCCGGTGCGCGCACGCTCAGGTGCAGATGGTTGATCAAGCGCGGCCCGGGCGGGTCGGTCCAGTTGAGCGTGACGCGCAGCAAGGCGCTGCCGGCGGGCAGGACGAAGCGGTAGCGCACACTGCGACCGGGACCGATGGCGCAGTCGTCGCGCACGTGCAGCGTCACCGGCGGCGCCGGCGCCAGACTCTGGCGCAAATTGACCCGGCCCCAGCCGTAGCCGGCGGCCGTGTCGGGCAGCGCACCGGGCGTGATGTTGGTCGCACCGTTGATCAGCGTCGCACGCAACAGCGCGGCGCTCGGCAGTTCGTTGGCGTTCTGGCTGGCGTGCCGGTTGACCACGGTATGGCGGTGCCGCAGACGTCCGCTTTCCTCCTCGACCCAGGAGATGAAGAAGACGCGGCCGTTCCAGACCAGCTTGAAATCCTGCACGCGCGCCGTCGGCGAACTGAGCTGCAGGATGCCGACCGGCGCGCGCGCCGCGAGCGGGCCAGCCGCCGGTGGCGGCGGCGTGACGACGAGTTGGCGGCCGTTCTCGTCCAGCGCAGTAAAGAACAGCAGGCGCGAACCGTCGGTTTCGACGCCGATCCAGGCCAGGCCGTAGGCCGGGCTCCATACCGGCAAGCTGGTCCCGGCGGGCAGCACCGCCGGCGGATTGGCCCACGCTTCGTGCGTGCAGGTGCACACGAGCAGCGGTTCGACGGCGTCGCGCGTCGCGCTCCAGCCGGCGGTCGCCGGCGTGATCACCGGCACATCGCTGACCGGCATCGGCGGCGCGTTGGCCGGTGGATTGGCCATCGGCTGCCCCTGCCGATCGAGGCGGGCAAAGTGAATCTCCCAGCGCGCCGCGTTGCTCGCGCGGTACTGCCAAGCCGCCGCATATTCGCGGTTGCTCGAGTTGGCGGCGGTCGGCCGGCGCGCGATGACGCCGTTGATCGCTTCGCCGGCGGCCGCGCTGAGGTTGCGCTCGGCCCCATCGGGCGTGCCGTCGAGGCGGTAGCGCCGGCAATGGACGCGCGTCAGCGCGCCGTTCACCCGGTGGTAGATGGCAATCGAGCGCGCTTCGCTATTCACGTACTGGAACCAGTCGTGGCGCGCCACGCCGTCGGCGCGCGCCAGATTGACCGCCGTGCCGACGCGCACGCCGAGCCGGTTGACGCGCTGCTGGCGCAATTGCAGCACACCGGCCTGCGTCGTTCCGTAACCGACGACCAGGTGGAAAGCCGGCGCCGTGAAGAAACCGAGTTGTGGCGTGATCCGGTCGTGCACCGTCACGTTGTCGACCAGCGCCGCCGCACCGCCGGTTCCGAAGTCGGCGACGGGTGCGCCGAGCGCGTCGTGCAGGTGCAGCGTGATGCCGCCCAGCGCGTCGTTGGCGGCCGAGATCAGACGGTCGTTGCCGGTCCACAGCATTTCGCAACCGAGGACGAGGAAGGTCGTCGGCCGCTCGCGCACGCCGGCGACGCCGAAGCTCTCGTCGATCGCCCCGTCGGCGTGCAGGCGCAACCACTGCAGCCGGTCGTGCAGGTCGTCGCCGGGAGCCTGACGCAGCAGATAGTAGGCGCCACCGCTCCACACCGCCGAGAGCGCTGAAATCGCCGTACTTTCGTGTTCGAGCAACGTGGCGACGACGTAGCGCCCGCTCTTCAGGAGCGGCGTGGTGGGCTCTTCCTGCGCGGCGAAAGCGCCGGCGCGCGTCAGATTGAGCAGGTAGACGCCGAGTCGGTCGGAATTGAGCTCGTCCGGGCTCTGATAGATCAGCGAGAACCCTTCGCTGTCGGCAAAGCTGGCAAAGCCGGCCGTATCGCCGGGGGTATCCGACAGGCGGCGCAGACGACGGCCGAGCGCATCGTCGGCGGCGATTGGCAGGCGGCTGTCGGGCGCCCCGTTGGCGTCGAGAAAAGCCAGGTACAGGTCGTAGTGGCCGTCTTGCGTGTCGTCTTCCCAGAACAGCGCGTATCCGCCGTCCGGGTGATTGATGATACGCGGTCGGCGCAGGTGCTGACCGGCGGCGAGGCTGACGACGAGGCGTGGCGCGCCGCTGGCGGCTGCGTTGCGGTCGAGGAACTGCAGCCAGATTTCACCGCCGGCGATCGTCCGCGCGTCGCACCAGACGAGGACGTGACGCGCCCCGCGCGGGTCCCAGAGCAGGCAGGGTTCGCGCAACTCGGCGGCCTGTTCGAGCACGGTCAGCGGGCCGGCGCCCTGCACCTGTCCGGCGTCGTTCATCTGTCGCAGCTGCAGGCGGTAGTTGCCCGCGTGCACGACGCCGCAGACGGTGAAGCAGTTGCCGTTCCAGACCAGCGGACGATGCGGACCGGTGGCGTCGTGGAACAGGAAGCTGATCGACGCGGCATCGACCGCGTTGCCGTTGTCGGCGCGGAAGCGCTGGAAGAAGTAGCCGTTGCCGCCGACCGCCGGGAAGACGCAAACCAGCCGCTCGCCGACTGCGATCAGGTCGGGCGGTACCGCGTCGTCGGTGCGCGCGTCGGGCGCCAGGACGACGCTGCCGGCGCTGCCGAAGCCGGCG
This sequence comes from Accumulibacter sp., assembly GCF_029255125.1. GTDB lineage: Bacteria > Pseudomonadota > Gammaproteobacteria > Burkholderiales > Rhodocyclaceae > Accumulibacter. The sequence continues at coordinate 18,422 of NZ_JAPUVR010000139.1, read as the reverse complement.
ACCAGTTGCAGCGCCCGGTCGTAGCACGTCAGGCGCATCTTGCCGTCGCGCTGCCGGTGCAGCAGGTAGGTCCGCTCGCCGACGCTGGCCAGCTTCGGCGCCGCGTGCTCGCCGACATCGTCGTGCAGATGCACCGGCTGGGCATCGATCGGTGCCAGATTGCGCCCGATGCGCATGCCGACGATGTTTTTCTGCTCGGCCGGCAGCGCCGGCCTCAGCCAGGCGCAGACCAGCCCGTCGGCGTGCCGGGCAATCGCTGGCGGATGACCGAAGACCGGTAGCGGCGCCGCATCCGGCAGCGGCACGCCGTCGAGCAAGAGCGGCCGGCGCATCTGGGCAAAACGCGTGCGGTAGAACTGGCGGACGAGCAGCGCCGAACCGCTGACCACCGGCGTCGCCATGCTCGTCCCGGTCAGGATATGGTAAAGGTTGCGACTCAGCCCGGGCGGCAGCATCGAGTCCGAGTTGGCGTTCCAGAACGCCGGCGCGATCGGCGGCGCCGGCAGACCGGGCGGCTGGGCAACGAACTGCGAACGGCAGGAAAGGACGTTCGTCCCCGGCGCCACGAGATCGGGCTTGACCCGGTTCGTGTTGACCAGACCGTTCGTCCGCACGCGCCCGCGATCGCTGAACAGACCGATGTCGTCGGCGTTGTCCGACATGCTGAAGGCGTTCGCCGGCGCGTTCGCGGAGACGTTGAATGCGGCGTGCGAATAGCGGCCGGGAAAGAACGCGCGGTAGTTGTCGCGCCAACCGCTGTCCACGCGCAGGTTTTCCGAGGCGCCGACGGCGAGGACATTCTTCGCCGCCGCCTGCAGGCGCAGCGTACGCGCGTCGAGGACGCCATCGGCACCGCCAAAGGTATCGCTCTCGTCGTTGCCGGCGGAGAAGACGAGGAGAACGTCTGGGTGGTCGAAGCACCAGCGGTCGACCGCCTGCGACTCGTTAGGCGTGTAGCGGTTGTTGTTGCCGCCGACAAACGAGCTGCCCCAGGAATTGTTGATGACGCGCGCGCCGTTGATTTCGGCAAAGTTGAACGGGACGCGGAAGTTGTTGGGCAGCGGAGCCAGTCCGATCAAGGCGCTGCGCGGCGCCATCCCGCGGTTGGCACCGCCCGAAGCGCTACCGTCGCCGGCAACGATGCCGGCCACGTGCGTTCCGTGCGGAGCGCCGTCGGGAACGCCGAGCGCCGTGTTTTGCGGCGTGTTGCTGTTGCGCAGCAGGCGCATGCTGGTCGCCAGATCGGGATGAAACGGCGTCATCGCGCCGGTCAGCGGAACGACCGCGCCAGCCAGGCTGCCGACGTCGAAGCCGGAATCGACGACCGCGCCGATTTCGCTTGCCCCATCGAGATTGACCAGAAAGTTGACCGTTCCCAGTTGGCGAACCTGGTTGGCGCCGACGATCACCCCGGCGTGGTGGCTGCACAGATCGATGCGCGCGGGCAGTGCCGCATGGAAGACGCCGGGCACGGCGAGGATCGCCGGACAGCGCTCGGGCGCGACGCTGAGCAGAAAACCACCGGCCGTTTCGGCCACGATGGTAGCCCCGGCGGCTTCCAGCAGCGGGCGCACGCTCGCCTCGTCGAGCGCGTCGAAAAGCTGCACCTGCAGATTCCCTTCGCCGGTGGCGGGCGGAAGGTTCAACGTCAAGGTCGCCAGCGAGGCGGCGGTAAACACTTGATCGACGCCAGCCAGATCGAGGTCGACGGCGTACGCCGGGTGGTAGGCCCCGACGAAATCGACCACCGGCAGCGCGCGCACAGCGTCCGCCGTTGCCGCCGTCATGCTGAACACGGCGCTGCAGGCGTCGACCACTTGCACTTGCACAGCGCCGGCGAGCACGAGGTCGACCAGCCACGCCTTGTCGACCGGCGCGACGAAATGGACCAGCCAGAAAGGCGTCTGCTCGCCGCTCGGCAAGGCGGCGGTGAGCTGCGCCGGCGGCTGCGGCGTTTCGCTCGCCGGACGGAAACTCAGCGGGCCGAGGCTGAGTACGCCGGCGTTGGCGTCGGTCGTCACCGCAAAGCCTTCGGCAACGAAGGTCGCGACCTGCGCTTCGTCGAGCTCGACCCAGAACTGCCCGCCGGCTTCGCGCAGGACGCTCGCCCGGCTGCGCAGGAAATCGATCTGCTCGGGCGAGCGCTCGGGGTCAAGCTGCAGGAAAGCGTGAATGCGTGCCATCGTGGCCTCCGCTTCAGTCAGGACTGGACGGCGGGATCGACGTCGATCGGTTTGCTGCCGGAGCTGCGCCCGGGCGAAACGAGATGCCGGATGGCATGCCCCTCGTCGGCGCCGAGCAGACGTTCGAGGCGCAGGTCGACCTCGGCTTCGAGCATCAGGCTGCGCGTCGCACTGGCTGGCGCGGCGCCGGCGGCGAACTTGAGTGCCTTCAGCACGCTCGCCGCCTGGTAGCCGTTGGCCGTCCAGCTCGTCCCGCCGGCGCGCAACAGTGCCGCGCGGTGCATGACGAGCACCGACAAGGCGAGCGCGCAAGCTCTTTCGGCCGCTGCCGCGTCGGCCGCGGCAATCTGCAGGCTGAGCTGGTGGCGCACTTTCAGGTGGGTTGCTGCGGCGACGACGCCGTAGAGAACCTGCACCCGGCTGAAGCCGACAAGATCACGCCCGGGACGCGGTGCGAGCGAGAACGACGCTGCATCGGCCGGATTCCAAACTACCTCGGAAGGGGCAAGGGCGACGAGTTCGCCGGCAGCCGAGCGCAGATAGACGCGTTTGCTGCCCGGGTACGGCGGTCGCGTCAACAAATACGGCCCGCCCGGCACTGCCGGGTCGAACGACAGGTCGTCGACCGCGTCCTGCGGACCAGGTTCTCCGGCGAGCGGGTCGGCCGACAGGCGGTCGAAATCCCAGGTCTGCTTGGCAAAGCTCGCGGTCGCCGCGCCCGCGCCCGCGAACAGCGCCGGCAACTCGCTCCTGAGCAGCGCGTCGACGGCGTTTTCCAGAGCGAGCAACATGGCGGCGGCCTAGCCGGCGGGCGGATCGGCTGCCGACGGAGCGGCGGCCAGCGTCTCGCGCGGACTCTCGCCGAGTTCCTCCTGCAGCACCTGGACGGCGCCAGCGATGCGCAGCAGCGTCGCGCGCACGCTCGCCGCCTGCCCTTCCAGCTCGTCCAGCGTCTGGCGTCCCTTGTCGTATTCGGCGCGCAGCTCGCGCAGGCGTCGCCGCAGGCGGTCTTCCATCGCCAGATCACCCTGCGTCATCAGCTTTTCGCCCGGAGCACGATTTGCGCGCCGACCGTATTCGGCGCCGCGCCACCGACGACCGGCTGGACGACGCTTTTCGGGAAAGACGCCTTGATTGCTTCCAGCTCGCCCGGCGAGCCCGCCTTGCCAACCGCCGCGGCCAAGCGGTGGTATTCGTTGCGAAAGGCCTCGACCGTGCGGCGGATCGACTGCACGCGCTCGGCGTCGTAGATGCCGAGCGCGGCGTTGATCAGTTCGTGATCGGGGATCAGCTCGCGGCGCGCGGCGAACGACGCATCGGAGAACTGCGCGAGCTTGCGCTGGCGCGCCTGATCGATCGACTCGACGAGGTTGACCGAGGCGGTCAGCGCGGCGAGGTTCTTGACCACGCCGTTCTCGATCGCGAACTCGGTCGGTACGTACTGCTCGGGCGAACGGCCGAAATCCATCGTCGCCGGATCGAATTCGGGAAAGACGTCTTTAGCCGCCTTCTCCTCGCCGGGAAACGAATTCGACATGTGCAGAATCGTTTTGCTTCGCTTGTCGATAACCAGATACATGCTGACCTCCGCTTACTGTTCGATGACCTGAATCTGCCGTATGTCGCCGTACCAGCAGCAGGTCAGGGTTCCACTGGTGACCGCCCACTGAACGGCAATCGTGTGCGACCCGGCGGCCAGGTAGAGCAGTCGGCTGAGCGTCACGCCGCGCAGTTCCCAACCGTTGTGGTTGAACTCCTGGCGTGTGCTTTCCTGCACGCCGCCGTCAACCAGCAGGCGGAAATAGGCGCCGATCGTCGTCCCGCCGGTGGCCTGTACGCCGTTGATCTGGACGTTGATCTGGAAATAGGCGCCGATCGCCGCGTTGATCGTCAGGCTCATGTTCGGCATATCGACATAGCCAGTGCTCGCCGTACTCACCTGGTTGCCGGTCGCCACCGACGAGCGGATCTTCTGGTCGCGTGCGCGCCCGGCGATGTAGGCATTGCCATTGACGTAGAGGCTCTGCGACGACGCTCCGTAGACGTAGAGGCCGTAGGTCTTGTCGGTACCATTGACGTAGAGTCCGACGTCGGGATGCGCCGAGGTACGCACGCCGACGCTGCCGTGCGTGACGTCCATGCTCAGCCCCCAGCCGATTCCCTTGCTGCCCCAGAAACCAACCGCGTCGTCGCTCACCATGCCGACGAAAGCGCGGTCCTCGCTCGGTGTCGTCTGGTACAGCCAGAGGCCGGCGGTGCCGCCAACACCCTGGCGCAGCCGGATGCGGTCGCCGACATCGACCTTGAACGCTGGCGTGGCAACGCCGATACCGACCCGTCCGTCGACCAGACGCAGCGCCTCAACCTGGCCGGTGCGGTTGGCGGCGCCGCTGCCGTTGGTGAGAAAGGCCAGACCACCGGTGAAACCACCGAGGTCGATCGACTGCAGCATGGCTGGGCGCCATTCCGTCGCGCTGCCTTGCGGATCGCTCCAGAATTCGATCTGTCCCTGGCCGAAAGCGCGCGTGCTCTGGATGCGCAAGACCGCCGGCGTGTTGCTGTCGACCAGGTGCAGCCGGCTGCCCGGCGTCGTCGTGCCGACCGCGAGTGCGCCGGCGATGGTCAGCGGACCGCTGATTGCGTCACCTGCCCGGTTGACCTTGGCGTTGTCCAGGCGTTGCGTTTCGGTGACCAGGTCGTTCCAGTCCTTCGAGCGAATCGCGTCGCCGGCGCTCTTCGGAAACGGTAGATCGGGGCTCAGTGGCATGGCGGTAGCTCCTCGAAAAACGCTTAGAACACGACGTCCCAGATCAGCGTCAGCTTGAACGTATCGGCTTTGGTCACCGGATCGAAGACCACCCGGTTGTACATCGTCCCGCCCGTTTCGGCGGTGAAGATGCCGGCTTCGCGCAGTGGCGCGGCGCCGTTCGCCTCACCGAAATCGAACACGGTCTGCAGGCTGACCTTGATTCGCTTGATCCCGCCGCTGTCGACGACTTCAGTGTAGATCGGCGCCGAAACGGCGTTGCGGTCGCGTTCGGCGAGCAGCGCCGTCTGGTCGTCGGTGGCCGGGTCGGCGCCGGTGCCGACCGCCATGTGGCTGACTTTCGACGGCGGCGTGCCGGTGACGCCGGCAAACAACTGGGCGGCGAGCTGCCGTCCGGACTTGACGATGCGGTTGGCGTGCGTCCGATCGGCGACGATGCGACCGTCGCGGTCTTCGACCAGCAAACGCAGCCGGCCTTGCATATCCATGGTTTCCTGCATCTCATCGCTCCTGGAATGGTTTACTGAAAGCCGAAACTGCCATCCGAGACGGCAACGTCGAAGACGCCGCCGATCGCGAAGCGTTCATGCGCGTCGTGCACTTCGCGCGCGCTTCCGAGCGCGCCGACGAGCAGGTCTTCGTCCGCATCGTGCTGCTCGCCGTACCGGTGATCGAGCGCGGCGGAAAAGTGCTCGCCCGCGGCATGATCTTCCCAGGGGACCCGCTCGAACGATTCGCCGGGCAAGGAGAGCGAATACTGTACCATGCCGCGCACGCCGGCCGCCCGCTTGCTGTCCACCACGCGCTGGATGGCGTCGAGCGAGAGGCCGGCAAAAACGCGGAAGCGCTTTTCGTAGCCGGTGCCCGCCAGGATGCGTTTGACCGCCGCGTCGACGAAGTATGGAACGACGACATCGAAGGTCAGCGGCTGATAGCGAATCCATGCCATGCGGATGGCGAAAGCCGGCGCGTCGAAGGTCTCGCCGCTGTCGTAGGTCGAAAAACCGAACTCGCCGGCGCGCGCCGCCGAAAAGACCCATTTCGAATCGCCGGTGGGAACCTTCGGCAGCACTGCCGGCGCCGTACCGCCGATATCGACGAACCAGTCGCTGACCTCGCTCGTCCCGATCGAGGCCGAGAAGCGGCCGCTCGCGTCTTCGGCGAGAACCAGCGTGCTGCCCTGCGGAACGACGAACTCCTCGCGCGAGGCGACTCCCGCGCCGGAGTCCTGGCGGACGAGCGAAAGGTGGCGCCCGGCACCCTGCGTGAAGCTCCATTCGATGCGCGGCGCGACCGCTTCTATCGTCGCGAAATTGACTTCCAGCGTCACGCTGCTGCCGCCGGCGCTGGCCGGCGCGTTGCCCAGCACGACTTCGGCTTTTGGCGAGAACTCTTCGATCCTTACCAGTCGGTCGAGGCCGGCGATCAGATCGGCCATCCCCGTGCTCGTCTTGCCGCCGGCGCCGACCAGTTGACGCTCGAACAGCGCCAGGTCGTAAGGCAGGCCAAGCGCGGCGCGGATGGCACCCTTCAGCGCTTCGACCGTGCCCCCGCCGACAAAAGAGAGAACGGTCGACTTGAGCAGAGGCCGGAAAGTGTCGTCGCCCTCGCGCGTGCCGTCGGGCAGACGGCGGCGCGCGACGCCGAGCAAGCTGCCGAGACCATCGAGGCCGCCCCCGCTGGCGTGATCGATCCAGTGCGACTTGAGCAGATCCTTGACCGCCGCGTCGCTGTGCAGCAGCTCGGCGGCGAGCGCGTCGAGCAGGCGGTGGAGCAGCGAGTCGCCTTCGCGCGCGGCGTAAACGTCCGGAAAAAGGGCGCTCAGGCGGTCGGTCTTGAACGACACGGCGTCTTCTCCCGGCTACAAGGCAAGGTGCGCCGAAGCGGGAACGATTCCCGGATAGGCGGCGGCCTGCACGACGATTTCGGCGCTCGCCGCGTCGAGGCTGGCGCGGTTGGCGATGAGCACCGTGGCGAAGACCGGTGTCGCCTGCTCGGCGGCGGCCAGCGTGACCGTGCCGGCCACCTGCGCGACCTGCTGCAGCGGCTGATTCGGCGTGCTCGCCAGCTTTGCCCGCACGGTGGCGAGCAGCGCGAGCTGGAAGTTGCGAAAGCGCAAGGCCAGGCCGTCGTCGTCGGTGACGCGCAGCGACAGCGTCAGCCGGCCGTCGACCGCCAGACTGGCGGTCGAAACGTGCAGCGCGTGCAGCGAACGCACGCTCAGCGCACCTTCGTCGGGCCGCGCCTGTTCGCCAGTGTCGATGACGAAGGGGTCGCGGTCGACCGCCGCCGGCGCCGCGCTGCCGCGCACATAGTCGAGCTGAACCTCGCCGGTGTCGGCCAGGCCGGCAATCCGGAAAGCCAGCGCGGCGAGCTTGCGCGGCGATACCGCTTCGCCGATGGCAAGCGCCTTGAGCGCGGCGATCACCGCCAGTCGGTAACGCTGGCGGGCGTCGGCCAGATTGCCGCTGGCGTCGCCGATGACCAGGAAGCTGCCGCTCAGTGTGACCGTGCGCACCTGGCTGACGACGGCCTTGATGCCGGCCGCGCGCGTCCGCTCGACGATGTCGCTGACCAGCGGCCCGACGAGATCCGGCTTGCCGGTCGAAAAGCGCACCCAGACTTCGCCGAGCGGAATCGCCGCGTCGAGCGAGCAGTCGCGCACTTCGACGCTGTCTACGCCGTCGATCGTCATCACCGCGTAGCGAATGGCGTTCAGCGTTGCGTTCCCGGCGCGTTCGAGCGCGTGTTTGGCGCGCTCGCGCAGTTGCTCGTCGCCTTCGGCGGCGACACCGCCGCTCAGCGGCTGCTCGTTGACCACGCCGCCATCGACGCCGCGCGGTGGGGTCGGCATGACGGTCAGGCTGCCCGAACCGAGGTTCCCTTCCGGGCCATTGTCGAGCGCGATGACCGGCACCTCGACCTGCGGCCGGCGCGCCTGAAAAGTGACCACCAGCATCGACGAAGAGGGAACGGCGGCGAGCGTGATCGTCGTCTCGTCGTCGCCGAAGGGCTTGCCGGCCTTGCTCGGAATGGTCGCCAGGTTGCTCGTGCCGCCTTTCACCCGCACGTGCAGCAGATTCGCGATGGCGACACTGGTGTGCGCCACCTTGCCGGCGGCCGCCACCTCCTCGACCAGCGTGGCGCGGATGACGCCCGGCGCGGTGACCTTGAACAGACGGCCGCGCGCGTCGGCAACGCGCGTGCCGACGGCGATCGCCAGGTCGTTGCGCGGCGCCTTTCTCAGCCAGAAAGTGACCTTGCCCTGCGCCGGCAGCGCCTGGTTGCGCGCTACGCCGAGCAGGGCGACGACATTGTCGAGCGCCGCTCCCTCGGCGAAATCGATGAAGGCGCGCCGATACGCCTGGTCCATCTGCTCGTAGAGCAGCTTGAATTCGCGCGCCAGCGAGCGCACCAGCGTACCGGCGACGCTACCGGCGTTGAAGTCGGTGATTCCGGAAGGCAGGTCGCGGAAGTAGTAGCCGACGTTCAGGCGCGAATTGTCGTCGGGAAACCAGCTGGCAGCGATTTCCGGGTCGGCCGCCGCCGGCAGCGGCTGCCAGACGAGCTGGCCGACGGCGTAGGTGTAGTGCTGACCGAGCTTGAATACCGCCGGCCGGCCGGCGACGAAACCGGTGATCTGCTCGGCCAGCCCGCTGAGCGGGCCGACGCCGTGCAGCGAATAGCTCGTCGTCCCGCTGCGGTAGATCAGCTCCAGCGCCGCCGCTTGCTCGACACCGAGTTGCAGACTGCCGACGAGCCCATCGACCAGCCTCTGGAAAGACTTCGAGAAGGGATGTCCGGGGTCGATCATGGTCCCTCCAGGGCAAGGTCGAAAACCAGGTTCAGCGGCGTCGGCTGGTCGATCAGCGCAACTTCCAGCGCCAGGCGAAGGACGGAACGCTCGCCGGGCAGCGCGAACACGTGCAGGGCCGACACTTGGCGGACGCGCGGATCGGCCTCGATCGCCTGACGCGCGAAGGCCTGCGCCTTCAGGCGAGTGCGCGGCAGGTCGGGCTCGCCGATCAGCTCGTGCAGGCGCGAACCGTAGTCCGGCCAGCCGAGCGGCGCCAGTTCGCCGACGCGCACGCGCAGGCGCAGCGTCAGCGCCTGGACGATGTTGTCGTTGCCGTGCGCCAGCGCCAGATCGCCCGACCAGCCGACCGGGCCTTCGAGGCTCAGATCGAGCCCGCCGGCACCGTCGCGCAGCCGCAGGTCGCTGCCGAAAAGCTGCCCTCGTTCGCTGGCCATTTCGCGCTCTCCCTCAGGCCACGAGAACGAGTTGCCGGGTCGCCACGGCACTCGCCCCGCCGACGCTGACGAACAGGCTCAGGAGATAGTTGCCGGTGGCCAGATTGCCCGGCAGCGGGCCGCTGCGCCGCAGCCAGGTGGCGTCGTCGGCACGGAAGAACGGCAGGCTGGCCAGATCGAGCGACCACTCGGCCGTATGCGCGGCGTCCGGCGGGCCGGCCGGTGCCAGGCGCAGACTGAACGAGATGCCGTTGAGGCGCTGGTAGTCGGCATCGGCGACCCAGTTGTTGCTTGCCGGCGGCGTTTCCCTGGCCCAGCGCGCCGGCGCCAGGAACTCGAAAGTGCAGGCGCCCTTCGACACCACCTGACCATCGGTCGCCGGCGTGCGGATCTGTGCGACCAGGCGGTGCACGACGCAGGGCTGCGGCGCTTCCGGCGGAGCGCCGCCGGCCATCGCCGAGCGCCTGACGGCCGCCGTGTCGCTGGCGTGGTCGAGCGCCGCGACGACCAGCGCGTGGCTGCCGAACTCGGGCAGCGCGGCGCTCCAGTCGAGCATGGCGAGCGAATGGTCGGCCACATTCAGCTCCGGGTGCTCGGCCGTCGCCGCCGAGTTGAGCGACGAATACCACTTGACATACAGGCCGGCGGCATCGCCGGTCAGCCGCGCGCGCAGCGCGACCGGTGTTCCGGCGGGAAAAGCGCTGCCATCGACTGGCTGGACGATCTGCAGGGCTGGGCTGTTCATGGTTGGCCGCTCGTCGTGAAGGTGGCCGATCCGCCCGACGGGAAGATCACCGCCTTATCGTTGACCACGTTCACCGGGATGTGGTTCACCGTCACCGTCGAATTGCCCGTACTCGGCAGCAGCATTCCCGGCCATACCGGCGCGCCGGCTTGCCCCTGCAGCACCATGCCGAGCGCGACGAGGTTGCGGTTTCCCGCTTTGACCGTCTTGTTGAAGCTGTTGACGATCCATACCGTCGGTTGCGGCTGCAGGGGCGAAGCCGGCGGGGGCGGCAGGATGACCGGCGGCGCCGAAGTGCATTGCGGCGGATCGCTCGGCGTCACTTCGACCAGCGCTTCGCTCGCCGCCGCGCCGATCAGCAGCTTGCCGCCGGCGCTCGGTTTGAAGCTCAGCGTACCCATCAGGTTGAGCGTCCCGTCGAGCGTCATGTCAGCCATCAGGCGCCCCCCGAAATGTCGGTGCCGGAGATCGTCACGCTGCTGATCTTGCCGGTTCCCTTGATCGTTCCGTCGCCATCGACGGTGAGCGTCTTGCGAATCTGGACATCGGCGTCTACGGTCAGTTTCGAGCACGTGAGATCGATCGGCTTGCCGTCGCAGACGATCGTCACCTTTTCGTTCTTGCCGTCGAGCGTGACGCTGATCTTGCTCCCCGCCTTGATTTCGATCAGGCCGTCGGGCGCAATGCGCAGGCCGGCGGTGAACTCGCTGTTGTCTTCGCGCTTCTTCACCTCGCGCTGCAGGAAAATCGATCCATCGTCGGCAAAACGCAGGTGGTTGACCGTGTCGTCGGCCAGGCGGTGCTCGAAAAGCACCTCGTTGTCGCGAAAGAGCGGCGCCCTTTCCTGGTCGTGGTAGAAGCGGCCGGTGATCAGCGGCTGCTGCAGGTCGCCGTCGACAAACTCGACCAGGACCAGATCGCCGACACGCGGCGGCGCGGCAAAACCGACGTGGCTGACGGCGATCGGCACCTGCGCAATTTCCAGACCGTCGTGTTTGAGGCGCACGTCGGCCTCGTAGTTGGCCGTATCGTCGCTCGCGCTGTGCGCGCTCAGCGCGGTCACCGTCGCCAACTGCGGTCCGCGCCGGGCGGCAATTTCCTCGCGCACGCAGCGCCGGATGAGCTCGAGCAGGTCGTTCATTCGCCTGCCCCGCGGGCAACGCCGATTTCGCTGACGAAACCCTCGCGTGCGCTGAAGCAGTGGCGCAGGCTGCGCACATGGCCGCCGCCATTCAGCCCGCTTTCCGGCGCATCCGCCGCGCTCGCCGGGTCACCCAGCTCGAGCCCCGGCATGCCCAGCACGCGCAGGCGCAACTCGCTGTTGCGATTGGCCAGGCTGGCCGCGTAACCGGCGGCGAAGCGGCCCGCCATGTCCTTCGTCCGCGCCGTCGGATCGGTGATCAGCATTTCCGGCCCGTCGCCGGCCGCATCCTGAAAGTCGCTGTCGGTCGCCGTCAGCCAGAAGCTCTTGTCCTCGCCCTGCCCCGACATCGGGCTCTCGCCGCCGACCAGCAGTCGTCGGCCCAGCGCCGGGCGCTGCCGGCCAGCCGCGGCGAGCAGATGCCGGCCATAGGCGAAAGCGCCGCTGGCGTTCGTGCCGAGCGCCGTCGACGCCGCGGCAGCGGCCCCGGCGAGCGCCGCGGCGCCGCCGGCGCGCAACCCGGCGGCCGCGCCCAGCGCGCGGAAATGAACCTTGCCAAGGCGGTCGGCAAACAGCGAATAACCGAGCCGCTCAGCCAGTCGGCGCAGTTGGGCGTGCGCGCCAAGCCGGCGTTCGACGGCAAAGCGCGCCAGCGTGATCCCGTCGTCGATCTCGCCGACGCTCAGCGCCGCCTGCCCGACGAGGTCGCGCACGACGTCGCCGGCGCTGGTGTCGCGATAGGAAGACGAGACGCGCAGATCGACCAGCGCCAGCATCGTGCCGACGCAGAAGATCGCGCAACCGCCCAGGCGTGGTCGGATTTCGGCGACGCTGCCGGTAAACACGCGCTCGACACTATCCTCGTCGCCCAGGGCAAGCTCGACCGGGTCGCCGGGCGCGACGCCGCCGCTCGCCGCAAGCGTCACGCGCAGGCCATCGATCGGCACGTCCAGACTGCGCTCGACGACGAAACGCAGCGGGCCGGCGACCGGCGACGACGAGTCGCTGCTCAGCGCACCGGCGGCAAACGAAAACTGCGGGCGCGGCGTGGCCATCAGAAACCGCCGTGAGCGCGCGCGTCTTCTTCCAGACTCGCGTTCTGATAGCCGTTGAGAATGACGTCCCACTCATAGACGCCGAACAGCGGCAGGCCGAGGTGGAAAAACGGTCCCCACCAACTGTACTGATTGACGTGCCGCAATTCGTGTTCGTAGAGCGCCTGGCTCTTGGCGATCGTCTGCGTCCCGCCGTAGGCCGACGGCGTCACCGGATCGGGCAGCCGCTGCCAGTCGGGATGCTGTTCGTACTCGCCGTTGACGAAGAAGACGTTGCCGAAGGTGATGCCGAGCAGATTCTCGAACGAGCCCAGCCAGCCACCCTTGAAGACCAGGGCAAAAGCATTCAGCCGCCCCGAGGCGGCAACGTCGAAACCCGGCGTCTGCCAGCTCGCGTTGCCGCCGGAAAACAGCCAGACGAGCCAGCGAACGACTTCGCCGATCAGGCAACTGACCTCGACGGCGAGGCCGAAAGCGGTGTTCGGCAAGGTCCACAGGACGCCGAGCACGGAGAGCATGACGCCACCGAAACTCCAGTGGCCGTCCGGATCGAAGCGGTTGACCGGATCGTTGGCGCAGAAAGCCCAGCGATTGCGCAGCCGGGGCTGGCGCAGCCAGTCGCCGAGGATCTGCGCACGCGCCATGCGCTGCTCGCCGGCCAGCCGGAAGGGATTGACCAGGCGCGCATCGTCGGGCGCGCCGGTACAGGTATCGGGCGTCAGGAAGCGGCGCAGCAGCGGGTCGTACCAGCGACCGCCGACGCGGTAGAGGCCAAGGTCGGCGTGCCAGACGCGTGCGCGATAGAGGTAGGGCAGTTCGTCCGGCGTCTGCAGCGGCAGACCGAAGGCGTCGCTGGCGAAGGGGCCGGCGATCGTCCCCGCGGCCGTCCCCTCGGCGCTCCCGGCGAAAATCAGGTTGCCATGCACGTCGCAGTGCAGGCAAACCGCGCGGCCGGCGGTCGACGCGCGAAAATCGATCAGGCCGACGATGCCGGTCGGCAGGCGCAGGTAGATCAACTGCGGCCGCCCTTCGCCGTCGGCCACCGCGAGCAGCGCGTCGTCGGGCCCGTACAGGTAGCGCTCGACGCCCGCCGGACCTGCCTTGACGACCAGCCGCCCCTTGTGGTCGTAAGCGCAACGCGCGACGCGGCGGCCGTCGTGCAGAACTTCGAGCAGTTCGCCCGCCTGATTGTGGCGAAAGACGCGCTCGACCGCGCCCTGGCGGACCAGGCGAATGCGCCCGGCGGCGTCGTGCTCGACGCCCTGTACGATGGCCGGATCGGGCAGCGGATTGTCGCGCGCATCGCAAGCGTAGCGCCAGACGCGTTCGCCGGCGCGCACCTCGCTCAACCGTCCGGCGGCATCGTAGGCATACGTGCGCTCGCCTTCGCCGATCAGGCGGAAAGCCTCGTCGCGCTGCAGCCGGCAGCGCCACAGCGGCTTTCCGGCGTGCGTCATCCGCTGGTCGACGGCCTGCCCGCTGCTCGCCTCGTGCCAGGTCTCGAGCAGCACCCCGTCGCTGCCGCGCTGCCAGGTGCGCCGGTGCGCCGGGTCGTTGCCGAAAGCGACGATGCGCTGGCCGTTCCAGTCGATTCCCGCCGGGCAACCGCGTTCGTCCCAGGCAAAGGAAATCGTCTGCTCCCACTGCGGGAAAACGAGCTCGGCCAGCCGCCCTTGTTGGTCGAAGCTGCGGCGCAGCGACAGTTGGCGCCCGTCGACCTGCTGGTCCACACCGACGACACGTCCTTGATCGTCGTAGTGGAAACGGCTTTCTTCGCGGTCACAGCGCGCGCTGAGCACGCGCTCTCCCTGCCAGCGATAGACCAGCGGGCTGGCGTCGCCGCGCAGCGTGCGCTGCAGCCGGCCCTGCTCGTCGTAGGCATGCGCCAGCGGCCCGTCCGCGCGCTGCACTTCGCTCAGGCGGCCGCTGGCGTCGTAGCGGTAGTCGGCCCAGCGCTGACCGTTGCGCTCGACCGCCAGCAGACGCCCGTCGGCGCCATAGGCGTAGCGCCACGCTTCGCCGTCGGCCTCGACGATCTCGGCCAGCTCGCCGGCCTGCCAGGTGTAGCGCGACAGTCCGCCGGCCTCGCGCACCGCGCTCGGCAGCCCGTCCTCGACGACGATCTGGCGCAGCGCGGCCTGTTCGGCCTGCCAGGCGCGCAAGCGGGCAAGCGCGCTCATCCGATCGACACCTGTGCCGAGCCGGACAGCGGAATCGCCGCCAGCATCGCGTCGAACTGATGATGCACGCGCTCGAGTTCCTGCTCGAAGCTGATCTGCAGGTTGGCCAGCAAGGCGAGCAGGCGCTCGAACAGATCGTCGACGACGAGCTGATCGATCTGTCCGAGCAGTTGCTCGACGCCGGCCAGGATGAGCCCGATCTTTTCCTTCAGCGTCGCCAGAACGCCGCTCAGCGCCTGCCGGAGGCGACCGAGAAAGAGGTCGATCACCTGCCTGATCTGCTGCAACAGGCGGCGCCCGCCAGCGCCGATCTTGTCTACCAGGCTGCGGAACAGCGCGTCGAGCGGCGGCTTGAGCGCCGCCGGGTCGAGCGCGTGCAGCGGTTCGAGCAGCGGGTCCCAGACGCTGGCGCGCAGCGCGGCGGCAACTTCGTCCGGATCAAGGACGGCCAGCTTGCTGCGCACGCTGGCGTAGACCTCAGCCAGCGCCGACTTCAGGTCATCCGGATGAAGCGCCCGCGCCGCCTGCCGAAGCTCGCCGAAAAAGCCATTGACCGCCGTCTCCAGCGCCCCCTGCAGCGGCGCAAGCTGGGCCAGGAAGCGCTCGTAAGCGAGATCGATGCGGCGCGCCTTGGTCGACGGTCGCAGCGTGGCGAGCGCGGCACGCACGTCGGCCGCCTCGAGCGCCGTCGATTGGCGCAGGAAATCCGGCAGCAGGCGCGTCAGCGCGCTGTTCAGACGCTGAAACTCGCCTTCTGCGGGCGCACTGTCGAGCGCATTGATGCGCCGGCGCAGCGCCGCCAGGGCGCTGGTGTGCGCGCTGTGCACGCGCTGCAGTCGACCACCGGCGAGCGTCGGATCGAGCGGCGCCAGCGTCAGGTCGAAACGGGCGAGCAACGACGCCTTGGCGGCGGCGTCGGCCGACGACAGCGCCAGCCTGGCCTCCAGACCGGCGCGCAGCGCCGGCAGGCCGACGACGCCGGGCAGGTTGACCGGCGCCAGCGCGGCCAGCCGGCCATGCGCGGCGCGCAGCGTGGCGATCAGCCGGGCCGGATCGAGCGCCGGCAACGCGGCGCCCAAACCCTGGCGCAAAGCCTCCAGCGCAGCCACGATGTCGTCTTCCGGCAGTGCCTCGAGCGCCGCCAGCAAGCGGTCGAAAGCCTGGTCGAGCGGAGCGAACAGCGCACTCGGGCGCAGCGAATCCGCCATCGCCAGGTTGACCTGGCGCAGGGCAAGCTCGGGATCGCTGAATACGGCATCGCTCAGGCCGACGACGAGCGCTTTCATCTGCGCGTAGAAAGCGTCGAGCGGCGGCGGCAGATCGACCGCGTCGAGCGCGCCGACGAGTTGCTGGCGCAACTGGGCGAAGACCTGCCTTTCCTTTTCGGCAAGCGCCGTCAACAGCGGCGTGATGTCGATCAGGTCGATCAGGCGGTTGATTTCGCCGTGCAGCACGCGCAAGGGCTCGACCCAGACCGCTGGATTGGCCCGCTCTATCGTCTGCAGCACGCGTGCGTAAGGCTGTTCCAGCGGTTCGAGCAAGGCCGCTGGCGAAAGCGCTTGCGCCTTGGCGAGAAGCTGCGCGAGCAGTTCTTCGAGCGGCGCGACGACGAGGCTGCCGTTGAGCGCCAGGACGCGCTCGCCGACCTGATCGAGCAGGCTGTTCACCGGCGCGGCGAGTGCCGATCCGTCGAGGCCGCCGATGCGGCGGCGAAACTCGAGCCAGGCGTCGAGAACGCTGCGCACCGCTTGCGCAAGTTCGTTCTCGACGCTGGCGAAGCCGGTCTTCAGCTCGCCTTCGATCATTCCTTCGAGGTCGACGGCGCGCAACAGCGAGAGGCCCGCCTGCAGCGCGATGCGCTCGCCGTCGGAGAGCGCTTCCGGCTTGATCGCGGCGAGTTTCGCGGTCAGCGCGTCGATTTCGTCGATCACCTCGTCGGCCAGCGGACGGAAGTCGATTCCGTCGAGCGAGGCGAGCAGCGTGCGTATCTCGTCCAGCCCGGCCGCCATCTGGCGCTGCAGATCGGCGACGACCTGCCCGGCCTCGCCGACCGCGTTGGCCAGTTCCTGGCCGAGTTCGGCGATCGGAACGTTCTGCAACTGCGCCAGCGCCGACGCCAGAGCGTCATTGACGCCGTCGAGCAGATCGTCGCTCAGCCGCTGATCGACGAAATCGTTCGCCTGCGCGAACGCCTGGTTGATCCGGCTGCGCACTTCGCCAATGCCGAGTTCGTCGATCTGCTGGCGCACCGTCTGCAGCATCGCGTGCACCGCCGTCTCGACCGCCGCCACCGGCACCGCTTCGATACGCTGGCGCACCTGGCTGATGAAGTCGATCAGGATCTGGCGTACCTGGGCGAGCGGCGAAGCGGCGAACATGTCGTGCAGCGCGGCCGAAAGGCGGGCGACCTGCGCCGCCAGATCGGCCGGCGACAGACTCATCGTCAGGCGCGCGAGGAGCATTTCGAGTGCCCCGGCGAGCGCCTCGACGGCGTCGTCCAGCGTCGCCGGGGCGGGCAGCGGAATGGCCCGCAGCACCTCGGCGTAGGCGGTGAACAGCGTCTCCCATTGCGCGCTGGCGAGCACAGCGCTGAGGTTCTGCAGGACTTCCTCAAGAGCGACAAAGGCGGCCTCGTGCGCCGCGCGCAGCGCGTCGAGTTCGCCTTGCACGACGCCATAGGCAGCCGCGTCGTCGGCGTCGAAGTCGTGCAGCGACTGGCCGAGCTGGCGCCAGGCGAGGGCCGCCGCGGCGCTCGCCGGCGCCGTCGTCGTCGCCAGCGCCGCCGCCGTCAGCGGCTCGAGCAGTGCCAATGCGCCGGCCAGATGGTGACGGGCCGGCTGCAGCAGCTCGGGCGCGACGCCGAGCAGATTCTCGCCGAGAAAGTCGAGCAGCTCGTCGGCCGACAGCGGGTTTCCCGCCGCCAGGTCGTCAAGCGCGGCGAGCGCCCGGCGCACGCGTTCGAGCGTCGCCGCGTCGAGCAGCGAGGCGCCGAGCGTGTCCAGCCGGCTGCCGAGCAGCTCGAGCAAGTCGTCGATCAGCCCCAGTGCGGTCTCCTGCAGCGTCGTTCCCGGCCTGATCTGGCGCAGCAGTTCGCTCGCGTTGAGAAAGCCGACGACCTCTTGATAATGCGCCTTGAGGTCTTCGACGAAGCGCAGGGCATCGGCCGGCAGGGTCTGCTCGATGTTCGTCAGCGTTGCCGGCAGGCGTTCCGACAGCCCGCTGAGGTCGATCTCGAGCACCTGTTCGAGACCGCCAAGTGCCTGGCCGAGCGCGTGCAGCGGCGAATCCGCGCCGCCGTCCGCGAGCCCGCCAGCAACGCGCAGGAAGCCGTTCAGACCCGATTGGACGTTCGCCGCAGCGTTGCTCGCCCGCTGCAGGTTTGGCAGACTGGCGCTGGCGCCGCTCACAGCAAGTCTCCCAGGCCGCGCAGCGTGCCGCCGGCGCCGCCGGCGAGGCCGGTGAAGCTGTCGAGCATCGCCGGCAGGCGCGTCGTCGGATCGGCGAAATCGGCTGCGCCGGCGAGCAGGCCGGCCAGGCCGGCGACTTCGGCGAGGGCGTTCTGGATGTCGTCCATCATCGCCGTCGCCTCGTCGAGCAGGCCGGCGTCGATTCCGTCGAGCAGGCTGCTCGCCGGCGGCGGTGGCGGCGGAACGTATTCGGTGACGACGCACTCGTAGTCGAATTCGTCCGGCCGCCCGGCGCGCTCGGCGACTTCGAGCTGGTCGACGATAACCTGCGCGAAATAGCCTTCACCGGTCAGTTCGCACAGGAAATCGACCGGCTGGCGGGCCAGCAGATGACTGCGCAGTTGGCCGAGGCGATCGGCCGCGTCGCTGCCGTAGAAGATGCCGCGCAGGCGGATGCGCACACTCGGCCGGCCCAGATCCTGCGCCAGTTCGCCGTTCATCCCGGGCACTGCGTGGCGCACGAAACGCGCGACTTCGCTCGCCTCCAGGCTGACCAGTTGGTCAATGGCGACGCCGGCGAGTTCGAGCGCCATCTCAGATCAGCCCGCCGGTGAAGCCGAAATGGCGCATCGCCTGCTCGCGCAGACGGTCTTCGCAGAGCATCAGCAGGCGTTCGCAGAGCAGCTCTTCGGC
>NZ_JAPUVR010000138.1 GCF_029255125.1 Accumulibacter sp. | reverse complement strand
CGGCGATGGGCTATTCGCTGCCACCGGCAACGACGCCGCCGATTTCTGGCGCCAGGCGTCGCTGCTGCACGAGCAGATCGACGACCAGCGGATGGACGCCGAACCAGCGTTCGCCGTTGAACTCCTGCACGGCACGCGCGCGCAACAGCGCATAGAGCACCGGATCGGGAATTTTCGCCTCGGCATCGCCGCGATACACGCTGCACAGCCGGTTCGCCTTGCTCTCGTAGGCGATCGGCCGGCGCTGGCCGTCGCCGGCGATTTCCTGATCGTACGGGCTTTCGCCGAGCTGGCGTTCATAGTCGGTGCGCAGTTGGCGGATGGCGCCGCTCGCGTCGTCCGCTTCGATCTGCGCGGCGCCGCGCAGCAGCGCGCCGTCGGCGGCGTTGGCGGCCATCGCGAACAGATTGCGCAGATTGCCGCCGGAAGCGACGACCAGGCGCTCGGCCTGGCCGGCGGCGAACAACTCCGGCGCCAGGCGCGCGCCGAGGACGGCGCGCACCGCGACGCGCCTGGCGGCGTGCGGCCGGTGCTGCTGATCGAAGACCATCGTATCGGGCAGCACGAACTGGCGGTCGCGCGGCACCGGCAGCGCGTTCGCCTGCGACGAGTAGCCGAGCGCGATCGGAATCGTGAACACGATGTGCGCGTCGACTTCGCGGATGACGTTGCCGTAGGTGACGAAGAGCGCCTGCGTCCTTTCCGGCGAAATGCCGGCCTTGTCGAAATCCTCGAAGAGGAACAGCCACTCGTGGCCGCTCGCCCGGCGCAACAGCGAGTTGCATTGCGCGAGCAGGCGATTGACGCTCTGCACCAGATCGTCGATACGGCTCAGGCGGTAGCGCACGCGCTTCTCCTCGCGCACGCTGGCGTATTTCATCTCGCCCCTGACCTGCGCGAAGAAGCCGAGCGCGCGCGCCCACCACTCGCCGGCCGCCGGGCCGGCGCCGGCCGCCGCCTGCGCGCCGATTTCTCGGCGTTGCGTGCTCACCTCCTCGCCGCGCGCGTACCAGTCGACAACATCCTCGAGAAACGCCGGCCCCGGCGGCTCGCCAGCGCCGCCTTCGCCGACCGGCTGCGCCGTACGCCTGGCGACTTCGCTGGCCATCAGCAGCAGGAGGTCGAAGGGCTGGAAGCTGATCGGGTCGAGATGCTCGCCGGCGCTCAGGCGCACGACGCGAAACTGTCCCGCCACGCGCGCCGCCAGCCGCGCAAGCTCGGTCGATTTGCCGACGCCGGCGTGCCCCATCAGCAGCGCCTTGTACGGGGCGCCGGCATGCGCCCGGCGCAGACCGAGCGCCAGGCGGTCGACGACGCGCCCGCCACGCAAATCGTCGATCTGCGCGCAATAGAAGGCCGCCAGCTCAGCGGCGGCGAGCAAAGGCCGCGGGGAAAGCGTCTGGTAGGCGTCGTCGAGCGTCGTCGCGGGGCTGAGCATACAAGTCTCCATGGGTCGCGTGCGCCGGCGCGAAACGGGCCGGCCAGACGCAGGATAGCGCGTTTATCCCCGCCGCTGCACGCCCGCGGCGCACGGCCGGGCAGCGCGCGGCGCGCGCCGAACCCGGCCGATCGCGCCGCGCGGCCGGGTGATCGAGATCAGGACTCCGGCGATCGAGTTCCGAGCTCGGATGATGGAGTTCCGAGCTCGGATGATCGAGCTCCGAGCTCGGGCGATCGAGTTCCGAGCTCGGGCAATCGAGTTCCGAGCTCGGAGGATCGAGTGCAATGCTCGACAAGATCGAGCTCGGAACTCGGCAGGTCGAGCGCAACGCTCGGCAGATGGAGTTCCGAGCTCGGCAGATGGAGTTCCGAGCTCGGCAGATGGAGTTCCGAGCTCGGCTGGTGGAGTTCCGAGCTCGGCGAGCCGAGCGCCAGGCTCGGCCAACCGGGGAGTGCTGTCGGCGCATCGCGGGAAAGCGTCGGCGAATCGCGCCTCGGGCTTGGCGCCTCGCGCGCCGGCGCCGGCGGCTTGCGCCGACTGCCCGGCGGCTCGGCTGGCCGGCTCAGGCGGCCGGCGTTTCGCCGCCACTGCGGCGGCGGGAGAAGCGCGTACCGACGGCGGCGCGCAGGGCGTCGAGACCGGCGCCTTTGCCGAACACCTTGGCCAGCGCATAGCCTTCGAGCGCCGCCGCCATCACGTCGCTGCCCAGCGCCATCTCGGTATCGTCGGCGCGGGTCGCCAGTTGGCGCAGACGCGCGAAGCGCGGGCGCAGCAGATCGAGCTGCTCGAGATCGTTCTCCGCCTCGCGCACGTCGAGTTCCGCCGGAATGATCTGCCGATTCTGCGCCAGCACGATCAGCGTCTGCCGACAAAACGCTTCCGACTTCTCGCCCATCTTGGTCAAGGCGCGCCGCTCATCGACCGAAAGCTCGACGAGTACGGCGAGCTTCTCCTCCAGCGTGCGCAGCGCCGCGTCCACTGCGACCAGGTCTTCCTCCGTCAGGTGCAACGAAACCAGGTTTTGCCCCATTCTGCTTCTCCTCGGCTTGTTGAAAAAAATCAGACGACTGCAAGCAGTATGCCGCGCCGAGACAAGGGGCGTCAAGCGCTTGCGCAAGACCCGCACCCCGCAGCCCCGCCGGCCGCCACGCCGGCCCGCCGCAAACGCCCGGCCAAGCCCCGCGCCGCGCGAAACGCGCCGCCGGCGAAGCTAGCCGGCCAGCCCGTCGTCCAGCGTCGCAGCGATCTCGTCGTCGCTGCGGCCGAGCGCGTGGAGCAGCGCAATGGCGTTGTGGCGGACGATTTGCGTGTGCGGATGCTCGTCGCCCAGGCTGACGAAAAGGATGCGCAGCGCGCGGCGCAGCAGCGGCTCGGCTTCCGACTGGCGGTTCGTCGCCTGCAGCAGTCGCGCCAGGTTGTTGAGGTCGATGGCGACGCTCGGATGCTCGCGACCCAGGCTCGTCTCGTCGATCGCCAGCGCGCGGCGCAGCAGCGGCTCGGCTTCGGACAGGCGGTTCGTCGCCTGCAGCAGTTGCGCCAGGTTGTTGAGGCGGATAGCGACGTTTGGATGCTCGCGACCCAGGCTTGCCTCGTCGATCGCCAGCGCGCGGCGCAGCAGCGGCTCGCCTTCGGACAGGCAGTTCGTCGCCTTCAGCAGTTGCGCCAGGTTGTTGAGGCACGTGGCAACGTTCGGATGCTCGCTGCCCAGACTGGCCTCAACTATCGCCAGCGCGCGGCGCAGCAGCGGCTCGGCTTCGGCCAAGCGGTTCGTCGCCTTCAGCAGTTGCGCCAGGTTGTTGAGGTCGATGGCGACGCCCGGATGCTCGCTGCCCAGGCTCGCCTCATCTATCGCCAGCGCGCGGCGCATCAGCGGCTCGGCTTCGGGCACGCGGTTCGTCTCCTGCAGCAGTTGCGCCAGGTTGTTGAGATCGATGGCGACGTTCGGATGCTCGCTGCCCAGGCTCGCCTCGTCTATCGCCAGCGCGCGGCGCATCAGCGGCTCGGCTTCGGACACGCGGTTCGTCGCCTGCAGCAGTTGCGCCAGGTTGTTGAGGTACGTGGCAAGGTTCGGATGCTCGCTGCCGAGGCTGGCCTCGCCTATCGCCAACGCGCGGCGCAGCAGCAGTTCGGCTTCACCGTAGCGCGCTTTCGCGTGCAGCAACAGGGCCGTATCGTTGAACAGGCGCGCCGTCGGCGCGGCGATCGCTGCGGCGTCGGCGTAAGCCGCGACCGCCTGCGCGTGCGGCGCCAGCGGATCGAGGCGCGGCCAGTCGCGGACATCTTGCATAACGCCGACGAAGGCGTCATTCACCCACGCCAGCGCCGCGCGCAGCGCCGGCGGGATTTTGTCGTCCGCGGCGCGCTGCGCTTCATCGTACTGCTGGTCACGGCTGACCGTCTGCACCAGACGATGCAGGCTGAAGCTCTCGCGGTCGTCGGCGCCGTCGTCCTCGCGGAGGACGAGCGAGTAGCCTTCGAGTTCGGTGAGCGCAGCGCGCCGTGCGCGCGCCAACGCGGCAGCGGCTTCGTCGTCCGCTGCCGCTGCCGCCAGCGTGTCGAGCAGGCTTTCCGGAATCGCTTCCGGCGCCAGCCACGCGAGCCACGATAGCAGCGCGCGGGCGCCGTCGCTCAGGCGGTCGAACGAGGTCTGCCAGGTTTGCGCGACGCTCTTCGGGTAGTGCATCAGCCGCGCGTCGTACCAGGCGAGCGCGGCGCGCCGCTGCGCGTCGTCCTGGCGCCAGTCGGCGAGGTAGGCGGCAAGCGACTGCCGGTTGGTCGCGATGTACGCGCCGGCCTGTTCGAGCGCCAGCGCGAGCTGGCCGAGTTCGTGCGCCAGCGCGCCGGCGCTCGCCGCGTCGTCCGGCCGCTTGCGCCGGCGATCTGCGGTGCGCTGGAGCAGGAAATCGCGCGCCGCCTCCGGCGTCAGCGTCGGCAGTTCGCGCACGCTCAGTTCGGCGCTCCAGTGCGCCAGCCGGCTGGTGAGCAGAACGTGCCCGCCGGCGAGCTGCGGCAGCAGCGCTGCGGCCGCCTGCGCGGCTTCCGGCGTGTCGAGTTCGTCGACGATCAACAGCCAGCCGGGGTGGTCGTTCAGCCAGCGGAGAACCGCCGCGTGCTGCACCGCGTGCTCGCTCGCCTGGCTTTCCGGCAGCTTGAGGACGTCGGGCGCGGCGAGCGCCGCGATGTGCGCCGCCAACACGCCCGGATCGCTGCCGCTGACGAAGAAGATCGCCGTGTACTCGCTCTCCCGCTGCCAGGCGTATTCGATCGCCAGGCGCGTCTTGCCGACGCCGCCGACGCCGTGGATGACGCGCGCGACGACCGGCGCCGCGCGCGTCGGCGGCGCGCCGAACGCTTTTGCGAGCGCGCGGAGTTGGCCGGCGCGCCCGGTGAACAGCT
The DNA here is from genome assembly GCF_029255125.1 of Accumulibacter sp. Taxonomy (GTDB): domain Bacteria; phylum Pseudomonadota; class Gammaproteobacteria; order Burkholderiales; family Rhodocyclaceae; genus Accumulibacter. The sequence continues at coordinate 74,971 of NZ_JAPUVR010000138.1, read as the reverse complement.
TGCCGAGGCTGCTCCAGGGCAGCCGCCGAGGAGGCGACCGCCGGGCGGCAGCGTCGAGCAGGCGGCCGATCGTCGAGCTGCGCACGCGCAGCGCGAGCGCCTTCGCATCGGCGAAGCGCACTTGCGGGTAGTAGCCGGCGGTTTGCAGGCGCTTGAGGTGCGCCTGCTGCGCGGCGCGCTGTGCGCCATCGGCATCGGCGGCGGCATCGGTCGCGCGCGGCGCGCCGCCCTCCGGCACGCAGATCAGCAGTTCCTTGCCGTGGTAAAGCGCCAGCCAGGCTTCCCACTGCGTGTAGGAGAGCGTCGGCGCGCCGGCACCGAGGCACGGCGCCAGCGCCGGCAGCTTGTCGGCGAGGTCGGGATAGTCTTGGCACAGGTCGGCGAGCGCCTGCGCGTGCGCGGCGGCGCCGGTGCGCTCGCCGACCAGATGAATGACCGCGTCGCAGTGACGAATGTAGTCGTCGAGCTTGCGCAGCGTCGTGCTGCCGGCGGCGATGAAGTCTTCCTGAATTTTGATGTCGACCGACGGCCCGGCGAGTTCGTGGCGCAGGAACTCGCGATCCTGGGCAAACTCCGCGCTGACGGCGGAAACGAAGAGGCTGACGCGGCTGCTTTGGCGGGGTTGGCGGGCGGGGCTGGCGGGGCTGGCGGGCGACACGGCATTCTCCTGAGCGCGGCGAGGTTCGGCACTGGCCCGGCGCTCTCCAGCCGCCGGGCGCCTGCCGTCGGAGGGGGATTGTCGCTGTCGTCGCTCGGCGCGTCAAACGCCGGCGCGGGCCAGGGATTCGGCGCGCGGCGCGCGCCTCAGACCTCCCCCGCCGCCGTCGGATCGGCCGGTTCGCGCTCGCTGACGGCGAGCAGCGTGCCGTAGTGCAGGCTGAGCTGCCACGCGCCGGGGTGGGTGAGCGGGCGGTATTCGGCAAAACGCGGCGCCGGGCCCGCTTCCTGGCGGTAGCGCCGGTAGGGGTCCCAGGTCGTGCGGTTTTCGATCGACCAGCGCAGCGTCAGGCGCGCATCGGCGTGCCGGTTCCAGACGATGCGCAGGTTTTCGCCACTCGCCTGCGTCTGGTGCAGGCCGGCGCCGGTCAGCGTTTCGAGCATGGCGCGCAGTTGTCCGTCGCTGAGCGCGGTGCGGTACGCGCCGAGAATGTTGAAGTCGGCGACGATTTCGTCGAGGCGAACGGCGAGTGCGCGCTTCGCTTCGCTCGCGCAGCGAAAAGCAGCGATCAGCCGGGCGAGGCGCGCGTACAGGTCTTCGTTGCGGCGCACTTCCGGCAGCGGGCTGAGGACGACGCTGCACCGCGCCTGCGGCGCGAACGGCGGCAGGATGAGGTGCAGCGCGCCGCTGTCCGCGTCGTACTGCGTTTCGAACGGGCAGGCCTGGCCGTCGATTTCGGCGACGATCTGCCTCGGCGCGACGCGCGCGTGCAGGACGAGCGTCCACGCGCGCGCCGGCGGGACGACGCTGCAGTCGCCGAAGGTCGGGCCGATGAGCAGATGGAGCGCGCTGGCGCTCGAGCGTTGCTGGATCGGCGTCAGGGCGCTGGCGCCGGCCAGGTAGGCGTTGCTTTCGCCGTCGTCTTCGTAGAGTTCGAAACGGTTGTCGGCACCCGGGAAGATATGGACGACGAGGCGCGGCGGCGCGCCGGGCGGCGTTGGCCGAGCCGTCGGCGGCGCGGCGTCGGGCTTGCGGTCGTCGTCGTCGTCGCCGTCGGTGTCGGTGTCGACGTCGGCGCTGAAGGCGCTGCCCGCGTCGGCGAGCGGGACGATCGCGCCGGCGCGCGCGAAGACCGGGATTTCGGCGAGTTCTCCGTAGAGGCTGTGCCAGGCGTCGCCCGGGTAGTATTCGCCGGTGAAGAAGTCGTACCAGTCGCCCGGCGGCAGCCAGACGACCTGCCGGCTGAGCTGTGTGTCGGCGGCGCGCGGTGCGCAGTGCGGGGCGACCAGCAGTTCGCTGCCGAAGAGGTACTGCGCCGGGCAGGCGTAGGCCGGCGCGGCGTCCGGATAGGCGTGGTAGAGCGGGGTGACGAGCGCGCAGCCGGCGGCGTGGTCGCGCCAGGCCATGCTGTAGAGGTAGGGGATGAGCGCGTGGCGCAGTTGCAGGGCGGCGCGCGCGTGGCGCAGCGTTTCGCTGTCGCGGCCCCAGGGCCGGCGTTCGAGGTAGGGGTTCTGCGTGCTGTGCAGGCGCAGGATGGGGCTGAAGACGCCGAACTGGACCCAGCGCAGGTAGAGCTCGGCGTCGTCGATTCCTTCCATATGGCCGCCGATGTCGTGGCTCCACCAGCCGGCGGCGACATTCGCCGCGGTCGCCGTGAAGTAGGGCTGGAAGGCGAGCGAGCGCCAGGAGATGACGGTGTCGCCGGAGAAGCCGATCGGGTAGCGCTGGCCGCCCAGGCCACCCCAGCGCGAGAAGGTGAAGGGACGGCGCCAGCCGTCGCGCGCCAGGTCGTGAAAGTGCAGATGGTTGAGCCACCAGAGCGGGTCGATCGCGCAGCGCGGCGTGCGCCGGCCCTGCTGCCAGTCGATCCACCAGAAATCGACGCCGGCGGCTTCGTGCGGGTGATGCAGCAGCGCGAAGTAGGCTTGCGCGAAGACGCGGTCGCTGAGCGCGAAGGCGATCGGCGCGCCGCTCGCCGGGTCCTGGCCGAGCGCGCGCGCGAAGTCGGCGTAGGCCGCTTCGTGCGGCCAGACGCCGTCGGCCGGGTGCAGGTTGAGCGCGATCTTCAGGCCGAGCGCGTGCAGTTCGGCGAGCAGTTGCCGCGGGTCGGGGAAGAGTTCGCGGTTCCAGGTGTAGCCGGTCCAGCCGCGCGAGGCGTTGCCGGTGTGCGTGATGTGCCAGTCCATGTCGATGACGCAGACGGCGAGCGGTATTCGATGCGCCGCGAAGTCGCGCATCAGGGCGAGCAGTTCGTCCTGCCGGTACGCCCAGTAGCGGCTCCACCAGTTGCCGAGCGCCCAGCGCGGGAGCAGCGGCACCTGACCGCTGAGCGTGCGGAAGTCGCGCAGGCACGCGGCGTAGTCCTGGCCGTAGGCGAAGAAGTAGAGGTCGAGAGCCGGCGCGCCGGGGCGGCGCGGGGCGATCCAGCCGCCGTCGAGGAGCGGACTCGCCGAGTCGTCGACGAGGCTCCAGCCGGCGCGCGAGAGCAGGCCGGGCTCGAGCGGGACCGGGCCGTCGGCCTTGTCGAGCGTGCGCAGCGTGCCGCCCAGGTTGGCGTCGTCGGCGTCGCCGTAGCGCCAGGTGCAGCCGTTGGCGAGGGTGATCGACAAGCCGGCGGCGGTGAAGCCGTGGCGCTCGTCGTAGTCGATGCGCAGATGCTCGCCGACGATTTCGAGCCGCGTCCCGACGCGCTGGCTGGTGAAGGCCGGGACGGCCAGGCGGCGGTGTACGAAGCTGCGGCTGGCGCGGTCTTCAAAGCCGCCGGCCGGCGCGTATTCGAGGCGGACGAGGCGCGCCGTGAGCAGCGTGAAGCGCGCCGCGCCGTGCGTGACGATGGCCGCCGGATCGGCCTGCGGGTCGCCGGGCAAGTGGGTCGGGTAGATCGAGTTCGTGGTGTGCGGCATGGCAGAGCGCGTGGGCGGTGTCGAGGGTGGGGTTGAGGGAGCGGCGTCGAGCGGGCAGCGTGGGGCCGGCGGTGTGGCGGCGTCTGCGCCGATCGCTCAGCCTTGTGCGCCGGGGGGCGTCGGCGGCGCTTCGCCGGCGGCCGGCCGGGCCAGCCATTCGGCGCGTACCGCCGGCCGCTGGCGGGCGAACCAGAAGAGCGCGATCAGCGGCCAGGCGGAGTCGGTTCCGCCCTGCTCGGCAAGCTCGATCGCCGCGCTTGCGGCGAGCCGGACGACGCGCGTTTCTTCGCCTTCTTCGGCCAGGCCGTGGATGCCGCCGGCGTGCGTGCTGTCGATTCGGCCGAGAAAGAGGTGCATGCGCTGCGAGGACTTCGCCGGGCTGACGTAGAAGCTGCTGATCGGCAGGAGTTCGAGTACCGTGCAGCCGGCCTCCTCGCGCGCTTCGCGACAGGCGACGGCGGCCGCCGTCTCGCCGGCCTCGATCAGTCCGGCAACGATTTCGAGCAAGCACGGCCCGCGCGCGTCGGCCCAGGCGCCGACCCGGAACTGCTCGATCATCACCACTTCGTCGCGCTGCGGGTCGTAGAGCAGGACGGCGGCGACATCGCCCTTTTCGATCAGCTCGCGCACGATCGGCGGGCTCATCCCGCCGGCAAACAGGCGGTGGCGCAGACGCAGCCGCGCCAGCCGGTAGAAGCCCTGGTAGCAAACCTCGCGCGCGAGGATTTCGAGGTCGGCGGGCGCCGCGTCGGCACGTGCCGGCGGTGGCTCGCTCACGGCGCGAGTTCGGCTTCGGCGCTCATCGCCGCGCTGCCATCGGCCGCCTGCGCGACGAGCGCCAGGCGCTGCTCGTCGCTGCGCGTGCACACGAGCCGGAACGGCGCCAGGTCGAAGAGCGGTGCCAGGCCGCGGAAGCTGAAGCGGCGCACCGGCAGCCCGGCCTGCCGGCGGACGACTTCCATCAGCAGCACGGCGGTCAGCGGCCCGTGCACGACGAGGCCGGGGTAGCCTTCTTCTTCGCGCGCGTACGGCCGGTCGTAATGGATGCGGTGCGCGTTGAAGGTGAGCGCGGAAAAGCGGAAGAGCAGCCGCGGATCGGGCGTCACGACGCGCGCCCAGGCGCCCGCCGGGAGCGGCGGCCAGTCTTCGGCGGGCGTCGGCGGCGCGACCGGCGGGCCCGGCTGGCGGTAGACGATGTCCTGCTCTTCCTCGATACAGAGTACCTCGTCCTGGTAGAAGCGATGGACGAGCGAGACGAAGGCGAGCGTGCCCGTGCGTCCGGATTTTTCGCTGATCTGGCGGATTTCGGCGACGCGGCGGGCCGGCCGACCGATCAGCAAAGGTCGATGGAACTGCATGCGGCCACCGGCGAACATCCGGCGCGGATACGGGATCGGCGGCATGAAGCCGCCACGCCGAACGTGCCCGTCGACGTCGAGCTCGGCCTGCGGCGCGCGCGGCAGGAAGTAGAACCACTGCCAGAGCGGCGGCAGCGGCGTTCCGGCGGCGAACTGCGTCGCCGTATCGTCGAGCGTCGCGGCGGCGGCCAGCGCGGGCGCCAGGGCCAGTTCGTCGTCGCAGACTTCGCGCCGCCCCATCCATTGCATGTAGTCCGGCTGTTCGTCGCTCATCGGGCAGATCCTTGGCTCGGCGTGGGAAAACGAGGCGACAAGTACAGCACACGCGGCGCGCAGTTTCAAGCTCGCCGGCCGTCGGCGGCGCAGCGCTGGCGCGGTGTCTGGCGACGATTCGGCGCACCACGCGGCGCTTTTGCGAATATACTGCACAGGTGGTGCCCGTTGCTCGAACCCGGTGCGCGTTCCCGCTGGGTCTGCCGACGTAGCGGGGCAAGGCGGAAAGAAAGGCAGCGATGAACGAAGATTCGGCTTCGACCCAGACGGCGGCAGAGCAATCTGCGCTGACCGTGACGGCGAGCAACGTTCCGCGCTGCCCTGCCCGTGCCGGGAAAGCGCTGCCGACCGACGGCGCAGGCGAGTCGCCCGGCGCGCGCGTTCCCAGCCGATGCGACGGCGCGCGGGGCACGGTCGCTCGACTGCGCACCAGGCGCGTCATCTTCATCTGAAAGCCGACGAGGGCTCCAGACATGCCGGGAATTCTCTCTGGATTGCGCGTTGTCGAAGGATCGGCCTTCGTCGCCGCACCGCTCGGCGGAATGACGCTGGCGCAGCTCGGGGCGGACGTGATTCGCTTCGATCGCATTGGCGGCGGACTCGATCATGGCCGCTGGCCGCTGACGCCGGACGGCAAGCACAGCCACTTCTGGGCCGGCCTGAACAAGGGCAAGCGCTCGATCGTCGTCGAGTTCCGCCATCCGCGCGGCCAGGAACTGCTCACCCAACTGATCTGTGCGCCGGGCGACAATGCCGGCCTTTTCTCGACCAACTTCCCGACCCGCGGCTGGCTCAGCTACGAGGCGCTGCAGGCAGCGCGCGCCGACCTGGTGATGGTCAACCTGACCGGCCAGCGCGACGGTAGCTCGGTGGTCGATTACACGCTCAATCCGCAGGTCGGTCTGCCCTGGATGACCGGCCCGACGACTTCGCCGGAGGTCGTCAATCATGTCTTTCCAGCCTGGGACTTCATCAGCGGGCAGATGATCGCGCTCGGCATGCTCGCCGCCGAACGCCATCGGCGGCTGACCGGCGAAGGGCAACTCGTCCGCCTGGCGCTGAAGGACGTGGCGCTGGCGATGATCGGCCACTTCGGCATGATCGCCGAGGTGATGATCAACGACAGCGACCGGCCACGTCAGGGCAATTACCTGTACGGCGCTTTCGGACGCGATTTCGAAACACTCGACGGCAAGCGCCTGATGGTCGTCGGCCTGACCGACCTGCAATGGCGCAGCCTGATCAAGGCGACCGGCGTGCAGGCCGGCATCGACGCGCTGGCCGCACGCCTCGGCCTCGATCTGAACGACGAGGGCAATCGCTATCGCGCCCGCCAGCAGATCGCCGCCCTGCTCGAACCGTGGTTCTTTGCCCGCACGCTGGCCGAAGCGGCGCGCATCCTCGACGCGCATCGCGTCGCCTGGGGCCCCTACCGCACGGTGCGCCAGGCGATCGCCGAGGACCCCGACTGCTCGACCGACAACCCGATGTTCTCGCTCACCGAGCAGCCGGGCGTCGGACGCTATCTGATGCCCGGCAGCCCGCTCGACTTCACGCGCGCCGACCGCCTGCCGGCTGTTCCGGCGCCGCGCCTCGGCCAGCACACCGACGAGATCCTGCTCGACATTCTCGGCCTCAGCGAAGGCGAAGTCGGCCGCCTGCACGACGCCGGCATCGTCGCCGGTCCGGCCTAGGCGACGACTCCGCGCCCACCGATCCACCAGCCGCCATTCTCCAGGGGGAAATCCAGTGAAGCTACCCGTTCATTTCTACAAGCCGCTCGCCATCGGCGCACCGCAACCGCTGCGCGAACTGCCAATTCGGCCCGAGCGGATGATCCATTTCTTCCCGCCGCACATCGAGAAAATCCGCGCCAAGGCGCCGGAAACCGCACGCCAGTGCGACGTCATGTGCGGCAACCTGGAAGACGCCATCCCGATCGAAGCCAAGGACGCGGCGCGCGCCGGCTTCATCGAACTGCTCGCCGGGAACGACTTCGGCGACACCGCGATGTGGGTGCGCGTCAATGCGCTGAACAGCCCGTGGGTGCTCGACGACCTGCACGAGATCATCCGGCATGTCGGCAACAAGCTCGATGTGATCATGATCCCCAAGGTCGAAGGACCGTGGGACATCCACTTCGTCGATCAGTACGTCGCGCTGCTCGAAGCGAAGTACGGGGTGCGCAAGCCCATCCTGCTGCACGCGCTGCTCGAAACGGCGCAGGGCGTCACCAACGTCGAGGCGATCTGCGCGGCCAGCCCGCGCATGCACGGGCTCAGCCTCGGTCCAGCCGATCTGGCTGCCTCGCGCGGCATGAAGACGACGCGCGTCGGCGGCGGTCATCCGGGCTACGGCGTGCTCGCCGACGCCGAAGCCGACGGCGGACAGCGCGCATTCTTCCAGCAGGACCTCTGGCACTACACCGTCGCGCGCATGGTCGATGCCGCCGTCGCCCACGGCTTGCGGTCTTTCTACGGTCCTTTCGGCGACCTGAAGGACGAGGCGGCGTGCGAGGCTCAGTTCCGCAACGCCTTCCTGATGGGCTGCTCGGGCGCCTGGTCGCTGGCGCCGAACCAGATTGCCATCGCCAAGCGCGTCTTCAGCCCGGACGTCAAGGAAGTGCTTTTCGCCAAGCGCATCCTGGCCGCCATGCCGGACGGCAGCGGCGTGGCGACGATCGACGGCAAGATGCAGGACGACGCGACGTGGAAACAGGCCAAGGTGATCGTCGATCTGGCGCGCCTGGTGGCCCGCCGCGACCCGCAACTGGCCGCCGCCTATGAGCTGTGATGTCAACGCTTTCCGATAGATTCAGGGGAGGTGCCTGATGAACGACAAGACCAGCCGGGGGAACTTCTTCGAAGACTTTCGCCTCGGGCAGACGATCAACCACGCCACGCCGCGCACGATCAGCGAGGGCGATGTCGCGCTATACACGGCGCTCACCGGCTCGCGCTTTCCGCTCACGTCGGCCGACACCTTTGCCCACAGCCTGGGTTTCCCGCGCGCACCGATCGACAACCTGCTCGCTTTCAATATCGTTTTTGGCAAGACCGTACCCGACATCTCGCTCAATGCCGTGGCCAACCTGGGTTATGCCGCCGGGCGCTTCGGGCATCGCGTCTATCCGGGCGATACGCTGACCGCCGACTCGACGGTCATCGGGCTGAAGGAGAACCGCGACCGGCAGACGGGAATCGTCTACGTGCGCTCGCGCGGGGTCAATCAGCGCGCGCAGATCGCCGTCGAATACGTCCGCTGGGTGATGGTGCGCAAGCGTGACCCAGCCTCGCCGGCGCCGGAAACGATCATTCCCGAGTTGCCGGAAGCGGTCGCCACCAACGACCTGGTCGTTCCCGCCGGCATCCGCGTCGACCAGTACGACACCGCGCTCGCCGGTAGCCGCGAGCGCTGGGAAGACTACGCCGTCGGCGAACGCATCGACCACGTGGATGGAATGACGATCGAGGAGAGCGAGCACATGATGGCGACTCGCCTCTACCAGAATACGGCACGCGTGCATTTCAACCAGCAGGCGGAAATGGCAGGGCGCTTCGGCCGCCGCCTGATCTATGGCGGCCACATCATCAGCCTGGCGCGCGCGCTGTCGTTCAACGGACTGGCCAATGCCTTCAGCGTGGTCGCCATCAACGGCGGGCGGCACGTCGCTCCGGCCTTTGCCGGGGACACGATCTATGCCTGGACGGAAGTGATCGACAAGCTGATCCTGCCCGGACGCGCCGACATCGGTGCCTTGCGTCTGCGCACGGTCGCGACCAAGGATCAGCCGTGCGCCGACTTCCCGCTGCGCACCGCCGACGGCAGCTATGCGCCCAGCGTCTTGCTCGATTTCGACTATACGGTGCTGATCCCGCGCCACCTCTGACGCCCGGTTTTCTCCCTAAGTAGCGCCGACGCGCCCGGTTTAAGGGCGCGTCGCGTTTCCATACGCCGAAGTATCGTTGTTTTCATTGTACTGGAACTAAGCTATCCTGAGCGAACGTTCAAAAAAACGATGGAAAACAACGGAGGAAACATGTTCCAGGTCCGCATACACGGTCGCGGGGGCCAAGGCGTGGTCACGGCTGCCGAGATGTTGTCGATTGCTGCATTCGAGGAAGGCCGCCACGCCCAGGCCTTCCCAAGTTTCGGTTCGGAACGTACTGGCGCACCGGTCGTCGCCTTCTGCCGAATCGCCGATCAGGAAATCAGACTGCGCGAGCCGATCATGGAACCCGACGCGCTGATCATCCAGGATCCGACGCTGCTCTATCAGGTCGATGTCTTTGCCGGCCTCAAGCAGGGTGGCTACATCCTGATCAATACCAGCCGCAGCTTCGACGAACTGGGTCTCGGCGACTACGTGCGCGCCTGGCCGAAAGACAAGCTGTGCACGGTGCCGGCCACCGAACTCAGCCGCAAGCACGTCGGCCGGCCGATGCCCAACGTCCCTCTCCTCGCCGGCTTCGCCGCCGCCTCCGGGACGATCCGGCTGGAGTCGGTGATCAAGGCGATCAACGCCAAATTCTCTGACAAGGTGGCGAGCAACAACATCGCCGCCGCCAGCGAGGCCTACCGCTTCGTCAACGACGAAGTTGCCGAAGCCCGCCACCAGGAGACCGCCCATGCTTAAGCAAACCGAAGGTTCACACGCCGTTGCCGAAGCCGTCGCGCTTTGCCGGCCCGAGGTCATCTGCGCTTATCCGATTTCGCCGCAGACGCACATCGTCGAGGGCCTGGGCGAGATGGTCAAGGCCGGCGAAGTTGCCAACTGCGAGTTCATCAACGTCGAATCCGAATTCGCCGCAATGAGCGTCGCCATCGGTTCGTCAGCAGCCGGCGCGCGCACCTACACGGCTACCGCCTCGCAAGGCCTGCTGTTCATGGTCGAAGCGGTCTACAACGCGTCCGGCCTCGGCCTGCCGATCGTGATGACCGTCGCCAACCGCGCGATCGGCGCGCCGATCAACATCTGGAACGATCACTCCGACTCGCTCTCGCAGCGCGACTGCGGCTGGATCCAGCTCTTCGCCGAAACCAATCAGGAAGCGCTCGATCTGCATATCCAGGCGTTCAAGCTGGCTGAAGAGGTCAGCCTGCCGGTGATGGTATGCATGGATGGCTTCATCCTGACGCACGCCTACGAACGCGTGGACGTGCCGAGCCAGGAACAGGTCGATGCTTTCCTGCCGCCGTACGAACCGCGCCAGGTGCTCGACCCCAAGGAGCCGGTATCGATCGGCGCCATGGTCGGTCCCGAGGCCTTTTCCGAAGTGCGCTACCTGGCGCACGCCAAACAGATGCAGGCGCTTGAGCGCATCCCGCAACTGGCCGAGCAGTTCAAGGCCGTCTTCGGCCGCGACAGCGGCGGCCTGACGCATGCCTACCGCATCGACGATGCCGAAACGGTCGTCGTCGCGATGGGATCGGTGCTTGGCACGATCAAGGACACGGTCGACGAGATGCGCCAGGCGGGCGATCGCATCGGCGTCCTCGGCATCACCTCGTACCGTCCTTTCCCGCTCGACAGCGTGCGCGCCGCGCTGCAGAACGCACAGCGCGTCGTCGTCCTCGAAAAGAGCCTGGCAGTCGGCATCGGCGGCATTCTGTCGACCGACGTGCGCATGGCAATGTCCGGTCTGCAACTGCACGGCCACACGGTAGTCGCCGGTCTGGGCGGACGGGCGATCACCCGCAAGTCGCTGCGCGCACTGTTCACCAAGGCACTGCGCGGTGAACTCGGCCACCTGACTTTTCTCGATCTCGACTGGAACGTCGTCAACAAGCAGCTCGAACGCGAACGCGCGACCCGCCGCTCGGGTCCGGCCGCCGAAAGCATGCTGCGTGACATCGGCGTCGTTGCCGCCCGTATTGGCTGAGGAGAAAGACGATGAGTTTCCAACCTGTACACTTTTATCAGACGGGCACCTTTACCGTCGGCAACCGCCTGCTCGCGCCGGAAGAGCGCAGCGTCCAGGCGCACGTCGAGCGCACCAACTCGCTCAACTCCGGACACCGCGCGTGCCAGGGCTGCGGTGAAGCGCTTGGCGCACGCTACGCGATCGATGCGGCGATGAACGCCGCGCGCGGTCGCCTGATTGCCGCCAACGCAACCGGCTGTCTGGAAGTCTTCTCGACGCCCTACCCGGAAACGTCGTGGCAGATCCCATGGATTCACTCGCTGTTCGGCAACACGGCGGCGATCGGCACGGGCATCGCCGCGGCGATCAAGGTCAAGCGCCAGAAAGGCCAGATGGGCGACGTGCGCGTCGTTGCTCAGGGCGGTGACGGTGGTACGACCGACATCGGTTTCGGCTGCCTGTCCGGCATGTTCGAACGTAACGACGACGTGCTCTACATCTGCTACGACAACGGCGGCTATATGAATACCGGTGTCCAGCGCAGTTCGGCAACGCCGCCAGCGGCGCGCACGGCAACGACGATGCCAGTCGGGCCGGAACCCGGCAACGCCTTCGGCCAGGGCAAGTTTGTCCCGGCGATCGCGATGGCGCACGAGATTCCGTATGTCGCTACGGCAACCGTCGCCGATCTGCGCGATCTCGAGTACAAGGTGACCAAAGCGATGGGCATCCGCGGCGCGCGCTACATCCACATTCTCGTCCCCTGCCCGCTTGGCTGGGGCGCCGCTTCGCAAGACACCATCCGCCTGGCGCGACTGGCCAAGGAAACGGGTATCTTCCCGGTGTTCGAGGCGGAGCATGGTGAGGTCACCGGCGTGCTCAAGATCCGGCGGCCTCAACCGGTCGAGGAATACCTCAAACTGCAGAAGCGCTACGCCCACCTGTTCGGCAAGAAGCCGGCGGTAGAAACGATCGCCCGCCTGCAGGCGGCGGCAGACAAGAACATTCGCAAATACGGACTGCTCGACCAGGAGGCAAACTGATGGAAAAACCCTTTGCCATTACCCTAGACCCAGGCTCCTCGCTGGCCAACCGCACCGGCTCCTGGCGCACCTCGCGCCCGGTCTACCTCGACCGCCTGCCGCCCTGCAACAAGCAGTGCCCGGCGGGTGAAGACATTCAGGGCTGGCTGTTTCACGCCGAATCGGGTGACTATGAAAGCGCCTGGCGGCATTTGACGAAAGACAACCCCTTCCCGGCGATCATGGGGCGAGTCTGCTACCACACCTGCGAAGGCGCCTGCAACCGCGGGCAGATCGACGCCCCCGTCGGCATCAACTCGGTCGAGCGCTTCCTCGGCGACGAAGCACTGAAACGCGGCTGGCACCTCTCGCCCCCGGCAAGCGAATCGGGCAAACGCGTGTTGATCGTCGGGGCCGGCCCATCCGGCATGTCCGCCGCCTATCACCTGCGCCGCCTGGGGCACGAAGTCACCGTCTACGAGGCCGGCCCGCTGCTGGGCGGAATGATGCGCTTCGGCATCCCGAAATACCGCCTGCCGCGCGATGTCCTGGAAGCCGAAATGCAACGCGTCGTCGACCTCGGCGTCAAGGTGCAGTTGAACAGCAAGGTCGAGAACATCCTGGAAACGATGCAGGCCGGCAAGTTCGACGCCGCCTTCCTGGCGGTCGGCGCGCACATTGGCAAGCGGGCGATGATTCCGGCCGGTGACGCGGCGAAGATCATCGACGCCATCTCGCTGCTGCGCAGCATGGAAGGCGAAGACAAGCCGCTGCTCGGCCGCCGGGTCGTCGTCTACGGCGGCGGCAACACGGCGATCGACGTTGCACGAACCGCCAAGCGTATGGGCGCCGAGCCGCTGATCGTCTATCGTCGGACGCGCGAAAAAATGCCGGCGCACGATTTCGAGGTCGAGGAAGCGCTGCAGGAAGGCGTCATGGTGAAATGGCTGTCGACGATCAAGCAGGCCGGCGATTCGTCGCTGACGATCGAAAAGATGGCGCTTGACAGCAAGGGCTTCCCGCAACCCACCGGTGAATTCGAGACGATCGAAGCCGATTCGCTGGTCCTTGCTCTCGGTCAGGACGTCGACCTCGGCCTGCTCGAGGGCGTCCCCGGCTTGGCGGTCTCGGACGGCGTCGTCCAGGTCAACGCCAACATGATGACCGGCCACCCGGGCATCTTTGCTGGCGGCGACATGGTCCCGGCCGAACGCAACGTCACCGTAGCCATCGGTCACGGCAAGAAGGCGGCGCGCAACATCGACGCCTGGCTGCGTGGCGAACAGTACGTCGCGCCGGCCAAGCACGAAGTCGCCAGCTTCGAAAACCTCAATCCGTGGTACTACGCCGATGCCCCAAAGACGGTGCGACCGATGCTCGACATCATCCGCCGGCAGTCGACCTTCGACGAGGTGCAGGGCGGACTCGACGAAACCAACGCCTTGTTCGAGGCGCGCCGCTGCCTGTCGTGCGGCAACTGCTTCGAGTGCGACAACTGCTACGGTGTCTGTCCGGACAATGCGGTAATCAAACTTGGCCCGGGCAAGCGCTTCGAGTTCAACTACGAGTATTGCAAAGGCTGCGGCGTTTGTGTTGCCGAATGCCCTTGCGGCGCCATCAAGATGGTGCCTGAGGAGATCTGAGCGCCCGCCAGGACCTCCCGTGTCGCTTCGGCTCGCCCACTCGTAGCCGGAGCGCAAAACCCCGGGTGGTCGGCGAACGCGCGCAGGCCATGCGAGATCCCGGCCCGGCGTGCGCAGCAGCGGTTGCTGTGCACGCTGTGTCCATGTATGTGTATTTTTCCAATTCACGAGGTACTTATGTCAACTGAAACGAAGAACGTTTACGTCTTTGGTGCTGCGCGCACCGACGGCGACGCCAAGATGAAGAATCTCCTCGGCGGCAAGGGAGCCAACCTGGCGGAAATGTGCCGTCTCGGCATTGCGGTGCCCCCCGGCTTCACGATCAGCACCGAAGTCTGCACGGTCTACACCGAGCAGGGCAAAGAAGCGGTGACCCGGCTGATCGAGGCCGAGGTCAGGCAGGGCGTAGCCTTCGTTGAACAGGAGATGGGCAAGAAGTTTGGCGACTCGTCGGATCCGCTGCTGCTTTCGGTGCGTTCGGGCTCGCGTGCCTCGATGCCGGGAATGATGGATACCATTCTCAACCTCGGCCTGAACGACGAGGCGGTTGCCGGGCTGGCGCGCAAGGCGAACAACGAGCGTTTTGCCTGGGACTCGTACCGTCGCTTCGTGCAGATGTACGGCGACGTGGTGATGGGATTGAAGCCGGTGTCGAAGGAAGATCACGACCCCTTCGAAGTCGTCATCGACATGGTCAAGAAGCAGAAGGGCGTACAGCTCGATACCGATCTCGACACCGCCGACCTGAAGGAACTCGTGCAGCGTTTCAAGGGCCTGATTCGCGCGCGCGTCGGCCGCGACTTTCCGACCGATCCCTGGGAGCAACTGTGGGGTGCCGTAATGGCCGTCTTCGAAAGCTGGAACAACGACCGCGCCAAGGTTTACCGCGAACTGAACGACATTCCGGAATCCTGGGGAACGGCAGTCAATGTGCAGGCGATGGTCTTCGGCAACCTGGGTCAGAACAGCGGCACCGGCGTTGCGTTCACGCGTGACGCGGGCACCGGCGAAGATCTGTTCAACGGTGAATTCCTGATCAACGCGCAGGGTGAAGACGTCGTCGCCGGCATCCGCACGCCGCAACAGGTGACCCTCGAGGGCTCGCGCCGCTGGGCACAACTGGCGCTGATCAGCGAACAGGAGCGGGCCGAGAAGTTCCCGTCGCTCGAAGAGCTGATGCCCGACATCTATCGCCAGCTTCTCGCCGCCGAAACCCGACTCGAAAACCACTACAAGGACATGCAGGACGTCGAGTTCACCATCCAGGAAGGCCGCCTGTGGATGCTGCAGACGCGCAACGGCAAGCGTACCGGTGCGGCGATGGTGCGCATCGCGATGGAAATGCTGCGCCAGGGAATGATCGACGAGAAGGAGGCCTTGCGTCGGGTCAATGCCGAGCGCCTGAACGAACTGCTGCACCCGGTGTTCGATCCGGCTGCGATCAAGGGCGCGCGCACCATCGCACACGGTCTGCCGGCGTCGCCCGGCGCCGCCACCGGCCAGATCGTCTTCTTTGCCGATGAAGCCGAGGAATGGGTCAGAAAAGGCAAGGACGTCATCCTCGTCCGCCAGGAAACCTCACCTGAAGACCTGCGCGGCATGAGCGTGGCCAAGGGCATCCTGACCGCACGCGGCGGGATGACTTCGCACGCCGCCGTGGTTGCGCGCGGCATGGGCAAGTGCTGCGTTTCCGGCGCGGGAGCGGTGCACGTCGACTACCGGGCACGGACGATGTCGGTCGGCGACCAGACGTGGAACGAAGGCGACTGGATCTCGCTCGACGGCTCGACCGGCGACGTTTTCCTCGGCCAGGTGCCGACCAAGGAAGCCGAGCTGACCGGCGACTTCGGCGCCTTGATGGAACTTGCCGATCGCTACAAGCGGCTGGGCATCCGGGCCAACGCCGACACGCCGGAAGACGCCAAAGTGGCGCGCAACTTCGGCGCCAAGGGAATCGGCCTCTGCCGCACCGAGCACATGTTCTTCGAAGGCGACCGGATCAAGGCGGTGCGCGAAATGATTCTCTCCGAGGACGAAACCGGCCGCCGCAAGGCGCTCGCCAAGCTGCTGCCGATGCAGCGCGCCGACTTCGAAGGGCTTTTCCGCGAAATGAGCGGTCTGCCGGTGACCATCCGCCTGCTCGACCCACCGCTGCACGAGTTTGTCCCGCACGACGAAGCCAACCAGAAGATCATGGCGCACGAAATGAACGTGCCGCTGGGTGTCATCAAGATGCGCGTCGATGACCTGCACGAATTCAACCCGATGATGGGCCACCGCGGCTGCCGGCTCGGCATCAGCTATCCCGAGATCACCGAAATGCAGGCGCGAGCCATTCTCGAGGCGGCGCTGAACATGAAAGCCAAGGGCTACGACGTGAAAGCGGAAATCATGATCCCGCTGGTCGGCACGGTACGCGAATTCAACGCCCAGGCACGCGTCATCCGGCAGACGGCAGCGGCTGTCTTTGCCGAGCGCGGCGAGGAGATCGAGTTCCTGCTCGGCACGATGATCGAGACGCCACGCGCCGCGCTGATCGCCGACAGCATCGGCCAACAGGCGCAGTTCTTCTCGTTCGGCACGAACGATCTGACGCAGATGACGATGGGCTTCTCGCGCGACGACGCGGGCAAGTTCCTGCCGAGCTATCTGAAGGACGGCATGTACGAGCGCGACCCCTTCCAGTCGATCGACCAGAAAGGCGTCGGCCTGCTGGTCAAGATGGCCGTCGAGAAGGGGCGTTCGGTGCGCCAGAACATCAAGCTCGGCGTTTGCGGCGAACACGGCGGCGATCCGACGTCGATCGATTTCTTCCATCGCGCCGGGCTTGATTACGTCAGTTGCTCGCCCTTCCGCGTGCCGATCGCCCGCCTGTCGGCAGCCCAGACAGCGATCGAAAACGCCTAGGCAAAACCTGCTGAGGCGACGGTCTGCACCGTCGCCTCAGCCGCAAGTCGTGCCTCCTGCGGACGCGCACCGGCCATCGGCCGCTGCGCGTCCGCCATTTTCTTAACCGGCAAGCGGCGGCTGTCACCCCCGCCTTCGCCTACCGGCGTTCCATCCGTCTGCTGCTTCTGATGAACTTCGAAATCATTGCCCACGACGGCGCTGCCCGGCGCGGGCAGCTCCACCTCGCGCATGGCAAGGTCGACACGCCCGCCTTCATGCCGGTCGGCACCTACGGCACGGTCAAAGCGATGACGCCGCGCGACCTGGCCGAAACCGGCGCCCAGATCTGCCTCGGCAACACCTTTCACCTCTGGCTGCGCCCCGGGCTCGAGGTCATCGGCGCGCATTGCGGCCTGCACCGCTTCATGTCGTGGAGCGGGCCGCTGCTCACCGACTCGGGCGGCTTTCAGGTCTTCTCGCTCGGCGCACTGCGCAAGATCAGCGAAGAAGGCGTGCGTTTCCAGTCGCCGATCAACGGCGAGCGACTTTTTCTGACGCCGGAAGAGTCGATGCGTATCCAGCATGTGCTCAACTCGGACATCGCGATGATCCTCGACGAATGTACGCCCTACCCCGCGAGCGAGTCGGCCGCGGCGGCGTCGATGCGCCTGTCGCTGCGCTGGGCCGAACGCTCGCGCGCCAGCCACGATCAACTCGGCAATCGCAACGCGCTGTTCGGTATCGTCCAGGGCGGCATGTACGAAGCGCTGCGCGACGAATCGCTGAGCGGACTGTGCGCGATCGGCTTCGACGGCTACGCCATTGGCGGTCTGTCGGTCGGCGAACCGAAGGACGACATGGCGCGCATCCTCGCGCACACGGCGCCACGCCTGCCGGCGAACAAACCGCGCTACCTGATGGGCGTCGGCACGCCCGAGGATCTGGTCGCCGCCGTCGAGCAGGGAATCGACATGTTCGACTGCGTTCTGCCGACGCGCAACGCGCGCAACGGTCACCTATTTACCCGCTATGGCGACGTGCGCATAAGGAATGCCCGCCACAAAAGCGACCAGCGCCCGCTTGACGAGCACTGTCGGTGCTATACCTGCCGCAACTTTTCGCGCGCCTACCTGCACCACCTGAACCGAGTCGGCGAGATCCTTGGCGCGCAGCTCGCCACGCTGCACAATCTCTGCTACTACCAGGATCTGATGCGCGACCTGCGCGCGGCCATCGCGCAAGGCGCCTGGCGTGAAATGCGCGCGGCATTTCACCAGAACCGCGCTCGGGAAAGGGCCAGCGACTGAGCGCCGGCGAACACGCGTCGCGCGCTGGCCGTGCGCCGCCGCCCGGCCGGAACGACCTTGCGAAATCGGCGCAAGCTGCCGATTCCCGGCCTATAATCATTTCGTCACTGCCATGGTAAAGGCGGTGTTTTTCCCGGACGGAGGATCACAATGACGATTTTCGACAAGGCTAGGGAAGTGGCCACGGCGGCCGTGGACAAAGCGAAGGAAGTAGCCACCTCGGCGGTCGAGGTGGTCGAGGAAGCCGGCGCCAAAGCCGTTGAGTTGGCGCAGGAGGCCGGCGCAAGCGTCGCCGAAAACGTCGGCGCGACGACAACCCGGGTGCGCGAGTTGGCCGGCGAAGCAGTTGAAACAGCGCGCGGACTCGGCGCGAGCGTCGTCGAGGAAGCGGGCGAGTTGCTCGACAAGTCGAAAGCGGTTTTCAGCGGTAGCGCAGATACCGTCGCCGAAAGCGACGCCACTACGGAAAGCAGCGAGGCGCAGGGCAAGCCGCCGAACGCCGGTGGCAACTCCGCCGCTTGAGGACAACCGCCTCCCCTTGCTGGCGTCGTTCGGCGGAAGGCGTGCCGGCCCACTTGGGCGAAACCGCGTCGTCACCGGCCAGGCCGGCGGAGCGCTCCGCTGGCCGATCAGCATTGGCCGTTGGCGCCTGCGCTGCAGCGGTCAATAACCGGTCGCCAAACCGGCTCACCTTTCCCGGCAGCGAAGACAGTCTGCCCAGGTCGAGCTTGATCACCGCAGCGGCGTATTGACGCCGACACTCCTGCCTGGGCAGACAACTTTCGCGGCCGAGCCATGCAAGCTTGCGAGCTGACGATGCTCACTCAAGCTCGGCCAGCTCCCGCTGAGCGACCGGCGAGACCTGCGGTGATACCGCGGTGCATCTCACCTGAGTCAAGGGCAAGAGTTTGGTCATGAACGCCTCGCCCACACCAAACGCTGCCAGGAGCGCCCGACCTTCGTCGTCCTGCGGCTCGATGCGCAATGCGCAGTTGTTGCCTTCCGTGATCAATACGACTTTCATTTCGACCTCCAAGCCCGTTCGGCATCGGTACCGAAGCGAGCGCAAGCTAGTAGCCAGCGGCGTCCGCGCAACCCCGGTCTCCGCTGCCCGCGCCGGGGCTGGAAGTCGGAGGGCTCGCCTCCCGACCTTCAATGACAGTATCGGCTCGGAAGCCCGCAGAGCACAGGAACTAATGCACTAAATGCTTGATCGAGTGGACCTTCGCGCCGCTTGGCAGGGGCTGTCGGGCGCTCACACGCGTAGCGAGGCCGGCGCCGCAGGCGCTTGCCGGAAGGCCGACCCGGCGGCTCGCTCGGCCGAATCGCCCGCGATCAACTCGCCGCCGCTTGTGAGACAATCCGCTGCCGGGCGTCCAGCGCACTGATGCATCAACCTGAATTGCCGCTGACGCCAGGCTCCTCCTCGACCCACCCGCACGGAGCACCCGCATGACCGACCTCTTTACGCCGCTGCGCGTCGGCGCGCTCGACACGCCAAACCGCATCTTCATGGCCCCCCTCACCCGCTGCCGCGCCGGCGGCGAGCACATGGCCAATGCAATGATGGCCGAGTATTATGCGCAGCGCGCGAGCGCCGGGCTGCTGATCGCCGAAGCGACGATGGCCATCGCTGGCCACTCGGCATTCGCGACCGAACCCGGCATCTGTTCCGCCGCGCATGCCGCCGGCTGGAAGCTGGTGACCGACGCAGTGCACGCCGCCGGCGGCCGCATTTTTCTCCAGATCTGGCACGGTGGACGCGCCTGCCACCCGGCGCTCAACGGCGGCAGGGAGCCGGTTGGCGCGAGCGCACTCGCCATCCGCGGCGATGAGGTCCATACGCCGACCGGCAAGCAGCCCTATACCGTTCCCCGCGTCCTCGCCGACGACGAAATCTCTGGAATCGTCGCTGGCTTCCGTTCAGCCGCAGAACACGCCCGTTCCGCTGGCTTTGACGGCGTGGAGGTGCATGGAGCAAACGGCTACCTGCTCGACCAGTTCCTGCGCGATGGGACGAACAAACGCAGCGGGGCTTACGGCGGACCACTGGAGAACCGCGCGCGGCTGCTGTTCGAGGTCATCGAGGCGGTCTGCCAGGTGTGGGGAAGCGAGCGCGTCGGCTTGCGCATTTCGCCGCTCAACAGCTACAACGACATCATCGACAGCGATCCGGTCGGGCTGGCCGGCTGGCTCGCCGGTCGGCTGAACGACTTCAAGCTGGCCTATCTCCACCTGATGCGCGGCGATTTCTTCGGGCTGCAGAAAGGCGATGTCGTGACACCGGTACGTTCTGTCTACCAGGGAGTGCTGATCGGCAATATGGGGTACACCGCCGACGAAGCCAATCGGGCGATCGCCGATGGAACCCTGGATGCGGTTGCGTTCGGCAGCGCCTTCCTGGCCAACCCCGATCTGCCGGCGCGGATCCGGGTCGGAGCGCCGCTCAATGCGCCCAATCCGGCAAGCTTCTACACGCCCGGGCCGGAAGGCTATACGGACTATCCGGTCTGGCCCGGCGGCGAGCCTCAGTCGGGGCGGTGAGCCACTGCGCTGACGCGCGGCGCCGGACTGGCTGATCCAACAGCCGAGGCGGGCGGCCACCCGCCTTGGGTGGTCACCGAAGCCAGGCTAGTCGGGCGCGAGCGGCCGATCAGCGCGGCTCGTTTTCAGGCGCGGCGATGCACCTCGCGCCAACGCAGCCAGCACTCACCTCCGGCGTAGGCGAGCAACAGGACGAGAACGAGACCGCGCGCCAAGGCAAGCTGGTCGCTGGTCGACGGCGCGAGATAGGGAACGCCGTACCAGGTGGCAATCAGAATCAGCGGCACGACCAGCGCTGCGCGCAAACCGACTTTGCGCCAGGAATAGGGGCGCCCGATGGCATCCGCCAGACGTCCAGCATCGACATTCCAGGCTTCGTCGCGCACGCTCACCGCCTGATGACGAACAAGAGCACGCAGATCTGCGGGGAGATCGTCGACGCGAGGCAGCTCGGCGCCGTTCAGCAGCACGGGAATCACCCGCTTGCCGAGGCGCAGCGCAGTCGCCACTTCGCGCCGCACATAGTCAGGTTCTTTGCGCGCCTGGCGAGCCGCGAGTTCGGGCGCCCAGCGCTTGCCGATCAGGACGAGAACCGCACTCGTCGCGGCGAGTTCAAGCTCCAGCGCGGCCTCGAAATCGTCGCCCGGAGCGATGCCGTCAGCATCGCGGAAGACGCACGCCGTGCCGAGCAAGGCCTCCAGACTGTCGCTCAGACGTCCCGCTTCGCCCGTGCTGTCGCTGCGTCGATAGCTGATGAACACGGAGTGCTGGCTCATCGCATCCCTCCATTCAGAGAATGCTCAGCGGTTTCCAGAGACCACCTCTGTACAAATGCCTTTCGCCGGACACCCTGCTCGGCAAGACCAGTGCAGCCGGCCCGGCGTGTCCCTTGCGAAACTCATAGACCAACGCCTGCACGCGATGCTGCGGACCATAGGGCAGCTTGCCGACCGCCGTCGGCAACCCGCTCGCACCACTGCCGGCCCAGCCGGCGATCTCGTCGCCAGTTGGCGCGGCCGGTGATTGCGCCCAGACCGCATCAGTAACGATGAACACGATCGCCCGATAGCTTCCCGGCGGCGCATGCGCCAGCGCCAGGATGAACTCGAGGAGCGACAGGTTGGCCACCGAAGGCGTACCCGTGCGCCAGCGATCGCCGCCCGCGAGTGGCGTTCCGTCCGGCTTGATCTGCTCGACGTGCGTCGCCAGAGCAAAGCCACCGGGCACCGCGTAGTAGCTCCAGTCAGCGTACTCGGCCAAACGCAGCGCCTTCTCGAGCTTGTCGGAAACGCTCAGCAGCGTCGCATCCGCTGCACTACGCACCCACTTGTCCGGGATCGAAACCTCGGCCGACGCCTTGGGTGGCGGCCACGTAAAACGAGGGATCGGCGCCGCTGCCGGCGGCGAACTCGCGTCGGCCGGCACGCCACCCGCGGCTGCTCCGGCGGCGGCGGCGCTCTCGGCGGGGGCAATGGCGCGCACATTGCGGCGTATCGGACCCGCCTCGGGCGCTCCACCGACAGCCTTCGGCAAGCCTTCATCGGCCGCTGGCGTCGCGCGCTGTGGCGGGACGGCGCATCCGCCGACGAGCAGACAAAATGCGATCAGGAAGGCCACCCGCCACCCACAGAGAGCCTCCAGTCGGCCCGCCAAAGGAAACACCTTGCTAGGCTCAGGCATGTTCTCCGCTCTCCCCAGAATCAATCACCCGCCAATGCCGGACGATAGAAGCAACCATTTACCGCCCGCGACAGCCAGCCGCCACACGCCGCAGGCTCATTATAGCGGGATGCGGCCGGGAAACGCTCGCCAAACTCCCGTTCAACGCCACCCGGAACCGGCGACCTGCGGCCTTCCCGCCGCGCTCCCCGGCAGCCTCGCCACAGCTTCTCCCGGCGCTGTTTTCGATCAGGCACAAGGCGGCGCAGCGAAACCGCGGTACAATAGCATCTTCCTTGCAACTTAATGATTTTTCCGAGGTTTCTTCGTGCTTGTCGCCAACAACATCACCATGCAGTTCGGGGCCAAGCCCCTTTTCGAAAACGTCTCGGTCAAGTTTGGCGAGGGTTATCGCTATGGGCTGATCGGTGCCAACGGCGCCGGCAAGTCGACCTTCATGAAGATTCTCGACGGCGAACTGGAGCCGAGCGCGGGCAACGTCTCGAAGGACCCGCACGAGCGCCTGGCCTACCTGCGCCAGGACCAGTTCGCCTTCGAGGAGCAGCGCGTCATCGATGTCGTCATGATGGGACACGCCGAAATGTGGGCGTGCATGCGCGAAAAGGACGCCATCTACGCCAACCCGGAAGCGACCGAGGAAGACTATCTGCACGCCGCCGAGCTCGAAGCGCGCTTTGCCGAGTACGACGGTTACACCGCCGAGGCGCGCGCCGGAGAGTTGCTGCTCGGCGTCGGCATACCGGCTGACCAGCATTACGGTCCGATGAGCGACGTCGCACCGGGCTGGAAGCTGCGCGTTCTGCTGACGCAGGCGCTTTTTGCCGATCCAGACATCCTGCTGCTCGACGAACCGACCAACAACCTGGATATCGCAACGATCCGCTGGCTGGAAAACGTGATCAACGAACGCAACAGTACGATGGTCATCGTCTCGCACGACCGGCACTTTCTCAATCAGGTGTGCACGCATATGGCGGACCTGGATTACGGCAAGGTGACGATCTACCCGGGAAACTACGACGACTTCATGGAAGCTTCGGCGCTTGCCCGCGAGCGGCAACAAAGCGCCAACGCAAAAGCGAAGGAGCGGATTGCCGAACTGCAGAACTTCGTCCGGCGCTTTTCCGCCAACGCCTCGAAAGCCCGGCAAGCCACCTCGCGCCTGAAGCTGATCGACAAGCTGCGGCCGGAAGACGTCAAGCCATCGTCGCGGCAATACCCCTGGATACGCTTCGAGTTCGACGACAAGGAAAAACTCCACCGGCAAGCGGTCGAGATCGACCGGATCAGCTTCGCCTATGCGGGCAGCGCGCGCCGCCTCTTCGACAACTTCTCGCTGACGCTCAACGGCGGCGACCGCGTCGCGATCATCGGCGAGAATGGCGTTGGCAAGAGCACGCTGCTCAAGCTCCTCGTCGGCGAGTTGCAGCCAGCGCGCGGCAGCATCAAGTGGGCGGAAAAGGCGCGCCCTGGCTACTACCCGCAGGACCATGCGCAGGAGTTCGCCAGTGACCTCAGCCTGACCGAATGGATCGCCGGCTACGCGCGTGCAACAGCGGGCGACGGCGACGACCTCGAGACCTTGATTCGCGGAACACTTGGCCGCCTGCTCTTTTCCGGCAACGAGGTACGCAAACCGGTCAAGGTGATCTCCGGCGGCGAACAGGGGCGAATGATCTTCGGGCGGCTGATGCTGACGCGCTCGAACGTTCTGGTGCTCGACGAGCCGACCAATCACCTTGACATGGAATCGATCGAGTCGCTCAACACTGCACTCGAGAAGTACAAAGGAACGCTGATATTCGTCTCGCACGATCGCGAATTCGTTTCCTCGCTGGCCACGCGCATCCTCGAAATCCGCCTTGACGGCAAGATCGTCAACTACCTGGGCAACTACGAAGAGTATCTCGCCAGCCAGGGCCTGGCCTGATCGCCGCCGTGATCTTGTCGGCCGGTCGCATCGCCAGACCTGATCGCCTTTTCCGCTCAGCGCCGACTTAAACAGTCGGCAGCGAGTGGCAACAAGTCCCACCAGAAGCTTCCCGTCCTTGACCGCCTGGTCGGCCTGATCCGCATCTGGGAGTACCCGCCCATTCGAGCTCGCCGGCCGTTCACCAACTTGAGCTGCGGCGCCGGTTCAGCCAAGTTCTCGCTGCCGTCGTTCTCTGCTTCTCTGCCGGCCGCTTGACTTGCCGCCAGCGCCCCGTATAATGCGCACTTTCGCCAGGCCGCCGGCTACCGGATGGCTTAGCCGAAGGCGCGTAGCTCAGCTGGTTAGAGCACCACCTTGACATGGTGGGGGTCGTTGGTTCGAGTCCAATCGCGCCTACCAACACCTGAGGAAGCTGTCCCGTTGCCGGGACAGCTTTTTCTTTGCACCGTTTGTGGCGCCCGAGCGAGCTGGCGGCCCCGCTTGGCCGGGTTACCGGTCAAGCAGTCATCGCTCCTGCCTCGCCTGTCGGGCAGCGCCGAGCGACCCTACCCCCAGTTGTCCAACTGCCCGGTCGATAGCCTCACTGCCTCGGTCTTCAATCGGTGTTGACACGGTCGATCGCGACGAACAGGTAGAGGAAGCGGCGGCGCATCACAAGGTCGGCGATCTCCGCCGCCGACACCCGATTCGGCCGATCAGGCATGAGATGGCGCAGCAGATGCGGATGCATTGCATCACCCCGCTGCCGACACAAGGTGTTGGGCTCCCGATTCTGAGGTGCCGTGGGATCACCTGATCGCACACGGCCCGGCCTCTCAGACGTTGAACAGAAAATTCAGCACGTCGCCGTCCTTGACGACGTATTCCTTCCCTTCGGCGCGCATCTTGCCGGCTTCCTTTGCGCCCTGCTCGCCCTTGCAGGCAATGAAGTCGGCGAAGCTGATCGTCTGCGCGCGGATGAAACCGCGCTCGAAATCGCTGTGGATGACGCCGGCTGCCTGCGGCGCCGTGTCGCCGGCGTGGATCGTCCAGGCGCGCACTTCCTTCGGTCCGGCGGTGAAGTAGGTCTGCAGCCCGAGCAACTGATAGGCCGCGCGAATCAGACGGTTGAGGCCGGGCTCGGCAAGCCCGAGGTCGGCCAGGAAAGCCAGCTTGTCTTCGTCGTCCAGGTCACCCAGTTCGGCCTCGATCTTGGCGCACAGAGCAACGACTGGAGCATTCTCGCCGGCCGCATGCTGACACAAGCGGTCGAGGTGTGGGTTGTTCTTGAATCCGTCCTCGAGCACGTTGCCGACATACATCGTCGGCTTGATCGTCAGCAGGCAGAGCGGCTTGAGCAGCGCCTTCTCTTCCCTGGCCAAGGCGAGCGTGCGCGCGGGCTTGGCTGCATCGAGATGCGGCAGCAGCCGCTCGAGCACGCCGACCAGGCGCTGCGCGTCCTTGTCGCCCCCTGCCCTTGCCTTCTTGCTCTCCCGATTCAGCGTGCGCTCGACGACGGCCAGATCGGCCAGTGCCAACTCGGTGAGAATGGTCTCGATGTCGGAAAGTGGATCGACGCGACCCGCCACATGAACGACATTGTCGTCATCGAAGCAGCGCACGACATTGACGATGGCGTCGGTCTCGCGGATGTTGGCGAGGAATTGATTGCCCAGGCCTTCGCCGCGCGACGCCCCGGCAACCAGGCCGGCAATATCGACGAACTCGACGATCGCCGGTTGCACGCGCTGCGGCCTGACCAATGCAGCGATCTGCGCCAGCCGCGGGTCAGGTACTTCGACGATGCCGACGTTCGGCTCGATCGTGCAGAAGGGATAGTTTTCGGCCGCAATGCCCGCTTTGGTCAAGGCGTTGAACAAGGTGGACTTGCCGACGTTCGGCAGTCCGACGATTCCGCATTGCAGGCTCATGGCCGGATTTCCTGTGGTGACACGGTCTTGCCGTGCAGTTGGCGCTGCGCTGCCGCGTAGTCACCGGCCGCGAGTTGCGGCCAGGCAAGCAGACAGCGCTCGATCGCGCGCTCGATCAGTTCCCGCTCCTCGCGCCGGGGCGCGCGGAGAACATGGTTGACAACCTCATCGCGCTCGCCCGGATGCCCGATTCCCAGTCGCAGACGCCAGAAACCCGGCGTCGACAGGCGCGCCTGAATGTCGCGCAGACCGTTGTGTCCGCCGTTGCCACCTCCCTGCTTGAGGCGAATGCTGCCCGGCGGAAGATCGAGTTCGTCATGCACGACAAGGATTTCTTCCGGCGCGATACGGTAGAAATGCGCCAGACTAGCGACCGCCTGACCGGAAAGATTCATCCACGTGGTCGGCTGCAACAGCCACAGATCGCCGCAGCGCGCCAGGCGCCCGTAAAACTTGCCCTGCGGCAGCAGCGAAACGCGCAAGTGGTCGGCCAATCGATCGACGAACCAGAAGCCGACGTTGTGCCGGTGCTCGGCATGAGCGGCACCCGGATTGCCGAGGCCGACGATCAAACGTGGGGGAGGCATAGGTTTGTGCTCGACGCTGAAAAAAGGAAGGCCGCCGCCGGTGCCGAGCCGGCGGGCGGCCTATCGCGAACCGCGTCCGCCTCAGCTCGCCGCGGCTTCGCCCTCGCCCGTTTCGTCAGTTTCACCACCCGTCTTGCGCGCCGGAATCGAGGCAACGACAGGATCATCGTCGCCATGCACAAGCGCTTTGACGCCAGCGGGAAGAGCGAGTTGGGAAATGTGCAAGGCGTGACCGGCGTCGAGATCTTTAAGGTCGACCTCGATATAGGCCGGCAGATCCTGCGGCAGGCAAACGACCTCGATGTCATTCAGCGCATGCGAGACCTTCCCACCACCAATCTTGACGCCGGGCGCGATGTCGGCATTGATGAAGTGCAGCGGTACCCTCTGGTGAATGACGTGCTCGGTGTCAACGCGCTGAAAGTCACAATGAAAGACGAGCGGCTTCCAGGGGTGCATCTGCGAATCGCGTAGAACAACGTTCTGCGCCTTGCCATCGACCTTGAGCGTCAGAACGGACGCGTGGAAGGCCTCCTTACGCAGATTGAGCAGGATTTCGTTGTGATCCAGATCGATCAGCTGCGGGGCCGCCGATCCACCGTAAATGATTGCCGGCACGCGGCTCGTACGACGCAGGCGGCGGCTCGCTCCGGACCCCTGCAGCGTACGCTGGCGGGCTTCAAGTTGAAAGCTCATGGTAACTCCTGTTAGGTGCAACAACCCCGCCCGCGACCAGGCAGGGGGTTAGAAAAAACGTGGTAGACGGAGGCAAAGGGACAGAACACGTCTTGACTCGAAGTTCTAAACCTTTCCCCTGCCCTACTCGATGAAAAGCGACGAGACCGAATCCTCATTGCTGATCCGGCGTATCGTTTCGGCCATCACTTCGGCTACAGAAAGCTGCCGTATGCGCGGGGACTCCTGCGCATCCTGGCGCAGCGGAATGGTGTCGGTCACCACCAGTTCGTCCAGATCGGAGGCGTTGATCCGCTCGACAGCACGCCCGGAGAGAACCGGATGTACGCAGTAGGCATGCACATGGCGCGCGCCGTGCTCCTTCAACGCGGTGGCCGCCTTGCACAAGGTGCCAGCGGTATCGACCATATCGTCCATGATCACGCAGGTGCGCCCTTCGACCTCGCCGATGATGTTCATCACTTCAGAAACGTTGGCCTTTGGCCGCCGCTTGTCGATGATCGCCAGATCGCATTCGAGCCGCTTGGCCAGCGCGCGGGCGCGCACCACCCCGCCGACATCGGGCGAAACGACCATCAGATGATCGAAGTTGCGTTTCCACACGTCGCCCAGCATGATCGGCAGAGAATAGATGTTGTCGACCGGAATGTTGAAGAAACCCTGGATCTGTTCGGTGTGCAGGTCCATCGTGAGGACACGGTGAATGCCCGCTGCGGTGAGCAGGTCGGCAACCAGCTTGGCGGCGATCGGCACACGTGCCGAGCGCACGCGTCGGTCCTGCCGGGCGTAGCCGAAATACGGTATGGCCGCCGTAATGCGCGCGGCCGACGCGCGCTTCAGCGCGTCGGTCATGACCAACAGCTCCATCAGGTTCTCGTTCGTCGGTGCGCAGGTCGATTGCAGGATGAACACGTCCATGCCGCGCACATGTTCCTGAATTTCGACGCTGATCTCGCCGTCCGAGAAGCGGCCGACCTTGGCCCGGCCGGGGGCGATGTTGAGGTGTTTGACGACATCGGCAGCCAAAGCGGGGTTGGCGTTGCCGGAAAATACCATCAGGCTGTCATAGGCCATGCTGTGCTTCCCCTGACGCCCCAGGCAAGCGGCGCCTTATAAAGCAAGACGGGCAGGCTAGGCAGCCTACCCGCTTTGACAGAATCGGAGTGGCTGGGGAGGAAGGATTCGAACCTTCGGATGCCGGAATCAAAATCCGGTGCCTTGACCAACTTGGCGACTCCCCAGCGGTAAAGCTCTCGCCCGGCCAGCGAGCGAGGGGCGCATTATAAAGGGATTTCGCCGAGAAAAAAAGCTGCTGCTCGGCAAGGCGCATGCTTGCCGGTCAGTCGTCCGCCGCCAGGTCGTACAGCGGATGCCGCTCGACGCCGGCAGCGACCCATGCGCGCAGCCCAGGCGGAGCCCGCCGACAGACATCCTCGGCCAGGTCGCGGTCGGCAAATTCGGCGAAGACGCACGCCCCGGAACCGGTCATCCGCGCCTCGGCAAAGCGCGAAAGCCAGTCCAGGCAGTCGGCGATTTCGCGAAAGCGGGCGCAGGCGACGCTCTGCAAGTCGTTCCGGCCAAAGCCCGCCGACCATTCGCCGACGCTGACTGGCGGCGTATCACGGCGAAGCTCGGGGGCTGAAAAGATCGCCGCCGTCGACACGCTCACCGCCGGTTGTAGAACCAGGTAGTGGCGCGCGGGCAGGTCAAGCGCCTGCAGCGCGTCACCGACGCCCTGCGCGAAAGCATTGCGCCCAAAAACAAAGAACGGAACGTCGGCGCCCAGCGCAAGGCCGATTTCCTGCAGCCGCTTGCGGCGCAGACCGAGCTGCCAGAGGTGATTGAGCGCGAGCAGGACGGTCGCCGCGTCCGAACTGCCGCCGCCCAGGCCACCCCCCAAAGGCAGACGTTTCTCCACACTGATATCGACACCGGGCACGCATCCCCTGCCCTGCGCGCTAGCCTCGGCCTGCAGCAGACGCGCGGCGCGTACACTCAGGTCGTCGTCAGCGCGCACCCCGGGCAAGGGCGTCATCTGACACACTTGGCCGTCCTGGCGGGGCGAGAAACGCAAGCTGTCGCCGCGCTCGATCAGCCGGAACACCGTCTGCAGCAGGTGGTAACCGTCGGCCCGGCGACCAATCACGTGCAGAAAAAGGTTGAGCTTGGCGGGCGCCGGGTAGACGCTCTGCCAGTTCCAGCGTGCATGCGCGGCGGACATGTGCGCCTGCTCTCAGGGTGCAAGCTCGGTCCATTCGTCGATGCGCAGGCGCAGTTCAAAGACTTGCGCGCGCTCGACGAACAGCCGGCCAGGCAAGGCCTGCGCGTCGTCATTGTCGTACTGGTAACGCAGGCGCCACTCCTGATCGACCACCTCGAGCGGCCGCCCGAAGCTGTCGTTGACCACCTGCCCGCCCGCTCCGCTTTTGCCGCGCAGCCAATCGACGAGCTGGCCGAGCGGTAGTGGATAGCCGAGCACCGCGACCAGCAACTCGTCGATCGTCGCTGCTTCGTAGATTTTCCCATCGTTGCCAAGCAGGCGCGCGCCGCCCGCGTTGCCAAACACCTCGGCAAGGGCTTGGCCAAACGGCGAGGAAATGACCAGGTGATCGGAATCGCCGGCATGTCGCCAGGCGATGCGCCCGGAATGGCTGCCCTCTTGCTGACGCAGCGCAAAACGCCCGGCGAGCGAGAACGCCTGCAGGCGGTCGCGCCCGATCGCCGAAGCAGCATCACCAACGCGGCCCGGCGTCGAACACGCGGCAACCAATAGCAGGCCGGCAAAGAGTAGCGGCAGGCGAGCTTCGAATGACCGCCAGGCTGCTCGGCGGTCGCGCTCGGAGCGACTGCTCACTGGGCAAACTTCCGGACCGCTTCGCTCAACACGTCGTTGCCCGGATGCTTCGTCTGTGCTTCGCGCAAGGTACGCCGCGCCTCGTCGTAGCGACCCAGCGTCCAGAGCACCTCGCCGACGTGCGCGGCGATCTCCGGATCCGAACGCTGCCCATACGCCTTCAGCAGCAGGGTCAGCGCACCGGCATGATCACCCTGGCGATAGAGCACCCAGCCCATGCTGTCCAGGATGAAAGGATCGTCCGGCGCCAGTTGCAGCGCCTTTTCGATCAACTGCCTGGCCTCTGGCAGGCGCAGGTTGCGTTCCGCATACGAATAGCCGAGCGCGTTGTACGCCTGCGCATTCTCCGGCTGCAGTTCGATCAGTTTGCGCAAGCGGCTTTCCATCAGTTCGAGACGGTCAAGCTTCTCGGCCAGCAGGGCAGACTCGTAAAGCAGATCGGGCTCGTCCGGTTGCGCCGCCAGTTCATTGTCGAGTAGCTCCAGAGCCGCCGCGTACTGCTTGTCCTCGCGTAGAACCGCCGCCTCGGCAATCAGCAGGCGAACTCGCTGCTGCGGGTTGGCCGACGCGGCGTCCTGCAGGAGGCGGCGCGCTTCGCCGATCTTGCCCTGGCTGGAGAGAATGGCGGCGCTACGCACCACGGACGGTACGACGTGTTCGCCCGTCCGGACCTGCCGGAAATGACTCAATGCTTCATCCGGACGTTTGCCGTCCTGCGCCAGTTGGCCGAGGTAGTAGTAGGCCGTGCTCTTGTCGGGAATGTCGAGCGTCACCAGGTGCTTGAGTTGTGCCTCGGCGAGGACGCGATCGTCTTCTTGCAAGGCCAGAACGGCGACCGGAAAAACGACATCGGGATTGTTTGGATAAGCGATGAGCAGGCGTTCGAACTGGCGTTTGGCGTCGGCGTAGCGCTTTTCGCCGACCAGCGCACGCGCCAGAAACAGGCGCACATCGCGTGCCATCGGATAAGCATCGACAAACGCTTGCAAGCGGGCAATCGCCTCGGCTGGCGACCGGCGCGCCAGGAGCTCGGCTTCGACCAGCACCGCCGGTTCCCAATCGGGGCGTAGTTCGTTCGCTTTGCGCGCCGCCGCCAGCGCGCGTTCGTTCTCGCCGGCTGAACTCGCGGCGACGGCCAGCGCGTAGTGCGCCTCGGGCAAATCGCGAAAAGGCGCGCACACCCGACTGATCAACTGGTACACCGCCTGCCGATCCGGGCTGCGCGCAAGCATCCGGTTCAAGCCGAGCAGGTTGCCGGGCAGCGCCGGCCGGTCGGCTTCGAGCATGCTGATCAACTGGGGAGCCAATCCGTCGAACTGATTGCTCATGATCATCACGCCAGCCAGCACCTGCTGCGCACGCTTTGAATCGGGTTCAACCTGTATCCACTGACGGGCAAGCTCGAGCACCAGATCGAGACGGCGCGCAATTCCGGCGACCTCGATTGCCCGTTCGAGGAGGGCGGGGTCGCGCGTACGCAGGGCCAGATCGGTATAGGCCTGGCTGGCGAAGTCGCCCCGACCACGTTGCAGGGCAACTTCGGCAAGCAGCACCTGATAGACGATCTGCGCGGTCAGCCCGCGTCCCAACAGTAGTGGATCGGCAGCACGCGCGGGCACGCCGCTCTCGCCTTGCCCTGCTGCCTCGCGCGTGACCGGTTTGCGCGGTCGGCCGTCAACTGCCTCGCCAGCAGCAAAGACGGGCACGACGCCGGCCAATGCCAACGTTGCACAGAGGGCGATGCTCTTCTTAGACTTCATGGTTTCCTTGCTCGCTGCAAACGGGAGCGTGGTCGGTTCGGGTTTGCGGGATAATCCGCTTTCCACATGTTATGGGCTTTTTGCGCCAGCGGCAATGCCGGAACTTCCAGAGGTTGAAGTCAGCCGCCAGGGACTGCTCCCGTTCATCGTCGGCCAGCAGGTCGTCGCCGCCGTCGTGCGCACGCCCCGCCTGCGCCATGCAATCACTCCGGGGCTGGCCGAGCGGCTGATCGGATTGCGCGTGGAAACCATCGACCGTCGCGGGAAATACCTGCTCTTCGACTGTGCAAGCCAGCAGGGGGGTGGCTGGCTGGTGCTGCATCTCGGCATGTCGGGCAGCTTGCGCCTGGTCACCGCTGAAACTCCAGCCGGCAAACACGACCATTTCGACCTCTCGTTCGGGGCAAGCGTTCTTCGCCTGCGCGACCCGCGCCGCTTCGGCGCCCTCGTCTGGCACGAAGGCAGCGACATCGAGCGGCTTCCGCTGCTTGCCGTACTCGGAATCGAGCCCTTGTCGGCAAGCTTTGACGGCGACTGGCTGTACGCCGCCACCCGTGAACGCCGTGGACCGATCAAACCGCTATTGATGGACAGTCGACTGGTCGTCGGTATCGGCAACATCTACGCTGCCGAAAGCCTCTTCCTGGCCGGTGTCTCGCCGCGCCGAGCGGCCAACCGGATCAGTCTGCAGCGCTACCGGGTCCTCGCCGAGGCAATCCGCTCGACTCTACGGAAGGCGATTGCGGCCGGCGGCAGCAGCGTGCGCGACTACGTCCACAGCGATGGCGGCGCCGGCTGCTTCCAGCTCTCGTGTGCTGTGTATGGGCGCGCCGGCGAACCCTGCCCGACATGTGGACAAGCGGTGAGAATGCTCCGCCAGTCTGGACGCTCGACGTTCTACTGTGCGCACTGCCAACGCTGACGACCAGCGCCCTGCCCGCAACACCCGCGGGCCGCTGCGGCGGGCGACCGCACCGACCACCTCACTCAGACCTTGTAGTAATCGCGGTACCAGGCAACGAAGCGCTTGACGCCATCGCCGATCGGCGTCGCCGGGGCAAAACCGACCCACTCGTCGAGCAGATCGGTATCCGCGTAGGTCGCCGGAACATCGCCGTCCTGCAAGGGAAGCATGCGTTTCACCGCGCTGATGCCGAGCGCCTCTTCGATCGCGCCGATGAAGTCGAGCAGCGGCACCGGGTTGTGATTACCGATGTTGAACACGCGGTAGGGAACGTTGCTCGTTGCTGGGTCGGGTTGCTCGGCGACGTAGCCAGGATTGCTCGTCGCCGGGCGGTCGAGCACGCGAATGACGCCTTCGACAATATCGTCGACATAGGTGAAGTCACGCTGCATGTTGCCATGATTGAACACGTCGATCGGCTGGCGCGCGAGAATCGCCCGGGTAAACAGGAAGAGCGCCATGTCCGGCCGACCCCACGGGCCATACACGGTGAAAAAGCGCAGGCCGGTCGTCGGCAGGCCGTACAGGTGGCTGTAACAATGCGCCATCAGTTCGTTGGCCTTTTTCGTTGCCGCATACAGGCTGACCGGGTGATCGACGCTGTCGTGCTCGGAAAACGGCATGTGCGTATTGCCGCCATAGACGCTCGAACTCGAGGCATAGACCAGATGCTCGACTTGCGTGTGGCGGCAGCCCTCGAGGATATTGACGAATCCGACCAGGTTGCTATCGACGTAGGCATGCGGATTCTTCAGCGAGTAACGCACGCCGGCCTGCGCCGCCAGGTGGATGACGCGGTCGAAGCGCTCGCGTGCGAAGAGTTCGGCGACTCCCGTCCGATCGCCGACATCCAGCTTGACGAAGCGAAATCCGCTGCGCGGTTCGAGAAAACGCAGCCGGTCGAGCTTCAGCGAAACGTCGTAGTAGTCGTTCAGGTTGTCGAGGCCGACGACCTCGTCACCCCGGTCAAGCAGGCGCAGGGCAGTGGCCCGGCCAATGAAGCCGGCAGCGCCGGTAAGCAGGACTTTCACATCAGTTTCCCAAGGCAAGGATAAGGCAAAGTGAGGCAAACTAAGCACAGGGCCAGGGTGGCGGACCCCGAGCGCGATTCTAGCACCCTCTCGTCAGACGGCTCGCCGCACTTGCAGCCAGCGCGCAAAGTCGTCGGCGGCAAGTGGCGGCGAATAGAGAAAACCTTGCCCGTAGTGACAACCCGCAGCGTCGAGTTCGGCATGCTGTTCGGCCAGCTCGACGCCCTCGGCAACCACGCTCATGCCCATGTTGCGAGCCAGCGTGATGATTGCCGAACCGATTGCGCGGTCGTCGGCGCTGCGCGCGATGCCGTTGACGAAGCTGCGCGCGATCTTCAGTTCGTGGATCGGAAAGCGCTTCAGGTAGGAGAGCGACGAAAAGCCGGTGCCAAAGTCGTCGATGCTGATCGTCAAGCCATGGGCGACCAGGTCGGCAAGCATGCGTTCGGCGCGCTCGACATCCATCAGCACGCCTTCGGTGATCTCGACGCACAGCCGTTGCGGCGCGACGCCGTGCGCGCTGACAATCTGCATCAGGTCGGCGGCCATCCCCTCCTTGCGGAAGTGGCGTGCCGAGACGTTGACGCTGACGCGTACCGGCGGCAATCCAGCTTGATCCCAACGCACGATCTGCCGGCAGACCTCGCCGAGAACCCACTCGTCGAGCGCGACGATCACGCTGCTCTGCTCGGCCACCGGGATGAACTCCACCGGTTCGACGGCTTCCCCGTTGCACGCCCAGCGCACGAGGGCCTCGGCGCCGATCACCTGCTGACTGGAGAAGCTCACCTGCGGCTGATAGTGGACGGTCAGCTCGCGGCTGTCGATGGCTCGCCGCAGACCGGTCTCGAGCGTGAGTCGGCGCGCCGCATGCCGCGCAAGGTCGGCGGTAAAGAAGCGGAAAGCGTTCTTGCCGTGGTCCTTGGCCCGGTACATTGCCGAATCCGCCTTGCGCATCAGCGCGCCGGCGTCGCTGGCGTCCTCCGGAAACATGCTCAGGCCGATGCTCGCACTGACGAAACACTCGTGCTCTTCGAAGCAGTAGCTGGTGCTCAGCGCATTGAGCAGACGCTGGGCCGTGCGTGTCGCTTCCTTCCGGTCGCTCGTTTCGAGCAGGACGACGAACTCGTCACCCCCCAGCCGAGCCACCGTGTCCTCGGCGCGAACGCAGTCGAGCAGTCGCATGGCCGCCTGCTTCAACAGCCGGTCGCCCGTCGGGTGGCCGAGCGTATCGTTCACGACCTTGAAGTCGTCGAGGTCGATGAAGACGACCCCCATGCTTTCACTCTGGCGTTCAGCGCGCGCCAGGGCGAGCTGCAGGCGGTCGTTGAACAGCGCCCGGTTGGGCAGCCCGGTCAACTCGTCGTGCGTTGCCAGGTACTCGATCCGCTGCTGCGACTCGCGTGCCTTGGTGATGTCGCTGAACATGCCGACATAGTTGATCACCTCTCCGCTCGCGTCCTTCACCGTGTTGATCGACAACCATTCGAGGAAAAGCTCGCCGTTCTTGCGCCGGTTCCAGATTTCCCCCTGCCAGACGCCGAGGCGGTTGATCCGCTCCCACATGTCGCGGTAGAGCTCAGGCGAGGTCAGATGCGATCGCAGCAGGCTGGGCGACTGGCCGACGACCTCCTCGCGCGTGTAGCCGGTGAGCGCCGTGAACGCATCGTTCACCGTCAGAATGCGTTGCTCGGTATCGGTCACCATGACGCCTTCCGAAGCGCGTTCAAAGACCATTGCCGCCAGGCGCAGGCTGTCTTCGGCTTGCTTGCGCGCAGTAATGTCGGTCGCCTGGAAACAGAGTCCAGTAATCGCGCCGTCGTCGTCGAGCAGCGGAAAGCGTACAGCCAGGAAATGGCGCGGCCCGTCGCGTAAGGGCAAGGCTTCCTCGCGTTCGACGCCCTGCCGCTGGCGCATCGCTGCGATTTCGCTCTCGCGGAAGATCTCGCAGACCTCGGCTGGAAAGAGTTGCCCGTCGGTCTTGCCAATTGCCTGCCCGGCAGCAAATCCGAACGTCGCTTCGAAGCGCGGATTGGCAAACTGATAGCGGCCCGACGAATCCTTGACCGCCATCAGCGAAATCGAATTGTTCATTACGGCGAGCAATCTGACCTGCGTTTCGCGCGCCGAACGCTCGACCTCGTAAAGGCTGGTATTGTCGGCAAAGAGCAGGATGACGCCAATCACGCGTTGCGTGTCGCGCAGCAGCGGCACGATGTGCAGGGCATAGTGGCGACGGTTGGCGTTCACGATCTGGCAGTCGAAAGCCTCCTGCGTCTCGATCACCTGTTGACTCCTCGCCACCAGATCGGGCATGCCGGCGGGTAGCGGCAGGTCGCGCAGATGGCGTCCGCTTTGCGCCGCCGCCAGCTTGAAGACGCGCGCTGCAGCGCTGTTGAAGCGCTGCAGACTGAGGTTGCGGTCGAGCACGAGCAGCGGGTAATCGACACTGTTCTGGATGCACTCGAGTTCGACGTTCAGTTCCTGCGTCTCGGCAGTCTTGATCTGCAACTCTTCGTTGACCGTCGCCAGCTCTTCGTTGGTCGACTGCAGTTCCTCGTTCGACGCCTCCAGCTCCTCGTTCGACGCCTGCATTTCCTCGTTCGACGCCTGAATCTCTTCGTTGAGCGCCTGCATTTCCTCGTTCGAGGTCTCCAGTTCCTCGACCAGCGTCTGCAGGTGTTCGCGCGTCGCCGCCAGTTCGTCCTCAAGCTCCTTGTCGGTGATCGTGTTGCTGTCTTCGACCGCGCCGCGCCCGGCAGTCGGCTGAATCCATTCGATGCACACCATGAACAGCGCTTCGCTGTCGATCGCCGACAGCGGATGCACCGAAAGACGCAGGCCACGACCCGGGTCGAGCGCCTTGATGTGGCGTGGACGCCCATAAGCAACAAGCTGCTTCACCTGTGCTTGGCGCATCAGCACCTGCACCTCGGTGCGCAACTCGCGGCGAATCAACGAGAGCAAGTCGAAAGCCGGCTTGCCCGGCGCGACGTTGAGCAGGCGGCTGGTGTCGCCATGAATATGGCGGATCTCGAACTTGCCGTTGATCAGAATGCTGGTCGGAATGAAGTAGCGCCCGGCCGCTTCGAGCAGAATGTTCTCGAAAGCGAGCGGGGTCGTCGGCTTTGCTGCCCGCAGATGCTGATTCATGCCCGCCGCCGGCGGCTGCATCTCGGCGCGCAGCAGCGGCAGGCGGGCGCTCACGCCGTGCCGCCGGTAGAGGCGGCCGTCCTTGTCGACGACGCCAAACAGCGCCTCCTGCTGGAAGATTCCCTCAGACTTGCCGAGAAAGAGATAGCCGCCAGGATTGAGCGCGTAATGGAAGACCGAGAGCAGCCGGGCCTGCAGCTCGCTCTGGAAGTAGATCAGCACATTGCGACAGCTCACCAGGTCGAGGCGGAGAAAAGGCGGGTCCTGAACCAGATCCTGGCGGGCAAAAATGACCACATCACGCAAGATTTTGTTGATCTCGTAGCGATCACCGTGCGGCGTGAAATGCGCCCGAATGCGCCCGCGGTC
Organism: Accumulibacter sp.; assembly: GCF_029255125.1. Classification (GTDB taxonomy): domain Bacteria; phylum Pseudomonadota; class Gammaproteobacteria; order Burkholderiales; family Rhodocyclaceae; genus Accumulibacter. The sequence continues at coordinate 37,573 of NZ_JAPUVR010000138.1, read as the reverse complement.
CATGTGCGCCAGGCTTGAAGCGGCGAAGACGCCACGCCGGGCAAGCGCCATCGCGTCCAGATCGATGTCGGTAGCGAAGATCTGTAACCGATATTGGTCGAAAGCGGCCCCCAGACGTTCGGCGAAGAGGATGGCCAGCGAGTAGGCTTCTTCACCGGTGGCGCAGCCGGCCACCCAGACGCGGATGTCGTCGCCCGGCTGCTTACCGGCGAGGATCTCGGCAACCACCTTGTCGAGGCGGGCGAAAGCGTCGGTGTCGCGGAAGAACGCGGTGACTGAAATCAGGATGTCCTTGCACAGCTTGTCGAGTTCGACTGGCGTCTGATCGACCACCTGCAGATAGTCGTGCAAGGTGCTGACATGGTTGGCCGCCATCCGCCGCTCGATTCGCCGCCACAGCGTTGGCTCCTTGTACTGCGAGAAATCGACCCGCGTCCGCGCCCGCACCTTGCCGAGCAGCGTCTTCAGCGTCGCTGGAGCACTCGCCGCCTGCGTCGCCACCGGGATCAGTCCACGATTGAGGACGATCAGGCTGATCTCGGCGCCCATGCTCTCCGGCGGCAGGATCCAGTCGACGCTGCCGGTGTCGATTGCCGATTGTGGCATCCCGCTGTACTTGGCGGTGTCGGGGTCCTGGGCGAACGTGAAGCCACCCGCGGCCTTGATCGCATGGATTCCAGCAGCGCCATCGGAACCCGTACCGGAGAGAATGATGCCGATCGTCGATTCGCCGATCTCCTCCGCCAACGAGGCGAAGAAGCGATTCACCGACGGCTTGGGCATCGACTCGCGCGCCGGTTCGACCAGACGGAAGCAGCCGCCGAGCAGCGTCAGGTTGCGATTCGGCGGCGTGATGTAGACGGTGTTCGCTTCCGGCAATGCCCCATCCTCGATGTCCTTGACCGGCATCGTCGTCTCGCGCCCAAGCAACTGCGACATCATGCTGCGGTAGGTCGGCGACAGGTGCTGAACGACGACGTAGGTCAGGCCGAGGTTCTTCGGCAAGCCGGGAAGCAGCAGGCTGAGCGCCTCCAGGCCACCGGCCGAGGCACCAATGCCGACGATGAACGGGCGTTCATCGCTGCGCGCGTGCGCGCCCTCATTGTCGGCCGACGCGCCGACCGGCGGTGCGCGCCGCGAACTCGGGCGCCCCTTCTTCGCTTCGTCTTGATTCGCGTTGCTCATCAGCTCTCCGTTCAGTCACCCCGGTGGAATCGGGACGCTTGGCCGGGTGATCCGGCTAGCGGCGACAAGTATGAGACAAAAAGGCAAGACTTCGGAGGCTTCCTCGCCAGCCGGCGACGGCAGGCGGCTGGCGCCTGCTGCACCGGCTCATCCAGACCGGCCGCAAACCGGCACGCAAGCTGGGGCTACGGATCGACGAGCGCTGGCAGGTAGAGCAATGGCGCCACCGGCAATGCGGACTGCCACGGCGACCCTGGTTCAATTTCGTAAAGCCTTTACTCTCGATGGCAAAGACGCCCTCGCTGACGACCACGACATGGTCAATGTTGAACTGCTCGGCCGGCAGATCGTGGAAGGTCGCCGCGCCTTGCCGCATGAGCTGGTCCAGCTCCTGGCCGACGGCGACCTCGGCGTCGTAGCCCGCTTTCAGATGGTCGAGGCGGATCCCGGCCTTGAGCAGCTTGCGCAGCATGTAGGCAATGAAGGCGACCCCCGCCAAGCCGTAAAGCGGTGCCAGGTGTGCCATCGCCTGCAGTCCGCGCAGGTGGCTCTGCGCCAGAAACAGCGTCAGCGTCATGAGTGGCAGCGCGATCAGTAGAGCCAAGCCAGGTTCCAGATCAGGTCGTGGTCAGCCCCGTCGAGTTTCTCGCGCAGCGAATGACGCGGACTCCGTAGCAGCGCGCTGCCGAGCGGGGAACGTCTGCTCTGCCTGGCCTTCGCCTTCCTCCGGAAGAGAACGAAGAGTGCGGCAGCCGGCCCGGCAAAACATACGCCGAGTACACCGAACACAACGGCAATCTGCTCTGTCAGCGTTGCCATGAATGGTGCTTCCCGGTTCCGCTCTCAGCAAGGGTCAGCGCCGATGTCGTCAGCGCTGGCGCGATCCGCTGGTCGTCGAGCGAAATCGCCGTCGCCAGCTTCCTTGGCGGACTGCGGATCGGCAGCTTCCTGGCGTGGTGATGGCTGTTGCATCCACACCGATACGCCGTCTTCGCGCAGCGTGGAGTCGCAGCGACACACCCAACAGGCCTGCACGCGCGCCTCGCAAGTCCACCGTGGCGGGCATAAGCGCTTCCTGGAGTACTTGCGGTCTTGCGGTCATTCTCTGCGTCGACCTATCGGAGGTCAAGCCGAGAGTCATTGACTGGTGATCAGGGGGTAACCCCGTTTGTTTCGCCAGGGAGTGGTCTTCAGGCGACCGAGCGATGGCGCACTCGCTTGTTCCAGATCTGGAGCAAGAAGGAGGCCAAGTGGCCTTTCCGCTCGGCGAGGCGATCGTCGGCCTTGCAATACCTCTGGTCGTCATCGGCGCTCTTGCACAAAGGCTGGACGACAACCTTGGTACCTGGTATCCGATAGCGTCGATGCCGATCCTGATCTGGCGTTTCCTGGTCAGGCTGGTGAACTGCCTTTGCTGAGTTGGCCGTCCTGCTCGGTAGTGAACATCGCGGCACCCCGGCGCCGACCGTATCACTTGCCGGGCAAAGTACCCGCGCGATCTGGTTTAATGCGTCATGCGCAGCAACCTCATCGCTTTCGCCGTCGGCGTCGGTCTTCTCCAGGTGCAGCCGGCGCTGCCCGAGCTACCACCGCTGGCGGGAGCGCTGGCTGCCGCGCTGCTCCTGCTCGCCATCTTCCGTCGTCAACCGCTCGTCCGACGGGGACTGCTCATCGGCACCTGCGCCCTGTTCGGCTTTTCCTGGGCAGCGCTGCGCGCCGACTGGCGCCTGCACGATGACTTGCCCGGCGAGTGGGAGGGGCGCGACGTGCAGGTGGTCGGCGTCGTCGCCGCGCTGCCGCATGGATTCGAACGTGGTGAGCGCTTCGAATTCGATGTCGAAGCGGTCCTTACGCCGCACGCCCGTCTGCCCCGTCGGGTCAATCTCTCCTGGTATCACGGCTGGCGCGAAGACGAGTGGCGTAACGGCCTGGTGATCCGACCCGGCGAGCGCTGGCGTTTCACGCTCAGGCTCAAGCGCCCGCATGGCAACGCCAACCCGCACGGTTTCGACTATGAAGCCTGGCTCTTCGAGCGCAGTCTGCGCGCCACCGGCTACGTAAGACCGCACGCCGACGCACAACGGGTGGACGATTTCGTCTGGCGTCCGGGCTACGCGATCGAGCGGCTGCGCGAGCTGATCCGCCGCTCGTTCTTTGCCGTGCTGCCCGACGCACCTTACGTCGGCGTTCTCGTCGCGCTGGCGATCGGCGACCAGCAAGCGATTCCGGCCGAGCAATGGCGCCTGTTCCGGCAGACCGGCGTCACCCACCTGATGTCGATCTCGGGCCTGCATGTGACGATGGTCGCCGCGCTTTTCGCGGCGCTCGCCGGCTACCTATGGCGACGCAGCGAGCGCGCGCTGCTCTGGCTGCCGGCGCCGAAACTGTCCATTCTCGCCGGCTGGCTAGCCGCCGGTGGCTATTCGCTGCTCGCCGGTTTTGCCGTTCCGGCACAGCGCACGTTCTACATGCTGAGCGTCGTTGCTCTTGCCTTGTGGTCGAGCCGCAACCTGGGGGCCAGCCGTAGCCTGCTGCTCGCCATGTTGTTCGTTCTCGTGCTCGATCCCTGGGCCGTTCTCGCTGCTGGTTTCTGGCTCTCGTTCGCTGCCGTCGGACTGCTCTTCCTGGTCGGCACGGCACGCCTGGGCGCGGTGCACGGCTGGCGCGATTCGCTGGCGCATTGGGGAACCACGCAGTGGGCGGTCAGCATCGGTACGCTGCCGTTGATGTTGCTGCTTTTCCAGCAGTTTTCCCTGGTCTCGCCAGCCGCCAACGCACTCGCCATCCCGCTCGTCAGCTTCGTGATCACGCCGCTCGCCCTGCTCTTCGCCGTTTTTCCCTGGCCGCTGTTGCTGCACGTCGACCATTGGCTGCTCGCCGTTCTGATGGATTGCCTAAGCTGGCTGGCCGGCTGGCCCCTCTGGGAACAGCCAGCACCGCCGCTGTCGGCGACGCTGCTCGCCCTCGTCGGCGTCGTCTGGCTGCTCATGCCGCGCGGCTTTCCAGCACGCTGGCTGGCGCTTTGCCTGCTCCTGCCAGCGATCTTTACGCGGGCTGAGCGGCCGGAGCCGGGCGCTGCGTGGGTCGACGTGCTCGATGTTGGGCAGGGGCTGGCCGTCGTCGTGCGCACTGCCCGACATGCGCTGCTGTACGATACCGGCCCGCTGTACAGCGCCGAATCTGACGCCGGCCAGCGCATCGTGGTGCCCTACCTGCGCGCCACCGGCATTGAACGGATCGACACACTGCTCGTGACGCACCGGGACAAGGACCATTCCGGTGGCCTCGTCGCCGTCCAGGAGGCCGTACCGATCACCCGCACGCTGTCTTCCGTCGGCGAGATCACCGGTGAGCGCTGCGTTGCCGGTCAGGGATGGACCTGGGACGGCGTCCGTTTCTCGATCCTGCATCCGAGCACCAGCGACTACGAACGGCCGAACGCCAAAACGAACAACATGAGCTGCGTGCTGCGCATCGAAAGCGCCGACTACAGCGTTCTCCTGACCTCTGACATCGAGGCACGCGACGAGCAGGCCTTGCTCGCCCGCTCGGCAGCACAACTGCGCAGCGACGTTCTGCTCGTTCCGCACCACGGCAGCGGCACGTCGTCGACGCCCGACTTCGTCGCTGCCGTCGGCGCACGCGAAGCGATCATTCCGGTCGGCTACCGCAACCGCTTCCAGCATCCGCGGCCGCAAGTGCTCGAACGCTACGCCGACAGCCGCCTGTGGCGCAGTGATCGCGACGGAGCCGTGCTCATTCGGCCAGGTCGAGAGCTGGCGCTCAGCGCGTACCGCAGCGAGTATCGTCGTTACTGGCACGCACGGTAGATCAGCACGCCGCGACCGCACGCCAGGTCGCGCGGGGCGCCGGGCTGCCGACGCCTGGCCCGCCGTCGATCGGCCCGGCGGCTGGACTTGCTCGCAGCCGCAACAGGCGAGCTGCCGGTGGACTTCATTCACTTTCCGCCGGCCGGCGAGCACTGTACCGTGACGCAGTCGTAGACGCGCAACGCAAAACGGCTCGGCTCGGGTAAAGTGCACGAATGTTGAAAAAGCTGGCCGCTCGTCTGCTCGCCTGGCACGGCTGGACCCTGCACGAACCGCCGCAGCGGCCGACGCGCGCGGTTCTCGTCGCCTATCCGCATACCTCCAACTGGGACGCGCTGTACGCCTTGCTGGCCAAACTTGCACTCGGCCTCGAGGTGCGCTGGGTGGCCAAGGATTCGCTGTTTCGCTGGCCATTCGGCGGCCTGTTGCGCAGCCTGGGAGGTATCCCGGTCAATCGTCGCGTGCGCAACGGATTCGTCGCCGCGATGGCGGCGCAGTTTGCCGCGCAGCCGAAGCTGCTCCTGGTCCTCGCACCGGAAGGAACGCGCGCGCTGACCGCCGGCTGGAAAAGTGGCTTCTACCGCATTGCGCTGGCGGCCAATGTCCCGCTGGCGCTTGGCTTTGTAGACTATGCGCGCCGACAGGCCGGGATACTCGCCTACCTCACGCTGAGCGGCGATCCCGCCGTCGATATCGCGGAGATCGCCCGCCACTACGTCGACCGGCCAGGCCGGCGTCCAGCACTCGCATCGCCGATCCGCTGGCTCGACTGAGCACTGCGGCAGCCCGCCGAAAGCACTGGCCACCGGGTCGCGCGTGCGCAGCGCGTCGGCGGCCGGGTCGCATCGTCACGTCTAGCCAAGCACGATGACTTCCAGTTTCTCGCGCAGGCTGAGGCTCGCCCACCAGCGCAGGCCGTTGTCGCGCAAGGTTTTTCCCGCCGCGCTCAGGGTCAGCCGACGGACGCCGAGTTCGCTGCGCGCGATTTCCGCGAGATAGCCCCCGTCCATCAGGTAGCGCGCGATCGCCGGCTGCACCTGCTGACCGCCCAGCGTCCACCGTGTCCCGTAACCGTCCGCATCGCCCTCGAGCATGAGCAGCAACTCGCCGCGCCCGATCAAGCGAAGGACGCCGAGAGTTTCCGCGCGCGCCGGGATGATCGCGTTCGGCTTTTCGCTCACTCGGCGGGCGTCTGCGCTCAGCCGGCCTCGCCGCTGCGCGCGGCGTCACCGCCCGGCTTGCCGGCGTGCGCCTCCTTGCGCAGCGAAAGGACGATCGAAGTAGAAATGATCGCGGCCACGACCAGCAGCGAGATGAGCACCGGAATCTTGAAGACGTCGATAAGCAACATCTTGACTCCGATGAACATGAGTACCAGCGCCAGGCCATACTTGAGCAACGAGAAGCGGTCAGCCATGTCGGCGAGCAGGAAGTACATCGCGCGCAGGCCAAGAATCGCGAACACGTTCGAGGTCAGGACGATGAAGGGGTCGGTCGTGATTGCGAAGATGGCCGGAATCGAGTCGACGGCGAAGATCAGGTCTGAAAATTCGACGAGAGCGAGGACCAGGAAGAGCGGTGTGGCGTAGCGTACCCATCGGCCGGCCTCTTGCCGCATCACGAAGAAGCGCTCGCCATCGAGCTCGTGCGTGACCTTCATATGCCGGCGAATCCAGGCGATCACCGGGTTCTGCGCGAGATCGGGTTGCTCGTCGGCGAACCACCACATCTTGATCCCGGTAATGACCAGGAAGGCGCCAAAGAGGTACAGGATCCAGTGAAACTTGGCGATCAGCCAGACACCGGCAAAGATCATGATCGTGCGCATGACGATGGCGCCGAGAACGCCAAAGAGGAGGACGCGCTTCTGCAGTTCGAGCGGAATCGAAAAAAAGCTGAAGAGCAACAGCCAGACGAACACGTTGTCGACCGCGAGCGATTTCTCGATCAGATAGCCGGTCACGTACTCCAACGTCTTCTCGTTGGCAACCTCGCGTCCGGCACTGCCGTCGAGATACCACCAGAGCGCGCCGGCGAAGAGCAGCGAGACCGCTACCCAGATGCAGGACCAGGTTGCTGCCTCCCTGAACGAAACGCGATGCTGCTTTCCGCCCCCGACCAACAGAAGGTCGATCGCGAGCATGACGAAGACGACGGCGGCAAAACCCGCCCACATCCACCAAGTACCAATTGTTTCCATTGCCAGTGCTCCAAAGTCGTTACCCTTACACCGCCACGTCGTGCGGCAGCCCTTTTGTCCAGCGCTCGCGACGCCGGCCACCATGCTGGTAACGGACCTTCGCCTGCGCGGCAAAGGTCTTGCTCGCGGCCCACAGTCGATTCCCTGTTGGCCGCCCAACGAACCGGGCAGGTTTGACGACCCTACCGTACTGACGATACGTTGGCGGAGAGCTACTCCCCCTTGGAACAGGAATATCGTACCTATCCGCACTGCGCCAGTCAACAATCGGCCGATCACTTCGTCGCGGAAACGCAAGCGACGAAGATGTCTGGCCGTTCGCCCAAGCTGCCCGAAGCGCGCCGGGCGTCGCCAGTGTTGCGCCAGTCGACTGTACGCGGGTACACTTGCTTGCCATGTCCACCCTGAACCAGACCGTCTGAGCATGCCCTTCATCGAGGTCGCCGGACAACACCTGGAGTACCTGCGGCTCCCGGCGCGACGGACGGGTCGTCCGCCACTCGTCTTCCTGCACGAAGGTCTGGGCAGCGTCGCCATGTGGCGCGACTTTCCGACGCAAGTCGCAGAGGCTACCGGCTGCGGCGTGCTGGTCTGGTCGCGCCTGGGCTACGGGGACTCTGATCCTCTGCCCGGTCGGCGCACGGCGCGCTACATGCACGACGAGGCGTGGCTGGGATTACCCCGCCTGCTCAGAGTTCTGGACATCGAACGCCCGATTCTCGTCGGCCATAGCGACGGCGGTTCGATTGCTCTGCTGCACGCCGCCCATGACGCGGACAGTGTGGCTGGCGTCGTCGCGCTGGCACCGCACGAGTTCGTCGAGGACAAGGCGCTCGAGGGCATACGGCGCGCCGGCGAAATCTACGCGACGACCGACTGGCCGCAGCGACTGGCGCGTTTCCACCGCGACCCGGATACGGTCTTTCGCGCCTGGCACGATATCTGGCTGGCCCCGGAGTTTCGCACCTGGGACATTACCGACTGCCTGCCACGGATCACCTGTCCGCTGCTCGCCCTCCAGGGTTGTGACGACGAGTACGCGACGATGCGGCAGATCGACTGCATTGCCGAGCGTGCGCCCGACGTTGAGCTGCTGGCTTTGGCGAACTGTCGCCATTCGCCGCACCGGGACCAGCCGCAGGCGGTGATCGCGGCCATTACCCGCTTCGTAGACCGCCTCGCCGCTGGCGCAGTGATTGCGGATGACGGCCCACCCGCACGTGCACGCATCGAGCCGGCGCGATGCGACTGACGGATCCTTGGCCTGAAAGGAGTGGAGAATGGTCGTAGGCAATGCCTATACAATACTGAAGCGCTTGGTAGACGTCACCGCCCCTTACCTGGGTGACGATTTCCTGACGACGAGTGTCGCCGTGGTCGGTCAGTTGTTCAAGGCCGATATGGTTTTCGTGACCCGCCTGCTCGACCATCCGCCGACGCGCGTGCGCGTACTGGCGGCTTGGCAGGACGGCGGCCTGCGCGACAGCTTCGAGTTCGATCTGGTCGGAACGCCATGCGAGATGGTGTTCGACGGCGCGCCGGTGGTGATTCCCGGCGACGTCTGTCGCAACTTTGCGGCGGAGAAGGAAACCACCTTCGAGAGCTATGTCGGCATTCCGCTCTGGGGCCCGAGCGGAGAAATGATTGGGCACTACGCGATCATCTCTTCGCAACGGATTGCGACACCAGCAGAGGGCGAGGTCTTGCGCGAGATCGCGCAAATCTGTGCCCATCGCTTCGAAGCAGAGGCATGGCGGCTGCTGATCGAGGCCGAAAAGGAAGCGGCTTTTCGCCAGTTGCAGCAGCTCAATGCGCGGCTCGAACAGGAAGCGATCACCGACTTTCTGACCAAGCTTTACAACCGCCGCTACTTCAGCCGCCGCTGCGGCGAAGCCTGCGCACGGATGCGGCGCGGTGGCGAGCGTTTTGCTCTGATCCTGTTCGACGTGGACCATTTCAAGGCGGTGAACGATAGCTATGGTCACGACGCAGGCGACGAAGTGCTGGCCAGCGTGGCCGAGGTTCTGCGTCGCATGACGCGCGACAACCTGGAGATTGTCGGGCGGGTCGGCGGCGAGGAATTCGCCGTGCTTTGCCTGGGCAATCCGGATGCCGCTGCCGCCGGCCTGATCGCCGAGCGCTTGCGGCAGGCGGTCGCCGCGCAAGTCATCGAAGCGCGCGCTGGCCGGCTGACGGTCACGGTCAGCGCGGGCTTCGCTCGCTCCGAGCTGAGCGACGAGTCGTGGGAAAGCGTCTATGCGCGCGCCGACCGCGCGCTCTACCGGGCGAAGGAAACCGGTCGCAATCGAGTTTGCGCGGCCGACGACACCACTTGAGTCAGGCGCAGCGCGGCTGCCGGCCGTGCTGCGGCGGCCACCGGACAGCCGACGGTTCCTACTTGTTCGCCCCGCGCGATCCAGCAAGGGCGGTGAATAGCCCCAGACCGATGAACGTCAGGCCGCCGAGCACCCGCCCCAGGTGGCTGCCCGCGCCGCCGCGCAAACGCGGGGCAAGCACGCCGGCAGCCAGCGCATAGGCGCTGTCGGTCAGCGCGGCGATGGCCACGAAGACGGCCCCCAGGGTGATGCTCTGCACGACGAAAGGCGCGTCCGGGCTCAGGAACTGGGGCAGGAAGGCAGCAAAGAAGACGGTCGTCTTGGGATTGAGCAAAGCGACGACGAAACCGTCGCGAAACACGCGATTCAGCGAAGATGGCGCGGGAACCGCCAGCGCCGGCGCAGCCGGTCGCGTGCCGAGCATGCGGATGCCCAGATAGACCAGGTAGAGCGCGCCGGCGTACTTGACAATCGAAAAGGCGAGCGCCGACGCGGCAAACAGAGCCGCCAGCCCGAGCGAAGCAGCGAGCGCGTTGCCGAGGTTGCCGAGCGCAACGCCAAAGACCGACAGCAAGCCGTGCCGCCGACCCTGCACGATACTGCGCGTGACAATGTAGAGCACACCCGGCCCGGGAGTCAGCGCCAGAACGAGGCTCGAGACCAGAAACGCCGAAAACAACGGCCAGGGTGGCAGGAGCTCATGCAAAGCGGATCGTTCCCCGATGGCGGCCGCTGGTCGCCGCGGCGGTCTGGCTAGCGCAGCGCATGATCGACCAGCAGGGCAGCAAAAAGCAAAGCCAGGTACATGATCGACCAACGAAAGGTTTTCGCTGCGGCGCGATCGGAATAGTTGCGCCAAACGATCCACGCGTACGCCAGAAAGACGCCATCGAGCACGAGCGCGGCGAGCAGGTAGACAACCCCGCTCATGCCCACGGCAAACGGCAGCAGCGTGACGAAAGTCAACGCGACCGTATAGAGGAAAACGTGCCGGCGCGTGTATTCGGCACCGTGCGTGACCGGCAACATCGGCAAACCGGCGGCAGCATACTCGCGCGCCCGATAGAGTGCCAGCGACCAGAAATGCGGCGGCGTCCAGACGAAGATGATCAGGAAAAGCAACCAGGCCTCGATCGGTGTCTGGCCGGTAACCGCAGCCCAACCGAGAACCGGTGGCATCGCCCCGGCGGCGCCGCCGATGACGATATTCTGCGACGTGCGCGGCTTCAGATAAATCGTGTAAATCAGCGCATAGCCAACGAAAGTGCCGAGCGTCAGCCACATGGTAAGCGGGTTCACCAGCCGGTAGAGCAGCGACAAGCCGATGCCGCCGAGTACCCCGGAAAAAAAGAAGGTCTCGAAAACACCCACCTCGCGCCGCGGCAAGGGCCGCGTCCGCGTGCGCGCCATGGCGGCGTCGATGTGCTCTTCAACCAGGCAATTGACCGCCGCCGCGGCACCAGCAACCAGTGCAATTCCGGTGGTTGCGGCGAGCAGCAGGGGCAGCGCCACCATCCCGGGTGCCGCCAGGAACATACCGATCACGGCGCAAAAGACGATCAGCCATACCACCCGTGGCTTGGTCATCGCAGCAAAGGCACGCAAGCGATCGAGGGAGGTGAGGAGGACGGGGTTGGCAGGCTTCATCGACGGATCGGAAGATGTTTGCGGACAAGCGTTTGCGAGTATCGAGTGTAGCACCAGTTGCCGCGCGCCACGCACCCGACAAACCCGGGTTTCATGCGCTCGGCCGGCAACCGATGCCGCGCACGACGAGAAGGACGGTGCGCGCGGTCACCGGTCGCCAATCCTTTCTGCCAGGAAACGGACATCGTCATGCAAGGACTCAGCGCACAAGCACCGGATAATCGGCCGACATGCGCGCCAGATCCTGCGGCGGCGAGAAAACCGCCTTCAGGCGGCCCTGCGGGTCGATCAGATAGATCGCCGCGCTATGGTCGACCAGATAGCCGGAGTTCTTGTCCTGCTCGTGCCGCAAGTAATAGACGCCCAGATGCTTGACCAAAGGTGCCAGCGCTTCGTCACTACCGGTCACGCCAATGAAGTCGGGATCAAAGGCGGCCGTGTAGTTCTTCAGCGTTGCCGGCGTGTCGCGCGCCGGGTCAAGCGAAACCATCACCACCTGCGGCGCGCCAATCGTACGTTCGGCCAGCTTGGCTTTCAGTTCCTTGAGCAGCAGCAGCGCCGTCGGGCAGACGTCGGGACAAAAGGTATAGCCGAAGAACATCAGCGTCCATCGTCCGGCAAGTGCCGAGTTGTCGAAGTTTCCGCGCTCGCCGAGCAGGGAGAATGCTGGCAACGGCTTCTCGTCATTGAGCACCGTGGCCGACGACAGGCGCGCCTGGCGAGGATCGAAGGCCGGCACGGGAGCAATCTGCCCAGCGCCGCGCCAGATCAGCCATGCGGCAAGGAGAACAAGCGCCGCCCCGCCAAGGACGAATCCGAGCGCACGAGCTTTGTTCATTCGGCCTGGCCGTCGTCAAGCACCGCTGCAGCAGAAAAAGGGCGCCCGCAGGCGCCCTGGCAGAGCATGATCAACACCGCGCGTCAGCGCTTGCCGTAAGCGTACGGCGTCCACTCCTCGCTGACCGACGGCGGCGTCGGCCAGTTACCGTGCGGCGGCGGCGAGACCGTCGTCCACTCGAGCGACATTGAGCCCCATGGATTGTCTCCCGCGGGCTGTCCCTTGGCCGCGCCGACGATCCAGTTGATCAGCGCGATCGCAAAGCCGACGCCGAGAATCACGGCACCGATCGTCATCAACTGATGTGCGCCCTCGAACTGGGAAAAATGCGCATAGTCGTAATAGCGCCGTGGCATGCCCTTGACGCCGATGTCCATCATCGTCCAGAAGACAATGTTGGTGCCGACGAAAGTGATCCAAAAGCCGACCTTGCCCCAGAACTCGTTGTACATGCGGCCGGTGACCTTCGGGAACCAGTAGTAGACGCCGGCGAAAATCGAGAACGTCCCGGCGACCGCCATCACGTAATGGAAGTGTCCGACGACATAGTAGGTGTCCGACAGGTGCAGGGTGAGCGACGCGACGGCAAGCGGAATCCCGGTCAGCCCGCCGATGAGGAACAGGAAAAGTACACCGAGGGCATAGAGCATCGGCGTTTCAAAGGTGATGGAGCCCTTGTACAGCGTCCCGACCAGGCCGATCAGCATCAGGCCGACAGGCACCGAAATCAGCAGCGTGGTCACCATCTGCCCGACGCGTATCCAGTCGACCATGCCGGAAACATACAGGTGGTGGACCCACACTTCGCCGGCCAACAGAACGATGCCGCCGATCCCTGCATAAACGACCGCCTTGTAGTTGAACACCTGATTCTTGGCGAAGGTCGCGACGATCTCGAACAAGACGCCGAAGAAAGGCAGGAAGATCACGTACACGGCGGGGTGTGAGTAGAACCAGAAGAGGTTCTGATACGTCAGAACGTCGCCGCCACGCGTTGGATCGAAGAAGTGCGTGCCGAGGTACTTGTCCATGCTGATCAGGGTCACCGCTGTTCCGAGAACGGGGACGAAGATCAACTGCAGGACGAAGGCGCCGAGCGTGCACCAGACGAAGATGTTCAGCTTGTTCCAGGTCAGGCCCGGCGCGCGCATGTAAGTGATCGTGGTCAGGAAGTTAACCCCACCGATGATCGACGCGAAACCGAGTATCAGCACCGTGAAGGTATAGAGCGCCGTGTTCCCGGTCGTGATCGTCGAGTACGGCGGATAGCCCGTCCACATGATGTCCGGCGGATCCGGAATGAAGAAGGTGAGCAGCGCGAGGATGATACCGACGTAGAACAGCCACACCGACAGCGCATTGACGCGCGGGAAAGCGACATCCTTGGCGCCAATCATCAGCGGGATGCAGTAGTTGGCAAAGAAACCGGTCAGCGCCGGGATCTGGAAGCCGAGAATCATTACTGCGCCGTGCGCGTAGAGCCAGACGTTGTAGGTGGTCGGATTGCTCGTAATCGTTGGACCCACCGTCGACAATTCGGCGCGCATCAGCAACGCCATGATGCCGGCGACGATGAACGCGGCGATCGAGCCAATCAGGTAGAGCACTCCGACGCGCTTGTGGTCGGTGGTAAAGATCCATTCTTTCAAGTTCATGTCCCGTCTCCCGTCACTCAACTGCTTTTCTTGGCGGAGGCTCCGCTCGTCTCGTACCACGCCTTGAATTCTTCCGGCGTCTTCACGACGACTCGGCCAGCCATGTACGAATGCATGACGCCACAGTACTCGGCGCAGGTCACCAGATGCTCCTTGCCGGCCTCCTTGGGCAGGAACCAGATATAGGTCACCCGCCCAGGCATCGAGTCTTCCTTGACGCGGAAATCCGGAATGAAGTGGCTGTGCAGCGTATCGCGGCTGGTCATCCGCAACAGGATCGGCTTGCCGGCCGGAACGATCAATTCATTCTGCGTCTGCACGCCATTCGGATACGTGTAGTCCCAACTGTACATGCCGGATTCGAGCTGAATCTCCAAGCGATCGGCCGGAACATCGCGATACTTGTTCCACAGCGCCCAGCCGTTGGCGGCGATGAAGAAGTCGTCGGCCATGAAGACGAAGGTCGGAATGACCACCCAGCCGACCGCCGCCGCCGGCGACAGACGCGGGCCGCTGCCAACGACATTGTCCGGCGTCCGCCGGTAGCGCCAGATGAGATACGCGGTCATCAGGGCGAACAGGATGCCGATCACGGAGATGTCGATGAGCACCTCTTTCCAGAGGTAATCCCAACCGGGCGCCGGATCGAACACGCGCTCCGCCCCTCCCGCTGCTGCCATCGCTCCGCCGGCAGCCGCCGCAGCCACGCTCGTCACCGCCAAACGTTTGAGAATCTTATCCATGCATCCTCCCCATCTTCCTCCGATATCCCCATGCTCCCAGGCCCATGAGCGACAGGCCGAGGAGAAGGGAGCCTATACCCGCGAGCAGCGGGTAGTTCAGTTGATACCTGCCTTCTTCGTAGTTGTAGCTGAAACACGCGCCGGTAACCATGTCGAAAACCGCAGTTGAATTTGCGATCCGCTCCCAGTCGGCATCGGTGAGCGCCAGCGTAAGCGTTTCCGCATCCATACGCGTGCCATAGATGTAGCGCGCCACTCGCCCCTGCGGCGTCAGGAACACCAGGACATTCGGATGAAGAAAGGCCTTTGCCGCATCCGACCAGAAGAAGTTGAAGCCGACACTGGCGGCAAACGTTTTCACATCCTTGTCGGCGAGCACGGCGTGCCGCCAGCCGGGCTGCAATTCGCTGCCGTCCCCCCCGCTGCCGACAGCCCCCGTCTTGCGCAGAAAATCGGCCGCGGTTGCGCTGGAATCGCGCGCGTCGAACGACACCGTCAAGACGCGGTAATCGGACCCCAGCCGGAAACGCTCGACCTTTGCCAACGCTCTGGCCAACTCCATGTTCATGGTCGGGCAGGTGCCGTCGCAGCCGTAATACGACAGAACCAGGATCAGCGGCTTGCCGAACATCTCGCCGAGCGCGAAATTCGCGCCGCTACTGTCGATCAGGCGAGTCTCGCCGGCCAGACGTGCGCCGAGGAACCGGGGCTCGTCGATGCGCATGACCGACGTATCCGGCGAACTCGAGCGCGTCGGCTCCCCAACCGCGTATGCCACGGTGCTAAGGCCTACCAGAAGTAGACTTGCGAAACGACGAAGAACCAAATCACGTCCACAAAGTGCCAGTACAGGCTGGCCGTACGCCAGAACCCGTGCGAGATGTTGCCGCGCAAAGCCGGCAGAAGCCCGGCCAGGAAAATCGCCAGACCGACGACGACGTGCGAGCCGTGCAGACCGGTAATCGAATAGAACGTGGTTCCGAAGCTGTTGGTGGCAATCGTGAAGCCACCATGGATCAGGTGTGTCCATTCGTAAACCGACATGCCGAGGAAGGTCAGACCAAGCACGATGGTGACGACCAGCCAAGTCAGGAAACCGGACTTGTTGCCCAGATCCATTTGGTGTTCGGCAGCGTGGATGGTGATCGACGAACCGACCAGCACCGCGGTCATCACCAGCGGATAGACCACCGGCAACTCCGGCGTTCCGGCCGGCGGCCAGGCTGGCGAATTCAAGCGCATGAACCAGTAGTAGGCGAAAAAGCTCATGAAAATCATGGCTTCCGCCAGAATGAACCAGCCCATCGCGCCGAACGACAGACCCTCGCCCTTGCCCATCGCTTCGCTCGTCCAGCCGGCGATGCCGGCGAGAATCAGCGGCAGGCCGAGGCCAAAGGTGATCAGCCCGGCAAAACTCTGGTGATAGACGAAATGAAACGAAAACGCCAGGCTCCAGGCCAGGATGCCTATGCTGATGACCGCCGGCCAGACGCTGGTGTCCCAGTGGGCATGGTGGCCGCCATGGTGAGCATCGTGGTGGGCAACATGGTGTTGTGACATCGCGCTTCCTCCCTCTCCCTAACGCTTGGTTGATCTGCTTTTATCACGCTTTGTTGCCAGCAGGGCGGCGAGTCTTCATAATACCTGCCATGCGACATTCGGTCGCAGATTATGTCAGAGACGGCACGATTCTGCAAACTCCGGAAAAATCTCGTGGGGAGGAAGGAACAAAACATGCGCAAGCCATTGTCCATGCTCGGCTTTGTCTTTCTGGGGGCGACTTTTGGCGCCTTCGCGGCAGGAAATCCCGAACTCGGGGAAGCCAAAGCTGCCGTCTGTACCGCCTGCCACGGTCCCGATGGCAACAGCATAGCATTGCCGCCGCCGGCCGATCCGTGGCCGAAGCTGGCGGGCCAGCTACCCGAGTACATCGTCAAGCAGGTTCATGATTTCAAGGTTGGAAAGCGCAAGAACGAGCAGATGACGCCGCAGGCGCAGGCGGTTGCCGAAACCGACCTGGCGGACATTGCCGCCTTTTTCGCCAAGCAGAAGCCAAAAGCTGAAGAGGCGACCAACCAGGAGATCCTCGCCGCAGGCGAGAAGCTCTTCCGCAAAGGCAAGGGACGCCCGAACGTGGTACCCGGTTGCATCGGCTGCCACGGTCCGGATGGCATCGGCAACCGTGACTGGAACAAGCTGATGGTACGCGTCCCGGCAGTCCTTGCTCCCTCGCTCGGCGGCCAGCACGCCAGCTATCTGGTCAAGCAACTGAAGGCCTATAAGGACGGCTCGCGCGCCAATGACGAGGCGCGCGTGATGCGCGACATCGCGGCGCGCCTCGATGACAAAGAGATCGCAGCCGTCGCCGAGTACCTGTCGACACGCGGCCACTGAGGCGTCGGTACAGCGGACCGCCAGTTGCGCTCTTGCAACGAGCGGTCCCGCAGGCCCGGCCATGACGCCGGAGCCGGAGCGCTCGAGGGGGAGCGCTGAATCGCAAAATTCCCGCACAAGATCCTTGACTCAGCAGCCGATACGCGCTAGGCTAGCCTCATGCTGCACCGCAACAAATAGCGTCGATCCGATCACCTCGGAGCAAGTCCAAAATGAGCGACGACCCGCTTTTTGCGAGCAGACGCCTCTTCATCACGTTTGCCGGAGTCCACCATGCCACCCGCCCACCAACGAATCATCGACAAACGCGGAACGACGATCGATGTCCTGGCTGACGTGGTGCGCACAGCGCTCGACGGTTCGGAACACCTGATCAGCCTCAACCTGAATTCGACGCGTTCGCTCGTCGAAAGCGCTGCCGCACAGCAAGGCTCGCTGGCTGAGGTGCGCGACCTGACTGACGCGCTTGCGCTCAGCCGGACCTGTCGCCGCCCCGTGCTCGAAAAGCTGCTCTCCTACTCGCGCAGCCTCTATGAGATTGCGGCCCACGTGCAGGAGCAACTGATCAAATTGGCCGAAACTCGACAGGCGGAACTCAATGCCTCCCTTGCGGCGTCGCTATCGCCGCTCGTCGAGCGTAGCCGGCAAAACTCGCCGGCCGGATTCTGGTTCGCCCAGGCCACCGCCAAGTGTGCCCTTTCGGCCGCCGACTGCACGCTGCGGGTAGCCAACCGCAGCGCCCGGCAATGGGCGGAGGCGACGGAAGCCTGCGTCGCGGCAAGCGCCTGCGCGGTGACGCGCGCCGTGCGCGCCAGCGCCTAGGCTGCCGGAAGGCAACTCGCAGCAAAGCGAGCGGAGGATCTCGCCGGCCACACCAGTCAAGCGCCACGGCCGGCAGTGGTCACCTTTTCGGCGAGCAGGCGCCCGATTTCTTCGTCCTTCGCGCGCCAAAGTTCTTGCAGCCAGACCTGAAACGCTTGACGCACGGCCGGATCGCCGACGTAGTTGCCCTTCGCCAGTTCGCGTGGGACCGGCTGCCGGTGTACCCGAACGACGACCTGCCGCATGCTGCCGCAGAGAAACTGCCAAAAGTTCGGCGCGCCTTCGGGATAGACGATGGTAACGTCGAGGATGGCGGCGAAGCGCTCGCCCATGACGTTGAGCGCCAGCGCGATACCGCCCGCCTTCGGCTTGAGCAGATGTCGGTACGGCGATTGCTGGCGCGCGTGTTTGGCTGGCGTGAAGCGCGTCCCTTCGCAGAAGTTCATCACACTGGTCGGAATCAGCGCGAACTTCTCGCACGCCAGACGTGTGGCCTCCTGGTCGCGCGCGCGCAATTCCGGGTGCTTGGCCAGCGTCTCTTCGCTGTGCCGGCGCATGAACGGAAAATCCAGTGCCCACCAGGCCAGCCCCATCACTGGCACCCAGACCAACTGCTGCTTGAGGAAGAACTTGAGCAGCGGAATCCGTCGCGTCAGCACCCGCTGGAGAACGAAGATGTCGGCCCAGGACTGATGATTGCAGTTCACCAGATACCAGCCGCGCGCTGCGAGCCCGTCGAGCCCGGCGATATCCCAGGCCGTTTTCTGGGTAAGCTGCATCCAGGCACCGTTGCAACGTATCCACGCTTCGGCAATCCCGATCAACACCGGATCGAGTCGCAGGCGGACGGCGCGACTAGGCAGGAGAAGTTTGACCAGGGCAAGCAGCAGCAGAAGTGGCACCCAGATCAGAGAGTTGAGCGCGAGCAACAGGGCGCTGAGCAGACCGGTCAGTGTGCCGCCGAGAGTTCTGCGCATCGATCCGTTCCAAGCAGCATTTCCCCGCGCGTTGTCGGCGTTTCCAGACTGATCCGGCCGAGCAGACCGGACCGGTAGTCCTGCACCAGGACGCTCGCCGCCTTCTCCAGGTCGGCCACTCCGCCACGCAGACGCAGTCCGCGCTGGACGGCGATCGCTTCGATCACGCCGAGTGGATCGAGAGCGCTGAGCGCACCGGCGGTCCAACTGTATCGCCGGGCGAGCAGATCCGGGTAGCGCGCGAGCAGCACACCGGCCAGGAACTGCGCCACCTCGTCGTCGACCATCGCGTTGCGTCCGATCGCGTGGCTAGCCGCAAGCATCAGGCCGTCGCTGGGATGCTCGATGCGCGGCCAGAGCAGCCCTGGCGTATCGGTGATCCACTGCCGCGGACCGATCTGCGTCGTCTGCTGCGCCCGGGTGATCGCCGGCTCGTCGCCGACCTTGGCCAGCCTGCGTTTGAGCAGCGCGTTCATCAGCGTCGACTTGCCGATGTTCGGTATGCCCATGATCATCATGCGCAGCGGCTTCACATTGTCGTTGCGATGCGGCGCCAGGTTCTGGCAGAGCGCCGGCAGGCGCGCCACCTCGGCTGCGTTGCGGCACGAAAGGGCCAGCGCGCGCATTCCCTCCTGGCCATCGTAATGCGCGATCCACGCGCGGGTGACCCGCGGATCGGCCAGATCAGCCTTGTTCAGCACCTTCAGACACGGCCGCTGGCGCTGCAGACGGAGCTGACGCACGAGCGGATTGGTGCTGGCTTCCGGCAACCGTGCATCGACCAGTTCGATCACGACGTCGATCGACGCCATCATCTCCTCGGCCTTCTTGCGCGCCGCAGCCATGTGACCGGGATACCACTGAATGGTCATTGGAAGCTCGAATTGCTGACTGAAAAATGCGATTATCCCACCGCTTGCCCGGTCCTGCTGTGCCGCCCGGAGTTATCGGCAGTGCGCTGAAGAAGTTCCACCGTGACGGGCAGCCCAGACCCGAACAAAAGGATGATGATGGAAAAATGGATCACGCGCGGTGTCGCCCTGCTCTGCGCCGGCGGGAGCAGCGCACTCTTCTGGATTTTCGGCGTTTTTCTCGCCCTGCCCTGGCGCGAGAAGCGCATGCCATCGGTCGACTCAGGCGAAGTGCAGGTGCTCGCCATCGCGCTGATCGTCGGCCTGGCTGTCCTCTGGGGTGCGCTGCACCTCCTCGCGCTGGCCGACCGCACCTGCCGTCCGTACGCCTATCGGGCAGGCTGTGCGCTACTGCTCGCCGTCTCGCTGGGCGCGATCGGCGGGGGAATGGTCTGGGCTGCCGCCCGCATGGCTTAGGCCGCTTGC
The DNA here is from genome assembly GCF_029255125.1 of Accumulibacter sp. Taxonomy (GTDB): domain Bacteria; phylum Pseudomonadota; class Gammaproteobacteria; order Burkholderiales; family Rhodocyclaceae; genus Accumulibacter. The sequence continues at coordinate 17,609 of NZ_JAPUVR010000138.1, read as the reverse complement.
CGACGAGTACCGTCCGGCGTCCGCCGGCTCAGGCGCGACGCTGCGCCTGGCGCCAGCCGCCCAACAGGCGAAACACTTTCGGCAACAGCCAGACGAGCAAGGCCAGGAAAGCGGCGAGAAGAACGAGCAACAGCCAAGGATGGGCAAACATCAGCCACAAGGCGAAAAGGACCAGCGAGTCTTCGGCGAACGACACGGCGAGATTGCTGAAAGGCTCGGGTGAGGCATTGACCGCCGCGCGCGTTCCCGCCTTGGCAAAATGCGCGCCGGCGGCCAGCCCACCGCCGACGATGCCCATTGCCGTCTGCCACTCGACACCCTGTCCGCCAAAGGCCATCGCCGCCAGAGCGGCGCCGGCCGGTATGCGGATGAAGCTGTGCACGCCGTCCCACAGCGAGTCTATCCAGGGCACTTTGTCGGCCAGGAACTCGACCAACAACATCAGGCCCGACGCGCCGAGAACCCACGGGTGCTGCAGCACGCGCAAGCCTTCGGGCAGGCTCACCCAATCCAGGTTGCCAGCCAGGCCGACGACGAACAGCGTCGCGTACAGGCGAATTCCGGAAGCCCAGCCGAGGCCGGCGGCAATCGCCAGCAGACCGGTCAGGTCAAGCGGCCACGAACCCATCGCCGTTTACCTCCGACCTCAGATCTGCATGTTCATGACATCCTGATACGCCGAGACCAGCTTGTTACGCACCTGCACCATCTCCTGAAACGACAGACTGGCCTTCTGCAAGGCAAGCATCACCTCGTGCAGGTTCTCGGAGTTGTTGCCGGCGGCAAAATTTGCCGCCATCGCTTCCGCCTGTTGCTGCGTCTGGCTGACCGCGGCGATCGAGTTCTGCAAGACCTGCGCGAAGTCCGTCCCGCCCGGCGCGCCCACCGCCGCGCCCGCCGGTTCGGCTGGCCCGCCGCTGGCGGCAGCCGACGTGGCGCGCAGCATACCCAACATCTGATCGATTCCCCTGGTGTCCATCCTGATCTCCGAACGCTATCCAGGCAAGAAGAAGCAAGGAGCATGCCTCATACCCAGGCGGCCGGGACTGCCGACCTCAGTCCTTCAGAAAGCCCTCCTCGCGATACTTGCGCAACTTGTGGCGCAAGGTGCGCTCGGGCATGCCCAAGCGTTCGCCAGCAAGTTTACGCGATCCACCGCTGGCGGCCAAGGTTTCCAGAATATGCGCCCGCTCGCGCTCGCGCAAGCTGTCGCCACGCTCGGCCTGCGCCGCCGGCAGCGCGCCGTCCGCGCCCTGGCTGGCGGGTGCCGGCGCCACCGCGCCAGCATCCGCCAGCGACGCCCCGACGGGGCGCAGGAACTCACCCGTCAGATGCAGATCGTCGACCTCGACGAGTTCGCCACTGGCCAGGATCAATGCCCTTTGCATGACGTTTTCCAGCTCCCGCACGTTGCCCGGCCACGGATGCCGCTCGAGAGCGGCCTCGGCTGCCGCTGACAGGCGTAGACCTGGTCGCCCGGCACGCCCACCGTGCTCGGCCAGGAAATGCAGCGCGAGCGGAACGATGTCACGGCTGCGCCGACGCAGCGACGGAATCAGCAGCGGAAAGACGTTCAAGCGGTAGAACAAATCCTCGCGAAACAGCCCCTTTGCCACCGCCTCGGCCATGTCGCGATTCGAGGTTGCGATGATGCGAATGTCGAGCGCAATCGGCTTCTTGCCGCCAACCCGTTCGACTTCGCGCTCTTGCAGGACGCGCAACAGTTTGGCCTGCAGGGCAAGCGGCATTTCGGTCACCTCGTCGAGGAGCAATGTGCCGTTCTGCGCCTGCTCGAATTTGCCCGCTTGCGCCTGCTGCGCCCCGCTGAAAGCGCCCTTTTCATGCCCGAAGAGCGTCGCCTCGAGCAAGGTATCGGGAATCGCCGCGCAGTTGATGGCGACGAACGGCCCCTTGCTGCGCGCCGAGTGCTGATGAATGAAACGCGCGATGACCTCCTTGCCGACACCGCTTTCGCCACTGAGGAGAACGGTCGTATCGCTCTGCGCGACGCGTCGGGCGAGCGCAAACAGGTTCTGGCTGGCGGGATCGAGCGCGACGATTCCCGCTTCATTGCCGCCCGCCGGCAAACGGTAGCGTCGCACATGCTCGAGCAGCGCCGGCGGCTCGAAGGGTTTGAGCAGAAAGTCGCACGCCCCGGCGCGCATCGCCTCGACCGCGCGGTCGACGTCAGCAAAGGCGGTCATCAGGACGACCGGCAGGTGCGGCTGACGCCGGCGGATCTCCTTGAGCAAAGTGATGCCATCGACCGGCACCATACGCACGTCGCTGAGTACCAGCGCGACTGCGCGGCGCTCGAGCACATCGAGCGCCGCGTTGCCGCCGCAGGCTGCGAGAACCGTCTGTCCGGCCAGCTCAAGCGTGTCGCAAATCGCCTCGCGCAACGCCGCGTCGTCCTCGACGACCAGGATCGGCATTTCATGTTCCATCGGATTCATCCGTTGAATCAATCGCTTCTCCCGCTGGCGAGGAAGGTAGCGCGATGACGAACTCGCAGCCGTGGCCGAGCACCGACCTGAGCTGCATCGTTCCGCCGTGCGAGCGCACGACGGCCAGCGCAATCGCCAGGCCCAGGCCGGTGCCCTGACCCCGCGTCGTAAAGAACGGTTCGAAGATTCGCCCCTGGATCTCCGGCGCAATCCCGGCGCCGCTATCGCGCACGCTGATCGCCACCTGCCCCGCCTGCCACTCGCCGGCAAGCGTCACGTCGCCACCCGCCGAGCACGCCTGCAGCGCATTTTCCAGTAAATTGACCAGCGCCCCGGCGAGCGCCTTGCGGCTGCCGACGATGACCGCCGCACCCGCCTCGCCGGTCGCTCCGAGCACCCGGAAGCTGACGCCCTGCTCGCGAAACAAGGCTTCGACGCTCTGTGTCGCTTCGCCGAACAGTTCGCGCAGCGACACACGATCGCGCCCGATACGCTCGCCGCGGGCAAAGAGCAGCACATCCTGGATCAGGCGTTCGAGGCGTTTGAGCTGCGCCGTCGCCTTTTCCGCAAAGCGCACGCGCGCCGCCGCGCCAAGCTCCGCCTGCGCCAAGTTGGCGCTGTAGAGCAAGGCGGTGGCGAGCGGCGTGCGCAACTGATGGGCGAGCGCCGCCGCCATTTCGCCCATCGCGGCCAGACGCCGGTTACGTTCCAGCTCGCTCTTCAAAGCATGCGCCGCGGTGACGTCGTGGATCAGCAGAATCCGCCCGCCGGCCGAGTCGAGCGCGCTCTCAGTGATCGCCAGGCGGCGCGCAGCGCACAGCCACTCGTCCGGAGCCTCGGTCGCCGCCAGCCGCTGGCGCGCCAGTTCGGGCCAGCGTCGGCCGATGACCGCCAGACCGAAGAGCGCGCGCGCAGCCGGATTCGCCTCGCTGACCCGCGCCTCGCCGTCAAGCACGACGACCCCCGCTGGCAGCGCGTCGAGCAGCAGCGCCAGGCGCTCGGACAGCGCTTCCTTTTCCTCGTACTGCCGGCGCAACTCGCCGTTGGCGACGGCCAGTTCGTTGGTCAGCGACTCGACGCGCGTCTGCAGCGCCTGGTACGACTCGCTGAGAGCCAATGAAACCTGGTTGAAAACGTCGAACGCCTTTTGCAGCTCCTGCGCTTCGCGTGTGACCGTTGTCATTTATGCTACTTTGCTCATTGAATGAAGAGTCAGCCGCCATTAACCGCTACAATATAGCATTGTAATTATCAGCTTTTTTGCTTCTTGCCTGCTTGATTGCAGGCTCTTCGACGTCACACGAGCATGGCGGCAGCCGGAACCGAGAGCCTAGAAACGACCAACGCGGCCGCCGCGGACAGCCTGCTGAGCCGCGCCCGCGAAGCGCTGGCGCGTCTGAGCAACAAGCAGAAGATCATCCTGATGGTCGCCCTGGCAGCCGTCATAGCGCTGCTGGTCACGGCGACGATACTCTTTCGGCAGAGCGACTTCCGAGTTCTCTTCTCCAATATCGGCGAGCGCGATGGTGGCGCGATCATCGCCACGCTGGAGCAGATGAACGTCCCTTACCGCTTCAACGAATCGGGCAGCGCCATCCTGGTTCCCGCCCAGCGCGTGCATGACGTCCGCCTGCGTCTGGCCGCACAGGGCCTACCGCGCGGCAGCGCGGTCGGCTTCGAGTTGATGGAGGGACAGAAATTCGGCATCAGTCAGTTCGCCGAGCAGATCAACTACCAACGCGGCCTGGAAGGTGAGCTGGCGCGGACGATCCAGTCGATCGCCGCGGTCCAGGCCGCGCGCGTCCATCTGGCGATTCCCAAACCAACGGTCTTCATGCGTGAAGAACTCAAGCCATCGGCCTCGGTCCTGCTCAACCTCTACCCGGGCCGCGCGCTGGAACCGGTGCAGATTGCCGGCATCCAGAATCTGGTTGCCGCCAGCGTGCCGCAACTGAGCGCGGCCAACGTCACCTTGCTCGACCAGAGCGGCGCGCTGCTCTCGCAGATGAAGAGCAAGTTGCTTGAGGCCGGGCTCGACCCGACGCAGGTCAAGTACGTTCAGGAGGTGGAAGCGAGCATCATCAAGCGCGTCGAGGACATCCTGGCGCCGCTCGTCGGCCCAGGCAACGCGCGCGTACAGATTGCCGCCGACATCGATTTTTCGCAAAGCGAACAGACAGCGGAAACGCATCGGCCGAACACGACGCCGCCCGACATCAGCATTCGTAGTCAGCAGACGAGCGAGACGGCGAGCACCAGTCCAACAGCCCAGGGGGTTCCCGGCGCGCTCAGCAACCAGCCGCCGGTGCCGGCCAGCGCGCCGCTCACCCAGCCGCCGGTCGCCGGCGCCGGTGGCACTGCTGCACCCGGCCAGCCCTTGCCCGGCCAGATCAACGCGGCGGGCGTTCAGGCGCCGATCGCCAGCGTTGCCCAGCCAATCAGCACAAGCAAGAATTCGACGATCAACTACGAGATCGACAAAACGATTCGCCATGTCAAGCAATCGGTCGGCACGATCAGACGCCTTTCGGCGGCCGTCGTCGTCAATCAGCGCAAGGAAATCGGCAAGGACGGCAAACCGGCCAACCGTGCGCTGCCCGACGCCGAGCTGAAGCAGATCAGCGACCTGGTCAAGGAAGCCATGGGCTTCAACAAGGACCGCGGCGACACGATATCGGTCGCCAACGCGCCGTTCACCGTCGTCGAAAAGGAAGAGGGTCTGCCTGCCTGGCGCGATCCGGAAACCGTCTCACTGGCCAAGGATCTGATCAAGTACGGCGTGATTGCCGCCATCGTCGCCTATCTACTGCTCGGCGTCGTTCGCCCGCTGATCCGGACGATGCTCGAGCGTCCGCCAGGCGAACGAGCGGCTGCCGGTGGTCAGATCGACGTGATCGCCGACGAGGAAGAAGGCGAAGCCGAGGAGCCGGTGAAACACGTTCCGACAGCCGCCGAACTGCTCGAAAAGAAGCTGACCCGCGCGCGCGCTCTGGCCCAGCAGGACCCGCAGGCGGTAGCCAACATCATCAAGGAATGGATGGGTGCCAATGGCGGCTGAAGACGGCATCGAAAAGAGTGCGATCCTGCTCGTCGCGCTCGGCGAGGATTACGCTGCCGAGGTGCTCAAGTACCTCGGACCGAAGGAGGTGCAGAAAATCGGGCAGGCGATGGCCGCGCTCAAGTCGGTGGCGCGTACGCGCGTCGAACAGGTGGTCGACGACTTTCAGCAGATCGCCGAGGACTCGGCGGCGGTGCATGTCAATGCCGACGCCTACGTTCGTTCGGTGCTGACCAAAGCGCTCGGCGACGACAAGGCGTCCAACCTGATCTCACGCATCCTCCAACCAGGCGATACCAACGGCATCGAAGGGCTGAAATGGATGGATGCGCCAACCGTTGCCGACCTGATCAAGAATGAACATCCGCAGATCATTGCAACGATCCTCGTACACCTGGCGCACGACCATACGAGCGACATCCTCAACCAGTTTTCCGACCGGCTGCGCAACGATGTCGTCCTGCGCATCGCAACGCTCGAAGGCATCCAGCCGGAAGCCCTCAAGGAATTGAACGACGTCATGCTCCGCCTGCTTTCCGGTTCCGCCAGCATCAAGAAATCGGCCATGGGCGGCGTACGGACAGTCGCCGAGATCCTCAACTTCATGGGAACTGCCAACGAAACCACGGTGCTCGATTCGATTCGCGAGTACGATCCGGACCTGGCGCAGAAAATCCTAGACGAAATGTTCGTCTTTGAAAACTTGCTCGACCTCGACGACCGGGCGATACAGCTTCTGCTGCGCGAAATCCAGTCCGAATCGCTGATCCTCGCCATGAAAGGCGCCAACGAGGCTCTGCGCGAAAAGATTTTCCGCAACATGTCGCAGCGCGCATCCGAAATGCTGCGCGAGGACCTGGATTCACGTGGCCCGGTGCGCCTTTCCGAAGTCGAAGCCGAACAGAAAGAGATCCTGAAGATCGTCCGCCGTCTGGCCGACGAGGGACAGATCGTCCTCGGCGGCGCCGGTAACGAGGAAATGGTCTGAGCCCCGGCAGGTCGTCGACGCGCGTCGATCGATCGACGCGCTGACCGGCGGCGAACCGGCCATACGCAACGACAGACAGCAAGAGAACGCATGATGGACAAGCTGGAAAATCGGGACAAGCGAGTCGATGAGCGCAGCGGCCGGTGGCACGGTGCACACGTGCCCCAACGCGAGAAAGCGAGCATCTACCCGTTCGCCGCCACGGATCGTCGATGAACCCGTGGATCCCCAAGGAAAAGTTGACCGCTTACCAGCGCTGGGAGGTGGCAGCCTTCGACGAGCAGGCGGACGCCACACCGCATGAACCGCCGCCATCGGCACCCGAAGCCGTCGCGCCCAGCGCCGAACCGGTCGAGATTCGGCCGACGGAAGAGAGCCCGGTCGAGGAGCACGCGATCGTTCTGCCAACGGCCGAAGAGATCGAGCGTATGCATCGCGAGGCACACGATGCGGGCTACGCGGCCGGCTACCAGGCGGGCCTCGGCGCCGCCCAGGCGATCGCCGGACAACTCGCCAGCGTCCTCGACAAGCTACCCGAGGCGCTGGCCGCCATCGACCAGACGGTGGCCGACGAACTGCTCGCGTTGGCTCTCGAAATCGCCAATCAGGTTCTCCGCTCGAGTCTGCGCGTCCGCCCCGAACTGCTGCTACCGGTAGTCAGGGAAGCGGTGACGACGCTTCATCCGCATCACGGGCAGCCGCTCCTGTTTGCCCATCCGGACGACGCCAGTCTGATCCGCACTCACCTTGGCGAGCAACTCGCGCACAGTCACTGGCGCATCCTCGACGACGCAGCGCTGACCCCGGGCGGTTGCCGGGTTGAACTCGGCGCAAGCGAGGTTGACGCCACGCTCGAAACGCGCTGGCGGCGCGTCATCGAAGCGATCGGCATCAACCCGGAGTGGCTGGCGAAGGGCGAGCCATCCGCACGCGATCGCGGGCAATGAGCGACCCCGGCAAAAACCCGCATCTGGCCGCCTGGCAGAGCTTTCTCGTCGGCTGCCGGCAGGCCGCGCGCCAGGCCAGTTCGCTGCTCCCCAGCGGACACCTGACACGGATCAACGGCCTGGTCATGGAAGCGTCGGGACTCAAGCTGCCGCTCGGCAGCTCGTGCCGGATCATGCCGACCGGCGGCTCGCCGATCGAAGCCGAGGTCGTCGGCTTCAACGGCGAACGGCTCTTCCTGATGCCCTCGGACGATGTCTACGGCCTCTCGCCGGGCGCTCGCGTCGTCGCGCTGGAAACGCGCAACCGGCCACCACAGGTCGGTCAACCGCCACCCGCACGGCGCCGTTCGATCGACCGCGCAAAGCTCGTTCCGGTCGGCGATGAACTCCTCGGTCGCGTGCTCGACGGCGCCGGACGGCCACTCGATCGACTTGGCCCGCTGCAGGCCGGCGCGCTTCGCCCACTGCAAAGCCGACCGTTCAACCCGATGTCGCGCGCGCCGATCGACCATGTCCTCGATGTCGGGGTGCGCGCGATCAACGCACTGCTCTGCGTCGGGCGCGGGCAGCGCATGGGGTTGTTCGCCGGATCGGGCGTTGGCAAGAGCGTCCTTCTCGGCATGATGGCGCGCTACACCGCAGCCGAGGTCATCGTCGTCGGCCTGATCGGCGAGCGCGGACGCGAAGTCAAGGAGTTCATAGAGCAGATTCTTGGCGACGACGGGCTGCGCCGTTCCGTCGTCGTTGCCGCACCGGCTGATGTCAGTCCGCTGATGCGCCTGCAGGGCGCCGCCTATGCGACGAGCATCGCCGAGTATTTTCGCGATCGCGGTCGGCACGTCCTCCTGATCATGGATTCGCTGACCCGCTACGCGATGGCGCAGCGCGAAATCGCGCTCGCCATCGGCGAACCACCGGTCACCCGCGGCTACCCGCCATCGGTCTTCGCGCGCCTGCCGCAACTGGTCGAGCGTGCCGGCAACGGGCTCGAGGGGGGCGGCTCGATCACCGGCTTCTATACCGTCCTCGCCGAAGGCGACGACCAGCAGGATCCGATTGCCGACGCAGCGCGCGCCATCCTGGATGGGCACATCGTCCTCTCGCGGGCGCTCGCCGATGCCGGACACTACCCGGCGATCGACATCGAGCAATCGATCTCGCGCGCCATGGTCAGTCTGGTCAGCCCCGAGCACCTCGAACTGATTCGCCGATTCAAGAGCCTGTTTTCACGCTACCAGCGCTCGCGCGACCTGATCAGCGTTGGCGCCTACGTTGCCGGCTCCGATCCCCAGGTCGACCAGGCGATTGCCTTCTACCCGCGCTTCGAGACCCTCTTGCAGCAAGCGCTCAGCCAACGCGCCGACTTTACGAGCAGTCTCGCTGACCTCCAGACGCTCTTTGCGCGCGCCACCTGAAACGCGCCACCGGTGACTGTCCACGATGAGCAAACCCTTCGCCCTGCAGACCGTGCTCGAACTGATGCAAACCCGCAGCGACGCCGCGACGCAGCGGCTCGCCCGCCTGATTGCCGCCGAGCAAAGCGAGAAGGGCAAGCATGCGCTGCTGAAACAGTATCGCGACGAGTACTCGGCGCGCTTCCGTCAGGCCGTGCAGAACGGCATCGGGCAGCCACAATGGCTCAACTTCCAGCAGTTCCTCGACCGCCTCGACGAAGCGATCGAGCAGCAGGCACAGGTTGTCCGCCGCCACGAAACGCAAACCGTCGCCGGCCAGCTCGAATGGCAGCAGCAGCAGATCAAGCTGAAAGCCTTCGACGCCTTGGCCACGCGCCATCGGCTGCAGCAAGCGCGCCAGGAAACGCGCCAGGAGCAGAAGGTGCAGGACGAACACGCAGCACGCCGCGGAAACGGCAGCGAGGAGCAGTGAAGCGCTGGCACGGGACTTGCTTCAAAGTCTGCACTACGTCCGCCCAGAAGAACGATCATGACGATCTCCATCGTTTCGCAACTTACCGCCTCGTCCCTCGCGGCGACCACCGCCGGCAGCCGGACGGATGAAGCACCGAGCGCCGACCTGGGCGCCGTGGTCGCCGATTTCGCCAGTCTGCTCGCCGCCTTTGCCGTCGACACGCGGAGCAGCCAGAAGCCGCCGGAGGACCAAAACCAGACAGACGCGACCGCGCAGATACTTGCCGATGCGCCGCCCACGCCGGGTCTTGCCGATGCCCTGGCGGTGCAGGCAGCCGGCCAGGCAGCAACGCCCTTGCGGTTCGTCACCCTGGCCGCGGCGATACCGACCGCCCGCATTGGCGTCGCCAGCGCACTCGGCGAGGCGGCCACCAGCGGCTTGCCGAACGAAGATCCGGCGCCCGCCGGTACGGTTCGGCTGCTCGCGCCCTTGACCGACGAAGCGGCCCTACGCGACGCCGCAAGCGCTGGGAGCGCCGCCGACGGCCGGCAAACGCTGCTTGCGGCAGCGGCCACCACCGAGCCACGGGCGGCAAAACTTGCCGCTTTCAGCCTTGCCGGGGCAGAACCGGACAGCCGCCAAACCGCCACAGCAGAGTCCAGCTCGCCGCCGCTCGGCGCGCTGCTGCCCATGCCGAACGGCGCGCATCCTTCGCCCGCCCCCGTCGACGGGCATCCCGCACAGCACGTGGCAACACCGCTCGGGCATCCGGCCTGGACCGACGACTTCGCGCAGAAACTGTTGTGGTTCGCCGACAACGACCGGCAGCAAGCGCAACTGACGCTCAACCCGGCACAATTGGGACAGGTCGAAATCACCCTGAGCATCGACCGCGAGGTAACCAGCGCGCACTTCGCGTCGGCCAACGCCGATGTGCGTAGCGCCATCGAAAATTCGCTGCCGCGGCTGCGTGAACTGTTGGCCGGCGCTGGCGTCCAGCTTGGCCAGGTTACCGTCGGCAGCGAGTCCGATCGTCAGCCACCGACCGCACGCGAGGACGCATCGCAGTCTCCCCGGCGAAGAGGTGATGACGCTATACTTGGCATTGCTTCGGGCACCGGGCAGGCGGCGCACACGCTGGCCATCCGGCGCGGCAACGCGCTGGTCGACCTCTTCGTGTAGGCACTGCGCCCGCCGCCTTGCCTGAAGCACGCGAAGCGCAAACGAAACAGGCTGACCAGCAAATCAGGGAGAGAAGTGCTCGATGGCCACCAAGGATAGCAAGCCCGCCGGGGACAGCGCCGAAGCTACCCCGGCGAAGAGCAGCAAGAAGCTGCTGATCATCATCGTCGCCGCGGTCGTTCTCGTCCTCGCGCTGGGCGGCACAGCCGCTTTCTTCCTGCTCAAGAGCAGCCCTGAACACGACGAGGAAAACGGCGAAGCTGCGGTCGAGAAGGCAAAGCCGGTCAAGAAGAAGAAGGTCGATCGCGAAGCAGCGCCGATCTACGTCGCGCTCGACGCCTTTACCGTCAACCTCGTACCGGAAAATGGCGACCAGTTCCTGCAGTTGATTGCCGCGGTCGAGGTCGAGGATGCGCAAACCGGCGACCAGCTCAAGGTGTATATGCCCAAGTTGCGCAACGACATCACGCTCCTCCTGTCGAGCAAGAAGGCGTCCGAGCTGATCGCGAAGGAAGGCAAGCAGCGTCTCGCCGAAGAGATCAAGGACCAGATGAACCATATCCTCGACCCGGCGGCGAAAAACAAGAAAAGAGAAGGGCCGATCCGCGACGTCCTGTTCACTTCGTTCATCATTCAGTAGCCAGCCACAATGAGCACGGATTTCCTCTCCCAAGACGAGGTAGACGCCCTCCTCAAGGGAGTCACCGGCGACGCCGAGGAGCCGGAAAGCGGGGAAGAAATCGATGGCGGGCCACGCCCTTACAACCTCGGGACGCAGGAAAGGATCGTCCGTGGGCGGATGCCGACGCTCGAACTGGTCAACGAACGCTTCGCACGCTACCTGCGGATCGGCCTGTTCAACTACATGCACCGCAGCACCGAGATTTCGGTCGGCTCGATCCGCGTTCAGAAGTACAGCGAATTCACGCGCAATCTGGTCGTGCCGACCAACCTCAACCTGGTCACCGCCAAGCCACTGCGCGGCACGGCACTCTTCGTCTTCGACCCCAGCCTGGTCTTTCTCGTCGTCGACAACATGTTCGGCGGCGACGGGCGGTTTCACACCCGGGTCGAAGGACGCGATTTCACCGCCACCGAGCAGCGCATCATCCAGGGATTGCTTTCCGTCGTCTTCACCGAGTACACTCGGTCATGGAAGCCGGTATACGAACTGAGTTTCGAGTACGTCCGCTCGGAAATGAATTCGCAGTTCGCCAACATCGCCACGCCTTCCGAAATTGTCGTTTCAACGAGCTTTTCTCTGGAGTTCGGCGGATCGAGCGCTGACATGCACATCTGCTTCCCGTATTCGATGATCGAACCGATCCGCGACCTGCTCTACAGCGCGATGCAGAGCGATCAGTTGTCGACCGACCGGCGCTGGATCATCATGCTGCGCAGGCAGTTGAAGAACGCAGAAGTCGAAATCAGCGCGCAATTGGCGACGACCACGGTCACCCTGCGCCATATCCTCAACATGCAGGTCGGCGATGTGATCCCGATCGACATTCCCGAAACGATCGTCGCCCTGGTCGACGAGGTTCCGCTGATCGAATGTCGTTATGGCCAACAGGGTCGCCAATACGCCTTGAAGGTCGAGCGTTTCATCGCCACCGATGGCGAGGAAGCGCCGCTGGGAGAACTGCGTGGCTAAGACAGCGGACGAGCCGGAAGACCCGCCGGGCAGCAGCATCGACGACGACTGGGCAGCCGCGATGGCCGAACAGGCGCTCAGCGATGCCGCCTCGGCGGCCGGCCCGCAGACGGCGAACATCTTTCCGAGTTTCGACGATCCCGGCGGCAAGCCTTCGCTGATGAATGAGCTCGACATGATCCTGGACATCCCGGTCCAGATTTCGGTCGAACTCGGGCGCACCAAGATCACCATCAAGAACCTTCTGCAACTTGCGCACGGCTCGGTGGTCGAGCTCGATGCGCTGGCCGGCGAGCCGCTCAACGTCTATGTCAATGGCACACTGATCGCCCAGGGCGAGGTGGTCGTCGTCAACGACAAGTTCGGCATTCGCCTGACCGACATCGTTACCCCCTCCGAACGTGCGCGCAGAATCGGCCACTGAGCCTCCCGCTGCTTCGGCAGAACACGGCCGGATTGGCCAGCCGGGTGGCGTGATCTGCCAGGCGAACGCCAGCCGCGCCGGCACCAGGCTCGTGATGTCGCATTTAGTACGCGCCTGCACCGCACTCCTGCCAGGCGGCGCCTGGGCACAGGCGGCCAGCGGCGATCCCGGCGTGTCGACCACAGCCATGCTACAGACCGTCCTCGGCCTTGTCCTGGTCATTGGCGTCCTCTTCCTGGCCGCTTTTCTCCTCCGCCGACTCAACGGTGGACGCGGCTTCGGCAGTAGCGGACCACTGCGGATCGTCGGCGGCTTGATCGTCGGCGCCCGCGAGAGAATCGTCCTCGTCGAAATCGCTGACACCTGGCTCGTCATCGGCCTGGTACCAGGCCAGATCCGAACGCTGCACACACTCCCGAAAGGCGAGCTGCAAGCGCCGTCCGCTGCCGATCAACGCTTTGCGCTATGGCTGAGGCAGCTCTCGGAACGCAAGAATGAAGGCAGCTAGAGCGATCGTCTTCCTCCTGCCTGCCGCGCTCCTCATGCCTCTCGCCGTCTGGGCACAAGCCGGCGGCGGCCTGCCCGCCTTCACCAGCACGCCCGGACCCGGCGCTAGTCAGACCTACACGCTATCGATACAGACGCTCCTCACACTGACGGCGCTCACCTTCATTCCCGCCGCCTTGCTGATGATGTCCAGCTTCACCCGCATCATCATTGTCCTTTCGCTGCTCCGGCACGCGCTGGGCACCCAGACCTCGCCACCCAACCAGGTTCTTCTCGGGCTTTCGCTTTTTCTCACCTTCTTCATCATGTCGCCGGTGCTCGACACGGTCTACACGGACGCGTACGTCCCTCTCTCCGAAAACCGGATTACCTATCTGCAGGCGATCGAACGCGGCGCCGTTCCGCTGCGCAAGTTCATGCTCAAGCAGACGCGCGAGGCTGATATTGCCCTCTTCGCCCGGATGACCAACGCCCCGCGTTTCCAGACCGCCGACGATGTGCCCATGCGCCTGCTCATCCCGGCCTTCGTCACCAGCGAACTGAAGACCGCCTTCCAGATCGGCTTCATCATCTTCATCCCGTTTCTCATCGTCGACATGGTCGTGGCCAGCGTGCTGATGTCGATGGGCATGATGATGATGTCGCCCGTGATGGTCTCGCTGCCCTTCAAGCTGATGCTTTTCGTCCTCGTCGACGGCTGGCACCTTCTGCTCGGCTCGCTGATGGCGAGCTTCGCCGCATGACGCCCGAACTGGTCATGGATATCGGTCGGCAGGCGATCGAAATGACGCTGCTCCTGTCAGCACCGCTGCTCCTCGCTGCGCTGCTCATCGGCCTGGTGATCAGCGTCTTCCAGGCGGCGACGCAGATCAACGAACAGACGCTGTCGTTCATACCCAAGCTGGTCGGCATGTTCCTCGTCCTCATCCTGGCCGGACCGTGGATGCTGCAATTGATGGTCGACTACATGCGGCGACTGCTCGAAAGCATTCCCCTCTTCATCGGCTGACTGCCGCGTGATCAGTCTCTCGGCCAACGAGATCAACGCCTGGGTAAGCGCCTTCTTCTTCCCCTTGGCGCGCATCCTGGCCATCCTGGCTGCCGCCCCGCCGTTCAGCAACCCGGCGCTGACGCTGCGCGTCCGGCTCGCCGCCGGCCTGGCAATCACCTTCGCCATCACCCCCATACTGCCGCCAATCCCGCCGCTCGCCCCGGGATCGGCAGCCGGGCTCCTGATTCTCGCCCAGCAAATGCTGATCGGCCTCGCCATGGGTTTCGCCATGCGCCTCGTCTTCACCGCCGTCGACCTCGCCGGCGAAATGATCAGCATGCAAATGGGGCTAGGTTTCGCCAGCGCCTACGATCCGCAGACCGCTGGTCAGACGGCCGTCATCTCTGAATTTCTCGGTCTGCTCGCGCTGCTCGTCTTCATGTCGATCAATGGCCACCTGATGGTCATCGCCACGCTCGCCCAGAGCTTCGCGCTGATCCCGATCGGAATTCAAAGCGCAGACCCGACCAGCTGGCATAAACTGGCGCAGGCAGGCAGCATCATCTTCTCGTCGGGGCTTTTCCTCGCGCTGCCCATCCTCGTTGCCCTGATGATCACCAACCTCGCGCTCGCCGTGCTCAGCCGGGCAGCGCCACAACTCAACCTGATGGCCATTGGCTTCCCGCTCACCCTGGCACTCGGCTTCGCCAGCTTGATCGTTGCCCTGCCCTACCTGAGCCAACCATTGCAGCAGCTCTTCGAACTCGGCCTGCGCTCAATGATCGGCAACCTGTCGCCGCGCATGCTGTAGCCACGGCAATGCGACCGGCCGAGCCACACCAGCGATGCATTTTGTCCGCAACGGCAACAAGCGGAATATACTATCCAGCCAATTTAAGGGCGGATTCCCGACGAGTCCGCAACATCCCCTCATCGGCCCGTGCCGGAAGAGTTTCCATTCACCGAGTTGCAGGGAGTTGCCGAGCATATGAAAAGAGTTACCAAAGCGGTCTTCCCAGTCGCCGGACTGGGCGTTCGCTTCCTCCCTGCCACCAAGGCCAGCCCGAAAGAGATGCTGCCGATCGTCGACAAACCGCTGATCCAGTACGCCGTCGAGGAAGCCGCAGCGGCCGGAATCACCGACATGATCTTCGTCACCGGCCGCTCGAAACGTTCGATCGAAGATCACTTCGACAAAGCTTACGAACTCGAAGCCGAGCTCGAGCGGCGCGGCAAGACCGAAATGCTCGAGTTCGTGCGCAACCTGCTGCCGAAGGACATCAACTGCATCTACATCCGCCAGTCCGAGGCGCTTGGCCTGGGTCACGCCGTACTCTGTTCCAAACCGGTCGTTGGCAACGAGCCCTTCGCCGTACTCCTCGCCGACGACCTGCTCGACGGTGAGCCCGCGGTGATGCGCCAGATGGTGGACGTTCATGCCGAACACCACTGCTCCGTGATCGGCGTCCAGAACGTGCCGCGCGCGCATACCAAGAGCTACGGCATCGTTGACAGCCAGCCGTTGAGCGGCGGCGTCGAACACATCAGCAGCATCGTCGAGAAACCCGAACCGGCGAAAGCGCCCTCGACGCTAGCCGTCGTCGGGCGCTACGTACTGACGCCGCGCATCTTTCATCACCTCGCCCACATCGGCAAAGGCTCCGGTGGCGAGATCCAGCTTACCGACGGCATCGGTGCACTGCTTGCCGAGGAACAGGTCCTCGCCTACCGCTACCGCGGCACACGCTACGACTGCGGCTCCAAGCTCGGCTACCTGGACGCCACCATCGCCTTCGGCCTCCGCCACCCGGAACTGGCTGACGATTTGCGACGGCTGCTGGCGAAGTATGTGACGTAAGAACGAGGAGCTCGCCGCAAGCCGCTGCTGCGCCAGGCGACAAGCAGGCGCCGCACGAACCGGCGACAGCAGAACAGCACTCGCACGCAAGATCGACACGAAGGCGGAAGGGGGCGCTCAGTAGTTGCCCGCAAGCCTTGCGCCACGCCTGCGCTCGACCGGATGCGCGCTGGTCACGGCCCCAACCCCTGTTTAGCGGGCCAACAAGCATCGCTCGATGCATCAATGCCTCGCCTGCGACGAAATGCGCGCGTCGCACCACAAGCGCGCAATCTGTGATTCACCTGATCAGTTTCCTCGTTGCGCGGAGTGCGGCGCTGACGCGGAGCGCGCGATAGATTGCCAGCAGGCCGAGTTCGGCGGCGGTGGCTTTGCGCCCATGCAGCGAGCGTCCGTCGCACTGGTTGAAGATCGCGGTCACCCGGCGCTGGACGCACAGAATATCCCGCGCAGGGTCGCCCAACTGTCGGTGATTCCCGCGGCCTTGAGTCTGACGCGCAGAAACTGAACGCACTGCTAGGCGAGCACGGTAATGATCAGATGTCCGTCCGAGCGCGCGTCCCGCTTGTGATAGATCGGTCGCATGCCGAGCTTACCTTTCAGACTCCGGCACACACTCTCCAGGTCGGTGAGCATCGAGTAGGTCCGCCAGAGCTTCACTTCACCCGAGGAGAACTCGTTGGTGTGCAGGCATGCACGCAGCAAGCGCCGGGGTTCCCGGCTCTCGTCCGGGGACCGGCACCTTCTGCAAAGTGATCGCTGCCACCGTCTTGCCGGTTTCCTCGGTGACCACCTTGACCCTATAGTGCTGGCTGGCGCCAAGGTCCTCTGCTTGAGTCGGCCGAGATGTTCCAGGAACCTGTCGTGGCGTTTTTCTCTCCTGAGCTCTAGCAGGCCATCGCTCATCTGCTGCAATCCGGCCTCGAAACGCGCACCGAATTGCGCGCACCGCATCTTACTTGAGTTGCTGACTCGGTGAGTGGCAATACAGGCAAGCCTCCTGGCCATCCGGACTCAGTTCGTTCTGCAGATGCCCCCTTCTCCAAGTGCCAAGATAGCTGTCGCCGAAACTCACGCTGCGATTGGCATACTTTCGGTGGTGCTGGCGCAATCGCGCTTCGCTGATTTCCGGCCAGCGTTAAGGGTGACCAAGCCGGCAGCAGACCAGTTGCGACTACGGCCACACTCCAACGAGCAGGATTAGGCTGGCGCGGGGCCGGCGTCACGTAGCGGAAGCCGCTGTGGAGGTGCTCCGTGTTTTGTACCAGCGGACGATGTCGTTGGCCCACAGCCGAGCCTCTTCCAAAGACCCGAAGCCGCCGGCGGGAGATTCGCGCGATACTTGGCGGTGCGAGAGACGCCTCGGCCTGCCCATTGCCCCTCGACAGGCTGGGCCGCGAGCAGGACGGTTTGAGCCTCAGCTAATGGAGCATGAAAAGCCCGGTGGTGGCGTTCAAGGTAGCCCCGTTTTGGCCACGGAAGACGAGTTTGTAGCGCCGGCCATGGAGGCCGCCGGCGAACGCGGTGCGGCGGAGCAGATGGGCGGCGTGATCGGAGTAGTCAGAGGTTGTGAATTTTTCGTTTCAGCACTGCCACCCGGGGCAGCGGGCGCCGATGTCGCGCGGAAGGGAACAATTCTGCGGTGGCGTAGAAAGCGAGGCTGCCGACTCGCCTTTCCGCCTTT
>NZ_JAPUVR010000137.1 GCF_029255125.1 Accumulibacter sp. | reverse complement strand
ACTTCTTCCTCGCGAAAAAGAGATTCAGTCATCGCCAGAAACCGTCCGTAGTTGACATTGTCATTATACCCTGCGTCCCACGTTCCCGGAGGGTAGGCTCGGGATTTTTTCACAGCCTCTCAGTCGAACTCGTACAGATGCAAATCCTCGCGCGCCGGCGTGCCGCGCTCGACGCGCAGACGCAGGACATCGATCGTTCGCCCATCCTGCGTCGCGACCGTGAAACGCCAGTCGCCGGGCAGCGGATTGAGCACCCAGGAATAGCCGCGGAAACCGCGGTCGCGTCCGCCGGTCGTCTGGAAAGGCCGGCGCGAGACCAGCCGCCAGCCGTCCTCCTGGCGAATCTCCCAGCGATGCTCGAGCCCGGCGGTCACCCCGAGCGGCGCGAAGACCGCCGAAACACCGTACAGCCTGCCCCCTTCCGGCACGCGCACGCTGGCCGCCTGCCCGCGCCACCATTGCCACCAGGCAGCCGGCTCGACCTGCAGCGTGTACCGTCCTGCTGCCTGGGAAAACTCCAGGCCGACCGCCAGTTGCCGTTTGACCAACGGGACCGGCGCAATCATGTCGAAATGGAAAGCGAGCATCAGCGCTGCAGCGACTGCCCAGGCAGGTCCGCTGCGCCCGGGCCGGCCCGGCGCCAACCAGCGCAGCCCTTGCGTGAGAACGACGCCAGCCGCAGTCGAAGCGTAGAACCAGAGAGGATCGAGGCTGCCCAGCGCATGCGGCAGCGCGAAATTGAACAGAAGAATTGCATTCAGCGCAAACAACGCCCAAGTGAGCGTAAACCGTCGCCCGTAGCGATCACCGACAAACTCGTTGCCGACCAGCAAGGCTGCGAGAAAAGCGGCCATCAGCCAGGTGCCGAGATGGCCGGAACTCTTCAGGTAAAGAATGAACAGCGCCGAGAAGATGCCGCCGAAGAAGAACTGCAGCAACAGATAGGGAGCCTGCCGGGCGAGTGCGGCCAGGCGCTCGCGCAGCGATCTGCCGTCCGCCGGCGCCGGCACTTCGCGCGCCGCGCGCCGCGCCAGCCAGAGCGTCAGCAGCGCCGCTCCGACAAGGAAAGCCCCCAGGCGCCAGAAGTCGATGACCCGGATGCGCTGGCCGATGGTCAGCGCATCCCAGACGAAGCCGCCGAGAAAGGCCGCCGGTGGATACAGCCGGCGCAGGGCAAGCCGGATGCGCTCGCTGCTCACCGCGTCGCCAGCGCCAGAAGCGCGCAAGCCTGATGGACGCCGCCTTGCTTGCGCCCTTCGGTCGCCACCGCAGTCGCCACCTCGTTCCCCACTCCCGTCCGCACTCCCGTTCGCACTCGCCCGCACCTCGATTTGCCGCGGGCAAACGTTCTGCCACTGGCTGGCATCGACCCGCGCCGGGCGGCAGAGGTCGATTCTACGTCAGCACGGAGGAGTCTACGGCTGATTCACTTTCCGGCCAGCTCGGCACGCTTGACCGGCTCCGGGAAAGCGGAAATACTCCGCGCTCCGCTCCACTCCTCTTGCGGCTCGCCCGCCGCGCCGTCGCCTGCCCGCCCTGCCCCCTCCCAACTCCAGCCAACTCCAGCCAACTGCCGCCGCTCGCCATGGACCCACTGACCCACGCCCTGCTCGGCGCCTCCGTCGCCCACGCCGCCTTCGGCCAGCGTCTCGGTCGCCGCGCCTGGATGATCGGTGCGCTTGCCGGAATCTTGCCCGACGTCGATTTCTTCATCGCCAGCAGCACCGATCCGCTACTCAACATCCAGTACCACCGACAGTTCACGCACGCCTTCGCCTTCATTCCGCTGGGTGGGATCGTTGCCGCAGCGCCCTGGCTGCTCAAATCGGCAGCGCGCAGCCAATGGCGGCCGATACTCGGCGCAGCGACGCTCGCCTACGCCACACACGGCGTGCTCGACGCGTGCACGAACTACGGTACGCAGTTGCTCTGGCCCTTCTCCGACGTGCGCGTCGCCTGGCACTGGCTGACGACGATCGGACCACCGTTCACCTTGATCCTCCTGCTCGGCCTGCTCGTCGCTTTGCGCCGTGGGCAGAGGCGCTGGCCGACCTTGCTCGCGCTCGCCGCTGCGCTGCTCTACGTCGGCAGCGCCGCCTGGCAGCAGGAACGCGCGCTCAGCGCGCAGGCGCAGATTGCTGCCCAGCGCGGGCACACCATCGAGCGCGCCCGGATGTTCCCGACGGTCGGCAACGTCTTCCTCTGGCGCTCGGTCTACGAATCGGCTGGCGTCCTGCACACCGACCGTATCCGCGCCGGCAGCGATCTGACGTGGAAAACCGGCAGCAGCGTTGCCCTGGCGCAGGAAGCGGCGCTGCCGCCCGAACTGCGCGCCAACGAACGCATCGTGCGCGACTACCGCCGCTTCGCCCATTTTTCCGACGGATGGGTAGCGCGCGCGCTCGCCGACCCGGAGGTCCTTGGCGATGCCCGCTACTCGCTGTCGACCGAGCGCTTCGAACCCATCTGGGGAATCCGCTTCCACCCCGGGCGCCCGGTGCCCACCGAATGGGTTGATTTCACGGCCAGGAATCGCATCCCGCTCGCCGATCTGTGGCGCGAACTGAGCGGCCGCGACGCCGAGTATCGACCCCTGCCCAGGAAGAGCTGAGCGCCGTCAGCGAAACCGCGAGCCAGAAGCACTCGCTGAACCAATCGCTCAGAGCGCTGGCCCCGGCAACTTGGACCGCCGGATAAGGGGTAGTTTTCCCTCTCGAACGGCTGCGCAAGCCAGCCCCAACAGGAGCGGGAGCATGACGAGAAGGACGAGGGAAGGACGAGGCGGAACCCCACGCCGGTAATCAAGGCACAGGTGTCGTGAGAGCGGCTGAAGAGCGAAGAGACATTGGCGGATCTGGCGCAACAGTACGACCTCCGCCCGCACCCGATAACGGACTGGAAGCGGCAACTGACGGAGCGTGCGGTTGAGGTCGATTACCCCTTCACCGGCGCCCGCATCTCGCGCGATCTGCTGCGCGCCGAGCGGGTTCCAGGCTGGCGGCAGACACATCGGCACGTTTGCCGGTGCGCATCGCCATCGCGGCGCTCTATCGGAAGCCCGGCACTTCCCGTCGGCCAGGCTGGAGGCTGTCGCCTCGAGCGAAGGCTCAGGCCTCAGTTCGGTACGGTACGTCCATCTGACGAGCAGTGGCCTGAGCCAGTTCGTTGCTGGCAAACCGCTTTACCAGGTGAAGACTCATATCGATACCCGCTGCGATGCCGGCCGAAGTGACGATCGTGCCTTCGTCGACCCAACGAACTCCCTCACGCACCACAAGTTCGGGAAACTGCGTGCGCAGGTCGGCAATGTCTTCCCAATGTGTCGTCGCTGCTTTGCCGCTGAGTAGCCCCGCCTTGGCAAGGACGAAACTGCCAGTACATACGGACGCTATGACCTTGGCAGACTGCGAGACCTGAACCACCCAGCGCAGCAGATGAGGATCTTGCAGCTCCCGATCGACGACTCCACCAGGGACGACGAGCAGGTCTGGTGCGGACGCGGATTCGAGCGTGTAGTCGGGTACCGCGCGCAAGCCGGCGCGCGCCTGCACAGGCGCCGAAGACCTCGCCACCGTGAAAGTTTCGAACGGTGGCTGCGAACCCGGTTTGCGGCGTCGGTGGACGCGCGTGGCGGTCGTGAACACCTCGAACGGCCCGGCGAAATCCAGAACCTCAACTTCCGGAAAGATGTAGATCGCGACGCGAAGAGTCATTCTGAAGCCCGGCGTGAAAGCCCCGGGACGCGCCGCCTGCGGTGCGCCCCGGGAGCGACGGGTTGGGCAGCAAACATCATTGGCGTATGCGTAGCGTAGGAAGCCTTTGCCCTGTGCGACAGCGATTGTCTTTGCAAGATTGCCTGAAAAATCGCATCGGGATCGTGTCCATACTGCGAGGCGAAGACTTCACGACGTTGGCGCGTTTCTTGAACAATCGCGTCTTGCCACATGGTTCGTTCGTCCAACAGCTCGAGTGGGGTACGGATAATCCGCGCTTCAAAGCCAAGCTGCCTGCCTGCATGCAGCTTCGATCTTCCGGCGACTACCGCATTGAAGATATTGAAAAGACTTGTACAGCCCGACGCCAACAGAAAGGCTGACCCTGCACAGCCGCAACGTTGCCTGGCTCCAGCAGCCATCAACGAACGGCCCAGATCGCGGTTTCGCACGATCCAGGCCTATTCGTCAGGCGGCACTTTCGAACAGCGCGGGGATGATAGCCGTTCCTGGACTACCGGGCAATGCAAGTACCCGAACCTGGAGCCCGGCGGTGATTCGACTGACCCGGGCTGTTGCATGCACGGGTTGCCATGCCATGTGCGAGCACGTTCTGTCGTGGTACTCGAAGTCGATCCGAGCGCGATCCTTCACACGCTGTACACGCGTGACGCGGCCGCTAAACTCCCTGCCTTGACGACAGAGGCGACGGATCTGAAGAACCCGCCATGCAACGACACCGATGCAAATGATGGCCGCCGAACCGCCGAATTCAACGCCCCATGACGGCGACCAACCGACGGTCCACGAGAGCAGGGGCTTCGCCAGCGAAACGACGACCATGAAGACCGTGGCAAGCGCGTTCCTACGGCTGGTGATGCCTCCCTCGACGGCGATCCCCACCGCGGCGTGCGCAACATGGTCGATCCGCTGCGCCATCGGGATTTCCATCGGGCGCGTCTCTGCCCGATTGCGAAACAGCCACAGCGTCGGCCGGGTGTCACGCCAGTTCCGGCGCAAAGCATCGAGCAGACCTGGCGACAGGAGCGGTGCAGCAGATACGCCTGCGCCTGCTCGCCGCCGAGCTCTTCTGCTGCTCGGTGGTAATGCCGGGCGACTTCCGCTCCCGCGGCGATACAGGGTCGATCAGGCGGCCATCGGCCATCGGCTGACGTTGTGGGGGATCGTCGGGCACCGGAACGTGATCCCTGAAGGCCATGCCGACGAGCAGATCAGCAATGCCTTCGATGGCGCGAAGGCGCTGCGCGCTCTGCTCGGCGCGCTCGCTCACTTGCCGAGTCCCTTGCGTGTGTCGCCGGCGATTACCAGGACCATTTTCTCGGCGTCGATGTGCCGGCAAAAGGCTTCGCCGACCTGCTCCGGGCGCAGCGCAGCGATGCGGATCTCGAAGTCGTGCGCAAACTGCCAATCGCGCTCCAGGTCGAGGTAGCTTAGCCAGCGCGCGGCAACTGCGTTGTCCTGCGAACGGGCAATCGCGTTCGACTCGAGAATGCCGCGTTTGGCTTCCGCCACCTCCTCCGGCGTAAAACCGTCGCGGCAAGCGCGCAGCAGTTCCTCGCGGAAAGCCTTTTCGGCCAGCGCCGCGTTCTGCGGCGCGACCATGGCGGAGAAGGTCCAGGTGGAGAGCGCCTGGCGGCTGCCGAGCAGGAGCTGCGAATCCGTGCTGTAACTGATGCCTTCCTTCTGCCGCAGGCGGTCGACCAGCCGATTCGACAGGGCTGAACTGCCGCCGAAGATGTAGTTGGCAACGTAGAGCGCCGGTGCATCGGGGTCGGCGTCGCGCAGCGCGAGGTCGAGCCGCGCCCGGAGAACCGCGCTTTCCTTGTCGGTGGTGTCGATTACCAGCCGCTGCGGCGCGACGCTGCGAAACTCTCGTTCGACGCGCGCGTACGGCGACGGCGAACCGTAGGTCGCGTACAGCGAGCGCAACTCGTCCTCGACCGGCGCAACCGCGAAATCGCCGACGATGGCCATTTCGCCGCGCGCCGTGCCGATCAACTCACGGTGATAAGCCAGCACATCGGCGAGGGTCGTCCGCTGCACTTCTTCGATGCGCTCGGCAAGCCGCGCGTGGTAGCGCGGGTCGCCGCGCGGATAGGTGTTGAAGTGCGCATTGAGCTGGTCGCGCGAGAGTTCCTCGGGATTGTCGATCTGCCCCTGCAACGAGGTCAGATACTCGCGCTTCAGGCGTTCGAACTCAGCCGGCGGGAAACTCGCTTCGTGCATGAGTTCAAAAACCAGACGCAAGGCTTCCGGCAGCTTGTCGCGCGTCGTTTCGAAGCGCGTCAGGCTGCCGCGAACCTTCAGACGGGTCAGCGCGTCGGCGATCTGCTGGCGCGTCAAGCGGTTCGTTCCGCGCCCCAGCATGGCGATCGCCAGCGCCCCGGTCAGATTGCGCTGGCGCAGCGTCTCCTCGTTCCCCCAGCGAAAGCGCATCGAGACATTGACGATCTGACCGCGGTTCTTCTTCGGCAACAGAGCGACCTTCAGATCGCCGTAACGACGACGCAAGGTGCGCTGGTTCAGGTTCTCGGGCGAGGGCTCGAAAATCTCGCCGGCGTCGATCTCCTGCGGCGGCCGAAAATCGGCCAGCAACTCGGCTGCGCTCGGTGCGACCGGAACGATCGCCCGCAGCGGCTCGTCCTCCGGAATGAACGAACCCATCACCCGGTTGTCGCGCAGGAAGTATTTGCCCGCCGCAACATCGACCTCCTCCGGCGTGATCCGCTCGAGCTGCTCGCGGGCAAGGAAGAACAGGCGCCAATCGCCCAGCGCGATGTACTCGGAGAGCGTCACGGCAAAGGTCTCGGGATCGGCGAGCGCCCTTTCGTAGCTCGTGCGCGACTGTTCGACGACTCGTTCGAGTTCGCTCGGCGTCGTCGCCGTTCGCGCGAAGCCGCCCTCGATGACCTCGATCATCCGCTCGCGCGCACGTTCGAGCGAATCGCCCTTGTTGAGCACCGCGCCGAAGACGACGAAGCCGGGGTCGCGCGTCTCGACCGGATAGGCATACACCTGCGTCGCCAGGCCGCTCAGCACGAGCGCCTGATAGAGGCGACCGTTCGGCGTGTCGCCGAGGATTTCGCTGGCCATCGCCAGCGCGTCGGCGTCGGGGTGCAAACTGGCCGGCGTACGGTAGGCGAGCGTCAGCAACTGGACTTCGCCCTTGCGCCGGACGACAAATTGACGCTCGCCGTCGGCCGTCGGTTCGCTCGTCCACGCCGCCGGAAGCTTGCGTGCCGGCTTGGCCATCCGGCCGAACGAGGCGACGATCCAGTCGAGCGTGCGTTGCTCGTCGATCTTGCCGGCGACGACGAGGACGGCGTTGTCGGGCTGGTAGAACTTGCGATAGAACGCCTGCAGGTTTTCGATCTTGACCTGCTCGATGTCGCTGCGCGCGCCGATCGTGCTCTTGCCGTAGTTGTGCCAGTCGAAGAGCAGCGCCTGCATGCGCTTGAACATGACGCTCGCCGGTTCATTCTCGCCCATCTCGAATTCGTTGCGCACGACGCTCATTTCGGTATCGAGGTCGCCCCGGGCGATGAACGAGTTGAGCATCGCGTCCGCCTGCCAGGCCAGCGCCCAGCGCAGGTTGTCGTCCTTGGCCGGAAAAGTCAGGTAGTAGTTCGTCCGGTCGAACCAGGTCGTGCCGTTGATTTCGAAGCCGCGCGCGCGAAACTCGCGCGTCGGGTCGGGAAAGTTCTTCGACCCCTTGAAGATCATGTGTTCGAGCAGGTGCGCCATGCCCGTTTCACCGTAGTTCTCATGGCGCGAGCCGACCAGGTAGGTCAGATTGACCGTCACCGTCGGTTTTCCGCCATCGGCAAAAAGGATGAAGCGGAAACCGTTATTCAGCCGGTATTCGCTGATGCCTTCGACGGTCGTCGCGCGCTCGACACCGGGCGGGAGCTTGAGCGCTGCCGCCGGGCGCGCCTGCGCGGCGAATGCCAAGCTGGCGAAGGCCAGCCAGACCAGCGCACGCGCGAGGGCATTCCACAACTGATTCATGACGCTTGCCTCCTTGCACGAGATCGATCGACACGCCCGCTCCGCCGTCGCCGCGGCGGCTTCGAGGGCAGCCAGACGAGCTGCCGATTATAGGCCGCCCGGCGCTTGGCAACACACCGTTGTCCGCCGCCGTGGGGCTTTCCGACGCCCGGCACGACGCCCCGCTGGGCGTCGCCGCTGGCCGCAGCGATCGCCGGAAATGACAGATTTAGCGATATCATTGCTCGTCCGCTGCTGACTGAAGGTATTCTGGCTACAATTCGCGCAGGCGGATTTGCCCTTTGCGAGGTCGGCAGCGGGCGCGCTAAGCAGGGGGAACAGATGTTTCTGATTGTCGGGTATGTGATCATTCTGGCCGCAGCGCTCGGAACGTACGCGGTGCATGGCAGTCTGGCTGCGTTGTGGGTGCCGCTCGAGTACATTGCCATCGTCGGCCTGACCATCGGCGGTTTCGTCGCCGCCAACGACATCAAGGTGATCAAGGCCACGGTCGGCGCGCTGCCGGGAATCTTCAAGGGATCGAAATTCACCCGGGCACTCTACATCGATCTGCTGGCAATGCTCTTCGAAGTGCTCGCCAAGGTCCGCAAGGAGGGCCTGATGTCGATCGAGAACGACGTCGAGAATCCGCACGACAGCCCGATTTTCAGCAAGTACCCGAGCATCGCCAGCGATCATCACGTCATGGAATTCGTCACCGATTACCTGCGCATGATGGTCGGCGGCAACCTGAATGCGATCGAAATCGAGAACCTGATGGATATCGAAATCGAAACGCATCATCATGAGGTCGAAACGCCGGGCCACGTGATGGCCAAGGTGGGCGACGCCGTGCCGGCCTTCGGTATCGTCGTTGCCGTGATGGGCGTGGTCAACGTGATGGGCTCGGTCGGCCAGCCGCCGGCGGTGCTCGGCAAGATGATCGGCGGCGCGCTCGTCGGCACCTTCCTCGGCATCCTGATTTCCTACGGTTT
>NZ_JAPUVR010000136.1 GCF_029255125.1 Accumulibacter sp. | reverse complement strand
GCTGGGGCTGGTCGTCGGTCACTTCACAACGCCGGGAACAGAGGTTGGCAGTTCATCCTCGATGAAAGCCCGGACGATGCTGTCGAAGTTCGCGTCGCCGACGAATCCGAGGGCGTTCGCTCGCACGGTGTCCCAGGACTGCGGCCAACTGCCGACGATACGTTCAACTAGCGGATCGATCTGCCAACGGATACGCTGGGTCGTCTCCGGACCCGCGGCGCGGCCGAGCGCTGCGACCATTTCAGCGACCCGCACCGATATGCCCGGCAGATTGACGGTTCGACCAAAGGCGAAAGCGGCGGCCGGCAGTTCGTGCCCAACGATCAGCGAGGCGATCGCTTGCCGTGGCGAGAGCAGCCAGAGACGCATTTCGGGCGAGACGGGGCAGACGGCCGGCTGGCCGAGCAGCGGCTCACGGATAATGCCGCTGGCGAAACTCGAGGCCGCCTGATTCGGCTTGCCGGGACGAACGCTGATCGTCGGCAGGCGGAGGACGCGGCCATCGACATAGCCACGCCGGCTGTAATCGTTCACCAGCAGCTCGGCGATCGCCTTCTGAACGCCGTAGGACGACTGCGGACAAAGTGCCGTCGTGTCGAGTACGCGTTCGGGAAGCTGTCCGCCATAGACGGCGACTGAACTCGTCAGGATGAACTTCGGCGCTTGCTCGAACGTGCGGCAATGGTCGAGCAGCCGGCGAGAGGCGTCCAGGTTGATGCGCATGCCGAGCTCGAAATCGGCCTCGGCCTGGCCGCTGACCACTGCGGCAAGATGAAAGATCGAAGCCGTTTCGGCGTCGATCGTCTGGCGCAGAAAGCTGGCGTCGCTGATATCGCCACAGGCCAGCGAAAGACGCGAATCGGCCAGCGCCTGGGCCGGTGGCACCAGGTCGACGAGAACGATGCTACGGATTTCGCGTTCCTTTCCGCGGGCGTCGGTCAGGTGGCCGCGGGCGAGCAGATGGCGCGCCAGACGCCAACCGAGAAAGCCGGCGCCACCGGTGATGACGATTTTCATGGCCTTTCTTCGGAGTTCCGACGAATGTTTTCCGGCAACCAGCACAAACCGTCTTCGGTGCGTCCGCGCGGCCGGTACTCGCAACCGACCCAGCCGTCGTAGCCCAGCTCGTCGAGCAGGCGGAAGATGTGCGCATAATTCACTTCGCCTTCATCGGGCTCGTGGCGCTCGGGCACGCTGGCGATCTGCACGTGACCGATGCGGGCGAAGTACTGCCTGAACTTGACGCTGAGGTCTCCCTCGACGATCTGTGCGTGATAGAAGTCCATCTGGACTTTGATGTTCGGCTCGCCGACCGCTGCGCAGACGGCGTGCGCTTCCGCCTGCGTATTGAGGAAATAGCCGGGTATGTCGCGCGTATTGATCGGCTCGATGACCAGCGTACGGCCGTGCTCGGCCAATGCGCGCGCGGCGTAACGCAGGTTTTCGATGTACACCGCGCGATGGAATTCGCGCTCGGCCGCAACCGGCAGCAACCCGCACATCGCGTGCAGTGTCGGCGTACCGAGGGCAAGCGCGTAGTCGAGCGCCAACCGCACGCCAGCACGGAATTCGTCCTGACGTCCCGGCAATGAAGCTACGCCGCGTTCACCCGCTGCCCAGTCGCCCGGCGGCAGGTTGAACAAGGCGTTGACCAGCGAGTTTTCGCGCAACAGCCGCGCGACTTCGCTCGCCGGAAGTTCGTACGGAAAAAGAAATTCGACGCCCTGAAATCCGGCGCGCGCCGCCGCGGCAAACCGCTCGGCAAATGGCAATTCGTTGAACATCATCGTCAAATTGGCGGCAAACCTGGGCATGGCGGTCCTTTCAGAAGTCGAGCCTGAACGCCGACTTCAATTCTGCGATCTGTTGTGTGTTGAGTGGCTTGACCGGGGTGTTGCGCAGCAGAAGGAAGAGTTTGGCGGTTTCCTCGAGCTCTTCGATCGCGTAGACCGCTGCCTCCAGCGTGTTCCCCGAGACGACCGGGCCGTGGTTGGCGAGCAACACGGCACTGTGCTTCCCGGCGAGCCCTCGAATGGCGTCAGCGAGCGCCGGATCACCCGGCCGATGATAGGGAATCAATGGCAAGCGGCCGATTTTCATGACGAAATAGGCGGTCAGCGGGGGCAGGCAATCGTCATGGTCGAGCCCGGCGACGCAGGAGACCGCCGCCGCATGCGTGGCATGCAGGTGTACGATGGCGCCGGCAGCATGTCGCTCCTCGTACATCGCACGGTGCAGAAAGGCTTCCTTGGAAGGCGCGTCGCCAGCAAGCTGCCGTCCTTGCCAGTCGAGCTTGGCCAGGCGCGCGGGATCGAGTTCGCCCAGGCAGGCATTGGTCGGCGTGAGCAGCCAGCCATCGTCGACGCGCGCGCTGAGGTTGCCGCTGCTACCGGCCGTCAGCCCTCGTGCGAAGAGTGAGCGACCGAGGTCGACGATGCGCTCGCGCAGCCGGTTTTCGCCGGCATGGGCGGCGATGGCGCTCATGTCAGCTTGTCCCAGGCATTGAGGAAGAAGTCCACGCTACCGAAGTTGCCGGACTTGAGCGCCAGCGCCAAAGGCGGCGCCGCACCGGATGTGGCCGCGAGGGCGGTGGTCCAGGGCACGCCCGGATCGATCTGTGCGCCGATGCGTAGTCCGTCGATGCCAAGTTTCTTGACCACAGCACCCGCGGTTTCCCCGCCGGCGACGATCAACTGACCCACACCGCGTTTGACCAGACCGTCGGCAATCAGCGCCAGCGCGTCTTCAACCAGGCTGCCGGCGCGCTCGGCGCCGATCTGCTGCTGCACCGCCGCCACGGACTCGGCGTCGGCGCTGGCGTAGACCAGCAGCGGCCCGTCGGCAAGGCGATCGCCAGCCCAGATCAAGGCTGCGCCGGTGACGTCTTCGCCGCGCGCCAGCGCCAGTGGATCGACCCGGAAAGCCGGTCGCACGGCGCACATCGCGGCCACTTGCGCCTGCGTCGCCAGCGAGCAACTGCCGGCGACGACCGCGCGATAACCGTCCGTCGCCGGCAAGGCATCGGCGACCAGGTCTTCAGCCAGCAGACCGGCACGACGAAAGTTCTGCGGCAGGCCAAGGGCGACACCCGAACCGGCGGTGACCAGGGGCAAGTCGGCGCACGCAGCGCCAATCGCCAGCAGGTCGGCATCGGAGATGGCATCGACGATGGCCAGCCGGCAGCCGTCGGCGCGCAGCGCGGCGAAGCGTTCGCCAATGGCTTTCTCGCCGCGCGCGACGATCGACTGTTCGACCAGACCGACCTTGCCCTTGACCTGCTGCTGCAGAACGCGCACCAGATTGGCATCGGTCATCGGCGTCAGCGGATGGTGGCGCATGCCGGATTCCGAGAGGAGGACATCGCCGACGAAAAGGTGGCCCTTGTAGACCGTCCGTCCATTGGCCGGAAAAGCCGGGCAGGCAATCGAAAACGGCGTCTCAAGCGCGGCCATCAGGGCCTCGCTGACCGGACCGATGTTGCCCTGCGGCGTCGAGTCGAAGGTCGAACAGTACTTGAAGTAGATCTGGCGACATCCGGCGGCGCGCAACCAGCGAAGCGCGGCGAGCGCTTCGGCAACCGCCGCCTCGGGCGCAATCGTGCGCGATTTGAGCGCGATGACGACAGCGTCGGTACCCTCGGGCAGCGGTCGGCGCGGAACGCCGATCATCTGTACCGTACGCATTCCGGCGTTGACCAGCATCCCGGCGAGATCGGTCCCGCCGGTGAAATCGTCGGCGATACAGCCGAGCAAGAGGCTCATTCGATTCTCCTTTGGCCGCCTTCAGTGATTCGCTGCGCTGGGTGCGGGCAGCGTTATTCCGGGAAATCCCTTGATCACCGCAGAATCGTCCTCGGCGCCGTAGCCGGCGGCGGACGCCTGCATGAACATCTGGTGGGCGGTGGCCGACAAGGGCAAGGGAAAGATGCTCTTTTTCGCGTAGTCGAGGACGATGCCCAGATCCTTGACGAAAATGTTCACCGCCGACAACGGCGTATAGTCGCCGGCAAGAATATGCGGCACGCGGTTCTGGAACATCCACGAGCACCCGGCGCTGTTGCAGATCACCTCATAAACCTGTTCAGGGTCGGCACCGGCACGGATCGCCAGGGCCATCGCTTCGCCGGCAGCGGCGATGTGGACGCCAGCGAGAAGCTGGTTGACCATCTTCACGACGGAACCTGCACCCACTTCGTCACCCAGGCGATACACCTTGCCGGCAATCGCCTGGAGAACCGCTGCGCACTTGGCAAACGCTTCCGGACGCCCGGCCGCCATGATCGTCATCTGTCCGGCAGCCGCTTTCGCTGCTCCGCCAGAGACCGGTCCGTCGATCATCAGCAGCCCATGCCCGGCCAGTCGCCGGCCAAGCGCACGAGCGAATTCGGGTGACACCGTAGCGCTGGCAATGACCACCGACCCGGGTGCCAATTGCGCCGCGGCACCGTTTTCGCCAAAAAGAACGGACTCGGTTTGCTCGGCATTGACCACGAGGACGATCAGCGTGTCGACCGTGCGGGCGAGAGCGGCTGGCGATTCGGCACGGACGCCGCCAGCCTCGACGATCGTCTGCACGGCGGCCTCGCGCAGGTCACACGCGTGCACGGCGAAGCCCGCCCGTAACAGTGAACGGGCAACGCCCATGCCCATGGCGCCGAGGCCGATGATGCCGACCCGCGGGGTCTGAGAAATATCCATCTCGTTTGCTTTCCTTGATAATGAAGTGAAGCGGTCGCAGCCGATTGCCGCCAGCCGCAGGTTCAGCGGGCGTAGACCAGGTCGCGCAGGAACAGGGACAACTGCGGCACATAGGTGACGACCATCAGGCAACTCAGGATGACCAGCACGAAGGGCACCAGCGAGGTGATGATCTTGTCGAGCGAAGTCCTGGCGACCGTGCACGCGGCGAAGAGGTTGACGCCAAAAGGCGGCGTGATCATCCCCAGGGCAAGGTTGACGACCATGATCGTGCCGAAGTGCACTGGATCGACGCCGAATTTCATCGCCACCGGAGCCAGGATCGGCGCCAGCACGATGATCGACGCGGAGGTTTCGATGAACATGCCGATCAGGAACAGCGCGGCGTTCACGCCGAGCAGGAAGATCATGTCGCTGTCGAGATGCGCCTTGAGGAAGTCGCCGATCGCTTCGGGAACGCCGGCACGCGTGATCAGGTAGCTGAACAACCCGGCGTTGGCGATGATGAACATGATCACCGCCGACGAGATGACCGACTTTCTGAAGATCGCCTGCAGATCGGCAAATGCGATCTCGCGGTAAATTCCCATGCCGACGAGCAGTGCGTAGAAAACGGCGACGACCGAGGCTTCCGTCGGTGTGAAGACCCCGCCGTAAATACCGCCGAGGATGATCACCGGCATCATCAGCGCCAGCAGTGCCTCCTTCAAGGCACGCCCGAAAGGCAAGCGACCGAGGTGATCGTCCTTGCCGTGGCCCTTGATTTTCGACCATACCCAGACGAAAAGGATGAGTGCTGAGCCGATCAGGATGCCGGGACCGAATCCCGCGACGAACAGTTCACCAATCGACACTTCGGCCGAAACGCCGTAGAGAATCATCGGGATCGACGGCGGAATGATCACCCCCAGTTCCGCCGCGGTCGCCTGCAAAGCAGTGGCGAAAGGAACCGGATAGCCGTGTTTGACCATTGCCGGAATCAGAATGGCGCCGATGGCGAAGGTGGTGGCGACGCTGGAACCGGAAACGGCGGCAAAGATCATGCAGGTCAGCACGCAGGTGATCGCCAGGCCGCCTTGCAGGCCGCCGACGATCGACTTGGCGAAATCGACGAGCCGACGCGAGATGCCGCCGACCTCCATCAGATTGCCGGCAAGAATGAAAAATGGAATCGCCGCCAGCGGAAACTTGTCGATCGACGAGAAGATCTCCTTCGGCACCACCAACAAGGGCGCCGTGCCGAACAGGTGGATGCCGACGACACTGGAAAAGCCGATCGAGACGGCGATCGACACGCTCAGGGCAAAACAGACGATCATCGAAACAAACATTGCGGCAGACATCGGGCGCTTCCTCCTGGGGGAATCGGTCGGCTCTAGAGAGCGGTATCGAGTTCCATGTGGCGTGGATCGAGATGGTTCGCCAGAACGGCGAGAATGCTCAGCGCCGCGCCAACCGGTAACGCCAGATAGGCCCAACCGATCGACAGCGGCTCAAGTCCGGCCAGTTCCTGAAAACGTACGCGCCAGGCGACTTCGGCGCCGTACCAGACGAGCACGCCGAGGAAAACGACGCTGATTCCGGTGATGATCAGCCGCAGCGTCTTCAACCATAGCCCGCGGCTCAAGCGATACATCAGGTCGACCGAAACCAGCGCGCCTTGGCGAAAAGCGACCACCGTACCCAGCATCACCATCCAGATCAGAATCATCCGGATACTCACCTCGGTCCAGGTCGAAGGTTCGTTGAAAATGAAGCGGGTGAGCACCTGGTAAAAGCCCAGGCACGCCGCCAGCGCCAGAAGCAGGCACGCCAGCGTCCAGATCGCGCTGGTCACCCGGCGCTCGAAAGCAAGAAGGAGTTTGGTCATGGGCTTGCAGCAGGGCGGCGCAGCACCGCGTCGCCCCGTCCTTTCGCGAGGGTTTTACTTGACGTCCTGGATCTTCTTGATGCGGTCGGCGCCGAATTCCTTGGCGTACACCGCGTACGCCGGCGCGACGGCGGTCTGGAAGCGCGTAAGGTCCACTTTTTCGACGACGCTGACGCCGGCGTTCCGAATGATCGCGATGCCCTTCGCCTCGTCTTCGTTGACCCGTTTGCGGTTCGCCGCCAAGGCAAGCCTGGCCGCTTCCTGAAAGGCCTTGCGGTCAGCCTCGCTGACCTTTGCCCACACCGTCGGCGAAATCAGCAGCAACGCCGGCGAATAGACGTGCCCGTCGAGCGTCAGGTGCTTCTGCACCGTATAGAGCTTGTTGGAAAGAATCACCGGAATCGGGTTTTCCTGGCCGTCGACGGTTCCCTGTTGCAGCGAGGTGAACAACTCGTTCATCGCCATCGGCGTCGGCAAGGCGCCAAGGGTTTTGAACGCTTCCATGTGCACCTTGTTCTCCATCGTCCGGATCTTCATGCCGCGCAGATTCTCCGGGCCGGTAATCGGCTGCTTGTTGTTGGTCAGGTGGCGAAAGCCGTTTTCCAGCCAGCTCAGTGCAACCAGACCCTTGCCGGGAAACCTGGTCAGCACCTCCTGTCCGATCGGACCGTCAAGCACTTTGCGCGCATGCTCGTAGTCGCGGAAGAGGAAAGGAATGTCGAAGACACGTGTATCGGGAACGAAGTTGCCCACCGGGCCGGTCGAGGTGATCACCATGTCCTGCGAGCCCAGTTGCACGGCCTCGACCATCTCCCGCTCGCCGCCGAGCGCCGATGAAGGAAAGTTCTGCAGCTTGTAGCGCCCGTTCGTACGCTTGGCCAGTTCCTCGCCGAAGACATTAGCCGCGGTACCGTAGTGAGAATCGTTGGTGGCGGTAAAGCCGATCTTCAAAACCGTCTGCGCCAGCACACCGGCAGAGCAAGTCAGAGTCAGCGCACAGATCAGGGATGCGACAAGTCGAGGTGTTTTCATTGGCAAGTCCTTTGGTGTAGGTGGGCACGACAACCGGCAAGCAGGCAGCCCCACGCTTCGCTCTAGGTTCGGAGAAGTCTAACCTGTATGAAAGCTGTCTATTCTCAGGCTACAGCATATACTGCTTATAGTCAATAGGAGAGTCAGCGATTTTTTCTGTATACTCGTGCACCAAAGAACTCCCTGTTTCTTTCGACATCTGGACCACCAAGAGGCAGCAGATGGAAACCAGCAATCCGTTCACGCTACGTTCGACCCCACAAGCCGCCACGTTCAAGACCGGCACCCTTGCTTCGCGCGTCGCTGAAATGCTGCTCGAAAAGATTCAAGGTGATGACCTGGCTCCGGGAACGCGGCTGCCATCGGAACTGGCGATGGCCAAACACTTCGGCGTGAGCCGGACCGTTCTCCGTGAAGCGATCGCGATTCTGAAAAGCGATGGCCTGCTCGAAACCCGCAAGGGCAGCGGCGCTTTCGTCCGCGAAGCAAAGCCAGACTGGGTTACGGACAGCGATCGCCTGACCGAAGAGTCGATTCAAGCGCTGTTGAACCTGATCGAGGTTCGCCAGGGAATGGAAGCCGAGTCGGCTGCACTGGCGGCGCTGCGCCGAACACCGGGCCAACTGGCGGAAATCGAATATTCGCTACGCCGGATCGAACAATCGGTCGCTGCGGGCGCCGATGGCGTCGAAGAGGACGCCCGCTTTCACCAGGCGATTGCCGCGGCGACCGGCAACCCGTACTGGATGCGACTGATGGAGATGTTCGCCCAGCCGATCCGGGCCGCCGTCCGCGTGACCCGCGCAAACGAGGCACGGCGCGAGGATTTCTACCGTCAGGTGCAGGCGGAACACCAACGCATCGTCGACGCGATTGCCGCAGGGGATGCCAGCCTGGCGCGCGCCGCCGCGGCGGAACACATGGTGCAGGCCGCACAGCGCATTCGTGCCGCCGATCGCGAGTTCTGGCGCGGCGATGGTGGCGAGTTCGCGCGCCAGCTTGCGCAGGAAGAGTCGATCGATGCGCCGCAGGACAGCGCGCAGGCCGCCGCTCGCTTGGTGCGCTCCGGCGGGGAAACGGGCGGCCAAGCGGCCAACGCCTTCGGGAAGTCATGACGCAGCGCAAAGGCAGCGTTTGACCGCGTTCAGGTGACAGAGCCGGCCCCGTAGATTCGGACAGCAGGATAGTTGGCGCTGGAGAACGATTTCTTGGAGCATGCGCTCACCAAGGCGGGCAGGCTTCGCGCAAGACGATGATCGAGGCTACGAACGAGCTGCCCCTTTTTAGTTTCAGTGCGGCTCCTCGGGCTGGCGCGTTCGACCGCCTACGACACGTCCGCGACGTTTGCCGGAGGATCTGGCGCTGATGCGTGGCATCGACGAGTTGCCTCTCGATCACCCCATCGCCGGCCCCGCATGTTGCGCGATCTGCTGCGCACCGAGGGGTTCCAGGCCGGACGCAGGCGCATCAGCACCTTGATGGCGCGCATGGGCATCGCGGCGCTGTAGCGGAAGCCCAACACCTCTCGTCGGTAGCGCGGTGATGAAATCGATCCGTATCTGCTGCGCGACCTTGGTCGAACCACCCAATCAGTTGCGGGCGGCGGACATCACCCACATTCCGATGCGCCGCGGCTTCTTCTATCTGTTCGCCGTGATCGAGTGGTACGCAAGGCGGATGCGCGCTTGGCGGCTCTCCACACCTTGACGGCCGACTTCTGGCTGGGTGCGGTGCGCGACGCCATTCACCGCCATGGGTGCCCGGAGATCTTCAACACCGGTCAGGTTGCCAGTTCACCCGCGGCGAATTCACGGGTCTACTCAAAGCGCACGACATCCGGATCAGCATGGACGGTAAGGGGTCCTGGCCTGAAGAGGTCTTCATCGAGCGCCTGTGGATGACGGTGACGGATGAGGCGGTGGTTCGCAAGGCCTACGACAGCGTCACCGATGCAAGAGCCAACCCGGCCGCAGCATACATTCGCTTCTACAACGAGCGCCGACCACATCGCGCCCTGGACGGCAAGACGCCGGACGCCGCCCACT
Organism: Accumulibacter sp.; assembly: GCF_029255125.1. GTDB lineage: Bacteria > Pseudomonadota > Gammaproteobacteria > Burkholderiales > Rhodocyclaceae > Accumulibacter. The sequence goes on along the minus strand of NZ_JAPUVR010000136.1, from coordinate 2,662 downwards.
TCGTGGCCCTCGCGTCGGCCATCCGAGACGCGGCCCAGGGCATCAGGAAGGAACGCGGTGGATTTGTGGACGATGCGCTGGCGCGCAGCGGGCCGCTTGCCGTGGAAAAGTCCGGTGACTTTCCGACCGCGTCGCTACGCCCACACGTTCCACCGATCGCTATTCGGTTTGGATAAAATCCCAGCAGCTCAGAACCAACCGCATCACTGGTCAAGGGAACGGAAACTGCATGGCTCCACTAATCGAAGCGCATTTGCTGTCCAAACAAACAAGGCCACCTCCACCACCTCCACCGGCAATCGAAATCCTGGTCAAGCCCTGATCTCCGAGCGGTTCCACGGTTCATTCTTGAGTCTTGAGTTGAGGAAGTCGACCAGCGCGCGCACTTTCGGCAGCACGAACCGCCGCGTTGGATAGACCGCATAGATACCCATTGTAATGGCCCGGAACTCGGGGAGGACTTCCACCAGATCTCCTGCGCGGAGTTCGCGGTCGATCAGAAAGGTTGGCTGCAACTGAATGCCGGCGCCGTGCAGGCAAGCGGCAATGCAGGTGTCGCCGTTGTTCGACCATATTCGTGGCCGTACCTTGATGCTGATCGGGCCGTGGGGCCCCGCGAACTGCCACTGATCACCGGTCGCCAACAGGCTGTAACCCAGCACGTCGTGCTCGGCCAGATCCGACGGATGCTTGGGCGCGCCGCGGCGCCTCAGGTAGCCAGGTGCGGCGCACAACACCAGTCGGGTCGATGCGATTTGACGCGAGATCAGGGTGGAGTCTGGCAATCGGGCGATACGAATGGCCAAGTCAAAGCCTTCATCGATGAGATCGATGACACGGTCGGCCAGTTGCACGTCCAGACTCACCTGCGGGTGCAGGGCAAGAAATTCATGCCACAGCGGTGCCAGGTGCCGGATGCCAAAGCTGACCGGGACGCTGAGCTTGAGCAGCCCGCCGACTGTCACGCTGTGCGTCGAGATTTCGGCCTCGGAGGCTTCGATGCTCGACAGGATGTCTCGGCAGCGCGCAAGAAAGACTCCGCCTTCAGGCGTCAGCGACAGCTTGCGGGTGGTGCGGTGCATGAGCCGTACGCCCAGGCGTTGTTCCAGTTCTGCGACATGGCGCGAAACGGCGGCCTTGGACATGCCGAGGCTGTCCGCCGCAGCAACGAAGCTGGACGCCTCCACGACAGCGGCGAAGACGCGCATTTCCTGGTATTTGTCCATTGTTCCGGAATATTAAACAGTTTGTCTATGAGATGGCGATTTATCTTTGCAATCGACTTGAATACAGTTCGGCCCATGCCCGCACCGCGGGTCTAACCACTGAAAGGAAAGATTATGCAAGTTCTCGTCATCGGTACCGGCAATATGGGCGCTGGCTTCGTCAAACAGCTCGCCGCTGCGGGTCACCAAGTTGCCGTCGCTGGCCGCGACCGGGCCAAGGCCCATGCGCTGGCGCGGCAGCATGGTGCCAACGCTGTCGCGCTGGAAGGATCTGCCCAAGAACGGGACGTCGTCTTCCTGGCGACGCCTTACGAGGAGGCGGTCGCCGCCCTGCGCAGCGTGGGTGACCTGTCGGGCAAGATCGTCATCGACATCAGCAACCCGCTCACGCCCGACTACATGGGCTTGACTCTGGGGCACAGCACGTCGGCGGGTGAAGAGATTGCCCGCGCTGTGCCCGAAGCGGAGGTCGTCAAAGGCTTCAACACGGTGTTTGCCCAGGTGTTGGCCGAAGGGGCCGATTTTGGCGCCGGTCAGAAGGTCACGGTATTCCTGGCCAGTGACAGCGATCGGGCCAAGCAGACAGCGAAGTCACTGGCCGAATCCATGGGGTTTGCTACGCTGGACGCGGGTGGCCTGAGGAACGCCCGTTATCTGGAGCCGCTGGCGGGGTTGAACATCTTTCTGGGCTACGGCGCAGGCCTCGGCACCGGGATCGCCCCCACGTGGATTCACCAGCGTTGAGCGCCTGCGCTCAAACATTTCCATGACAACGACTTCGAACCGATCGTGAATCTCAACCCAGGAAAGACTATGTCGACTTCTTCGAACACCCTCGTTTTCAACGCATCCTCCGCTAGCACTTTCTCGCAGCGCTTGCTGGCCACCGATAACAGCGTCGCACCACTGGTTTTGCGCATTGCAGCCGGCGTCATCTTCGCTGCGCACGGCGCGCAAAAGCTGTTCGGTCTGTTCGGGGGCTACGGCCTGGAAGGGACTGGCCAATGGATGGAGAGTATCGGCCTTGCACCAGGTTACCTGATGGCCTTGCTGGCCGGTAGCGCCGAGTTCTTCGGCGGCCTGGCATTGCTTCTCGGCCTTCTGGTGCGGCCTTCAGCGCTGGTCCTCGCGGTCACCATGGCGGTCGCCATCGCCACTGTGCATCTGGAAAAAGGCCTCTTCATGGCCAACGACGGCTATGAGTTCGGCTTGGCATTGCTCGCGATCAGCGTCGCATTGGTGCTCTCGGGCGGCGGCCGCCTATCCTTGGATCGAGCAATGGGTCCGCAAGCCGAGTAAGTCGAGAAACGCAAACTGCAGATTTCCGGATCTCGAAGGAAACCCGGATGGCACGTTAGACCAGCGCAAAGGTCATTCTGGCTCCGGTTTCCGGATGTGGGAATTCCTGCTGGGTGAGTTCGTCGAGGAGGGCGGCG
>NZ_JAPUVR010000135.1 GCF_029255125.1 Accumulibacter sp. | reverse complement strand
TAACCGTTCACACCCCCCTGCCTTGTTGCCTCCTGCTCCTTGGCAAGGTGTTGATTCGTCGAGCACGACGGTGCTGGTGGCCAGGGGGACGTGAACGGTTACAGGCATTTTGTGGGGGCACTCGCGGAATTCCCGGTTCCGATAGTCACTTCGGATGCGCTGCCCCGCAACCGGTATTGGCCGATTTACGCTATCCACCATGACGAATCCTGAGTAGCTCCAATTTCGCAGCTTCAACGGAGGAGTCGTCATGATTGATATCCAGTACCTAACCCAGGCCCAACTGGCTGTACGCTGGCAAGTCGCTGAGAGCACACTCGAGCGCTGGCGCAGTGAGGGCATTGGTCCGATCTACCTGAAGATGATGGGTCGCGTCCGCTATCGCTTGTCAGATATTCTGGCGTTTGGAGCGGAGAGCCTTCGCAAGAGTACGTCCGAGTCCTATACAACCTGCAACAGCACTCGCTGATACGAAAAAGCCCTCAGTTACCTCGCTGGCTCTTTCGAACACCTGCGAACTCCTGAGGGCTATTTCGGGCTATTACTAGCCAATGCGAATTTGGTGGCCAAGCGCGGAATCGAACCACGGACACGCGGATTTTCAGTCCGCTGCTCTACCAACTGAGCTACTTGGCCAACGTTGCGCGAATTGTAGCGAAACGATCCGCTGTCGTCAAAGAAACCAGTAGCTCGCGCTCGCGGCTCGCCAGGCGCTGCGCTGCGCGGGCTGGATGCGTGCCGACCTGCGCGGGATCAAGGGCGCAGGAGATCGTAGAGCGCAGCGAACTCGCGACTCAGCTTGTGCTTTTCGTCGAGGTAGACCATGGGCATGGCCAGGTGGTGCGACTCGCGGATCCTGATCGAGGCCGACAGAAAGGCGTCGAGTACCGGCAAGCCTTCCGCCCGCAGTTCCTCGACCAGTTGTCCTGGTAGGTTGGCCCGTGCCTGGTAGTGGTTCACGACGATTCCCTCGATCCGCAGGTTGCGATTGTGATCGCCCTGAATCTCGCGCACGCTGTCGAGCAAGGCGTACAGCGCCTGCCGCGAGAAGTCGTCGCAATCGAATGGAATCAGGCAGGTATCGGCAGCAATCAGGGCCGAGCGGGTAAAGAAGTTGAGCGCTGGCGGGGTATCGATGAAGATGTCGTCGTAGCCCTGCAACTTGTCGAGCGACTCGCGCAGCTTGTACATCTTGTAACGCGATTCGAGCTTCCCGTGCAAGTCGTCGAGGCGCGAATTGGCGGGGGCGACGGCGAGATTGGCGAACTGCGTCGGGACGATGAATGCATCGAGCGCCTCCGGGAACAGCCGGTAGCCAAGAATGTCGTCGAAGAACTCGGCGAGCGTCTTTCTTTGCTCGGCGAGTGACTTGCCGAGCAGGTAGCGCGATGCGTTGGCCTGGGAATCGAGGTCGAGGACGAGCGTCTTGCGGCCCCGCGCGGCGCCGATTGCCGCGAGGTTGCAGGCGATCGTGGACTTCCCCACTCCGCCCTTCTGATTGAAAACGACGCGGCGCATGACGGTTTCCCCACGAAACGGATGGATTTCATGCAAGTGTAGCCAAGTCTGCCGTGTGCGTCGAGGGGTAATTCGCAGCGCGCCCGGTTTTCTGCTGCCCGGCGCGGCGTGCGCCGGGCGCAGCCGATCAGCAGGCGGCGCCGACGATCCTGTGCAGCCAGGACTCGATGTCGCTCAGTTCCTCGACGCAGACCGTGTGCTCGCTGTCGTAGGCGTGCCATTCGAGCGGGTAGCCTTCCGCCTTGAGAAGCTTCGCCGAGCGCTTGCCGTAGTCATAAGGGACGACCGGATCGTGGCGTCCGTGTGCCATGAAGAGCGGAACCTGGCGGTTGCTGGCGTGCGCTTCAGCGGCCAGCGTATCGGCCAGCGGCAGATAGCACGACAGTGCGAGAACGCCGGCCAGGGGTTGCCCATGGCGCAGGCCGGCGTGCAGGGCAACCGCGCCGCCCTGCGAGAACCCGGCGAGCACGATGCGCTCGGCGGCGACGCCGCGCTCGTTCTCGCGCGCCAGCAAAGCCTCGATCTGTGCGGTCGACTGCCGCACGCCGTCGGCTTCTTCACGCCCGGGCGCGAAATCGGGCGAGACGACATCGTACCAGGCGCGCATCACGTAACCGCCGTTGATCGTCACCGCGCGCATCGGCGCGTGCGGAAAGATGAAACGGATCGGCGGCAGGCGGTCGAGGTCGAACTCTTCGACAATCGGCTCGAAGTCGTGACCGTCAGCACCCAGGCCGTGCAGCCAGATGACCGAAAAGCGTGGGGATTCGCCGGTTGTGTGCTCGACGGTCGGCAGCAGACTGGCGGCCGGGGCAGAGGGGGTCGCGGAGGTCATAACAGGTGTCCTTGTCTGGTGGGCAGGCGATTGACTGGCTGCTGGCGCGGCCTCATTCCTTGCGGATTTGCGTGATGATTGCCTTGGTGATCGCTGGCGTACCGTCCTTGCCGCCAAATTCGACCGGGCGGATGGTGGTCAGCGCACGCTCGACGGCGCGTTCGATGATGCGCGCACCGTGCGCCAGGCGTGGTTCGCCGTGGCGGTCAGCGAGCCAGTCGAGCATCAGTGCGGCGGAGAGGATCTGACCGACCGGATTGGCGATTCCCTTGCCGGCGATATCCGGTGCGCTGCCGTGCGCCGGCTGAAAGACGGCGTGCCGGTCGCCGATGTCGGCTGATGGGGCCAGACCTATGCTCCCGACCAGCCCGGCGGCAAGGTCGGAAAGGATGCCGCCGAATGCGTTCTCGGTGAGCATCACGTCGAAGTCCCAGGGCGCCTTGACCAGATGCATTGCCGTCGAGTCGATATACGCACAGTCCGCCCTGACCGACGCGTGAGCCGCCGCCACCTCGGTGAATATCCGTCGGAAGAACGCCATCGAAGACAGCACGTTAGCCTTGTCGACACAGGTCACGTGCGCCGTCCGTCGCTTGCTTCTGGCACGCCGTTCAGCGACCCGGAAGGCGAACTCCGAGATCCTGCGGCTGCCCTCGCGCGAGATCTTCATCGTTTCGTGCGCGATGTTGTCGGCTTCCAGCGTGCCGCGGCCGCGCGAATAGAGCAGACCTTCGGTCTGTTCGCGCACGATAACCAGATCGATTTGCGCGCCACGTGGATCGACCAGCACGCGCGGCAGGCTTGGGTAGCTGCGGATCGGGCGCAGGCCGGCATAGAGGTCGAGCTCGAAGCGCAGGTCGAACTGGGTCGTGATTTCGGTTCCGTCCGAGTAGCGCACCTCGGGCAGGCCGATCGCACCGAAAAGGACGGCATCCGCCTGCCGACACTGTTCCAGGCTGTCGGCCGAGAACGCCGTGCCGGTCTTCTGGTAGTGGGCTGCGCCGCCTTCGATATGACGATAGTCGAGCGTGATGCCGCCCAGACGTTCGTGTAGCGCAGCGAGCACTTCGAGACAGGAAGCGACGATTTCCGGACCAATTCCGTCACCGGGGAGAACTGCGATACTGAAACGGGGCTCTTTTTTCATTCTTGTTCCGTGCACGCGAACAGCGTCGATCAGCCGCGCCGAAAGGGCCCGATTCAGCCGCCGGCACCACCGCAGCCGATAGCCCGCGTTGAACTGAAGCGCCTTACAGGCGGTCCCGCCGGGATTGTAAGCGAGGGCAGCTTCACGTCAAGGGGCGAGTCATGCGATTGTGCGCCTTCCGCCGCTGGTCGCGGACTGCCGCTGCCCTGTCGACTTGCCTGGCTGCGCACCGGCCGGCCCGGCCGCTGGCCGCTAGGCCGAGGCCCAGCCGCGCAAAGCGGCGATGCCGTGTGCGCCGTGCCGGCAGGCCTCGGCGAGCATCTTCGGGTGCAGTCCGCCCAGCGCGTAGACCGGGAGTGGCGAGCGTTCGACGAGGCGGGCGAACGCCGGCCAGCCGATGCCGGCGGCCGTCGGGTGGCTGGCTGTCGGCAGCAACGGTCCGAGAACGACGAAATCGAGTTCGAGCTCGGCGGCGCGCGCCAGATCGGCCGCCGTGTGGCAGGACGCGGCAACTAGCGGGCAAGCAGGTCGCTGGGCGAGTTGCCAGAGCTGCGCGGAAGAGAAATGGACGCCGTGCGCGCCAACCGCCAGCGCCAGTTGCGCATCGTCATTGACCAGCACGCGCGCATTGGCGTAACGTCCGGCGCGCGCCATCACCGCCTCGGCGAGCGCTCGCCGTTGCGCTGGCGGCAGCGTCTTGTCGCGCACCTGAATCAGGCGCAAGCCATCCGCCAGGGCGCGCTCGAGGCGCGCCAGTTCGGCCGGTACGCCGTTCTCTTCAGCATTGGTCAGGGCATAGAGCGGCGGCAAGGCGAGCGCGCGCAGAATCGGCTGGTTCGCCGGCAGGATCGGTTCGACCTGCGGCGCCTGGCCAACGTCAAGCCAGGCGAAAGCGCAATGTTCCAGCGGGGCGATTGCTCCGTGCCAGGTGTCGACGCGAAAAAAGCGCAGGCGCACGTTGGCGTGCGGGTAGCTGAACTCGCGCGAGAGCCAGGGCCAGGCCTGGTCGACAACGACGCCGAGTTCCTCGCGCAGCTCGCGCAGCAGCGCCTGGTGAGCGCTTTCGCCGGGTTCCAGCTTGCCGCCGGGGAACTCCCAGTAGCCCGCATAGACCTTGCCGGAAGGCCGCTGCGCGAGGAGGAACTGCGTTCCGGCGGCGCGCAGCAGCACGGCTGCCGCAACCTCGACGATCCGGTTCAAGGCATTCCCGTCAGCACGCCGGCCGGCGCTTGACCGAGCTGCGCCTGGTCGCCCGCTGTGATCTTTTCTCGCCCGGCCAGATCGCGGGCAAACTGCCAGGCGACGCGACCGCTGCGCGAGCCGCGCTCGATCGCCCAATTGAGCGCGTCGCGTTCAGCCGCGCGGATTTCGGCCGGCCTGCAGCCGAGCGTCTGCAGCCAGTGCGCGACGATGTTGAGATATGCCGCCTGATCGAATGGATAGAACGACAGCCAGAGGCCGAAGCGCTCGGAGAGCGAGATCTTCTCTTCGCTCGTCTCGCCCGGATGAATCTCTTCGCCGAGGCGCGTGTTCTCCAGGTTTTCGGCGAAATACTCCGGCATCAGATGGCGACGATTGGACGTGGCGTAGATCAGCACGTTCTCTGGTGTGGCGCTGAGCGATCCGTCGAGAACGACCTTCAGCGCCTTGTAGCGTGCGTCACCGGGTTCGAAGGAGAGGTCGTCGCAGAAGATGATGAAACGCTCGCGCCGACCGTCGAGCAAGTCGACGATGTCCGGCAGATCGACCAGATCGACCTTTTCGACTTCGATCAGGCGCAGCCCGCTGGCGGCGTACTCGTTGAGCAGAGCTTTCACCAGCGAAGACTTGCCAGACCCGCGCGCGCCGGTGAGCAAGACGTTGTTGGCCGGATGACCGGCGAGGAACTGGCGCGTGTTGGCGTCGATGCGCCGCTTCTGTTCGTCGATGTCCTGCAAGTCGGCCAGGCGAATCTGCGGTCGGCGCGTGACCGCTTGCAGGTAGGCGGAGCCGCTGCCCTTGCGCCAGCGGAAGGCATCCGCCGCCTGCCAGTCGGGCAACCGGGAAGCGGGCGGGAGGAGCGGTTCGAGTCGATCGAGCAGTTGTTCAGCTCGGGCAAGAAAGCCGGCAAGTTGCTGCAGGGGGTCGTTCATCGGACGGGTATACTGCGCGCCTGGAAAAATCCGACACTGTAGCCAAAGCATGGACAAAAGCCAATCGCGACAACTCCTCGGCGCCGCTCTGGTCGGCGCCGCGGCCCTGCTCGCCGCCTGTGGCGGCCCGGCAAGCCGGCCGGCGGACGAAGCGTCGGTCACTGCGTCGGGCTGCCCGGTCTGTCCGACGTGTCCGGCGTGTACAGCCGGCGGGGCAACGCCCACGGCTCAAGCGACGGCACGCACGCTGCAGCCGGCGCGCTGGGGCGATCTGCCTGGATGGCAGGAAGACGAACTTGCCGCCGCCTGGCCGGCTTTTCTGCACTCGTGCCGGGCGCTCGCCGCGCGCGCGCAATGGCCGCAATGGAAGGCCGTTTGCGAGCAGGCGAAGAGCCTGAGCAACCCGTCGACGACCGCCATCCGGCAGTTCTTCGAGACGCGCCTGCAGCCCTGGCGGCTGCACAATCCGGAGGGGACGACGAGCGGCCTGGTCACCGGTTACTACGAGCCGCTGTTGCGCGGCTCGCGCACGCGCGGCAAACCCTACCTGCAACCGGTGCTCGCCGTGCCGGCCGACCTGCTGACCATCGATCTGAGCAGTATCGTTCCGGAAACCAAGCATTTGCGCCTGCGCGGTCGGCTGCAGGGGAACAAGGTGGTGCCGTATTTCTCGCGCAGCGAAATCGTCGGTCGGCAGAACGAGCATGCCGAACGCATCCTGCTCTGGGTGGACGACGCGATCGAGTTCTTCTTTCTGCAGGTGCAGGGATCCGGGCGCGTGCGGCTGACCGACGGGACGACGACACGGCTGGCGTACGCCGATCAGAATGGTCACCCGTACCAGTCGATCGGTCGCTTGCTCGTCGAGCGTGGCGAACTGAGCGTCGAGCAGGCGACGATGCAGGGGATCAAGAACTGGGCGCGTGCCAATCCCGGCCGGGTCGACGAACTGCTCAACGCCAACCCCAGTTACGTCTTCTTCCGCGAGCAGCCGCTCAAGGGCAGCGAGGCCGAAGGACCGCAGGGCGCGCTCGGCGTGCCGCTCAGCGCCGAACGCAGCATCGCGGTCGATACGCGTTACGTACCGCTCGGCGCACCGGTTTTTCTGGCCACGACGCTACCCGACTCGACGACGCCGCTGCGCCGCCTGGTCATGGCACAGGACACCGGCGGGGCGATCCGGGGTGCAGTGCGCGCCGACTATTTCTGGGGATTCGGCGGGCAGGCCGGTCAACACGCCGGGCGGATGAAACAGCAGGGTCAGATGTGGGTTCTGCTGCCCCCCGCGGCGGCACCAAAATGAGCGGCAGACGAGGCGGTCTGGTGCAGCGCGCCTCGTCCTGGTGCCTGGCGACCCGACGACGCCCCGTGTTGGTGCGTCGGGCGAGCCTTCGCGGCGCAGTATCGTCCACCAACGAGCGCTGCCGCGCCTGGAACGGAGATTGCTTTATTCGGGCAAACCCAATTCAGGAGGAAGCATGGAAGCGCTCAAGTCTGGTAGTGACGTCCTTTTCATTCTGCTCGGCGGCATCATGGTGCTTGCCATGCACTCCGGCTTTGCCTTTCTCGAACTGGGCACGGTGCGCAGGAAGAGTCAGGTCAATGCGCTGGTCAAAATCCTGACCGACTTTTCCGTATCGACGATCGCCTACTTCTTCATCGGCTACAGCCTGGCCTACGGGGTCAATTTCTTTGCTGGCGCCGAAACGCTGCTGCAGAAGAACGGCTTCGAATTGACCAAGTTCTTCTTCCTGCTGACTTTCGCGGCGGCGATTCCGGCGATCGTTTCGGGCGGCATCGCCGAGCGCGCCCGCTTCTATCCACAGCTTGCGGCGACCTTCCTGATCGTCGGCTTCGTCTATCCCTTCTTCGAAGGCATTGCCTGGAATCAGGCGTTCGGTATTCAGGCCTGGTTGAAGGCGACCTATGGCGAAGAATTCCACGATTTCGCCGGTTCGGTCGTCGTGCACGCGATGGGTGGCTGGATCGCGCTGCCGGCCGTCCTCTTGCTCGGGGCGCGGCATGGACGCTACACCAAGGAAGGCCGGATGTCGGCGCATCCGCCTTCGTCGATCCCCTTCCTTGCCCTCGGCGCGTGGATTCTCACCGTCGGCTGGTTCGGCTTCAACGTGATGAGCGCGCAGACGATCGACAAGATTTCCGGCCTGGTGGCGCTCAACTCGCTGATGGCGATGGTCGGCGGAACGCTGGTCGCGCTCGTTGCCGGCAAGAACGACCCCGGTTTCGTGCACAACGGTCCGTTGGCGGGTCTGGTCGCGGTCTGTGCCGGGTCAGACGTGATGCACCCGATCGGTGCGCTCGTCGTCGGCGGCGCTGCCGGTGGGCTGTTCGTCTACATGTTCACCTTGACTCAGAACCGCTGGAAGATCGACGACGTTCTCGGCGTCTGGCCATTGCATGGCCTTTGCGGCGCCTGGGGAGGAATCGCCGCCGGCATTTTCGGCAGCAAGGCAATGGGCGGAGCCGGTGGTATCGCCTTCATGCCGCAGTTGATCATGACCGGTATGGCGATCGTCATTGCCTTGGTCGGCAGCTCGATCACCTATCTCATCCTGAAGCGCATGGTCGGCCTGCGCCTTGACCAGGAAGAGGAATACAACGGCGCCGACCTGTCGATCCACAAGATCAGCGCGACGGCCGAGCGCGAAACGAACTGGTAGGCGTTTGCGCGCTGAGCCAAAGCGTACCGCGCGCGACTTGACCGGCGGTGGCGGAGGTTTACAATCGCGCTCGACGCCGCCGGCACGGTGCCGCGTGGTGCCGCCTTGGCGCACGCTGTGTGCGCCGCGCACAGGGGTCGTCTGTCCGACTGTACATGACTGATGCGGCGGGAAAAATGTTGTTCCCGTAGGCGATTGGTCACACTGGAGAAAGGCCGTGCCGAATTCCACCTTCGCGCTCGCAGCATCGGCGCTTGCCTTGGTCTTGCTCAGCTTCTTCGTCGGGGTCAGGCTGCTCTACTGCCGAGTCCGCGAGATGCGTGGCAAGCGCATCCATCCGCAGGCTGCCGCCAATTCGCTGCAGGTCGCGGCGCGGCTGGTCGATGTCCAGGCGGCGGACAATTTTCGCAATCTGTTCGAGGTGCCGGTGCTGTTCTACGCACTGGTCGCCGCCGCCTTGGGCAGCGGCCACGTTCCCGCCTGGCTGGTTGCCGGTTGCTGGGGTTTTGTTGGCCTGCGCGTCGCCCATTCGGTCATTCACTGCACGTATAACAACGTCTTCCACCGCCTGGCCGCCTTCCTCGCCGGATTTGGCCTGATCGTCGTGCTTTGGGTCGCCTTCGTTCTCTCCTTGCAGGCCAAGAGTGCTGCCTGACGCGATCGCCGGTTCGACGTGGGCGGCTGCGCTGGCTGATCGCGGCGAGCTGCGTCCGACCACAGCGGACCCCTGGCGATCAGCCGCAGCCGTCCGACACCAACGGCAGATGAAGCGCGACATGTTGGCCGGCTGCGCGGCTGTGACGCCGTTCTAGCGCGCCGACGGCCATGCGCGGCTTCGTTCTCGCAGCAATTGGCGCGTACCAGCGCTTTCTCTCGCCGTACAAGGGCTTCGCATGCGCTTACCGGCGTCATACCGGACGGGCAAGTTGCTCAGCGCTTGGTTGGCGGGCCGTCCGCAGGTATGGCGTGCTCGCCGGCCTGCTTGTTCTCCGCCAGCGCCTCGATCGCTGCGGGATAGCGCACCGCCGCCATTGCCCGGCACCGACGCGCCCGCACCGGGCTCAGCGCGGCGACTGCGATCTGCCGTGCGATCTGGATTGTCAGCTCGGCAGCGGCAGAACCTGTTCGACGCTCGGTGATCTGGCCAGTTGCTGCGACTGTGGAAGTTGCGACTGGCCACAGCGCAAGAAACGGCGGACTGAGGAAGAGCAGTTCGTCCACATTCCGCCAGCGCGTGCTGACGAACGGAGCGACCGACAATGAACGTCGTTCAGCCCGACGGCAACGCCCTGGCCAAACATGCTTCGGCGTTGCGTTGGTCGCGCGGCGTTTCAGCGATTAGCCGCCGGCCAGCGAGGACACATGCTCATCGAATACCGCGCTGATGCCAGAGTCTCCGTCGAGAGCGCAATTGAGCTCTACAAGCGCTCGACGTTGGGAGAAAGACGCCCGGTCGACCGGCCTGATATCTTCGCCGGCATGCTGCACAATGCGAACCTGACGATCACCGCCTGGGCGGGTGAGAGTCTGGTCGGCATCGCTCGCTGTCTGACCGACTTCACCTATGTTGCCTATCTGGCCGACCTCGCGGTTGATCGCGACTACCAGCGGCGCGGTATCGGCCAGCGTCTGATTCAGGAAACGAGGCAGCGCCTGGAGCGGGAATGCATGATCGTTCTCCTGGCGGCACCGCTGGCCAACGAGTATTACCCACGGCTCGGTTTCGAAGCCAACCCGCGGGCATGGGTGCTGCGCGGCGGCCAAGCGCCGCGGCTGGTCCGCTGCGGCGGAGCGCGGTAGCGGATTCATCGACAGTCATCGACGGGCTGGCGCTGGTCAGCCTGGCAACCCTACGCACACGGAGGCGCCATGCGCGATTCGCTCAGGCCGGGAATCAAGTTCGAGCACAAGTTCAAGGTGCCCGCATCGAAAACGGTTCCCGCGCTTTACCCGGAGTCCGAAGAATTCGTCGCCATGCCGGAAGTCTTTGCCACCGGTTTCCTCGTCGGTCTGCTCGAGTGGGCCTGCATCAAGGCAATCAATCCCCACCTCGACTGGCCGCAGGAACAGACCGTTGGCACGCATATCGACGTCAGTCATCAGGCGGCCACACCTCCGGGTCTGGAAGTCAGCGTGACCGTCGAACTGCTCGCCGTCGAAGGAAAGAAGCTCGTCTTTGCGGTTGCCGCGCACGACGGTCTGGATCTCATCTCGCAAGGGCGACACGAGCGTTTCATCATCAATCGTGAGAAGTTCGACGCCCGGCTGAGCGCCAAGGCAGGCGGCCGCTGAACGCTTGGCGGCAAACGCGCCGGCGAGCAGACCGGACCAGGCACGGCCGTCCGAAGATCGCCCGCGACGGCCATCCGCTGGCCAGGCGACGGCGCGTCGCGCGCGGACGCATGCTCCTCCCCGTTCAGGCGACGGCGAGCGCCCCGGCGAGAAGCAGGCCGTGCAATACAGCGGCGAGAATGGTCAGCTTGATCGCGGGGGCGAGTTCGCGCGGTCGAGTGGCGTTTGCCCACAACCGGCGCGTCGCCAGTCCGCTGGCAGCCATTGGCAGCAGCGAGAGCCAGGCCAGCCCCGGCAAGATGCCAGCGAGCGTCAGCGCAGCGACCCAGCCGTAGGCCAGGAGCACGAGCAGCAGGTAGCCCCAGCGCGCCGCGGGTGCGCCGAGACGAACGACCAGCGTGCGCTTGCCGACCTTGGCGTCCGCGCTGATGTCCGGGAACTGATTGATGTAGAGCACGTTGGCGACGAGCAGCGCAAAGCCGAGCCCGGCCGCGACCGGCACGAAGGAGAAGGCATGGCGCTGGACGAAGTCGGCGCCGACGACGACCAGCAGCCAGGCGAAGGTGATCCCGAACTCGCCCAGGCCGCGGCTCTGCAGCCGGCATGGAGGCGCCGAGTAAGCCCAGCCGACGAGCAATCCGGCAAGCCCGATCAGCATAAGCTCCGAGCCACTGACCGCGGTCAGCCACAAGCCGGCGAGAGCTACCGCAAAGAGCAGCGCGTAGCCGAAGCGACCGGTCGCCGACGGCGAAAGCACGCCGTTCTGAATCAGGCGGCTGCCTCCGGTAAACGGGAAAACACGTTCGCTGTTTGCCGCGTCGCAACCCGAGAGCGCATCGTAGTAGTCGTTGATGACATTCGCGCCAGCGTGCGCGACGAGGGCGAAGAGTAGCGTCACCGTTGCGCCGGTCGGGTCAAGGCGGATAGCGCTCGCCGCGGCGCTGGCAAGCCCGAGCATGACTCCGACGAAAGTGACCGAGAGGAAGGCCGGCCGAGTCGCAGCGAAATAGCGCAGCGCCGGATTCGCCAAGGCCTCGCGGGTGGGTTCGCAGGGAACGGGCATGATGGCTTCCTTTCTTCTTGTCCTGGAGTCTGGCAATCCACTGCCGTGGCGGTCGACCGCGATGGTAAACGGCAAGTCGGACTTTGTCTTGCGCAGCACAGCCGTACTACCCGGCGGCCGGCACCCGGCAACCTGGATGCGACAGCCGCTCGCCGCGCGTCTGGCGCGATCGCTCAACGGTTTGCCACTCGCCGGCCGGGGACGAGCGCAGCGGACGACCGGAAAAGGGGAAGGCTTGGCGCGGCTTCATCCGGCCCGGGCTGCGTTCCTACTTTCGCTGGCCGCTGTCCAGCGCAGCTCGGATCATCGGCAGATGTCGCCGGCTGTTTGTGCAAGCAACATACATTTCGCCGTGCACGCTGAACTCCGAAAAGCGCAGAACCTGGATGCCCGGTCGCGGGTCGATCTCGGCGAGAGAGATCGGCGCGATTCCCAAGCCTTCCTCTGCCGCGGCAGCCACCTCTTCGCGCGAGCCGACTTCGAACTGGCGGGCGGGCTTTCAGCCGTGTCGCTGCAATGCGTCCTCGATCAGCGCCCGGGTTTCGGAGCCTGCTTCGCGCAGGATCAGCGTTGCGCCGGCGAAGGCCTCGCGGGTCAGCCGGCCGTCGCCACCGTAGTGCCGCCCGGCGGCCGCCAGCAGCACGATCTCCGGTGTTGCGAAGCGGCGCATGTACAGCATCGGGTCGCTTTCGTGGGCGCCGAGGATGCCGACGTCAACCTCATAGCTGCGCAGCCACTGCAGAATCTGCGCCGAATTGCCGATGCGCATCTCGATGCGCACGTCGGGATGGCGCCGGGCGTAATCCCCGACCAGGGTCATCGCCGAGCGCGGCGCGATGACGCCAAAGCGCAGGGTCGCATGCGCCATGTTGCGCACGCCATCGAGGACGGCCAGCGCGTCCTTTGCGAGCTGGAATAGCGTGCGCGTCGTTTCGAAGAGCTGACGGCCGATCGGCGTAAGTTGGGCGAGCTGGCCGCGCGAGCGGAAGAAGAGCTCGACATCGTAGCGCTTCTCCAGGGTCGGCAGCTGCGCGGTGACGGTCGGTTGCGAGCGGTGCAGCAATTCCGCGGCGCGCACGAAGCCGCCTGCGATGGCTACTGCGTTGAATGACTTCAGTTCGATCAGCGACATGCGGCGTTGTTGATGCGCCAAAAATAGCTATCATCGATTTATCTGGGCGAAAAATGAATTTTGCACGCACCGTGAACACCGTTACAGTCGTCGCGAGTCATCTCAACGGGACACTTCATGATGATGGTTGCCTCGTCTTCGACTACGCTGCGCGATCAACTGGCCGGGTGCTCGACCGGCCCGACGCGCTCAGCGACAACGCGCAAGACCTGGATGCCCGCTCGTTCGACTGCTGGCCAGTGCTCGCCAAAGCACGCCAGCAGGGGCACATCGAGCACCGGCCCGAGCTGGTGGTCTTACCGATCAACACCGACGAAGTGGCGCGCGTACTGCGCTGGGCCAACGCGACGGGAACACCGGTGGTCGCGCGTGGCCTTGGTTCGTCGGTGGTCGGGAGACCGCTGCTGATGAAAGGCGGTATCTGCCTCGATGTCTGCTGCATGAAGAAACTGTTGTCGGTCGATACCACGAACATGCTGGTGTCCATCGAAGCCGGTCGGAACGGTGGCGAACTCGAAGACGAACTGGCCCGCGTGGCCTTACGCTCGCGCATTCGCCGCAGTCGTTGTACAAGTCGACCGTGGGTGGCTGGGTGGCAATGCTGTTGGATTAGGCCATGGCGATTCGTTTGCCTTTATCGACCTGCCATTTGGAGATGGGCTTCTTTGATACGCGAGGCTGCGAAGGCCGAGGCGTTCGTGGGGGGTAATAGCGCACGCGAGCAATCTCGGAGAGGAGTTCGCGGAAGGTTGCCAGGGCCTGTTGGGGGCAGCGGGGCGTGAGGACGAAGGCTTCTTCGGCGAGGGTGATCATGGCGTGCTTGAACTGCGGCGCGGCCGCTGCGGGATGGTCGGGATCGGTGCTGAGCACCAT
>NZ_JAPUVR010000134.1 GCF_029255125.1 Accumulibacter sp. | reverse complement strand
ACTTCTTCCTCGCGAAAAAGAGATTCAGTCATCGCCAGAAACCGTCCGTAGTTGACATTGTCATTATACCCTGCGTCCCACGTTCCCGGAGGGTAGGCTCGGGATTTTTTCACAGCCTCTCAGTGGCCCAGACGGCGAAGCCGACGAACTTGCGGCTGTAGAAGTCGAGGATCCGGAAAAGAAAGGATCCCTGTCCGTCGGCCGCACTCGGCAGACCGGTCATGTTTCAGCACCAGACCTGGCGCGCTTGCGTCGCCTGTTGCGTCGTCGAGGGCTTCGGGTTGCCGTCGGGGCATGTGTGCGCACGGCGATGATGGACTCGCTGATGTGCGTGCAACACGCGTTAGAAGCTTAATTCCCGAGCGATATAGCTTCCTTCGTCGGCCAATTCCGGGACCATCCGTGCGGGTGGCTGCTCGGCAAAGCGCGGTTCATTGGCCACAGCCAGGATCGCTTCTCGTTCGGGTTCGCTTAGCGCATGTGCCGGCTTTGGTGGTTCGGCCAGCGGCTGGCCATCACCGCAGCGATCGGCGTCTACCTTTCAGCGCTGGTAGGTGCGTGCATCGATTCCCTCCAGCACGCAGGCCGGCGCCAGGCGCGCTCCGGCCTGGCAAGCCGCTTCGATTTGGGCCATCTGCCTCTGGCGATCTTCCGAGCGGATCATTCGTCCGCAGCCCCTTGGGAAATCGCCGAGAGCTTTCTCTTAAGAGGACCAGCAAGGCCGCTGCCTCCACCAGCGCTTTCTCCTTGCGCTTCACCTCACCTTGCAGCTCCCCGATGCGCTCCATGTCGGCGCGCATTCCCCGGCCGTGCGCATGCTTCTCCCGGATCGGCCAGCGCCTGTGCGTCGCCTCACTTCGCCAGCCCGCCAACTCGCTCGGATACAACCCGTGCTCCCGGCACCAGGCGCTGCACTGCGCCTCGTCCATCGCCGCGGTCGCGATCACCACCTGCAGCCCCGCCCCTGCTGTCCAGGCCGGCTCGCCAGCGGGCCTGGACAGCGGGTCTCTCCTCGCCAACCCTCGACGGTTCCCACCGAAAGCTCAGCGTCACCCGACTACCCTCCAGCGCCACGCTCCCCGGTGGCAACAGCCTCCCCGGTTCACGAGGTTTCATCGCTTGTCCGTATCTCGCCATCCGTCGCTTCTCTGCTTCGCCGCGTCGTTTCAGATCCTACCCGAGCGACAGCGACGGCTAATCTGCCCCAGAGCGGTGCGCCGAAAACGGGCGCCGAAGGTCATTATGGAAGCTTGAAACGCTGGAGAAATCGACCCAAGGACGCGATGCTAAACGGAAATGCTGGCTTCCCTA
The DNA here is from genome assembly GCF_029255125.1 of Accumulibacter sp. Lineage (GTDB taxonomy): Bacteria > Pseudomonadota > Gammaproteobacteria > Burkholderiales > Rhodocyclaceae > Accumulibacter. Next base: position 44,197 of record NZ_JAPUVR010000134.1, on the reverse strand, counting down.
CCTGCATCAGCGTTGGCGCCCTTTGGCGGTGTCGCGCTCAGCGCTTCCTTAATTCCAACCTGTTGTTGCAGCTAGGGCACCGACGATCTGACGGACTGCGCGCTCAGCTGAGAACTCACGGAAAAACAGGGATCTGCATCGTTGCGCGTAGTCGGGGTCGGCAACCAGTGCGTCCAGTAACTCCTCTGCCGCCATCTGCAGCTTCTCCGCGCCATCCTCTTCGCAGACCCGCCCAACGTTCTCCGTACGAATCATCGCCGCGAGATCATTGCCCCGATTAACACTCGCCAGGACTGGTAAACCTGATTGCATATAGGTGAGGAACTTTCCCGGAATGTTGTGCGACCGGTGACGTGCATCCAGTGCGACTAGCCCGACATGGCACTGGGAATAAAGATCAGGTATCTCGTCCGGGTCAATTTCTTCCCGAAAAAGCACGTTGTCCAGTCCGCGTAGTCTAGCCTGGACAGCGAGTCTGCCGGCTTCACTACCCCTGCCAACAAAAAGGAAGCCAACATCCTCGCGGCTGCGAAAGCGCTCCGCCAGCTCAAGCAAAACGTCCATGCCCTGGGCTATCCCCATATTCCCAGCGTATACGAAGATCCTGCGTAGCGCGAGCGCCGTCTCTTCTACTCGAATTCGACAGCGCCGACCGGCTGCCTCACCCAGCCAGTTCTGCAGCACCTCTGTTTGGCGCCCCGGAACGCCCACCCACGACTCGAAATACTTCAGATTACCAGGTGTCTGAACGCCAATCACATCGGCGACGGCGTACTGATAGTTCGCTACCGCACGGAAGAACTGATATGCAGCGCCGCGCCTCATCAAGCCAAGGTCAACTGCCCATTCGGGAAAAAGATCTCGGATGATCAGATAGGCCTTGCAAGCGCTCCGTCGCTTTAAGCGGGCGACCAGCGGCCCGTGAAAGATCGATGGTGAATACCACACCAACCCATCGAACTCCTCATTGGCTAATGGACTTCGAAGAAAGCTGAGGAACATGGCAAATGGCATCACGAACTCGCCAATGGTTCGCCTGACATAGCCCACGTTCTTGATCCGGGGTGAACGCAGACGTAGAACTCTTGCTCCCGAGAAATATTCTAGTTCCCACGACTGGTTCAATCCGTCCGCTGGAAGCAGCACCGTCAAAGAATGCCCTTGGCGCACGAATTCCCGCACCAGGTCGCGCAGCTGCACCGCGCCTGACGTTCGCAGGGGCGGAAACGTATCGGCAATGAGGCCAATCCGCATCTGCTCTCCGAATCTAGTAGCGTTTCCAAACTACACGGTTAACGTAGTCCGTGTAACTATGAATAATTCGCACTACCTTTTCCGACACGTTCGGCATGCTGTAATCCTCGACGAGGCGCAAGGTCCGCGCTTCGCCCGATGCCTGGTTCTCAAGAATCGCCAACCCTTGCATCACCCGCTCAGTACTCATTCCAACCATCATTACCGCCGCCTCCTCCATACCTTCGGGCCGCTCGTGCGCTTCGCGCAAGTTCAAAGCCCGGAAATTCAATATGGACGACTCTTCGTTGATCGTACCGCTATCAGACATCACGGCCTTCGCGGTCAACTGAAGCTTATTGTAATCCTTGAAACCCAACGGTTTCAGCAGACGCACGAGTCGATCAAACCTTGCGCCCGCCAAATCAAAGCGCTTCTGAGTGCGCGGGTGGGTCGACACAATCACCGGCAATCCGTACTTCGCCGCTACCGCATTCAGCGTCTCCACCAGTTCGCCAAGGCGTTCCTCCGAATCGACATTCTCTTCGCGATGGGCGCTAACCACGAAAAACTCACCGGAAATCAGCCCCAACCGTTCCAGCACGTCAGACGCATCGATGCCAGCCCGGTAGTGCCCCAGGACCTCAAACATTGGGCTGCCGGTCTTTATAACCATATCCGGCGGCAAGCCCTCGCGCAGCAGATAGTCCCGGGCAATTGTGCTATACGTGAGGTTTATGTCAGCAGTGTGATCGACGATTCGCCGATTGATCTCTTCGGGGACGCGCATGTCGAAACAACGGTTGCCGGCCTCCATATGAAACGTCGGAATCTTCCGCCGCTTCGCTGGGAGGACCGCCATACAACTGTTGGTATCGCCCAGCACCAGCATCGCGTCCGGCTCCTCGGCGGCGATCACCTTATCGACCGCGATAATGACCTTCCCGATTGTCTCGGCACCAGAATTACCCGCTGCGCTCAGGAAGTGATCTGGCCTCCTGACACCGAGATCCTCAAAAAATATCTGGTTCAGCTCGTAATCGTAGTTCTGCCCCGTATGGACCAGCACGTGATCGCAATACTCGTCAAGCCGTGACATTACGCGCGAAAGCCGTATGATTTCCGGCCGCGTCCCAACTACACTAACAACCTTCAGCCGCCTCACGGTCTTACCTTCATCGCAACAGTGTCCGGGTGTTCTCGATCAAAAATCTCATTTGCCCAAAGCATGACGATCATCTCTTCGTCGCCGACATTCGTAATATTGTGGGTCCATCCCGGTACAGTCTCGACAATTCGGCCTTCCCCACCTCTGGCAAGCAGCTCATAGCGCTCGCCTGTTACAATATGGCGAAAAGCAAACTGCGCTGTGCCTCTAATGACAAGGAACTTCTCAGTCTTCGTATGGTGATAGTGTTCGCCTCGCGTAACTCCGGGGTGCGCGGTAAAGTAGGAAAATTGCCCGCAATCCGGCGTTTTCAACATCTCAACGAAGACACCTCTCGGATCAGTATGGCATGGAACCTCGTACGAAAACGATTCCGGTGACAGGAAGCTAAGGTAAGTCGAGTACAAAGCGCGCATCAGTCCCGTACCCACCCGCTCTGTAAGCATCGATTTACGGCTATCCGCAAAGCCCACAATAGCCTTAGCCACATCCCCAACTGTCGTCAGGTACTCTGGCTCTGCCCCGACAAATCCACTGGGTTGTGATGTATCAAGCAGCCTAACAAAAGCGCCCATAACGTCATCGATGTACACCAGCCGCAACGGCGCCGTCGGATCGTTGATCGTGATGGGCAGTCCACGTGCAACGTTATGACAGAACGTAGCCACCGCCGAGTTATAGTTTGGCTGCGACCACTTGCCGAATACGTTGGTCAGCCGAAAAACATAGGTTGGTGCTCCCGTCTTCTCGCCGTGCCGGAAAACGGCGTCCTCAGCCGCCCGCTTGCTTCGGCCGTAGGGATTATCCAGTTCGGCCTGCGTCGAGGACGACAAAACAACGGGCGCAGCGTTTCCGGCGTCAGCCAGCAGCCGGCAGACCTCATCGGTAAGCTCGGCGTTTCCCGTTGCAAACTCGCTTGCGTCTTTCGGGCGGTTGACCCCAGCAAGGTGGAATACGAAGTTCGCCGCCTTCAGCGCCCCCTGCCATTCCGCTGCGGTGGACTCAAGGGTAATGCCAACAAGGTCAGTATGCCCAAGCTCTTTTAAGCGAACGACCAAGTTCCGGCCGATAAACCCGTCGGCACCGGTAATCACAATGCGCATGCTTATTTAGTCCTGTGCATCGGCGTGCTCACCACGCGCGATCCTTTGCATAAAGTCAAGCTTCAGTAGCAGTCGTGTCATCCCTTCCAGGTCCAGCCGTTCTGTATTGTGCGAAGTATACTCCACCGCCTGCGTGATCCGCTCTTCGCCAAACTCGAAGAACTTGTCGTAATTGAGGTCGCGCGCATCGGCCGGAACCCGAAAATACCCGTCTAGATCCTCAACGGCCGCTCGCTCCTCGCGGCTTAGCAAGGCCTCGTACAACTTCTCGCCGTGGCGAGTTCCAATGACACGCATTTCGTGATCGACCTTTTTCATCAGGACGAGAATCGCCTTCGCGAGAGTCTCGACGGTGGCAGCGGGCGCCTTTTGCACAAAGATATCGCCGTTTCTCCCATGCTCGAAGGCATACAGAACAAGATCGACCGCATCATCTAGTGTCATCATGAACCGCGTCATGCTGGGATCTGTAATCGTAATCGGCCGCCCCGCACGGACCTGATCAACGAATAGGGGAATGACCGACCCCCGGGACGCCATTACGTTGCCGTAGCGTGTTCCACAGATGACAGTGCCAGCCCCTTCCAGATTGCGGGACGCCGCTACCATCACCTTTTCCATCATCGCTTTGCTGATACCCATGGCGTTAATTGGATACACAGCCTTGTCGGTGCTTAGACATACGACGCGCCTCACGCCGGCGGCTATCGCTGCTTCGAGAACATTCTCCGTACCAAGGACATTGGTTCGCACCGCTTCCATTGGATGAAACTCGCATGAAGGTACCTGCTTTAGAGCGGCCGCGTGAAAAACGAAATCGACGCCACGCATTGCCGTCAGGACGCTCCGAGCATCTCGAACATCGCCAATATAGAACTTTATTTTAGTGCTTGCGTAATGCCTGCGCATATCATCCTGTTTCTTTTCATCACGGCTGAAAATGCGAATTTCGCGAATATCCGTACCCAAAAAGCGGCGCAACACAGCGTTGCCGAAAGAGCCTGTCCCGCCTGTGATCAACAACACTTTCCCAGAGAACATAAACCTCCCAAATAACTGTCAATAGAATACAACTGTACAACCTCGGCTATGCACCGCCTTAGACCTACATCGGGCAACGCTTGGCTCTCAACTCTAAGGAGGCGCTGATCAGTGGACGTCAAAGCGCGCCAAAGCTGCTGCACGTCGAGAAACGACTACTTCCGGTCAGCCTCGCGCCGTTCGGGTCGATTTCCCTGGCGTTTGAAGCCTCCTCCTGGTCTTCACCGGCCACTTTCGGGGCTCCTCGCCGTACTCAGGAGGCACCTTGGCTGTGCAGGGCGAGAAGCTGCCGCTTGGCGATGACCAGAACGGCCGGCCCAAAGCGGACGTGCAACTGGGCAGTGTTCTTCTTCACCCCTAGCAACAGACCTTGCGATGGCCGAAGAGATTCTTCACGATGTGAAAGGGGTGCTCGACCCTCGAGCGGATACTCGCCTTGACCTATTCCAGTTGGCGCAGCAGTGGGCCAAGCTCGTTTTCCTGCGGGATTGCCTTCAACTTGCGGCGCTTCATCGCCACCTGCCAGTCGATGTCCCGGCCCTTCATTTCTTCCCACTTCTCGACACCGGTGTAACCGGCATCCCGACAGACGGTCTTCGCTTCGCCATGCAGCAATTCGGCGGTCTGCGTCACGTCGGCGACGTTCGCCGCCGTTCCAACCACCCTGTGCACCAGCCGCCCGCTTTCGGCATCGACACCGATGCGCGCCTTTATGCCAAAGTGCCATTGCTTGCCCTTCTTCGTCGGGTGCATCACCGGATCATGGGCTCTAGTTTGATTCTTCACCGACGACAGTGCAGCCAAAATTGTCGCGCCAGCAATCGTGCCCTCGCACATCATCAGCGCCTGGCTCCTCCGTTGCCCGGTGATCGTCTCGAAGACGGCCTTCGACAGGCCCGTCGCTTCCACAGCAAGTGCCGAAACTCCAGCAGCGTCGTCGCAGCGGGTACCGCTACTTGCGACAAATCGATCCGCACGAATCCCCCCAACACCTGGCTGTCGGTGATCGCATCCTCCGCGCCCTCATCCGACAGACCGTAGCACTGCTGGACCAGATACACTCGCAGCATGCGCTCCAGCCCGACCGGCGGCGGCCCGCGCCTGCCTTTCAGGTAATACGGTTTGATCACCCCCAGCACTTCCTGCCAGGAAACAACCTTTTCCCTGTCGGCGGCAAAGTGCTCCCGCTTCGTGACCCGCTGTCTCGCGGAAAACTTGGCTTCCGAAAAGCCGATCTGACCCGTCGACAAATCCGATCCCCCAACAACCGACCGGCAATCCTCCGTCAACGTCGGTCTCGGCCGCGAAGTCGGCGGTTCCTCAGGCTTTCCTACTCCGAGTAAGCCCCCAAAAAACTAAAATCACCCAAAACGCGTTAGCTGTTCTAGAAAACGCCAGAACCTGATTATTCGCAGGAAAGTAGAACACCATTATACAGAGTAAGGCAAGAAGAGCAACAGCCGGCGGATTGTGGCGATAAACGACGTCACACCAAACCTTGGCTAATAGCCCTCCAAGAGCAAAGACAAACACAATGACCCCGGCAAAGCTGATATCCGAAGCCATCCAAGTGTACATCGTATGCCACTTTCCATATCGGTCCCACCCATACTTTTCAATTAATGCCGGATACGTCTTATCTGAAATAACTCCTTGCCCAACGAACGACTGCACGATTCCAGTGTAGTAGTGCGAATGACCTACACCATAGCTAAAAGTGGGCGGCTCTGTCAATGCGATAGACAACGGATAATAGCCCTGGGAAAGATACGACGCGACAGCACCGAACGGCAACCGCGCACCATCTGGCAGTGCCGCAATTAACCAATTATCGTAGTCAAGTTGAATATTCGCCGATCTATCATAGGCTGGTATTTCACCACCTCCTCGACCCTCCTGACCGATGGCAAAAAAGTATAGCACAGCCACCAACCCGCCGATTATCAATACAGCGGATTTGAGGAACCCCCTAAAATCAAAGCTGCTGATAAACCGTGGATTTGCGGCGATTACCATCCACGACACGACAATCAGAATATCAAACAGCCCCTTATTAGTACCGATTGCCACCCACGAGACTATCTCAAAGAAGACGACGATTAACAAGAAAATCTTTTTTAGACGGTCTAGACTCTTCCAGAAAAAAATCGCAAGTGGAATAGCAAGCCATAATACCGGACTCACCACCTGACTCAAATAGCCGAAAAGGGTTGTTTTTTCCACTGTCGCAAGTGCTTCCATTCGAGCCGCATACATACTGCCCGGATCGTATAGTCCCTGCAGAGCCGATTCCAACATTCCCCCGAGGCTAAAACCAGTAGCCCCCGACCTAGACATGAAGCTTGGCACTATCCACACCATGTTTAAGATCAGGCTTACGCTAACAAGCACCTGCATACTCCACGGCCCAACGTACTTGCAAGGAACCTTTGGTACCCCAAGTCTATACCCAAGCCAAAAGGCCACCTGCACCAGTAGCAAAAAGCCGTAAAGAATGCCCGGCTCCTGGGTCGGCCAGGGCCATGGTCCAAACGCGTATAGGAGAACCGTCAAACTCAAATAAACCTGGAAGAAATATAACGGAAATAAGGAGACTCTGGTCGAAATTCCCTCTCGGCCTACTTGGGGCAGCTTTAGTCCTCCCGGTCGACAATCGTGGCCCACACCCGTCCCATATTCTCGCTCTGCCACCATTCACCTCCGATCCCTTAAAGGCATAGCTAGACACGCGACAGTCGGCAATCTCCGGAGAAGGCTACATTCCTATGCTCCTATTGCCTCACCGTGATACGAGAATTCGGCTCGCACGGAGCAGCGCCGGCTACCGTTGCTTACTCGCGCCTATCCTTAGCGCATTCCCTGTTGCACAACTTATCGACGCTAATGCAATTCAACGCCTGGGCGAACTTCCTGATACAACTCCGGTTTGACCACTAACCCCAAGCTCACGCTCTAGCAAAGGGGTCCAGTGCCACAAATTGCCAGTACTCCGGCTTGTGAAGACGATATCCCCTTGACGGCCGCTGATCCAATTTTGGGCAAATGCCTCTCAGAGCCCAAACAAGCCCCTGTTGGCAACCCTCAGCTTGTCGAGCTCCAACTTACGCGCCAGGTATGCCCGACAGCTCAATCTAAGTGTTTCCTGGTGCGCGCGGTAGTATTCGGTCTCAATAGCGCGGACAAAGCTCCCGGGCGATTCAAGTGCCAGGTCGTAGCCAACGCCTTCGGATTCAAGGTTACGCCACATCGTTCGGTCAGAAATCAAGACCCGCACACCCGCTCCCAGTGCCTCAGCGATTGTATGGCCGAAGTTCTCTCCCTTAGTGGGTAAAAAAAGGAGATCCTGATCAGCCAAGACGTGAGGAATTTCAGACTGTGGTAGCGGTCCGTTTTCGCGGACGCTCACGTTCTTTGGAAGCCGCGCGATCGCTTCTTGGCACGCCTTCCAGTAGGCTTGGTCCTCACAGGGGCCATAGATCGAAAAGACTACTCGCACTTGAACCTGCGCAAGCACCTCAAGTGCAAAGAGTAGGTTCTTCATTGGCACGATACGAGCAAGGTAGACCAGGCGCAGCGGTTCCTCTGGAAAACGCGATTCCCTCGGGGGTGGTAGATCCCCGAGGATTCCTGGGAACGGTGGGCTAAGACGGATGTCTGTCGCGGCGTGTCCCATTACCGCTCGGATGTCATCCAACTCGTGCTGTGACGACGCCTGCCAGGTTATGCCCTGATGTAGACCCAACAGCCGACTAGCTCCCAGAAACGCACGCTTCTTTCTTGCCTTCAACCCTAATGCGCCGCTTGAAAACTCACCCCTTGGGGCCAAGACGACCTGAGGCCGCTTCCGAAGCACATAGCGATAGAGCGCGAGGGGAACGACGCTAAACCTAGGATCAAAGAAGCTATTCAGATAGACGGTATCACAGTCGGTTTCTCGAAGAAGCCGGAACATATTCTGTAGGCGTAATTGCTCTGGTGAGAGATACTGGACCTTGGCTTTCCCAACTGTATGCCAAACTCCAGCCTGTCTGTCTGGGTAGGCAGTGGTCTCACCAAGGTCTCGATCAGCGGTTAGAATCCTGAACTCCAGATCGTCTCCAAGGGCTTCTACTAGATTTGAGATACTGCGAACCGGGCCTCCACCCTTAAAACCCGGCAAATAGCTGGATGCAAAAACGAGGACGTTTTTTTGGGAACCCATTGCGTGATGATCGCCTAGATTAGCCGAAGGGATTGCCGTAGCTCCGAAGCCTAAGGGAGCGCTGATCAACGGATGCCAAAACGCCCCAACGCTGCTGATGGTTTGGGTAACGAGTCCTTGCGGTGCGCGTCGCACCGTTCCGGCCAATTCCTCGCGGATTCAAAGCCACTTTCTGGCTTCCTCGCCCGCTTTTCGAGTCCCTTGGCCCATGCATTTGTAGACACAACTTACCCCGAACCCGCTTCAGGGACGAAGTGCAGACCCGTGAAGCAGTCGCCGACGCGCTGCAAGCCGATGTAGATTGTTCCGGCGCCCAGTTCGTCGTCATCCTTACACGCCAGGAAACCGCGGAGCATGACCACCGACGCAGAACCCAGTCGAGAGGGTATCCCTTATGAACACTTTAGGAGCCCGCTGCGATCCGACGATCTACTGAAGAATCTGGCAGGATGTGCTGGGCTGCGGAGCAGCCGAAGAAAGTTTACCTGGGGAACCGAATCGTGAGCAAGCGGGCAATCGTTTTGTTGGACAGGCTGGCTGCCAAGCCAACAGTGGGCACATCCCGTGGCCGCATTCTGGCCGGGCAGCGACGATCGCGGAGTAGCGCTTCGTGGCCAATGCCCAATGATTACGTCAATTGGGAAGGTCTGCTGGCGTGCCACTGCTGGGCGTGCTCCCGGAGGCCTACCGCCCCCCGCAAGGCGTGCTGATCCTCCAGGGCGCCGAACAGGACTCCAATGGACAAAGCATCGACGATTCGGCCCCTTGTGCCATGTGCCCCAGCGCGGTCTGTCTGTACAGCCGACCTACAGCTATGCGCTGCGATTCGTAGCCATGCTCAGCGGCTTGCAGTGCGTCATGGACCGCGTCAACGGCGTCCAGTTCATCCGCGAAAGGGATCCGCGTTGGTTGCGTACACCGCCGCGGGGCTTACGGCGTAAATGTGGAGTCTTTGCACTCTGCCCTTACCGCGATAGACCAGCTTTAGAGACTTCCGTTGCAGACGGCAAAGATTTTTTTAAGCTCGCCGGCACACCAGCATAAATCCCCTTTTCCGTGATATCCCGTGTTACCACTGACCCGGTACCAATGATCGAACCCGCAGCTATCCAAGAAACCGCTTCACCAATAATCACATTAGCACCCACCCAAACATTGTCGTCTATCCGCAAGGGCATCTTCCGCGCCTCCGACTTTGGATCATAGCCATGCGAGTGAGTGAAAACGGTGACGTTTCTAGAAATCAAAACGTTTTTTCCAATCATTAAGCCACCGCTAAAGTCCAGAAAAACATGCGGATTAATCGTTGCATTGTCCCCAATCACCAGATCGGCATCCGCGTACTCGGAGGTAAAAGAACTAAAGGAACCAACACAACAGTCACGCCCAATCCTTACGCGCCCCGGAAAGCGAATTGTAACGCTCCGCTGAATTCTTGATCCCGTTCCCAAAGCAGCAAGGTTCCCCCTCCATAGGGACGTAGAAATCCAATCTCCTATTCGACCATATACTACACTCAGCGCCAATAAAAGCGCTGACGGCACACCACCAATTCGACCATTCCAGATCTTACCTAACCTTTGCATCGATTATCCTTTGAACTGCGGCGATGTGTGCGACACGATGAGCAAGTATTTCCAATACCGTTGTGTGGCCCGCAGAAGCCAACGCCCCCGTTAAACCTCGCTCCTTCGCTAAGCGCTCTAGCTGATCTGCAATGGCAACTGAACTACCAACGGGTAGCGCGAGACAGTTTACCCCGTCGCGCATTACTGCCGGGATACCGCCTACCATCGTCGTCACGATCGCGCAAGACTTGATCATAGCTTCGAATAGAACCCTCGGAAAGCCCTCATGATGTGATGGTAAGACTAGCGCATCTGCCCATTCGTACTGTGCCATCATTGAGCTTTTGTCAGACAGTAGCCCCGTCAGCACGATCGGCAAATCACTATCCACTAGCAGCTCTTCTCTTAATCGGTGATAAAGTGGGCCACCGCCAACTAAGCGCATTTCGAACGATACACCCCGTTCTTTGAGCTCCCGCGCAGCGCTGACGAGTTCTGGAACGCCTTTTGCGTTCTCAAGCCGTCCCACGAAAAGAATCCTGAGGGACCCGTTCGGTCCCCGTTCCGACGTACGGGCTAGTGCGTCCTGCGCTGTCATGTCGATCATCGGTGCGACTGGAATAATTCGATCGCTGTGCATCCGGACGCGCTCCTCCAAACCGGTCTCAGTGCATATCGCTACCGCCCTCTGAAGCAGCCTGACGTCAAACCCTTTACTCGAGAACTGCTCACCCCGCAAGTATATCCCGAATGGTCGATTGAGTAACAAACAACCAAAGCCAATTAGCCTTGGCCAGGTCCCCGGAAAAAATAGATATACCAGATCCGCCGACCAGATCGCCTGCAATACCTTTAGCCCGATCGTCACCGCGCGTCGATTCAGATCGATAATCTCGATTTCCTGGGTAGGTACGCGCGCATCGTTCAGCCCACCATCCGTGGGGACGCGAATGACTGGCTGCGCAAGCGAAACCTTGACCCCCCTGGCAACCAACCCGCCGAGAAAGTCAGCAGTATGGTGATTGACAAAGTATCTTCCAGGCTCTTCGTAGCGAGTAAATCCGTTTCCTACGACCAAGATTTTCACATCTAACCTCTATAGCTAGTTCGACTGCTCTTCTAATACCATGATTTAATCTCTGGCTAAGATAAATTCACTACTGTAGCCAGTACCTAACGTCTTCTCTATCTTGCGTGGTTTGCTCAATGCTTTACCACGGCTTCGCACTCTTAGGTCAACTCAGCCTTTTCATAAAGCTTATAGAAGACGCGATGCGGATAAGAGCTACTAATAGAATAAGGAAACTGGTATCACAAAAAAAAATCGAGCACATTCGGAGTGCCAGAATGGACTGCCGAAAATCACCGGGAGCTGCTGCGACCCCTCTAAGGAAACCCGGCGCATTCGGCGTCAAGGCGCACCAAGGCTGCCGCAAGCTGGGAAACGAGCACACCCCCGGTCAGCGTCGCGCCGCTCGAGCCGGTTTTTCTGGCATTTGAACCCTCCTTCTGGCCTCCACCGCCCGTGTTCGGTGCTCCTCAGCGTGCTCAGAACCCACCTTGGCTGTGGAGGGCGACAAGCAGCCGCGTGGCGATGGCCAGATTAGCCAGCCCAAAGAGGGTGTGCAACCGGGCGGTGTTTTTCTTCAGCCTCGTGCAACGGACCTTCCGATGGGCGAAGAGATTATGCACGATGTGAAAGCGGGTGCTCGACCCTCGACCGGATAATAGCCTTGACCGATTCCAGTTGGCACGGCAATGGGGTAAACCTGTTCTCCTGCGGGATTGCCTTCAACTTGCTGCGGTTCATCGCCAGCTGCCAGTCGACGTCCAGGTCTTTCCGCTCTTCGCGCTTCATGACCCGCTTCCTCGCGGCAAACTCGGCTTCCGAAAAGCTGGCCTGACTCTTTAGCCAATCTCGTGCCCATTGGCGTCTATATTTGCACCCTTTGCATCGTCGGGCGGGGCCATTAAATCAGCGCTTCGCCAACCCTCGGCCAGTGGAGGGCGGAGGCTTTGGGTCGCGAAACGACAACGCGAATGACCCATGAGCAACGTGCGTCTTTCACCGTCGTATGAGTCCTTCGAGCCTGTTCTCAAGGTGGCGACAAACGCTTTCTAAGCTCATCGCAGACCGAAGCTCCCTTCTTTCCTCGAATGCACTGATGCCCCAGTCACTCGCTATTGCTGTTTCCATGGCGCCAACAATATTCTCGATCGCGTGGTCTGAAAGAACGCATGACTCCTTAAGGCCTTCCAAGACTTCTCGTGAAGCGCTATTTCTGGGTGTGATCGCAAGTATTGGGCGATCGACCGAAAGATAGTCCATGAGCTTATTGGATGTGTAAACGCAATCGTCAACATCGGGATCTACGTCGATCAAGCAGGACGACTCAGAAAGCGCCGACGCAACGTCGCTCGTCCATCCAAACAGGTCGACACATCTGGCGAGACACGCGTCCCTGTAAATGAGACCTTTCATCTCTTTTGAGCACACACCGTAGATGTGAAGCCTTACATCCGCATGCCGTTGCGCCACAACCGAGAATGCCTGGAGTAGTGAATCAGGTCTCCGGCTGCCAAAAAACGAACCAATGAAGGTGAATACGAAAGCATTTTTTTTAACTAAAGGCGTACATGGCTTTCTTACGGGAATCGGATTTGGTAGTATCATGCACCGGCTGCCTATACACTCTTCGGTAGTCTTTTCCTGGTAGACACGCATCCTATCGTTTCCAAACGATACTAATGACGCATGGCGTTGAGCAGGGAGCACCGTCCGGCGCATTTTCTCCCGCACAGCAGGCATTGCCTGCCAGTCCGGAGTGGCGGGGATCGGATCTGCGAAATGGATTGCCAGGGGGATACCTGTCCGTTCCGAGAGATGCAGTCCCACTGAAAATGCGCAAGCCGGCGAGCCTCTGGCATAAATTACGTCCGGGCAGTGCTTATCTATTAGAGACAACCCAAGTTTGATGGCACGCCGTTCCCAGAAGACATAATTTAGATCACGGCCAATCAGGTTCCCTAACAGCGAGTAGAACCTCGCCGGCTTCAATGGGAATGGAGATGCTGTCCAAACTTCGAATGGCCTCTCTTGTGGCGTTTGTGCGCCTACGAGTCCTGTGATGTGGTGACCGTGTTCCGCTAGCTGCCTGGCAACGCGATCGCTAGCAATCCCCGAGGAGGTAACTCCCAGTTCAAAAGAAATGAACAATAGCCTCACGAAAACCTTTCATCGATGGAACTGCTGACCGGTAGTAATCATTCACTCCGCTACACGATTGCCCCCGACTGCAGCGATCGTCAAGGGCTGCATGCCTTTGCGAGCGGCAGCGATGACAGTGGGGAGGTACTGCCAGGCGGATCCTTCCCGCGCTGGCGACACGTTTCGATGAGGCTGGTGAGGAAAGCGAAGGCACGTGACTCATCTTAAGCGCGTGTGTCGTGGCTGATAGTGCGCGAAATCAATCAGTGCAGTAGCACCTGTTCGGCGGGATTGTTCGCCTCAGGCGCGGCAACGGGACGCGGAATCACGTCCCAATCAATGGTAGATGAATTGACACACAACCCGAAGCAGCACCGAGGAGGCATCAAGGCGATGCCCTTCGCGCAGGTCTCCCGCGGTCGCCCGATCTCGTTCGCGAAGCGAACCGTGAGTCCTTCCGGCGCCGGATCGATCCGCGCCGAGGAGATGCCGGCCACCGGCATCTTCAGGCTGCCTTCCATCTCTTATCCCACCACGGAGACGCGCCCATCGCTCCATTAGGCCAGCCTCCTCAGTTTGCGCAGCAGGCGCGGCCAGCGACGCAAGCGGCTTGCAAGTAGCACAAAGCTGTCCTGCATGGCGCTATCGAGCATTCCTCGGCTGCGCGGGGCCCCATCAGGATCAGCACCGTGTGCATCGTCACCAATGCTTACAGCCACAGCATGCTGGCACACTCTGGCCACGAGTTCTCATCGACCTGCAGTTGATCTGCCTGCTCGAGGTCAGCCACCAAGGCGTGATCCAGCGGCAAACGGGCGCCGCCCGCTCCCCGGATGGCGTCGTCGACGGCGCCGGTACTCAGCGCCAACTCGAGCAGTTCCATCAACAGTTGGCGAATGCCCGCCCGCGACAGGTGCATGCGCTGCCCCGGCGGGAGGATCACCGCGGCCAGCCGCGGGCCCAGGGAAAACCATTTCCCAAGATCGACCTTCTAGCATTGCCCGTCGGCCAGCGCCCGCCAAGCTTGCACGCCGCCAACCTTGTCACGGGTGCGGCTCACTTCAAACCGCGCGCTGCGGGTGACACGAAACCTAAACCCGATCGCGCCTTCGACCGGCGGTCCAATGTCCACATCGTCCCAAGCCGTGTAAGCCTGCGAGACCGCATCCGTCGATAACGCAGTCGCTCAAGCCGCTGGGATCTCGGGGTGGTGCTCACCGGGCGTTGATCGCCAGTTTCTGACTACGACCGTGACCTTGTGGACTGCCCGACTGCTTGCTGGGCCGCCTCCCAGCCGCCTCCCAGCCGCCTCCTGGCCGATACCCATCAGCCGGTGAAGCCTGTCCCGCCGCTGCCGCAGAGCTTCCCGCCGTCATGGCGGTGACGTCAGCAGTGCCGCGCTCGTCCGCCGCGCCACTCTGCCCCACCGAGCCACCTGTCTTCGCCAAGGACCTTTGACTCGTTCGCGGACGTGAGCTGTTGTCCGGGTTCTAGTTCAGCAGATCCTGCAACTTCTTCACGTTATGCAACAGGCCCTTTCACACCTCCGGCAGGCGCTCGGCCGGTAGCAGATTGAGCTGGTGGGGAGATACTTGCCGATCCCACTCTGGAGAGGCTAGCCCGTGATCGCGGCGGATACCAGCCCAGTTCGTCTGACAGTGATGAAGGACAACGGTCGGGCGATCCTCACGGGTATGGCTTCCGGCCTCTACTTGCTGGGGATTGAGCTCACTTTGAACCGCCGCTTATATGGGTCTTCGTCCGATGCACGTCAGATGTTTTTCGAGGCGATCGACGGGCTGGGCTGCAAAAATGTGGACTTGGCTTAAGCCTTAGCCTTGCTCGTTAGACCACCCAACAGTTGCAGGATAGTACTAAACGAGATGACTCGACATAACATCATCATCGCAGTGTACACCCCTGCTGTAACCACCCCCAACAGAGTCGCTGAGACGGCCGCGTCTAGACGATGCGCTTCGGGAGGAAATCCAATACTCAGCCATCGCGCAAGAGAGACGCAGAGCACTATTATCAAGATCGTTCTTATCGTCTTGGTCACGCTCGAAAAGGGCAGCTGAGTACGTTTGTGTAACAGCCAGATGAATACACAAGACGCAAGCGTCCAGCTCAATACTGATGATGCGACCGAACCTAGCCCCCCAAAATGAGGAACAAGCAGCAACTTCAAAACAACGTTCAAGGCTAAACTCGCAGCGATATAGACAGCCTCAATCTTTACCAAACCAATTCCCTTACAGACAGACGTGCCGGGAGCTGTCAGCATTACTGCCAAGCCGTTTCCGATAAGAAGGAGAAAAAATATCGCCTCGACCTCCGGCATAACATGTCCAATCCACATCACCACAATCCGGTCGTACAAGCTCCCGAGCAGGACAACAACTAAACCCACAGTATAGGCAACACCTACAGTAAGGTCGCTATAGAGCTTTGTCACAGCCGCCATGCCACTCATGGCGTATAACGAGCCTGCCGCTGCTATTGCGGGAACATAAAAGAACGTACAAACAACCATTACGACACCAGAAAGCCGAGCAGCAACACCGTAGTATCCCGCCCACGCGACAGAGGCAGTATACGAAAGAATAATCTTATCGGATTGATCTCTGAGCGCTACTGTCAGCGCGCCCAAAGCCATAAACGCAGCATACGGGGCAACCCGCTTGAGTATTCCTCTGTCCGGCAACAAGGGCCAGAGGATGATCTTTTTGTAGACCCTACCACACGCCACATACAAACCGCAGTTTGCTCCAACAGCCGTGAACGCTAACCCGATAGGCAAACTAACCAACCCCACATCCCCGAAAATGCAGACTATGGTAAGCAAGCTGCCGCCAATGCTGGCGCCCGCCTGAATTAATGCAGCCGTCCCGGCGCGATGAAGACCACTTACGAGCGCTGCCAGAACTTCGTTGATACTGGTGATGAAAGAAAATGAAACCACTGCGGGCAGCAGCCAAACAGCATCTTGATAAGTTTCTCTCGGGAGATTGAAGGTGCCGACCAGTTCGTGACGAAAAAAAACTGAGATTGGAACTACGACTGCAAATAAGCAAACGCTGCAAAAAATCCCATTCCGCGCGTATCTCTCGATTTCACCTTTATCTGCTGAACCATGAGAGGTTGATATCAACCATAGGAGGGTGCCTGTTATTACCGCACTAAACAGGTTAGTGATGGCCGAAATTGCGAGTATTGACTCCCAAGCCCCATATACATCGATTCCAAGCTTTCCTATTACTATTGGGACAGTCAAGAAGGCGAGAATGGTTGTCAAAATCCTGCTTGTAAATATCTTTATCCCGTTCTTTAGTATGCTCGTTTTAGAGAATTCAGGCGAAGATTTCATGAAGCCCCGTTAGAGTGTATTGTCGCGAGCGGTTGGTTCGAGAGAGAGCAGTTCGCTCGGAAATGCTCTTGGATGCGCACCTGTGCCCTCCATCCTGAGACATCGACTGTCTCAGGACTTCGGACTGGGCGTTGCTAGGCAATTTGGAAACCACTGTTTAATGAGCTTCATGAGCTATTTTCCATTCTCGCGTAGGCAGGCGTGAGGAAGACTTGATCAGGTGGCGTACCTCAGATGAAGTCGGGTTGTCGGCACCGGCAGTCGCCGAATCCGCAGAAGCGCGACGAGAGAGGTCGCAAGCAACAAGGACGGCCACCCACGGGAAGTGCGGCTGACGCTCGAAGCATTGTTTCGCCGGTACACCCACAAGTTGATGCAAGGTGCGATCAACCTTGAGAGGCGGGAATTCCCGGGTGCGTACGCCAACGTTCGGACACTTTCGTCGGCGACGGCGGCGGTGCGGAACGGGGGTCTGCCGCGGCGTGAGGTCCTGACGGCAATCGGATCGATTGGGGTTCGCCTGCTGAGGGGTGTGGAACCACACCGGCACCGGCGTCAAGCCTAATTCCGCCGTTGCGCCGCAATACGAGCATCGCCCGAAGACGATCGCTGCGACACTGCAGTGGTTGTACCTGAAGTGGGTTTCCGGTGGCGATATGCGCGCGAGACCTTGACGGTGCTGGTGTGTCAAGGTGCGCGTGTTCGCGCCGAACGTGGTCGACTGGCTGAAAGCGCGTCGGCCGGTCAATACGCGGTGTGGATAAACCGCGGCTTGAGCAACTGCCGCGACATCTACTGGTGGGCTGACGGAATTTATACCTGCTGGCGTGATGAAGGCGGCGCACGCTACTAGCTGCCTGTTGATCATAGTGCTCGTCGCCGCCGCAGGCACCAACGAACGGGTAAGGATTAGCGGTGCCCTGCGCGAGTCGCCGACATCGTGGCTTGAAGTACTGCGCCACCTGAAGACGCGCGGCCTGGACTGGTGCCCCCTGTTGGCAGCCGGAGGCGGTACGAACGGGTTGTGGAGTGCGCTCGACCAGACTTGTCCCGAAGCTCGCCCACGGCGCTGTCGGATCCACGAGGCCGCCAACGTGCTCAACGAACTCCAAAATGAGCGGCAAGGGTAACGCCAAACCGGCGTAGCACGAGATTTTGTTAGAGCTCACCCGAGCGCATGCCATCGTCACCGTTGATGCCTTTCCCAAGAGCTATCATGCGAAATACCCGAAGGCCACCAACAAACTCGCTAAGGACCGCCACGCCTTTCTCGCCCTCTACCACGGATGCACCTGCAAACTACTAACCCCCATCGTGTCGACCTTCGCCACGGAACGCCATCGCACTATGCACACGAGGAACTGCGTGTCGCGGGCCACGGCTCCGGGGCTCGCGTTCAAACGGGTCCAAGAGGCCGAGAAGAGCTGGTACTACCTTCGCGGCGTCGAAGCGAATGCCGACCCGCTCGGGGGTGTGGTTGTAAAAGACGGCGTCTGGTGCCTAGCAATCCCCCGGGGCGCCAAAAGATTACCGCCTGATCCGCTCATGCTTATGAAATTTGGCGCACCGGATTTGACAACAGCATCCGCGCGCTGGATTGCTAACGCTCCGACGAGCCTGAAACGCAAGCTTCGCCAGCACCGTTTCCGATCCGCAACCTGATTCCGGTGGCGGTTACAGCATTGGGTCAACCGTCGCCACTTCTGCTCGGGCTGGACGCCCTCTGCCTTCCGCCGACGGGGCACAAGGCTACCCACTTAACTCAATGCCCTTCTGCTGGCCAAGGCTCGCTGGAACCTCCGGTAACCCCACTTCAACCACGCTACCGCCGTGCCCGAATGCTTCCGCATTCAGCAGCTTGATGTAGTGGAACCACCCTGAGAAGCGACCACCCTACGTTTGGCGGCCCACACTTCCAGCGTCTGACCTCCTACGCCGCGCTCACCCACGAGGCGGGCCGATACAGGTCGCATCAGCCCAAGCAGCGATTGTTGACGAATTATCCCGTGAAGCGGGCCATTGTGCTACTCCAGCGACTCGCGAAATGGGAAGAAATTCATCTTTGTGGGCTTATCGGCGGTACCTGTTCCAACACGGCAGCGGACAGCTAAGTGTAAACCGCGCCAGCGCTGCTAGCCTGAGCTGGGCTTGCTTCCACTCTTAAGGAAGCGCTGATCAATGGACCTCAAGAAGCGCCAAGGCCGCGGAATCTAGCGCGTTAACGACACATCCAGCATGCAAATTGCGTGCCTGGAGCCGGGTCGAGGGTGTGGGCGCCTGCCAGGCGCAGCAAAGCCCGTGACGCGGTGGAAGGAAGGGTACGCCGTGGCATAACTGTGCGCGCGGCATCTACATGCCTGAACTTATGCTGACTCGCGCTTTTTGCCGCCAAACTTCGGAGGTTGCTCACCGCCGACACATCTGCAGGTTGTAACGCCAGTGCTTGCCGCCAGCGTCGCGCTTTCCCGGTCGATTTCGCCGCCCTTCCATCCGGCAGGCTGTACCATTCCTCGACCAGATACACCCGCAGCATTCGCCCCGGCCCGATCGGCGGCCGCCCGCGCTTCGTCGGGTAATGCGGGTCGATGACCGCCAGCAGTTCCCGCCTGGGTACCAGCTTTTCCACGTCGGCAATAAGGAGCGCGTACTTCGTTACCCGCTTCTTCGCGGCAAACTCGGCTTCCGAAAAGCTGATCTGAATCATTGGCCAATCCCACCTTACCTGACGTGTCCATTATACCATACGCATGATCTGTCGGCGCTCAAATCAGCGTTTCCCAAGGCAGACTGTAGGGTCCCTGGTGCTTGTACTGTGACCAGCTAGCCCCTCGTGCCCTCCACTCTCATCAACCGACTTCAGCCGCTTTCAGCGCTACTCGGAGACATGATCAGCCGTGGCAATTCATCGCTGCGTTGCAAGTCATTGCTCTAACAAATCTGTAGATCACCACGACGCTTCTTCGACTGGCTCACAAGCCGCGGCCACCGATACTGGTACTCGTGCGATTCATGATTCGTCTGCCGCCGCGCTCCTACTGCTCCCGCGATACGCGCGAAGACGCCGCAAGGCGCAGTGATAGCCAGTAGGAGGATCAGCCCGAGGTCACATGTTCACATGGCATAACAACCGGTTTCTCGCGCCCAAGTAGTTTGAGCAGAACAACAACCCGATCTGCGGCAATGGACGAAACGATACCGCTCATCCCCTTCAGCGGTCCATCTGAAACGCTCACCACCTCGCCCGGTTGGAACGGCGAACCGGTCCCGTCTGCCGCGCGCGCCTGCCGCTCCGCCAGGTGACGGATGGCCGACAGTGTCTCGTGACCGATCTGGGCCAGTGTGTTGCCAAACTTGACAAGCCCGGTGACGCCCGGCGTGCTGCGAATTGGCGCGATGCTCTGTTCCGAGCGCGAGCAGCGGACGAAGGCGTAGCGCGGGAACATGACCTGCTGCCTCATGGACCAACCACGAGTCGTTTTCTCCCAGCGGGTAAACATCGGAAGGAAGACTTCGTAACCTTGCTCTTCGAGCTTGCGCACGGCAGTCGCCTCTTGTCGGGGCTTGGTGAAGCAGACGTACCAGGGGGATGACGTGGGCGAAAGCTGAGGCACTGGCCTGGGCGCCTTCGTCGATCGACGGCGAACGATCGACGAAGGCGGGAACAATTTGCGGGCGGCAAGTATCGACGCATCGGGCCCGCACCGTCAAGCGGCTTGCATGGCTGGCCCGCGTTTGGCGTAGCGCCACCGCGGGAATCCGACGCGCCGAAGGTGACTGCCGGATCGACGGCACCCGCTACGCGCTACGCCGGTTCGGCGCCCGCGTCCACACCAAGAAACGCTATCATCGTCGCCGTCTGGTTGATATGCCCGATGTTGGCTTCGCCATAGGTTGAAAAACCGGCGGTCGGCAGCGAGAACAGGCTTGCGTACTCATGGGTCTTGTTCTGCGCTTTGAGTTCGAGCGTGCGCAGGATGCAGTTGAAGTTGAGGATGCCGATTACTCGACCATCGCTGTTGGCTTCGGCCAGCGCACGCTGCGTATCGGCCAGTATGTCGGTCGACTGCAGGAGATCAAGCTCGATCCCTTCGCTGACAGCGCAGTAGAACTTCAGTGCATGGCCGTCGAAAGCTTGTGGCGAACGGACGTAGGGTTCGTCTCCGTCCATCAGCCCGACCGGATTGGACATGAACCGGGTGCCCGCTTCCTCGACTGTTCGGGCGCCGACCGCCTCGCAGTAGGCCTCGCTCGCCGGCTTGCCGTCGAACTCGATGACTTCGCGTTTGGCGGCGTCGACGCGCGTCGGCGTCAACTGCTTGCCGGCACGGCAGAATGACTGCGTCTTGATCACCCGGTAGCCTGCCGGGACGTGCAGGACAGCGAGAACCGCGGCATTGCTCAGCGCGTCACCGTCGACAATCAGAGAGGTCGCGGAGAACGCCAGGTCATCGCCAGACGAACCGCCAATGAAGCGCAGGTCGGTCAGGTCGCCAAGGCGATCCATCACCGCCTCCTCCTTGCCCGACAGGCCATCCATCAGGACGATGCCGACGTGCTGCCCAACGTCGCCATGGAGCGCCGACCCGAGTTGTTGGCAGGCAGCGTCCACTCGGCTTGCGTCGCCCATATCGCTGACGACCGCGACGGAGACCTCGACAGCGACCGTGCGGTCGATCGCCATTGCGGCGATCGCGCCATCGGTCATTTCACCCGAAACAATTTCTCCGGAGGTGGAGCAACCGATCGTGTGCGCTTCCGGCCAAGCGTTCCGGGCAAGGCGGGCAACTTCCCGGGCATCATGCTGGGACGAATAGAAGAGCAGAACGACGCTCGCCACGACACCATGCAGTTGTGCGGCCAGTTCTTCGACCGCTTCGGCGGTCACGGTCGCTTTCGATAAGGCTGTTTTGATCATTTTGACAACTCCTTGTATTTTTTGCGATGGCGAGGTCAGATGGCAACGCCCATTTCTCTTGCCACGTCACGAACCTTGGCGAGCATCGCGGGATCGTCGGCTGAAGAGGGAGTCCAGTTCTCTGCCTTGATTCCCTTCAACAGCAGTTTGGTTCGGGTGGTACTGGCAACCGTCGGGTTGCCCTTGGCGCGCGCATCGATCAGTCTGTTGATCAATACAAGAACTTGTCCGGCCACTGCTTCCATTCCTTTCATACTAGGGGTTGTGATGCTGAGCCAGGCAGGGAGGCAGCGCCCGTTCGAGCGGTGCGCCTTCTGCTGCCGGTCCAACGCTCCGGTTTCGCCAGTCCTTGTCTGCTGGCTTTGCTGCTGGCGCCCGACAACTCGTTCCAAACGCCCTGCCTTGACAGGCCTTTGTCATAAACCGAAAGCGATCTCGATCGTACGCCTCTCCCTATTGCGGCGCAACCTCCACGTATAATGGCAACTGGAGCAGGGCGAGGTGGGGAAACGGCGCGGCGCGCGGTCGACCGGCAGGGTTTTTCCTGACCACACCTTGCCCTGTCGCTCGATCTCCACCCGTGCAGGAGCTGCCATGACGCTCACCCAGACCCCACGCCTCTCCCGACACCTGCGCCCTTGCCAGCGAGGCACTGCCCACGCCCAATGGAGCCACCAACTGTGCACCGTTCTGTGCGCCGCTCCGCTCATCCTGCTCGCCGCCGGCTGCGGCAAGGAGCAGGCAGCGGTGGCGCCTGCGCCACCGATCGTCGAAGTGGTCGGCGTCGTGCAGCGCGATGTGCCGCTTACCGCCGAATGGATCGCCTCGCTTGATGGCGATGTCAATGCGCATATTCGGCCGCAGGTCACCGGCTACCTGATCAGCCAACATTACCGCGAAGGCGATCTGGTCAGGAAAGGGCAAGTCCTCTTCGAAATCGACCCGCGCACCTTTGAAGCCGCCGTCGAGGAAGCCAGCGGCGTGCGCGCCCAGCGACTGGCGCGCCATCAGACGACACGCGCCAACCTCGCCCGGATCAAGCCGTTGGCCGAGAAGAATGCGGTCAGCCAGAAGGATCTCGACGACGCGACCGGCGCCGAGCAGTCGGCCCGGGCTGAACTCGCGGCGGCTGACGCGGCGTTGAAGACGGCCCGCCTCAACCTCGGCTTCACGCGCATCAGCGCACCGATCACCGGCATTGCCGGAATTGCCAAGGCGCAGATCGGTGACCTGCTCAGCCCGGGAATGAACGGCGAGCTGACCACGGTCTCGGCTGTGGACCCGATCAAGGTCTATTTCAACATCAGCGAGCGCGAGTACCTGAAGGTGGCTGGCGGAGCAACGGCAGCCAGCCGCAAGGCGGAGCATGTTCCGCTTGAATTGATTCTGGTCGATGGTTCGACCTATGCGCACCGCGGTCGCTTCTCGCTGCTCGACCGGCAGGCGGAAGCGACTACCGGGACATTCAAGGCGGCAGCGCTTTTCCCGAACCCGAACCGGCTGCTGCGGCCTGGGCAGTACGGCCGGATCAGGGCGACGATGTCGGTCGAAAAGGACGCGCTGCTTGTTCCGCAACGCGCGGTGAACGAGGTCCAGGGCAAGCACCTGGTCGCCGTGATCGGCCCCGACAACAAGGCAGACGTTCGGCCGGTGGTGGTCGGCGAGCGCATCGGCACGGAATGGATCATCCGCCAGGGGCTGCGGGCAGGCGAAATGGTCGTTGCCGAAGGCACGCAGAAGGTGAGGCCGGGGAGTCCGGTAACGCCCAAGCCGTATGCCACCAGCGCGGGACCGGCGGCCGGCGCATCCGGCCAGCCGCCCGCCCAGACGGCATCGCCCGCCGCAGCCAAGAAGGAATAGGCGGTCATGGCCAGCTTCTTCATCAACCGGCCGATCGTCGCCATGGTCATCTCGATCCTGATGACCCTGGTTGGCCTGATCGCCATGAGCGGGCTACCCATTGCCCAGTTTCCGAACATCGTTCCGCCGGAGATCAAGGTCAACAGCAGCTACACCGGGGCTGATGCACTGACCGTCGAACAAGCCGTGGCGACGCCGATCGAGCAGCAGATGTCCGGCGTCGACAACATGAACTACATGTATTCGATCAACGCGAATAACGGGCAATCGACGCTGACGGTCAACTTCGACATTGCCACCGACGCGAACACCGACCAACTTCTCGCGCAGATGCGCAAGGGTCAGGCCGAGTCGCAACTGCCGGCCGACGTGCGCAATGCCGGGGTGACGGTGCAAAAGTCGGCCGCCTCGCCGCTCGTCATGTTCGCGCTGTTTTCGCCCAACGGCACCTACGACAACGTCTTCCTGGCCAACTACGCGTATATCAACATCAACGATCAGATGACGCGGGTGCAGGGAATCGCCAGCGTCACCGTTTTCGGCGCCGGACAGTACGCCATGCGGCTATGGGTCAGGCCGGACCGACTCGCTCGTCTGAACATCACGATTCCCGAGATCGTCAACGCGATCAACACGCAGAACACGGTGAATCCGGCAGGAACGGTCGGCGCCGAACCCGTTCCGGCGGGCCAGGAGTTCACCTATGCAGTACGCGCGCAGGGCCGGCTGCAGAGTGAGGAGGAGTTCGGCAACGTCGTTCTGCGGGCGAACAGCGACGGCTCGCTGGTCCGCGTACGCGATGTCGCGCGCATCGAGCTCGGCGCCCAGACGTACAGCATCGAGGGGCGTTTCAACGGCAAGCCGGCGGCGCTGGTCGCGCTCTACCAGATGCCGGGAGCAAACGCGCTGGAAGCCGCCGACGGTGCGCGCAAGCTGATGGCCAAGCTGAAGGACAGTTTCCCGCCCGATCTCGACTACGTCATCGCGCTCGACACGACCCTGTCGGTTACCGAAGGGATCAAGGAAATCCAGCACACGCTGATCGAAGCGCTGGTCCTCGTCATCATCGTCGTTTTCGCCTTTCTGCAGGGTTGGCGCGCGACGCTGATCCCGTTGCTGGCGGTTCCCGTGTCGCTTGTCGGCACGTTCATGCTCTTCCCGCTTTTCGGTTTCTCGATCAACACGCTCTCGCTCTTCGGCCTGGTGCTCGCCATCGGGCTTGTCGTCGACGATGCGATCGTCGTCGTCGAAGCGGTCGAGCAGCACATCGAGCACGGCCTTTCGGCGCGCGAGGCAACGCTCAAGGCGATGGAGGAAGTAACCGGCCCAGTGATTGCGATCGCCGTCATTCTGGCGGCGGTCTTCGTCCCCACCGCTTTCATTCCCGGCATCACGGGTCAGCTTTACCAGCAGTTTGCCGTCACCATCGCCATCTCGGTGGTCATCTCGGCGTTCAATGCGCTCACCCTGAGCCCGGCGCTCTGCGCACTGCTGCTCAAGCCGAAGCAGCGTGGAAGCGGTCCCTTGCAGAAGTTCTACGACGGCTTCAACCGCGTCTTCGGCCGCTTGACGACCGGTTATGTCGGTATCTGCCGCGTCGCCATTCGCAAGAGTGTGGTCAGCCTGTTTTTCCTGCTCGCCTTGACCGCTGCCGCCGGCCTGCTCGGCAGGATCGTCCCGAGCGGCTTCCTGCCCGACGAAGACCAGGGCTACGTCTTTGCCGGCGTACAACTGCCGGACGGCGCCTCGCTGCAGCGCACACGCGAAATCGCCCGCCAGGCTGAGGAACTGATCCTGCAGGTGCCGGGGATCAAGTACTCGACCTCGGTCATCGGCTTCAGCATGTTGAGCCAGGTTCAGAATACCTACAGCGCTTTCTTCTTCATCACGCTCGAGGAGTGGGCGGCGCGCAAGAAGCCGGAGGAACAGTACGCGGCGATCAAGGCCGCGTTGAATCAGAAGCTGGCCGGGATCAGCGGCGCCATCGGCTTCTCGTTCCCGCCACCAGCGATTCCCGGCGTCGGCACCTCGGGCGGAGCGACCTTCATTCTCCAGGACCGTGCCGGCAAGGACATCCAGTTCCTCGCCGAGAACACCAACAAGTTCATCGAGGCGGCACGCAAGCGTCCCGAGTTAACCGGCGTGTCGACGACCTTCCGGCCGACCGTTCCGCAGCGCTTCATCGAGGTCGACCGCGACAAGGTGCTCAAGCAGGGGGTCAACATCAATGACGTCTACAAGACGCTGCAGAGCTTCCTCGGTAGCGGCTTCATCAACTATTTCAACCGCTTTGGCCGCCAATGGCAGGTCTACATCCAGGCCGAGGGGGAGTACCGGACGAAGATCGAGGACATCGGCCAATTCTCGGTGCGCAATGCCAAAGGTGAAGCCGTCCCCTTGTCGGCGCTGACGACGATCCGCGAGGTAGTCGGCCCGGAGTTCACGATGCGCTACAACCTTTACCGCAGCGCGCAGAT
This sequence comes from Accumulibacter sp., assembly GCF_029255125.1. Classification (GTDB taxonomy): domain Bacteria; phylum Pseudomonadota; class Gammaproteobacteria; order Burkholderiales; family Rhodocyclaceae; genus Accumulibacter. The sequence goes on along the minus strand of NZ_JAPUVR010000134.1, from coordinate 18,056 downwards.
CAATGCCTCGGCAGCCCCCGGCTACAGTTCGGCGCAGGTCATGCAGGCGCTCGAGGAGGTCTTCGCGGAAACCATGCCGAGCGACATGGGCTACGGCTACCTGGGCATGTCGTACCAGGAGAAGCGCGCGCAGGAGGGAATTTCACCGATGGCGATCTTTGCCTTCTCGCTGCTCTGCGTCTTCCTCATCCTGGCTGCCCAGTATGAAAGCTGGTCGCTGCCCTTCTCGGTCCTCCTCGGCACGCCGATTGCCGTCGCCGGCGCTTTCCTCGCGCTGCTCGTGCGCGGCCAGGAAAACAATGTCTATGCCCAGATCGGTCTCGTCATGCTGATCGGACTGGCCGCGAAGAACGCCATTCTGATCGTCGAATTTGCCCGCATGGAGCACCGGAAAGGCGAGCTGTCGTTGGTCGAAGCGACGCTGGAAGGTGCCCGATTGCGCCTGCGGCCGATCCTGATGACCTCCTTCGCCTTCATTCTGGGCTGTGTTCCGCTCGCCATCGCCAGCGGCGCCGGTGCCGTTTCGCGTCAGGTGATGGGCGGTGCCGTCATTGGCGGCATGCTCGCGGCAAGCTGTCTGGCGATCTTCATCATCCCGGTGACGTTCTATGTCGTGGAAAGAATCAGCGCTGGGCGCGGCAAGGCGGGCGGCGACGCGGCGCTTGCAAGTGCGCAAGAGCTACCGGCTGGCGCCTCGACAGGTGCTGCCCGGCAGCAGGGAGGCGGCCATGCGTAAGCCTTTGCTCAGCACGCTGCTGGTTTCGCTGCTCGTCCTGGCCAGCAGCGCGTGCACGCTCGGTCCGGACTATCTGCGGCCACCGCTTGAGACGCCGACGGCTTGGCGGGTGAGCGAGAAGGACGCCGGCGATCTGGCCAACACGCCCTGGTGGGAGCAGTTCGCTGATCCGGTCCTGAACGACCTGGTGCACACCGCGCTGCGCGAGAACAAGGATCTGCTGCTTGCCGCGGCGCGCGTGGACGAATTCGCCGGCCGCTACGGTTTCGTGCGCGCAGCGCAGTTTCCGCAGCTTGGCGGCGGTTTCACGGCCAGCCGCCAGCGCAACACGATTCCCGGAACCGGCGGCCCGACGGTTTTCGACAGCTACCAGGCAACGCTCTCGGCGACGTGGGAAATCGACTTCTGGGGCCGTCTGCGCCGACAGAGCGAGGCAGCACGCGCGCAACTCCTGGCCAGCGAGGAAGGCAGGCGCAGCGTCATCCTCTCGTTGGTCGCCAGCGTCGCCGGTGCCTACATCAACTTGCGCGAACTCGACCGGGAACTGGAAATCTCACGCGCGACGGCGCACAGTCGCGCGCAATCGCACGCCGTTTTCCGCGAACGCTTTGCCGGTGGTGTCATCTCGATCCTTGAACTGAGCCAGAACCAGTCGCAGTACGAGGAAGCGCTGGCAACGATTCCGCTGCTGGAGAAGGCCATCGCGCAGCAGGAGAATGGTTTGAGCGTGCTGCTCGGCCGTAACCCGGGTCCGCTCGCGCGCGGCCGGACGATCGAGCAGTTGGCGCTGCCGGTGATTCCTGCCGGCCTGCCGGCCGACCTGCTCGAGCGACGGCCGGACATCCGGCAAGCCGAGCAGACGCTGATTGCCGCCAACGCCCAGATCGGAGCGGCGCGCGCCGCCTACTTCCCGAGCGTCTCGCTCACTGGCCTCTTCGGCTACGCCAGCAGCAGTCTGGGTCACCTGTTCGAAGGCAATTCGCAGATCTGGCAGGCGTCGGCGCCGATCAGCGTCCCGATCTTTACCGCCGGGGCGATCGCCGGCCAGGTCCAGGCGGCGGAAGCCGTCCAGCAACAGGCGCTGCTGAGCTATCAGAAGACCATCCAGCAGGCTTTCCGCGAAGTCAACGACGCGCTGATCGAACAGAACCGGACGCACGAACAGTTGGCCGCACAACAGCGGCAGGTCGAGTCGTTGGAACGTTATGCAGCGACCGCCCGCCTGCGCTACGATAACGGATATACGAGCTACATCGAGGTTCTCGACGCACAGCGTAGCCTGTTCAATGCTCAACTGCAGTTCACGCAGACCCGGAAAACACAATTGCAGGCGATGATCAACCTCTACAAGGCACTCGGCGGAGGTTGGCAGCCTGCCTCCCAACAGGAATCCAAATGACATCATTGCCCCGCCAGTGCGGAGTTCTCCTGCATCCCACGTCCTTGCCTGGCCCACACGGCTGCGGCGACCTTGGCCCAGCCGCTTACCATTTCGTCGACTGGCTGGTCGCCGGTCGCCAGTCGCTCTGGCAGGTGTTGCCGCTCGGTAGCGTCGGACCCGGTAATTCACCGTATATCAGTCCCTCGGCTTTCGCCGGCAACGAATTGCTCATCGATCTCGCGCAGTTGGCTGCGGCCGGCTGGCTGAACACGACCGATCTCGCCGTAGTGCCCAGCTTTCCGGCCGGCCGGGTCGATTACGCGACGGCGCGCAGCTTCCGCCTGCCGCTGCTGCGCCGCGCGGCCGAGCGCTTTCTCGCCGGCAAGAGCGCCGAACACGAGCCCTTCAAGGTTTTCTGCAGCGAGGCCAAGGCGTGGCTCGACGACTATGCGCTGTTCATGGCGCTCGACGGCGCGCACGGCGGCGGCGGGCAAGTCTGGCAGGATTGGCCAGCGCCACTTGCCCGGCGCCAGCCCGAGGCGCTGCGCAAGGCGGCACGCAAGCACGCCGACGAGATCGCCTTCTGGAAGTTCTGTCAGTGGCGCTTTTTCGAGCAATGGGCCGGGCTGAAGCGCTACGCGAACGCGCGCGGCGTCGAAATCATCGGCGACCTGCCGATTTTCGTCGCCGGGCACAGTGCCGACGTCTGGGCGCACCCCGAACTCTTCGACCTCGACCCGGCGGGTCGGCCGCGCGTCGTGGCCGGCGTACCGCCCGACTACTTCAGCGCCACCGGCCAGCGCTGGGGCAATCCGCTTTACCGCTGGCCGGCGCATGGGGCTGAAAACTATCGCTGGTGGGTCGACCGCATGCGGCAAACGATGAAGCTTTGCGACATCGTGCGCATCGACCATTTCCGCGGATTCGAGGCCTACTGGGAAATCGCCGCCGAGGCCGAAACGGCGATCGACGGGCAATGGCGACCTGGACCCGGAATTGCCGTCTTCGACGCGATGCGGCACGACTTGGGCGACGCCGACGGCCGCCTGCGCATCATCGCCGAAGACCTCGGCATCATCACGCCCGAGGTCAATGCCTTGCGCCGCGCGATCGGCCTGCCCGGCATGCGCATCCTGCAGTTTGCCTTCGACGGCGACCCGCATAACCTCTACCTGCCGCACAACTACGAGGAAAACACCGTCGTCTACACCGGCACGCACGACAACGACACGACGCGCGGTTGGTGGGAGGCGCTCGACGCCAAGCAACAGGCGTACGTGCGTGCCTATCTCGGACTGGACAAAGAAACGGCAAGTGAAGCACCCCACTGGCAACTGATCCGGCTTGCCTGCGCATCGGTCGCCGCGCTCTGCGTCGTTCCCATGCAGGACGTGCTCGGGCTCGACTCGGCACACCGCATGAACGAACCCAGCCTGAGCGAGGGCTCATGGGAATGGCGTTTTTCCTGGGACCAGGTAGACGCCAGCCACGCCCATCGGCTGGCTGAACTGACTCGGCTTTACGGGCGCGCGCGCTAAGCGGCCCGCGGCGAGCGTTCGGTGACTGCGCTCCGGAAGCCGCCCACCGCCATGCGGGGATGAGCAAACGCTCGGGGTGAGCAATGAAAGTGGAGTTCCGGATTCTGGCGCCAACCGCGATTCTCGGCTACGGCTTTCCCGAGGAAAGTCTGCGCCGCGGCCTCGCCGAACGACCAGACCTGATTGCTGTCGATGCTGGATCGACCGACCCGGGACCCTATTACCTCGGTAGCGGAAAGTCCTTTACCGACCGCGCGGCGGTCAAGCGTGACCTAGGCTACCTGCTGCCCGCCGCACTCGCGCGCGGCATTCCGCTGGTCATCGGCACGGCCGGCGGTTCAGGCGCCGCACCGCACCTTGAATGGTGCCGCCGGATCATCGTCGAACTGGCGTGCGAGCAAGGCCTGAGCTTCAGCATGGCGCTGATTCGCAGCGATGTGCCGCACGCTACGGTACATGCTGCGCTCGACCAGGGCGCCATTCAGGCGCTCGATCTGGTCCCGCCGTTGACGCACGCGGCAATCGACGCCAGCCCGCACATCGTCGCCCAGATCGGCGTCGAGCCCTTCATCCGCGCGCTGGCGGCGGGTGCTCAGGTGGTCCTCGCCGGGCGCGCCTACGATCCGGCATGCTTTGCCGCCCTGCCCATCGCGCACGGATACGATGCCGGGCTGGCCTTGCATTGCGGCAAGATTCTCGAATGCGCGGCGATCGCAGCGACGCCCGGCTCGGGTTCCGACTGCGCGCTCGGAATCTTGCGCGAGGATTCCTTCGTCCTCAAGGCGCTCGCCGATGGACGCAGATTCACCGCTGAGTCGGCCGCGGCGCACACGCTGTACGAGAAGTCGGACCCCTGTTTTCTGCCCGGACCCGGTGGTGTGCTCGACCTGAGCGCCTGCGAGTTCGCCGAACATGCGGACGGCACGGTCGAGATACGTGGTTCCCGGCACCTCGAGCGACCCTACCAGGTGAAGCTGGAAGGCGCCCGTCGCATCGGCTTTCGCACCGTATCCATTGCCGGCGTGCGCGACCCGATCATGATCGCGTCGATCGATCCCATTCTCGCCGCAGTCAGGCAGCGCGTCGGACAGCTGCTGGGCGATTCCGAGAGCGCGCGCGTCTGCTTCCACCTTTACGGGAGGAATGGCGTGATGGGCGAACGCGAACCGCGCCGCGGGCTCGCCGCGCACGAACTCGGCATCGTGCTCGAGGTCGTCGCCGATACCCAGGAGCACGCGGATACCGTCTGCTCCTTGACGCGCTCAACACTGCTCCACTACGGCTACGATGGGCGAGTGGCGACCGCGGGCAATCTGGCCTTCCCCTTCTCGCCCTCGGACCTGGCTACCGGCGAGGTGTACGAGTTCTCGCTCTATCACCTGATGGCGGCCGACGAAGCCAAGCTGTTCCCCTTCCACCTCGAGACGGTCGGCGCCGGGGTTGGCCAATGAAGCGCCTGCTCGATATTGCGCGCGTCGTCCGTTCGAAGAATTCCGGCCCCTACGAGCTCGTGCTCGACGTCATTCTGCGCGACCGCACGCTGTTCGACGCGCTGCGGGCGAGCGGCCAGTTCTCGCCGCAGCGACTGGCCGCCGCCTACGGCGTGTCGCTGCGCGAAATCCGCCGCATTATCTGGTTCGCACCGGCAAACGCGGTCAAGGTGGTGATGCCGCGTCAGATCGTTTCCGGTTCGCCGGGCGATTCGGACGTCTATGGCGCACAGCAGCACGCGCCGCTGCTCGATCTGGAATTCGATCTGTAAACAGAAACGCCGGGAGGGCGATAGCCTTCCCGGCATTTCTGTTGTCTGTACGACCGATTCAACCGCCACCGGCGAACGCTCGCCGCCAGACGCGCCGCGCGCATGCTCAACCCACCGGTGCGTCCTGCTCGCTTTCGCTTGGCTCGCCGGTCATCATCTCTTCGTCGAACAGTCCGCTGCCATCGGCGATATCCTCGCCGGCGGCGTTCTTCTTGCGCGTGTTGTGGTACGCCAAGCCCGTTCCGGCTGGGATCAGGCGACCGACGATGACGTTTTCCTTCAGGCCGCGCAGCTCGTCGCGCTTGCCCATGATGGCCGCTTCGGTAAGCACGCGCGTCGTTTCCTGGAAAGACGCAGCCGAAATGAACGAATCGGTGGACAGCGACGCCTTGGTGATACCGAGCAGGACATGCTCGAACGTCGCCGGCAGCTTGCCTTCCTTGATCATGCGATCGTTTTCGTCAAGCAAATGGGCGCGTTCGACCTGCTCGCCCTTGATGAACTTGGTGTCGCCGGGTTCCAGGACGTTCACGCGCCGCAACATCTGGCGGACGATGACTTCGATGTGCTTGTCGTTGATCTTCACGCCCTGCAGACGATAAACGTCCTGCACTTCGTCGGTAATGTAGATCGCCAGAGCCTCGACGCCAAGCAGACGCAAGATGTCATGCGGATCAGGCGCGCCATCGACGATCAGTTCGCCCTTGTTGACCACCTGGCCATCGTGCACCAGGACGTGCTTGTCCTTGAGAATCAGGTACTCGTGCGCAACGCCGTCGAGGTCGGTAATGACCAGCCGCTGTTTGCCCTTGGTATCCTTGCCGAACGACATCGTGCCGGTGAACTCGGCGAGCATGCCGGCGTCTTTCGGCGTGCGCGCTTCGAAAAGTTCGGCAACACGCGGCAGACCGCCGGTGATGTCGCGCGTCTTGGCCGACTCCTGTGGCAGGCGGGCGAGCACGTCGCCGACCGAGATTTCCTGGCCGTCGTAGACGTTGATGATCGCGCCGACCTGGAAAGTGATCGTCACCGGGTGATCGCTGCCGTGCATGCGGACTTCGTCGCCGGCCGGATCGAACAGGCGCACCTGCGGGCGCAGGCCCTTGCTCGGCGTCTTGCCGCCGCGCTTGGGATCGATGACGACCAGCGTGGACAGACCAGTCACTTCGTCGATCTGCTTGGCGACGGTAACGCCCTCCTCGACGTTGTCGAACTTCACGCGGCCCGAGTATTCGGCAATGATCGGACGGGTGTGCGGGTCCCACGCCGCCAGCCGAGCGCCCGCCTTGACTGGCTGCCCATCGACCACCTGCAGCGTCGAACCATAGGGCACTTTGTGCTTTTCGCGTTCGCGCCCGTTGTCGTCGGTGATCAGGATCTCGCCCGAGCGTGTGATGACGATCTTCTCGCCTTTGGCGCTGGTGACGTAGCGCATCGTCGACGTAAAGCGAACGACACCCGCGCTGCGCGTCTCGACATGACTGGCAACCGCCGCCCGCGACGCCGCACCACCCACGTGGAAGGTACGCATGGTGAGCTGCGTCCCCGGCTCACCGATCGACTGCGCGGCAATCACGCCGACTGCTTCGCCCACATTGACCGGCGTGCCGCGTCCAAGATCGCGGCCATAGCACATGGCGCACAATCCGTAGCGCGTCTCGCAGGTCAGCGGCGTACGCACCTTGACCTCGTCGACACCGACCTGGTCGATCAGGTCGCAATGGTCTTCACTGATCAGCGTGCCCTGTTCGATGATCGTCGCCTCGCTGTCGGGATCGACGACATCAGCCGCAGTAACCCGACCCAGGATGCGTTCGCGCAGCGCTTCGATCACTTCACCGCCCTCGATCAGCGCCTTCATCGTGACCCCGTCGCTGGTTCCGCAATCCTCCTCGATGACGACGAGATCCTGCGTCACATCGACCAGACGCCGCGTCAGGTAACCCGAGTTGGCCGTCTTCAGCGCGGTGTCGGCGAGACCCTTGCGCGCACCGTGCGTCGAGATGAAGTACTGCAGAACGTTGAGTCCCTCGCGGAAGTTGGTCGTGATCGGCGTTTCGATGATCGATCCGTCCGGCTTCGCCATCAGGCCGCGCATGCCGGCCAACTGGCGAATCTGCGCCGCCGAACCGCGCGCACCGGAATCGGCCATCATGAAGATCGAGTTGAACGACTCCTGCTTCTCGGTCGCTCCGCGCCGATTGGTGACATCGACATGGCCGAGCTGGTCCATCATCACCTTGGCCACCTGATCGCCGGTTCGCCCCCAGATGTCGACCACCTTGTTGTAGCGCTCGCCATTGGTCACCAAGCCATTCGTATACTGGTTCTCGATCTCCTTGACCTCTTCCTCGGCCGCGGCAATGATGTCGCGCTTCTGCGCCGGGACGAGCATGTCGTCCGAGCAGATCGAGATACCGGCGCGCGTCGCCAAGGCGTAGCCGTTCTGCATCAGCTTGTCGGCGAAGACAACCGTTTCCTTCAGCCCGCAGCGCCGGAAAGCGGCGTTGATCAGCTTTGAAATCTCCTTTTTCTTCAGAGGCTTGTCGATCAGACTGAAGGGCAGACCCTTGGGCAGGATTTCGGAGAGCAAGGCACGCCCGGCGGTCGTGTTGTAACGCGTGGTCTTCTCCTGCCAGCCATGGTCAGCGCCGCGCTCGTACTCGGTGATGCGCACGGCGATGCGGGCATGCAGTTCGAGTTCGCCCGCCTGCAGCGCGCGCGTCACTTCGGCCAGATCGGGGAACATCATTCCTTCGCCACGGGCATTGACGCGTTCGCGCGTGGCGTAATAGAGGCCGAGGACGATGTCTTGCGACGGAACGATGATCGGCTCGCCGTTCGCCGGCGAAAGGACGTTGTTCGAGGCCAGCATCAGCGTGCGCGCCTCCATCTGTGCTTCCAGCGAAAGCGGCACATGCACGGCCATCTGGTCACCGTCGAAGTCGGCGTTGAACGCCGCACAGACGAGCGGATGCAACTGGATCGCCTTGCCTTCGATCAGCGTCGGCTCGAACGCCTGAATGCCGAGGCGGTGCAGCGTCGGCGCGCGGTTGAGCATGATCGGGTGCTCGCGGATCACTTCTTCCAGGATGTCCCAGACCACCGCCTCCTGCATTTCGACCATCTTCTTGGCCTGCTTGATCGTCGTCGCCAAGCCCATGACCTCAAGCCGATTGAAAATGAACGGCTTGAACAATTCGAGTGCCATCAGCTTGGGCAGGCCGCACTGGTGCAGCTTGAGTTGTGGCCCGACGACGATGACCGAGCGGCCCGAGTAGTCGACGCGCTTGCCGAGCAGGTTCTGCCGGAAGCGGCCGCCCTTGCCCTTGATCATGTCGGCCAGCGACTTCAGCGGGCGCTTGTTGGCGCCGGTCATCGCCTTGCCGCGCCGGCCATTATCGAGCAGCGAGTCGACGGCTTCCTGCAGCATGCGCTTTTCGTTGCGCACGATGATTTCCGGCGCCTTCAGCTCGAGCAGGCGCTTCAGCCGGTTGTTCCGGTTGATGACACGCCGATAGAGGTCGTTCAGATCCGAGGTGGCGAAACGCCCGCCGTCGAGCGGGACCAGCGGTCGCAAGTCGGGCGGCAGCACCGGCAACACTTCGAGCACCATCCATTCCGGTTTGATCCCGGACTTCTGGAAGCCCTCCAGAATTTTCAGACGCTTGGAAAATTTCTTGCTCTTCGTCTCGGAAGTCGTCGTCTCGAGTTCGCTGCGCAGCGTCTCGACTTCGCGCCCGAGGTCGATCGACCGTAGCAGCTCGCGAATCCCTTCGGCCCCCATCGCCGCATAGAAGTCGTCGCCGTACTCCTCGACCTTGGCCAGGTAATCGTCTTCGGTGAGCAACTGACCGCGCGCCAGTGGCGTCATTCCCGGGTCGCAGACGACAAAGGCCTCGAAATAGAGGACGCGCTCGATGTCGCGCAGCGTCATGTCGAGAACCATTCCCAGGCGACTCGGCAGACTCTTGAGGAACCAGATGTGCGCCACCGGGCTGGCCAGCTCGATATGCGCCATGCGCTCGCGGCGCACCTTGGCCAGCGTCACCTCGACACCGCACTTCTCGCAAATCACGCCGCGATGTTTCAGGCGCTTGTACTTGCCGCACAGGCACTCGTAATCCTTGATCGGGCCGAAGATCTTGGCGCAGAAGAGGCCGTCGCGTTCCGGCTTGAACGTACGATAGTTGATCGTCTCGGGCTTCTTGACCTCGCCATACGACCACGAGCGGACCTTTTCCGGCGAAGCGAGACCAATCGTGATCGCATCGAACTGTTCCTCCTGCGTCACCTGTTTAAACAAATCGAGCAGTGCTTTCATCTTTCGCTCCAATCAGGAGTAAGGCATCCGGGGCCAGCGGCGCCGCGGCGGGCTCGCCGGACACAGCACGTTGCGCCCCGCGGCAAACAATCAGTAACGTTCGAGATCGATGTCGATCGCCAGCGAACGGATTTCCTTGACCAGGACGTTGAACGACTCGGGCATTCCGGCATCGATCTTGTGGTCGCCCTTGACGATGTTTTCATAGACCTTCGTGCGGCCATTGACGTCGTCCGACTTGACGGTCAACATTTCCTGCAGCACGTACGATGACCCGTAAGCCTCGAGCGCCCACACCTCCATTTCGCCGAAGCGCTGCCCACCGAACTGCGCCTTGCCGCCGAGCGGCTGCTGTGTGACCAGCGAGTACGGACCCGTCGAGCGAGCGTGCATCTTGTCGTCGACCAGGTGGTGCAGCTTGAGGACATGCATGTAGCCGACGGTCACCTGACGCTCGAAGCGCTCGCCAGTGCGGCCATCGTAGAGCGTCATCTGGCCCGATTCGGGCATCCCAGCCAGCGCCAGCATCGCCTTGATCTCGGACTCCTTCGCGCCGTCGAAGACGGGCGTCGCAAAGGGCACGCCGGCCTCCAGGTTGCCGGCCATTTCGAGCACTTCGTCGTCGCTCAACTGGTCGATGTCTTCCGGCTTTCCGGTGCCGTTGTATACCTGATCGAGGAAGCTGCGCACTTCCTGCGCGGCGGCCTGCCGACGCAGCAGGTCGCCGATTCTGATCCCCAGCCCCTTGGCAGCCAGGCCAAGGTGCACTTCGAGGATCTGCCCGACGTTCATCCGCGAGGGCACCCCGAGCGGATTGAGGACGATGTCTACCGGGCGGCCGTCGGCCATGTACGGCATGTCTTCCACCGGGACGATGCGCGATACGACACCCTTGTTGCCGTGCCTTCCGGCCATTTTGTCGCCCGCCTGCAGACGGCGCTTGACGGCGACATAGACCTTGACCATCTTCTGCACACCCGGCGGCAGTTCATCGCCTTGCGTCAGCTTCTTGCGCTTCTCCTCGAAAGCCACGTCGAAACCCTTGCGCGTCTGTTCGAGACCTTCACGCAACGATTCGAGCTGATGCGCGACATCGTCGTCGGCCATCCGGATGTCGAACCAGTAATGCGGTTCGATTCCGTCGAGGTATTCCTGCGTGATCGCCGTTCCTTTGACCAGCCGCTTTGGCCCACCATTCGCCAGCTTGCCGACGATCAGGCGCTCGACACGGGCAAAGGCATCGCGCTCGACGATGCGAAGTTGGTCAGCCAGGTCGAGCTTGTAGCTGCGCAGGTGGTCGTCGATGATCGACTGGGCGCGCTTGTCGCGCTCGATCCCTTCACGCGTGAACACCTGGACATCGATCACCGTTCCGGAAATTCCGGACTGGACGCGCAAGGAGGTGTCCTTCACATCGGACGCCTTCTCGCCGAAGATCGCGCGCAGCAGCTTCTCTTCCGGGGTCAGTTGCGTCTCACCCTTCGGCGTCACCTTGCCGACCAGCACATCGCCGGCCTCGACTTCAGCACCAATGTAGACGATTCCCGATTCGTCGAGGCGCGAGAGTTGTGATTCGCCGAGCGAAGCGATGTCACGCGTAATCTCCTCCGGGCCGAGCTTGGTATCGCGCGCAACGACGGTCAGTTCCTCGATGTGGATCGAGGTAAAGCGATCCTCGGCGACGACGCGTTCCGAGATCAGGATCGAGTCCTCGAAGTTGTACCCGTTCCACGGCATGAAGGCGACCAGCATGTTCTGACCGAGCGCCAGTTCGCCCTTGTCGGTGGACGCGCCGTCGGCAACCACGTCGCCGCGCGCAATGCGGTCGCCGACGCGTACCAGCGGTCGCTGGTTGATGTTCGTGTTCTGATTCGAGCGGGTGTATTTGACCAGATTGTAGATGTCGACACCGACCTCACCGGGTCCGGTTTCGTCGTCGTTGATCCGGACGACGACACGCGAAGCATCGACGTAATCGACCACGCCACCGCGCAGTGCCTGGACGGCCGTTCCCGAGTCAACGGCCACCGTCCGCTCGATACCGGTGCCGACGAGCGGCTTCTCCGGACGCAGACAGGGAACCGCCTGACGCTGCATGTTGGCACCCATCAGCGCGCGGTTGGCGTCGTCGTGTTCGAGGAAGGGAATCAGCGAAGCGGCCACCGAAACGATCTGGCTCGGCGCAACGTCCATGTACTGCACGCGCGCCGACTCGGCGAGGATCGTTTCGCCCTTCTCGCGGCAGGTCACCAGTTCGTCCTGCAGGATTCCCGCGTCGCCCACCCCAGAATTGGCCTGGGCAATCAGGTAGGCTCCCTCCTCGATCGCCGACAGATACTCGATCTGATCGCTGACCACGCCATCGACGACCTTGCGGTAGGGTGTTTCCAGGAAGCCGTATTCATTCGTTCGAGCAAACAGCGCGAGCGAGTTGATCAGGCCAATGTTCGGTCCTTCCGGCGTTTCGATCGGACAGACGCGACCGTAGTGCGTTGGATGCACGTCGCGCACCTCGAAGCCGGCCCGCTCGCGCGTCAGGCCGCCCGGGCCGAGCGCCGAGACGCGTCGCTTGTGAGTGATTTCCGAGAGCGGGTTGGTCTGATCCATGAACTGCGACAACTGGCTCGAACCGAAAAACTCGCGCACGGCGGCGCTGATCGGCTTCGCGTTGATCAGATCGTGCGGCATCAGGTTGTCCGACTCCGCCTGCGACAAACGTTCCTTGACCGCCCGCTCGACGCGTACCAGGCCGGCCCGGAACTGGTTCTCCGCCAGTTCGCCAACCGAGCGGACCCGCCGGTTGCCCAGGTGATCGATGTCGTCGACCTCGCCCCGTCCGTTGCGCAGTTCGACCAGCAAACGAATGACTTCGACGATGTCGCGCGGCGACAGCGTCAGTTGCTCGCGCACTTCGCCGGCCACACCGGCCGCCTTCAACTGCTGCAGCAATTCGAGGGCAACGGCTTCGGTCAGATTTTCGGCGGCAGCACGCGGGCCATAGTTCAATTCGCCCAACATCTGCTCGACGGAAGCCACCGGATCGCTCACCGCATCGCCGATCAGCTTGACCACCGCATCGCGCCGGGCCGGCGCGTGCTTGATCATCACCTTATGTTCAACAACCTCCTTGCGCCCCACCCGGCGATTGAATTTCATCCGGCCAACCGTCGACAAATCGTAGCGGTCGTCCGAGTAGAACAAGGCATTGAACAGCACTTCGACCGCTTCTTCGGTCGGCGGCTCGCCCGGCCGCATCATCCGGTAGATGGCGATACGCGCCGCTTGCCGGGACATCGTATCGTCCGCCCGCAAGGTTTGCGAGATGAAACCACCCCGATCCAGGTCGTTGATGTACAGCGTGTGCAACTCATTGACGTTCGCCTCGATCAATCTGGCGAGCAGGGTCTCGGTAATCTCGTCGTTGGCGTTGGCGAGAATCTCGCCACTGTCTTCGTCGATGATGTCCTCGGCAATCACCCGACCGATCAGGAAGTCGTCCGGTACGGCGACCTGCCTGATTCCCGCTGCGTCGAGCTCGCGTATATGCTTCTGGGTGATTCGCTTGTCCTTGGCGATGATCAGCTTGCCGCTCGGGTCGTTGAAGTCGAAGCGGGCAACCTCGCCGCGCAGGCGCTCGGGAACCAGCTCGAAGTCGACCGTCTTGCCACCCAGGTAGAAGGTGTCGAAGTCGAAGAACTCACGCAGAATCTGCTCCGGCGTCAGACCGATCGCCTTGAGCAGCGTGGTGACCGGCATCTTGCGTCGGCGGTCGACGCGGAAGAAGAGCAGGTCTTTCGGGTCGAACTCGAAGTCCAGCCAGGAGCCACGGTAGGGAATGACGCGCGCCGAAAAGAGCAGCTTGCCCGAGCTGTGCGTCTTGCCACGGTCGTGCTCGAAGAAAACGCCCGGCGAACGGTGCAACTGCGAGACGATGACGCGCTCGGTACCGTTGATGACGAACGAGCCGGTCGGCGTCATCAGCGGAATTTCGCCCATGTACACCTCCTGCTCCTTGACTTCCTTGATCGTGTCGGGCGACTCGCGGTCAAGGATCACCAGACGGACCTTCGCCCGCAACGCCGAGGCAAAGGTCAGCCCGCGCTGCTGGCACTCCTTGACGTCGAAAGTGGGGTCGGAAAGGGCGTAGCTGACGAATTCCAGCCGGGCGTTGCCGCTATGGCTGACAATCGGAAAGATCGAGCAGAAGGCCGCCTGCAACCCCTGGTTCTTGCGCTGCGCCGCCGGAACGTTCGCCTGCAGAAACGCAGAGAAAGACTCCAACTGGGTCGCCAGCAAGAACGGCACCTCGAGCACGCTGACTCTCTTGGCAAAGCTCTTGCGGATACGTTTCTTTTCGGTGTAGGAGTAGGTCATGGTCGCTCCGAACTCAGAAGGCAAATCCTTTGGTACACGCCGGGCGAGATCAGATGACCTGCCGGTGCGCAACGGACAAGAGCAAGGCGACTGGCGGCGACAACCACCTGTGCGCCAATCGCGCTTGCGTTTGTGCGCTGCTCGCGCTTATCGCCTCTGCCGGCGCCCAGGCGTTCGACAGAAAGCCGTTTCTGGAAAAGCACAAAAGGCTGACAGCCTGCCGGCTGTCAGCCCAGCGTGCCAATCCGGGATTACTTGACCTCGACCTTCGCACCGACCTCCTCGAGCTGCTTCTTGAGGGCGTCTGCGTCTGCCTTGGAAATCGCCTCCTTGACCGCCTTCGGTGCACCATCGACCAAATCCTTCGCCTCCTTGAGGCCAAGACCGGTAGCCGCACGCACGACCTTGATCGTTTCGACCTTCTTCTCGCCGGCCGCCATCAACATCACCGTAAACTCGGTCTGCTCTTCGACCACCGGAGCAGCCGCCCCCGGCGCCGCGACCGCCATCGACGCAGCGGAAACGCCAAACTTCTCTTCAAACGCCTTGACCAGGCTGTTCAGCTCCATCACCGTCATCGCGCCGACGGCTTCGAGGATGTCTTCTTTCGTAATGGCCATAATCTATTAACTCCTAATTCTGAATACTCAATGGACCTGACAGCACGTTCAGGCAACCGCTTCTTCCGGATTCGCCGCTTCTTCCCGACTCTTTGCCAGCGCTGACAGCGCACAGGCGAAACCGGTAACGGGTGCCTGCATGATGCCGAGCAACTGGGCAAGCAGTTCGTCGCGACTCGGAATCGACGCGAGTGCCTGCACACCGGCTTTGTCGAGCAGATCACCGGCATAGCTGCCGGCTTTGAGAACCAGCTTGTCGTTGGTCTTGGCAAACTCGTTGAGCACGCGTGCCGCCGCCACCGGATCACTCGAAATGCTGTAGATCAACGGCCCGGTCATCTGCTCGGCCAAGCTGGCGAAGACGGTAGATTCAACCGCTCGCCGAACCAGCGTATTCTTGCGCACGTGCAGATAGACCCCGGCGGCGCGCGCCTGGGCGCGCAAACGCGTCAGGTGAGCCACCGGCAAACCACTGTACTCAGCCAGGACCATCGTCTGGGCGCCGGCAATCGCCGCCGCAAGGTCGGCGACGACAGCCTTCTTTTGTTCAAGATTGAGACCCACAGGCCCTTCCTCCCATCAAGTCAACACACACGCTCCGCCCACAGAGCGGAACGCACCCACGGCGACCTGGATCCGGGCTGCAGCCGGCGCCAACCGGCACCGGTTGCACAGTCCTTTTCGGGTCACACCGTCTACGCAGGCCGTAGACACGCTTAAACTCCGGGCCTTTACCCTCGGTACCTGCGGTCTTTGACGATCAGCCGGCAGTGCACCAACGCGCGCTGCCAACCGCCCAACAAAGCTCATTTCCGGCTCCCGCAAGACAGGAGGCCTGCGGGCAGCCGACGAGAAAGTCTTAGATGGTCGCTGCATCAACCCGGATGCCCGGCCCCATCGTGCTGGAAATGGCCACCCGCCGCACATACTGACCCCGCGAAGTTGCCGGCTTGGCCTTGATCAGCGCTTCAAGCAGCGCCTTGAGGTTAACCGCCAGCTTGTCGACCTCGAACGAGGCGCGGCCGATCGTGCTGTGGATGATGCCGCCCTTGTCCGTGCGGTACTGCACCTGGCCAGCCTTGGCGTTGCGCACAGCGGTGGCGACATCGGTGGTCACCGTGCCCACCTTGGGGTTCGGCATCAAGCCGCGGGGACCGAGGATCTGCCCGAGTTGCCCGACCACGCGCATCGCATCAGGTGTCGCGATAACCCGATCGAAGTTGATCACGCCGGATTTGATCTCCGCCGCCAGATCTTCGAAGCCGACGATATCCGCACCTGCGGCACGCGCTGCGGCAGCGTTGTCGCCCTGCGCGAAAACCGCGACCCGGATCGACTTTCCAGTGCCCGCGGGCAAGACGACCGATCCGCGAACGATCTGATCCGATTTGCGCGGGTCCACACCCAAACAGACCGCCACGTCGATCGATTCGTCGAACTTCGCTGCGGCCAGCTCCTTGGCCAGCTTCAAAGCGTCCGCCGCGGCGTAGTTGCGCCCGGCTTCGACCTTACCCTTGAGTGCCTTCTGGCGTTTGGTCAGCGTCGCCATCTCAGACGCCCTCCACCGTGACGCCCATCGTGCGCGCGCTGCCGGCGATCGTACGGACTGCGGCAGCCAGATCGGCGGCCGTCAGATCAGGCATCTTCTGCTGCGCGATTGCTTCACACTGCGCACGCGTCAGCGTTCCGACCTTGGCCGTGTGCGGCTTGGCGCTGCCCTTCGGGATACCAATCGTCTTCTTGATCAGCACCGTCGCCGGCGGCGTCTTCATGATGAACGTGAAGCTCTTGTCGGCATAGGCGGTAATCACCACCGGAATCGGCAAACCCGGCTCTAGGCCTTGCGTCTGAGCGTTGAAGGTCTTGCAGAACTCCATGATGTTCAAACCGCGCTGACCTAGCGCGGGTCCGATCGGCGGCGAGGGGTTGGCCTTGCCGGCCGGCACCTGCAGCTTGATGTAACCGGTAATCTTCTTTGCCACGGTTTGACTCCTAAATACGGGTACAAGCGCGCCGACGGTGGCGCTCCCCAAACGACAAACGCGGCCCGCTGGCCGCACTTCGGCCGTGCGCCGGAAAAGCGGCACACTGCCAACGACTCATTCGATCAGGCCTTTTCGACCTGCCCAAACTCCAGTTCAACCGGCGTCGGCCGTCCGAAAATGGTCACCGAAACGCGCAGGCGGTTCTTTTCGTAGTTCACCTGTTCGACGGCACCGTGAAAATCGGTAAACGGACCCTCCTTGACACGCACGACCTCGCCCGGCTCGAAAAGCACCTTTGGTCTCGGCTTGTCGACGCCTTCCTGCATCTGCTGCATGATCTTGGCGACTTCCTTCTCGGAAATCGGTGTCGGCTTGTTGGCCGTGCCGCCAACAAAGCCGGTCACTTTCGGCGTGCTCTTGACCAGGTGCCAGGAGTCGTCATTCATCTCCATTTCGACGAGCACGTAGCCGGGAAAAAATTTGCGCTCCGAAATGCTTTTCTGGCCCATCTTGAGCTCGACGACCTCCTCGACCGGAACGAGGATGCGACCGAAAGCGCTTTGCATTCCCTGCCTCTGAATGCGCTCGGCAAGTGCCCGTTGTACGCTCTTTTCGAAACCCGAATACGCGTGAACGACGTACCAGCGCATGCTCATGACTTTCTCCAACCAAGAACCAGGTCGTAGAGCACCCACTCGAGGCTCTTGTCGGTCAACCAGAGAAAAACGGCCATCACGACGACGAACGCAAAAACCAGACCGGTCGTCTGCATCGTTTCCTTACGCGAGGGCCAGACGACTTTTCGCGCTTCGGCCGCTGCCTCACGGGCAAAGACAAAGAACAGCCGGCCCTGCTCGGTCTTCCAGGCCACGCCGGCTGCCAAGCCGACGCCGACGAGAACCGCCAGAACGCGCAGAATCGCCGCTTCCTGAGCGAGCAGGTAAAAGCCGGCAACGCCGGCCGCAAGCAGCAATAGCGCCAGCGCAAACTTGAACTTATCGGCCATGTCGTCCGCTTTGGTGACAGGGTGGCAGGGGCAGAGGGAATCGAACCCCCAACCTTCGGTTTTGGAGACCGACGCTCTGCCAGTTGAGCTATACCCCTGCGGCAGAGCGCGCGCTCCGCATGCGGAGCCGCGCTTGGACTGACGTTGTTGTTACTCGATGATCTTGGCGACGACGCCGGCGCCGACCGTGCGGCCGCCTTCGCGGATCGCGAAACGCAGACCTTCTTCCATGGCGATCGGCGAAATCAGCTTGACCGTCATCTGCACGTTGTCGCCCGGCATCACCATTTCGACGCCTTCCGGCATCGCGATCGCTCCGGTCACGTCGGT
>NZ_JAPUVR010000133.1 GCF_029255125.1 Accumulibacter sp. | reverse complement strand
GCTGCCGCAGAACTTCTTCACGCTGCCGATGACGCGCATGGCCGAGGTCGGCGTCGCCGTCAATACGGCGCTCATGGTGCTCAACCTGTTTCCGCTGCCGCCGCTCGACGGCGGGCGGATTGCGGTCAGCCTGCTGCCGCGTGCTGCCGCCTGGCGTTTCGCTCAGCTCGAGCGTTTCGGCTTCCCGATCCTGCTCGTACTGCTGTTCACCGGCCTCCTCTCCGACCTGCTGACACCGGTCATCGAGGGTGTCCTGGAGGGGGTCGGTTTTCTCTTTCAGTTGCCTTTCTGAACGCGCTCAGGCGGAGAACATGTACGCGCAACGAGTCCTTTCCGGCATGCGGCCGACCGGCAGCCTGCACCTTGGCCATTACCACGGCGTGTTGAAGAACTGGGTCAGGTTGCAGAACGATTATCCCTGCCTGTTCTTCGTTGCCGACTGGCACGCGCTGACCACGCAGTACGACGATCCGCAGGGGATCGTCGGCGCCACCTGGGAGATGATCATCGACTGGCTGGCGGCCGGCGTCGATCCCGCACGCGCGACGCTGTTCATCCAGTCGCAGGTGCCCGAGCACGCCGAACTGCATCTGCTCCTTTCGATGATGACGCCGCTCGGCTGGCTCGAGCGCGTGCCGACCTACAAGGATCAGCAGGAAAAGCTGGAAAACAAGGATCTGTCGACCTACGGCTTTCTCGGCTACCCGCTGCTGCAGGCGGCCGACATCCTGATCTACCGCGCCGACAAGGTTCCGGTGGGCGAGGATCAGGTGCCGCACATCGAGTTCTCGCGCGAGATCGCGCGCCGCTTCAATCACCTCTACGGGCGCGAGGCGGGCTTCGCCGAAAAGGTGGCGGAAGCGCTGAACCGCCTCGGCGCACGGCGCGCGCGGCGCTACGAGGAACTGCGCACGCGTTACCAGGAGCAGGGCGAGCCGTCGGCAATCGAGCGCGCGCAAGCCCTGCTCGACGAGGTGCCGGCGCTCTCGCTCGCCGACCGCGAGCGTCTGCGCGGTCATCTCGAAGGGACCGGCAAGATGATCCTGGTCGAGCCGGCGGCGCTGCTCACCGCCGCTGCGCGCATGCCCGGCGTCGATGGCCAGAAGATGTCGAAGTCGTACGGCAATACGATCACCTTGCGCGAAGACGCGGCGTCGGTGACGCACAAGCTCAGGCGCATGCCGACCGACCCGGCGCGCATCCGGCGCAACGACCCGGGCGAACCGGCCAATTGCCCGGTCTGGCCGCTGCATCAGGTCTATTCCGACGAGGCCTGTCGCGCCTGGGTCGAGCAGGGCTGCCGGAGCGCCGGCATCGGCTGCCTGGAATGCAAGCAGCCGGTGATCGACGCCATCCTGCGCGAGCAGGCGCCGATGCGCGAACGCGCGCAGGAGTACATCGAGCAACCAGAATTGGTGCGCGAAATCGTCGCCGAGGGCAATCGCAAGGCCAGACATCTGGCGCGCGAGACGATGCGCGACGTGCGTCAGGCGCTTGGCCTGAACTTCGGCTGAGCCGGGGCGAGCGGCCAGGGGCGGCGGGTGCGATGAGCGAAAACGCGACGATCGAGGCGCCGACCGACGCTCCCGCGAGTGCCGCGCCGGCGCCGCTGGCGCGCATCTACGGCGAGCCGCTGGCCGAGTTGCCGGCCGACCTGTATGTACCGCCGGACGCGATGGCGGTCATGCTAGAAGCCTTCGAAGGGCCGCTCGACCTGCTGCTTTATCTGATTCGCAAGGCCAACGTCAATGTCCTCGACATTCCGATGGCGCTGCTCACCGAGCAATATCTGGTCTACGTCGAGGCGATGCGCGCACAGAACCTCGAACTGGCGGCCGACTACCTGCTGATGGCGGCCATCCTGATCGAGATCAAATCGCGCATGCTGCTGCCGCGACCGCGTGCGGTGGCCGGCGACGAGGCGGAAGACCCGCGCGCCGAGCTCGTTCGGCGGCTGATCGAGTACGAACAGATGAAGCGCGCGGCGCACGAGCTGAACGAATTGCCGCAGGCCGAGCGCGACTTCGACTGGGTCGAAGTGTGGGTCGAAAAAGCGCTCTTGCGCCGCTTGCCGGAAGTCAATCCCAGCGATCTGCAGGCGGCCTGGCGGGCGATCCTGCGCCAGGCCAAGCTGCACACGCGCCACCAGGTGCAACGCGAGGAACTCTCGGTGCGCCAGCATATGGCGTCGATCCTGCGCCAGTTGCGCGTCGCTGGCGGCTTCGTCGAGTTTTGCCAGCTTTTCGATCCGGGCCAGGGGGCGCCGGTGGTCGTCGTCCATTTCCTCGCCCTGCTCGAACTGGCGCGCGAAAAACTGCTCGAAATGACCCAGGCGGAAGCCTTCGCGCCGCTCTATCTGCGTCTGTGCGATGAGCGAAGCGACGACGCCTGAGGCCAGCCCGCCGCCGGCCCTGCCGGGCGGCCCGGAAGCGACCAAGCGCGTGCTCGAGGCGCTGCTCCTGAGCGCGCGCGAACCGTTGTCGCTGCTCGAACTGCGGCGCGCGTTTGCCGAGCCGCTCGACACGCAGGTTCTGCGCGGCCTGCTCGACGAACTGGCTGGCGAATGGCGCGAGCGGCCACTCGAACTGCTGCAGGTGGCGAGCGGCTGGCGCTTTCGGACGCGCGGCGAATACATGCCGTATCTCGAACGGCTGAAACCGGAAAAGCCGCCGCGCTACTCGCGCGCCGTGCTCGAAACGCTGGCCATCATCGCCTATCGGCAGCCGGTGACGCGCGGCGACATCGAAGACATCCGCGGCGTCGGTGTCGCGACGCAGGTGATTCGCGTCCTCGAGGAGCGCGGCTGGGTCGATGTCGTCGGCCACCGCGACACGCCCGGCCGGCCGGCGCTGCTGGCCACGACCAAGAAGTTCCTCGACGACCTCGGCCTGCGCAACCTGTCCGAGTTGCCGCCGCTGGCGCAGCTCGACCCCAACCTGGACCCCGCCGATGCCTCTCCCCAATAAGCCACGCAAGACCTCACTCGCGGCGCGTTCGCCGGCGCGCCCGGCAGCGCCGGCAGCGCCGCGGCGCCCGGCAGCGCCAGCACGCAGCGAACGCAACGAACGCAACGAACGTAGCGAGCGCAGCGAATCCGGGCGCGGCCAGCGCCAGGAGAAGCCGGGTCACCCGGCGCGCCGGCCGCGCCACCCGGAAGTCTCTGCCAAACCGGAACGTCTGCACAAGGTGCTGGCGCAAAGCGGCATCGGTTCGCGGCGTCAGATGGAAGAAATGATCGCCGCCGGTCGTGTCGTGGTGAACGGCGAAACGGCGCACGTCGGCCAGCAGGTGGCGGCCGACGACCGGGTGAAAGTCAACGGCAAGCTCGTTCGCCTGCGCTTTTCCGACCGCCTGCCGCGCGTCATCCTCTACCACAAGCCGGAAGGCGAGATCGTTTCGCGCAACGACCCGGAACATCGACCGAACGTGTTTACCGCGCTGCCGCGCATGGCTTCCGGCCGCTGGGTCGCCGTCGGGCGGCTCGACTTCAACACCAGCGGACTGCTCCTGCTGACCACTTCCGGCGAACTCGCCAACCGCCTGATGCACCCGCGTTACCAACTGGTGCGCGAGTACGCGGTGCGCATTCTCGGCGAATTGTCGGCCGAGGCGCGCCAGCGCCTGCTCGACGGCATCGAACTCGACGACGGGCCGGCGCGTTTTTCCAGCTTTCAGGAGGCGGGCGGCGAGGGCGCCAATCGCTGGTACCGCGTGGCGCTGAGCGAAGGGCGAAACCGCGAGGTGCGCCGCATGTTCGAAGCGGTCGGCGTCGTCGTCAGCCGTCTGATTCGCGTCCGCTACGGACCCTTCGTGCTTCCCCCGAACCTCAGGCGCGGGCAGATTTGCGAGCTGGGCGAGGCCGACGTGCGCAAGCTGCTGGTCGATTTCGGCCTGCCGCCGGCCGGCGCCGGCCGCCCGCTACGCGCCCGGCCGGGCGCTTAGTGCCCGTTTGCGCCTGCAGGGCGATTTACGCACGCCGATGATTTCGTTATAATCCAACGGCTTTCCGCTCGCCCCTGTTGGGGCAATTTTTTCGGGGATGGGCGTTTCGCCCATTTTTTGTTTGCGGCCATGGATGTGTACGAAGTTCTTGAAAAAACGGTGACCGGCCTCGGCTACGAACTTGTCGACGTCGAGCGCAGCCCGCGCGGTCGGCTGCTGCGCGTCTACATCGATCGACCGGACAAGCCGCGCGGAGTCGATGTCGAAGACTGCGCTCTGGTGAGCAATCAGCTTTCGCGTGTGCTGCTGGTGGAGAACGTCGATTACGAGCGCCTGGAAGTCTCGTCGCCGGGAATCGACCGGCCGCTCAGGAAGGAAGCCGATTTCGTGCGTTTTGCCGGGTGCGAGATCACCCTCAAGCTGCGCTTGCCGCTCGCTGGGCGGCGGAACTTCAGTGGCCTTCTGTTGGGAATCGCGAACGGTCAGGTGCGCCTGCGCGTCGGTGCGGACGAAATCGAGTTCGCTCCCGAAAACATCGGCAAAGCGCGCCTGGTTCCCCGGTTTGATCTGGCGAAATCGAGTGACGGGCAGGTTTAGGAGAAGATGAGGAAATGAGCCGCGAGATCTTGATGCTGGTCGATGTGCTGGCGCGCGAAAAGAACGTCACCAAGGACATTGTCTTCGGTGCGCTCGAGTTGGCCTTGGCTTCGGCCAGCAAGAAGCGCATCCACGATGATGCGAACGTGCGTGTCGTCGTCGACCGCGAGACCGGCGACTTCGAGACCTTTCGCCGCTGGGAAGTCGTTGCCGATGCCGACTTCCTCGACGAGGAGCAACAGATCGCCTTGTCGGAAGCCCAGGAGCAGGATCCGGAAGTCGAGGTCGGCGATTTCCTGGAAGAAGCGCTCGAACCGATCGACTTCGGCCGGATCGGCGCGCAGGCGGCCAAGCAGGTCATCCTGCAGAAGATTCGCGATGCCGAGCGGGAGCAGATTCTGACCGATTTCCTGGCGCGCAAGGAGCACCTGGTGACCGGGACGATCAAGCGCATGGAGCGCGGCAATGCGATCGTCGAAACCGGCAAGATGGAAGCGCTGCTGCCGCGCGACCAGATGATTCCGCGCGAGAACCTGCGCGTCGGTGATCGCGTCAAGGCCTACCTGCAGCGCATCGACCGCAGCGCGCGCGGACCACAACTGATCCTTTCGCGCACCGCGCCCGAATTCATCGCCAAGCTGTTCGCACTCGAAGTGCCGGAAGTCGACGACGGCCTGCTCGAAATCAAGGCGGCGGCGCGCGACCCCGGCATGCGCGCGAAGATCGCCGTCAAGTCGAACGACCAGCGCGTCGACCCGATCGGCACCTGCGTCGGCATGCGCGGCATGCGGGTCACTGCGGTGACCAACGAACTCGCCGGCGAGCGCGTGGACATCGTTCTCTGGTCGGCCGATCCAGCGCAGTTCGTCATTGGCGCGCTGGCGCCGGCTGAAGTCAGTTCGATCATCGTCGACGAGGAAAGGCACGTGATGGACGTCGTCGTCGACGAACAGAACCTGGCGATCGCCATCGGCCGCGGCGGGCAGAACGTTCGCCTGGCGTCCGAGCTGACCGGATGGACGATCAACCTGATGACCGAGGAAGAGTCCAAATCGGTCGTCGAGGCCGAGGCTGCGGCCATCCGCGTGCTCTTCATGGAAAAGCTCGACGTCGACGAAGATGTCGCGAACATCCTGATCGAAGAGGGTTTTTCGACGATCGAGGAAGTGGCCTACGTGCCGCTGCACGAAATGCTCGAGATCGAAGCCTTCGACGAAGCGACCGTTCAGGAACTGCGCGAGCGGGCGCGCAACGTCCTCCTGACCGAGGCGATCGTCACCGAAGAAAAAATCGAGGATGTCGCCGACGACATGCTCAGCCTTGAGGGAATGGACAAGGCGCTGGCCGGCAAACTGGCCAGCAACGGAATCAAGACGCGCGACGACCTGGCCGATCTCGCAGTCGACGAACTGACCGAGATGACCGGCATCGACAGCCGGCGGGCCACGCAACTGATCACCATGGCGCGCGCGCACTGGTTTGCTGAAGCGGGGGAGAGGAACTGACATGGCGCAAACGAGTGTTGCCCAATTTGCCACCCAGCTGAAAATGCCGGCTGGCGCGCTGCTCGAGCAGTTGCAGAAGGCGGGCGTGGCCAAGCGGCAAGCTGAGGACATCCTGTCGGAGCAGGACAAGTCGAAATTGCTCGACTACCTGCGCCGATCGCACGGGGGGCGTACCGAGGCGAAGACGAAAATCACGCTGATGCGCAAGGAAACGAGCGAAATCCGTTCGCAGGACGCGCACGGCAAGGCGCATACCGTGCAGGTCGAGGTGCGCAAGAAGCGCGTGCTGGTCAAGCGCGACACGCTCGAAGCGCGCCCGGAGGCGCGTCCCGAAGCGCGGCCGGACGCCGGTCCGGACGCCCGACCCGAAGCACTGCCGGAAGCGCGCGTCGAGCCGCCACTGGCCGCCGAACGTAGCCTGCCGGAAGTCGCAGCGGAAGCGCCACGCGTTCCGCCGGTCGCCACGCCGCCGGCGGCACCGGTCGCCGCGGCAGCGCCGGTCGCACCGCCGGCTGCGCCGACCGTTGCGGCCGCTGCCGCGCCGGCCGGCGCGAGCGCCGCTGCGCCGGTCGCTCCAACCAAAGCCGAAGCGCGTGGCGAGGCGCCGGCCGCCGGCAAGCCGGAAGCGGCAGGCGAAACCCGCGCGCCGGGCAAGAAGGTCGTCACGCGCGCCTCGATCATCGGCGAAGAACAGCAGCGCCTGCGCGCCGAAGAAGAGCGCCGACACGCCGAACTGCGTGCGCGCCAGGAAGCCGAGTTCAAGAGCAAGCAACAGCGCAGCGCCGACCTGGCGCGCTTGAAGCTCGACGCCGAAGAGAAAGCGGTCGCCGCGAAGGCTGCCATCGTCGCCAAGCAGGCGGCGGCGCAGACGGCGAGCGACCGGCCGGCGGAAGACAAGACGCTGCACAAGCCGGCCGGCAAGCCCGCCGCGACCGACAAGAAAGCGCCGGAGAAGAAGGCGCCGGAGAAGAAGGCGGCCGACAAGAAGGGCCAGTGGAAGAGCGAAGGTACCAACAAGCGCGTCGGGCTGAAGACGCGCGGCGCCACCGGTGCCACCGGCTGGCGCGACACCAAGCACGGCAAGCGCGCGGCGCGCGGCGCCGGCGGCGAAGACGAACAGCACACCTTCCAGTTGCCGGTCGAACCGGTCATCCATCAGGTGCAGGTGCCGGAAACGATTTCAGTCGCCGACCTGGCGCACAAGATGGCGGTCAAGGCGACCGAGGTGATCAAGGCGCTGATGAAGATGGGCTCGATGGTGACGATCAACCAGGTGCTCGACCAGGAAACGGCGATGATCGTCGTCGAGGAAATGGGCCACAAGGCGTTCGCCGCCAAGCTCGACGACCCGGATGCCTATCTCGACGACGCCGACGCGCAGCACAAGGACGTTCCGCTCGAAACGCGCGCGCCGGTGGTCACCGTCATGGGCCACGTCGACCACGGCAAGACCTCGCTGCTCGACTACATCCGGCGCACACGCGTGGCGAGCGGCGAAGCCGGCGGCATCACGCAGCACATCGGCGCCTACCACGTCGAAACCGCGCGCGGCGTCGTCACCTTCCTCGACACGCCGGGACACGAAGCCTTTACCGCGATGCGCGCGCGGGGAGCGAAAGCGACCGACATCGTCATTCTGGTCGTCGCCGCCGACGACGGCGTCATGCCGCAGACGCGCGAAGCGATTCACCACGCGAAAGCGGCCGGCGTGCCGATCGTCGTCGCGATCAACAAGATCGACAAACCCGGCGCGCAGCCCGACCGCGTCAAGCAGGAACTGGTCGGCGAAGAAGTCGTTCCGGAAGAGTACGGCGGCGACGCGCCCTTCGTCAGCGTTTCGGCGAAGACCGGCGCCGGCATCGACGAACTGCTCGAAAACGTCCTCCTGCAGGCCGACGTGCTCGACCTCAAGGCGGCGCGCGATGTCCCGGCGCGCGGCCTGATCATCGAAGCGCGCCTCGACCGCGGGCGCGGCCCGGTGGCGACGATGCTCGTTCTCTCGGGAACGCTGCACCAGGGCGACGTGCTGCTCGCCGGCCCGGTTTTCGGCCGCGTGCGCGCGATGCTCGACGAGAACGGCAAGATCATCAAGGAAGCCGGGCCATCGATTCCGGTCGAAATTCTCGGCCTGTCCGACGTTCCGGCAGCCGGCCAGGAGGCGATGGTCCTCGCCGACGAACGCAAGGCGCGCGAAATCGCGCTCTTCCGGCAGGGCAAGTACCGCGACGTCAAACTGGCGACGAAGCAGGCGGCCAAGCTGGAGACGCTGCTCGAACAGATGAACGAAGCGGAAGCCAAGGTACTCGCGCTGATCATCAAGGCCGACGTGCAGGGCTCGCAGGAAGCGCTGGTTCAGTCGCTGCAGAAGCTGGCGACGGCGGAAGTCAAGGTCAACGTCATCCACGCCGCGGTCGGTGCGATCAGCGAATCCGACGTGCACCTGGCGCAGGCCTCGAAAGCCGTCATCATCGGCTTCAATACGCGCGCCGACGCCGGTGCGCGCAAGGCGGCGGAAACCGCCGGGGTCGACATCCGCTACTACAACATCATTTACGACGCGGTGGACGAAGTCAAGGCGGCGCTCTCCGGCATGCTGGCGCCCGAAAAGCGCGAGGACATCACCGGTCTGGTCGAAATCCGCCAGGTCTTCCGGGCGACGCGCATCGGCACGATCGCCGGCTGCTACGTGCTCGAAGGGCTGATCAAGCGCAGCTCGCGCGCGCGCCTGCTGCGCAAGCACATCGTCCTCTGGGACGGCGAAATCGAATCGCTCAAGCGCTTCAAGGACGACGTCAAGGAAGTTCGCGCCGGCTTCGAATGCGGCTTGTCGCTGAAGAACTTCAGCGGCTACGAAGAAGGCGACCAGCTCGAAGTCTACGACGTGACCGAAATCGCGCGGACGCTGTAAATGGCCGACCATCGGGGGTTTTCTCGTCGCGACCGGATCGCCGAACAGATCCGGCGCGAACTGGCGGAAGTGATCCGGCTCGAACTGCGCGATCCGCGCGTCGGCATGATCAGTCTGACCGACGTGCAGGTCAGCCCGGATTACGCGCACGCCAAGGTCTTCTTCAGCAGCCTGGCGGGCAGCGACCACCTGGCATCGCTGCAGGCGGGCCTGGAGAACGCCGCCGGCTTCCTGCGCAGCGAACTCGGCAAGCGGATCAGCATCCACATGACGCCGCAACTGCACTTCATCTTCGACGAGTCGCTCGAACGCGGTGCGCAGTTGTCGAAGCTGATCAACGAAGCGGTGGCGATTTCGCATCAGTCCGATCCGGACGAACCGAGCTGACTTGGCCGCCGGCAAAGCCTGGCAGCGGGTAGACGGCGTCCTGCTGCTCGACAAACCTTCCGGAATCACGTCCAACGCCGCGCTGCAACAGGCGCGCCGGCTGTTTTCCGCCGCCAAGGCCGGCCACACCGGAACGCTCGACCCACTCGCCAGCGGCCTGCTGCCGCTCTGTTTCGGCGAAGCGACGAAGTTCGCGCACGACCTGCTGGCCGCCGACAAGTCCTACGAAGCCGAGGTCTGCTTCGGCATCGCCACCGACACCGGCGACGCCGACGGCGCCGTCGTCCGGCGCTGCCCGATCGCTTTCGACGCTGCCGCGCTGAACGACGCACTGGCCCGCCTGCGCGGCCCGCTGGAACAGATTCCGCCGATGCATTCGGCGCTCAAACACCAGGGACGCGCGCTCTACACGCTGGCGCGCCAGGGAATCGAAGTCGAGCGGCCAGCGCGCCAGATCACGATTCACCGCCTGCAACTGATCGACTTCAGCGGCGAGCGCTGCCGCCTGCACGTGCGCTGCAGCAAGGGAACCTACGTGCGCAGCCTGGCCGTCGAACTCGGCGAAGCGCTCGCTTGCGCCGCCCACCTGAGCGCGCTGCGGCGAACCGCGGTCGGTTCGCTGCAAGTCACCGACGCGCTGCCGCTCGCCGCGCTCGCCGAGCTTTCCGCGGAAGAGAGGACCGGCCGCCTGCTCCCGCTCGATCACCTGCTGCAGGGTCTGCCGGCAGTGCATCTGGACGAGGCCGCCGCACTGCGTTTCCGCCACGGCAATCCGGTGGGCGACGCGCAGCCGCCAGGCCGCTATCGAGTCTACGACGCCGCCGGCCGCCTGCTCGGCGTCGGCGAAAGCGACGCCGAGCGCCCGCAATTGCGTCCGCGCCGCGTGGTCGGCGTGGCTTAGCGCGGCTTGGCGCGGGTCAGTGCGGCGTGTTGGCTGGCGACGCTTCGGTCGGCGATCCGATCACACCATTGCGCAGAATGATCCCCCGGCGTCGCCCAGCCGTGTGGGCCAGGACGCCGGGGGGGTGCTGCGCTTGCTCAAGCGGCCTGGATGCTTGCGGCTACTCTGCTTCGACCCTTGAGGCGAGGCACTCTGCAACGCAGCATACGGGAAGGACGGAAACCGGCATTGTTGTTCCGGTTGTCTGGCGCGTTCCTGTTGCGGTTGGCCGAGCGGGCGTTCCTGGCATTGTTGTTCCAGGAGCCGCCGCGCAACACCCGCCGGTCCACTTGGCAGCCGTTTGAGCCGGCGGATCGTCGCCGAAAACTCAGTCGAGCTTCCTGGCGGCGAATTCGTAACGCCGGACATCGAGATGTCGCAGGTTGTACGCCAGGCGACAGAGGACGCGCTGCTTTTCGAGCAGCACATTGACCCGGTGCAGCGTGTCCCAGGGTGCTTTCTGGTAGGTTGCCTCGATCAGTCCCTCGATGATGTCGAGCGTCAGCGTCTGCAGGCGGTCGCCGAGCAGGAAGCGCTGGCTGCGTGGAAAGCGCTCGAGCACGGGCACCAGCCAGGTGGCGAACAGCATCGCGCGCTCGAGCGCAACGCCGGCGCGCGCGGCGCGCGGCGGCAAAAAAATTTTTTCGGGGGCTGGCGCCCCCGAACCCCCTCTTTCCTCAACACCAATCTCATCAGGTGGATTCATCGCAGTTCCTTCGTCATCGTCATCACGGGGTAAAGGGGTAAGGGAGCCACGGGGTCAGCTTCCTGCGCTCCGCTACGGAAGCATCCGGGAAGGACGGAAACCGGCATGGCCGCTCCGGTTGACCGGCGCGACCCTGTCGCGGATGGCCGAGCGGGCGTTCCTGGCATTGAGGCTCCAGGAGCCGCCGCGCCACACCCGCCGGCCACAATCTCCCCCTTCCCACACCCGACCATCGCCCGGCGCTCCGTGGTAGTTGTCATGCCAGCAATCCGCCACCCACTCCCAGACATTGCCATGCATGTCGCGCAAGCCCCACGCGTGCTCCTTGCGCTGCGTCGTGCCTACCGCGTGCAGCTTACCCCCCGCGTTGTTCCCATACCACGCGTGCTCCGCCAGCCGACTTTCGTCGTCACCAAAATACCACCGCCCCGGGCTTCCACCACGTGCCGCGTATTCCCACATCGCTTCGCTCGGCAACTCGTACTTCCCTTGACCCTTGCCGCTCAGCCAACGCACGTACTGCTGCGCATTGTGCCAACTCACCCCGCTGATCGGCCGGTCCGACAGGTGCGCGTCCCGGTCTCGGTAGTACGTATCGGTGCCCGTCTGGTAGTGATATGCGCTGCCCGCCTGCCGCCACTCAGGTTCGTCGCACGCCTTCTCCTCGACGCACGCCAGGTACTGCGCCACCGTCGTCTCGGTCTCCGCCAGCGCAAAACGACGCGCGAATGCTACTTCGTGCTGCGGCCCTTCGTCAGTGCTGCGGTCCTTCTCCGCCTCCGGCGAACCCATCCGGTAGCGCAAATCGCCCCCTACCACGCGCATCGTCGGGCCCCCAGCGTACGCGGCAAAACCGCAACCCGATACCCATGCCCCATCCCGCCAGCACGCGGCCGCCGCATCGCCCGCCGCCACCGGCGCGGACTTCGGCGGCGGTGCCGCGTTCGCGCGCGCCTCAGCCAGATCCTTGCGCAACTGCGCAAGCTCCTTGCGGAGTTGCTGCGCTTCGCGTTCGCTCTGCGCGGCGCGCTTTGCCGCGCCGCTGTCCGGAACCGGCTTTTCGACGAGCTTTTCGACCACTCGCGGTGGCCGCCGCTCGCTCTCGGCAAGCGCGTTTTCGAGACGCTGTTTCTCCGCTGCCAGCCGCTGCTTTTCTGCCTCGCAGCGCTTGAGCGCTTCCTCGGCGTGCTTCGCGCGTTCCGCCGCCGCCCGGTCGGGAACGACCTGCGGCTGCGCTGGAGCGGGAAGCAGGCCGGGAGCACCCGCATCGAGGGCGCGCACCGGCAGGCTGGCAAGCAGCACGCCGAGAGTAAGGCGTTAAGCAAAAATAACTTGAACATTTGTGATGATTGGCCTATGGTTTCGGCATGGAGCAGGAGTTAGCCATAGAAGCGAAGTATCAAGCGCTGCGTGGAAGGCTGGATGAGGCCACGCTTCGCCTTTGGGCGGCGACGGAGGCACGAAGCCTCGGGCGTGGAGGTGTCACCTTGGTTGCCAAGGCGACTGGCCTGTCGCGCACAACGATTCATGCGGGTTTGAGTGAACTGAATGCACCGGTGGCGGCCGGGGAGCAAGGCGTACAACTCCGAGCGCG
>NZ_JAPUVR010000132.1 GCF_029255125.1 Accumulibacter sp. | reverse complement strand
TCTGCGCCGCGATCGGCGATGTCGTCGAGAACTGCTGTTCACCCAGCAGGTGCGTCATGTCCTCGCGCAAGGTGCGCGTGGCATAGCGTGTGAGCGACCAGACGGCAAGCAGAAACGCAGTCAGCGTGAGGACGCTGACGCGCGTCTTCAATGACCAGGAGAGACCTCGCTTGCCCAGGGCGGCGCTGATCGTTTGGCCGATACGTGCGAGCATGCCGGTCGTCGCTACCGCCGATAGCGCAAGGCCTCCTCGACCACGCGCAGGAAAGCGGTGACGTCGATCGGCTTGGTGATGTCGTCGCGAAAGCCGGCCGCCCGCCCACGTTCGATATCGCCCGCCAGAGCGTTGGCCGTAATCGCGATCACTGGTATGCGATGGGTGACTGGATCGCGCCGCAGGACGGCAAGCACCTCGTAGCCGTCCATTCCCGGCATGTTGACATCGAGCAGAATGAGATGCGGACGGTGGGCTAGCGCCAGATCGATTCCGAGCTGCGGTGCGTCCGCCGTCAGCAAGCGAAGGTCGGCGCGGCGACCGGGTATCTGGTTCATCAGCTTGAGGTTCGACGGGTTGTCGTCGATGCACAGGACGCGCCGCTCGTCGCTCGCTGGCAAGACTGCGTTCCCGCGCCTGGGCTCACGTTGCTGTGGTCGTCCGGCCGCGTAACGCTGGCATTGGGTAGTTCGATCCAGAAGCGGCTGCCGGCGCCGGCCTCGCTCTCGGCGCCAATCTCGCCCCCCATCAGTTCGATCAGGCGCTCGTCAGCAATGCCGATTCCGGTGTCCGCGACGCCGATGCGGGTGCGCGCTTCACGCTCGCTCTGGCGCATCTGGACAACGAGGTGAATCCGACCCTGCGCACGATTGTACTTGACGGCATTCGACAGCAGGTTGAGCAGCGCCTGCTTGAGGCGGACGCGATCGGCGGTCACCCACGTACCGGCGGGAACATCGATGAGCAGCGTAATGCCGCAGGGCGCCGCGAGCGGTTCGACCAGGTGCCAACAGTCGTCGACGACGGCGGCAACGTCAGTGGCTTCGAGCGACAGTTCGATGCGCCCCGATTCGATCCGGGCAAGATCGAGAACGTCGTTGATCAGGTGCAGCAGGTGGCGACTCGCCTTGAGAATCTCGTGCACGCTGTCATGCTGATCGGCGTTCAGGTCGCCATCGTACTCGA
Organism: Accumulibacter sp.; assembly: GCF_029255125.1. GTDB lineage: Bacteria > Pseudomonadota > Gammaproteobacteria > Burkholderiales > Rhodocyclaceae > Accumulibacter. Next base: position 96,237 of record NZ_JAPUVR010000132.1, on the reverse strand, counting down.
GCATTTGGGTAAAGCCGATGATCGCGTTCATTGGCGTTCGCAGTTCGTGGCTCATGCGCGAAAGAAAATCGGACTTGCCGCGATTCGCCGTTTCCGCCGCTTCCTTGGCCGCCGACAGCTCCAATGTGCGCTGCCCGACGAGTGCCTCGAGGTGCGTGCGGTAGCGTTCGAGTTCCCGCTCTGCTGCTCTGCGTTCAGTGATGTCCGCGCCTGAACTGAGCGTACCGACGATGCGTCCGGCGCGGTTGATCATCGTGATCCGTCCCTCGCAATCGAGTGCGAGCATCAGGCTTTGCACCGTGTCGAGAGAGAACTGTGCGAGGTCACGCTGATGCTGGACGAGTTGTTCTGCCGCCTTGCGCGCCGTAGCGTGGCGCAGCACGAGCAATACGTGCAAACGGCCGCCCGGCGGCTGCACGATGGTCGAATGTACCTGCAGCGTCCAGCGCTCGCCACTGCTGCAGGGTATTGTCCACTCGTCACCGCGCAGATGGTCGCCGCGGCGCATGCGCCGCGCACGCTGGCGAGCCTCCTGCTGCCGTGCTTCCTCAACCGGTAGCGCGCATTGCCAGCCCTTTTCGTTGACTGCGCTCAGGCTGTAGCCGGTCTGCTCCTGCATGGCCGGATTACAGACGGTAAAACGTACGTAAGGCGGCGTCGGTGGGTCATGGCACACACCGATGCCGTCGCCCATTGCCTCGACCCGGCAGTTGGTGAACTCGGCCTGCCGCTTGAGGACTGATTCCACCGTGGCGCGCAGGATGCCGCGCGCGTTCTGTGACTCGATCAGGATCGTGCGGATCGATTCACTGATCGGCGTTTTCCTCGACGGTACGCAACCCACCTCACGCCGGCGACCGCGGCGCCCCGCGGCGCCATCGGCTACCGCGGTAGACCAGCGCGCGCTCCGCGGGCGCCATGCAGCCAAGTGCCTGGCGCGCCCCGGTCAAGGACCGATGAGCAGTTCTTCGGGGCGCAGTACGAGATATCGCGCGCAGCGCCCGGCTGCTCGATTGCCGTCGTCACTGACCACGACGATGCGCGGCTGTCCGTCGAGCCGCGCCTGCGTCACGCCTTCTGCATGCTCGAGACCGGGTAGACCGGCAATATCGACCCGACGCGGGCGGTCGTGTGCGGCGCCGCTCCAGAACCACAAGGTAAAATCGACCTCCTGGCGCGCCACCGGGCCGCCGATCAACAGATAGCCCGCGAGGCAAGGCGCATACGCCATTGCGCGAATGCCGTTGCCGGTCAGATCGAGCGTCGTCAGCGCGCTGGCGATCTGCGGCTTGGCGCCGTCGTCGAAAATGGCGCGCGGATTCTCCAGGCTGGCGACGATTGCGCGTCCACCGAGCAGTGGACTGCGTAAGCCAATCAACAAGCGATTCTGATCAGCGCTCATCTCCAGAGCCTCGATGTTCAGACCGCCTTCGCGTTTGACGTCGCGGATTTCGGCGGCCACGGCCAGAGCCGGGTGCGCCGCGGTCAGCGCGCGCTTGAGGCTGTCGACGACCTGCGGTTCGACGACAGCGTCGCCCTCGATGCGAAAGCGCACCAGGCGCTCGCGTGCCGCGTGCACCTCGCCGTTACCATCGCGCGAATGCGATGTGATGGCATAGACATGGCCTGCCTGATCGGCGGTGACGCCTTCCAGGTCGTCGAGGTGCCAGAAGTCCCCCCTGCTCCACGGCCAGAACGGTGCTTCCAGCGGCGTGCGGTGAACCTGCCCGTCAGCGATACGAAGCAGGCTGAGCGCGTGCTTTTCTTCGTCCTCGATGACGATGAAGCGGCCGTCGGCGAGTTGCTGAATACCGGAGGGCTCGTAGACGCCGGTCAAGGGCTGAAAACGGGGTACGACTTGTGCGCGCATGTGGAAAAGTCTCCGAGACGATCGCCCGCGCGGCGCCCTGCACCCGAGGCAGGTCCGCTGGCGCTGCCCGCCATCTTAGCCGATCTCGCCGTTCCCGCGAGCGGCGTCGCGCGCGCTGTCCACTTCGAGCAAGGCCGTACCCAGAGCCTGGCGCAGCACAGCGGGCAGCGGCGGCGAGATCCTCCGCCATCTATTGCGTGGCAACGGCGGCCTTGCGGTTCAGCGCCGCATTGCCGCCAATTCGCTACTTTCAGCGCTGAACTCCTCGGTCTGGTACAAGGTTCACGCGATTGTCCGGCAGCACTCGCCAAGGGTCCGGGAAGGCGCGTGCGAATGTGCTAGCATGCGGCAACCGCAACGACCGGAGGGTGACCGTGAAAAAATTCATCGGCTGTCTGCTGCTCTGCTTGTTGACCGCAGCCTGGGGGGGAACCAAGGAGGAGGAAAACGCCGAAGCGCAGCGCGAGGCCGAGGAACTCGTTGCGCGTATCAAGGCCATGCTGGCGGACAAGGAGCGGCGCGCCAAGACGCTGCCCTATCCGGATGCGACGCAGGATATCGACTTGCGGCAAGAGCCCGAATGGATCTCGGGCTGGCGCCAGGAAGAGCAAAGCCGCTTCGCTGGCTATCTGAGTGGCTCCGAGATCGATACTCTGCTGGTCCCTTGTCAGGTTCAGGCGAATGGCATCGATACTGCCAATCGCTCGCTGATGACCGCTAGCCTGGCACAGGCTCTGTCGGGTTCGCTGAGGGTCGCCGACCCTTATCTGGTGGCGCGAGCTCTGGGAGACGGCGAGCGACGCCTCGATCCGCAGAACGTCCTGCGTTTGGCGACCCAGCTTGGCGCCAAACGGATCGTCTGATGCTGGGTCGGTCACAAGAACGACGACCGCCTCCATCTCTATTTTCAGGTGCAGGCACGCGAAGGCCAAAGTGCCTTCAAGGAGGCGAGGAACCTTCCCGGAACCGTGATCGATCACCTGGAGTTCAGCAACGATCTGCCGCCGATCAGCGTTTTTCGACAGCACTTGCCGAAGATCGTCGAGGCGCTCGGCTTCCGCTATGCGACCCCGCCGACCGCCTCGCCGGGACCACTGGCGACTGCACTCCCCGTCGGTATCGCCGCCCTGGTCGAAACGTCGCCGGGCGCCGCCAGCGACGCTTTGTACCTTCAGTTGCTTGGCAGCCTCGTGCCGGCGGACGCATCACGCCTTCGCGAGCGCCTTTACGAGCGTTCACTGTTGATCGCCAGGCAGCTGCCAGCCGATCAGCCGACGACCAGACGTCTGCTGGCGCGGGCGTATCAGGGCTTGCACATGCGCCCAGCCGCGCTGATCGCCCTCCGACCGGGACAAGCGGGTGCGGGTTCTGCCGCCCCAACGATGGCAATGGATTTGCCGGATGCCGAGGAACGAGCCTGATCGCCAGCCTGAACGGTGATCTACCGGCCATTGAGCAGGCGCTGAGCGAGATTCCTATTTCCGCGCAACGGATCATGGCCGAAATTGAGGCCACCGATATCCGATTTGCCTACTATCGCGATCGCGCCCGCCACGCGCAGGCGAGGCAAGCCTTGCTCGACGCGCTGCCAGCCGACTGGCGGCCATTTGTCGCGCGACGTTTCGCCGATGCCGACCCGGTCAAGCTTCGCCGTTTCGACAACTACGCGACGCTGCGCGCTCTCGGTCAGATTTTCCCGGCAGCGGGGGCCGGGATCGAGCAACAGCAGCTCGGCTGGCAGGTCACCGGCCACTCCGAATCGTCCGATCTGGACTTGGCCCTCGGCGCATACTTCTCGCCGGCGCTCGCCGGAGTTGAACGACGGCATTGCTGCGATTCCGCTCAATGGCGGCTTGACCGGCTTGACGTACTGGATTTCCTGGTCCAGAGCGGTGTCGCCAACATCGTTTACAAAGCGCGCCGGATGGCCGTTGCGCAGGCGCTGCCGCGCGAGACCCTGGACTACGTCAACGCCCTCGACGCCGTGTTCGGCACCCACCCGGCAATCATGCGCGTGCGCGCCATCGCCGAGAACGATCTGGCAAAGCGCGCTGCCGGGTACGTCAGACAGTCGATGCTCAACAAGGCGGAACGGAGCGCAGAACTTGCCCGGCACTGGGAAGACAACACAGCGCATACGCCGTCTGATCGTCCCAGCCATGTCACCCGGTGGCACTATGTCGCGGATCCGCACGGGCGGCGCAAACCTGACCCGCTGGGTCTTGACATCGCCCGCGCGGCCTTGGCCAACGCCCGTTTCGACAATGGGCCTCTGGTTGCCGCCTTTCATCTCACCAAGGACTTCGCCGAACGCGAACAACTGCTTCAGGCAATGGCGGGACGTTTCGTCGGCGATTCGACGGTGGTCCTGCTCAAAGCGGACTTGCTGCTTGCGCAGGGTAATCGCCGCGCGGCCATGGAGATTCTGGCCGCCGAGTTGCAGAGCAAGCCGGAGCCCGACGACCTTTATGTTCGACTCGGCGATCTGCTGATCGGCGAGCGCCGCTACCGCGAAGCAGCAGACGTCTTTGCCTCGCTGCCCGGGTTGACCGACGGCAGCGCGAACTCGCTGGCCATCGGCAACTACGCGTATCGCGCCGGATCACGCTTCTACCTGTGCGGCGAAACCGATCTGGCAATTCCCTTCTTCCGCATCGCTGCGGTGCAGAGCAATGGGTCACAGGCTGAAATGATCAGCCGAGCCCGCCTGGCGCTGCTCGACGAGGCCTACCTGCCGGCGCTCGCGGCCTTGTTCGAATCGGTTCAACGCTATTCGCAGCCACGGGATATCGCCGAGTACCTGAGCCTGCTCCATCTGACCGGCCAGTCGGCGGCAGCCGACAACGGCTTTCACTCGCTGGCGACGCGCATTGGCGCGCCGGAGGTGTGGCGCGCGGCGCTGGTCAGCAGCCAACGCCGCGGGTTCGACGAGCGGCGACTGATCGAGTGGAGCGAGCAGTTTGGTCGATCTCAGGGTCCGCAAGTGCACCGGTTGGCGGCCGAATTTCTCGCCATGGCAGTGGTCACCGATCGTACGCCGAGCGCGGAGGCAGGGCCCGCGATCGACCGCCTGCTCCACATGTCGAATACGCACCGCTCCGACCTTCGCGTCTTCGTCGAAGGACTGGCGGCACTGAAAGGCAAGGATTTCGCGGCAGCCAGGAAGGCGCTGTCGCAGACCGGTGAAACGCGCGCTGGCGAAGGCGCTTCGCCGGCGAGGACAGTCCTTGCCTACTACGCGATCGCCGCCATGAAGAGCGGCCAACACGCCGCAGTCGAACAGGTCGTTGCCGCCATTCCGGCCGAAGAACACGATTTGGACTACTGGCTGGCCAAGAGCGTCATCGCTGCGCTAAGTGGGAAGGCAGACGCTGGGAAGGCAGACGCGGTCGCGAACTTCCGGCAGGCCGTCAACCACCTCAACGAGAAGCACTTGCGTCTGCTGGGGGCAGAATACCAGCTCGCCGACGTCGCGCAAATGCTGCACGACCTGACCGGTGACAACGAGTTCCGCAAGTTGGCGCTCGAGGTCGCGCGCTTCAACCAGAAGATCCACCCGTGGGAGGCGTGGTCCTTTGCCTGGGAAGCTGCACTGACTGAAGACCGCGCACGCCGGGTGACGGCTCTGGACAAAGCTGTTTATCTCGATCGCCAATCGCAGATGCTGTTGCGTTTGCCGCCGCAAGAGGTCGAAGCGGCGGCTCGCCGTAGCGGGAAGACGCCACCGTTTCGGCTGGACAAGAAACCCGGACGAGCCGTCTGACCGAAGCGGCGTGCCGCTGTTGCTGCTCTCCAGCCACGAATGGATACGGAGGGGAGATTCAGCGCCGCGTCCCGGCGTGCAAGCGGTCCTTGCCGAGGTTGATCCGGAACGTCCTCGTGCGACCTTGGTCAGGCGATGCGCTGCTCGAATTCGTAGCGCGGTGCCGGTTGGCCTTGCGGGTCGGCCTCGCCCTGCTCGGCATTGGCCATCTCGCACAGCCGTGGACCCCGGGTCGGTATGATAGGCGGCGGTGATGTCGGCTCGCCCAGGTGCGCGAGGATCTCGCGCACGACGCACCAGCGGCGGTGATTTGCGCTGCGATTGGCGCAGTTTCCGTTTCAGTTGCTGTAACGAGAGGTGCGGTCGAACTCTTTGGCACGCCGGCAAGCGCGTTGATCTGTGCGCGTAGCGGAGCGTCGGGTGCCCGTATCCCGTAGCAGCGATGCCGATGACGGCGCGGGGGTGGAATCAGCGCTGCCCGGCGGCCGAACAGTTTGAGCGGCGGCAGCGGAAACGAGGGCTTCTCCGCCGTGCCCTCGCGCATCAGGCCTATCCCTTGCACTTCCGACTGAACGCGCGTGCGAATTGCCCATGGCCAAACTGGCTTTGCGGAAAGCCACTCGCGTCCTTGTTGTGGTCCAGTGGTAGCGAAAGGCGTGGATTGCCTGGAAAGGGCACTAGATTCAGTCCAGAACAGGAGACCCGGCGCCAATTCCACAGGCGTTTCCGCCGCGCAGGCGGGCGATCGTCGGTAGCGCGCCAGCCTTCCGCGGTCGTTCGGGCTGGATCGATGCAGCCTTTCTGTCTGGGCAAGACGCGGGAGGCTCGCGAGGGTGGCGTCCGATCCCATAGTCCTTCCTGGCAACTGTATGGGCACCTGTCGAGATTTCTTACACGAGCGCGCCCAGCCGTCCCGTGCGATCCTCCGACCGCACACGCAAGTCTTTTAGTTTCCGAGGATAATGGCTTTCCAGCACGAATGTTGCTTACCCTCTTGGCGCACTGGGGCAATGTCGTGGCTTTGACTTGGCGCGGCGGTCGCCGGAGCTGGGGAGCGTGCTTGCGCGATGTCCGCTGTGAATTGCTGTCGCGCGAGCCAAATCCGGCAACCCTGGTGCTGCCGGGCGGGTGGGTCGTGAGCGGCGCCGCGCAGCGAAACTCGCATCGCGTTGATACGTTCTCTCGGAGGAGGCCATGTTGGAAAAATGGGGTATGCGGGGCAATGCAAGCGCACTGCTCCTGGGACTTGCAGTGACCGCTGAGGCGGCGGCAGGGGTCGTCGGTTGGGTAAGGCAGGAGGTCGTTCAAGCGTCAGGGGTCTCCTCTCTATCGGCGCCGGCAGTTGCGGCAGGCGAGCTTGCGTACATGTTGGGTGACGCGCGGTTCGGCGGGGGCAGCACGCCGGGGGTTTACGTCCAACAGCCGTTTGTACCAGGTCAGCCGGTACGGCCGGTGGCGCGCACGGGAGAGGCTGCTCCCAATCTGGGAACGAGCTTCGACGATGCTTCGTTTTCTCCCGGCCAGACGCGTCCGGTGGTGTCGCCGGCAATCGACAGAGAACTTGGTGGGGTGAGCTTTCTCGCTACGGTGAATACACCCGCAGGGCGAAGCGGGGTTGTGTTCAGCGAATGGAGTGGCCGCGGCACTCTGGGGGCTGTGGCTGTTCCGGGAGTAACGCAGGTCGGTGGTTCGAACGCGCTGCTCACCGTTGCTGGCGTACCCTCGATCGCCTTTGGCCAGACCGTCTTTCAGGGTAGAGACAGCGTTGGCGAAGGCGTGTTTTCAGCGGACGCTGCCGGGCTGCGGGTTACGAAATGGGTGTCTTCAGGGGATGCAGCACCGACGGACCTGCCAATAAGCGGCGGCAGCTTTACCGGGTTTGGCGCATTTCCGATGGTCGACTGGAACGAGAGCAAGTCTCAGCTGACCACAGCGTTCCAGGCCTCCACGAATTATCTGAGCGGTTCATCCGGCATCTACGTCCGCACCGATCTTGCCGCACCCAAGGTCGTCGTCGAGACTCCGAAATTTCTGCCGGGGCAAAACAGCGAGCGATTCGCCAGTTTCCTGTCGCCAGCGATTGACGACGACATCGTCGCGTTCTACGCGGAGGGAACACTCGGTACAAAGGGAATATATACCGGCACCGCTGGCGCTGAGGTTTCGCTCGTCGCCGACACGCACACGCTGATTCCGGGCACGTCCAGCGTATTCTCCGGATTTGCAGACCGTCGCGGATTTGCTTACCCGTCGATCAATCACGAAGCGGTGGCCTTTATTGGTTTCGACGCCAACGGCGCTCCTGGTGTATACACCAATTATGCCGGCGCACTGAGCAAGGTATTTGATTTCAGTGATTTTCTGGCGCTCTTTCCGAACGAGCAACTGGACATGGACAGCATCGATCTCTTTCGCCAGGGACTCAGTGGCAATCAGATCGCTTTCCGGGTAGAGTCTTTCGACCCTGTTCAGCAAACGATCCGGGATCGGGTCTTCCTCGCTGTTGCCGTCGTGCCTGTTCCGCCCACGTGGTTGCTTGGCCTGACCGGTTTGGCTGTCCTGCTGCTTAGCCGGCGGCGGTTGCGCTAAAGAACTGCGGGCGTGCGGGCCGCATTTCGTGACGCAAGGCGCCGGGCGGCGCGTTCGCGGCCCGCACGCGACAGCGGCCGAAAACAAGGCTGGCTCAGATGACCTTGGCTGATCCGCCTTCGTGTGCTCCCGCACGCCAACCGCCGCCGGTCGGCGGCTGGTCGTGGCCGGCACCCGCTCGCCTCGGAGGCGCCGTTGCCTTGGCCAGGTTCAGGGCGAAGCCCTGCCGCGTGGCTTGCTGCTTGATGCCACATTCCGGGCGCACCGTTCTCTCGACCTTGGTGCGCGCAAACCTGGCGGCTGACCTCACCCACCAAGTGTCAGGCTGATACCGGCTTCGCGGGCAGCCGAGACCTTTCTTCTCCCGTGCGATACTGTCGCGTAGCCGCGACCCGTGCATTGCGCAGCGTTGCACTCGCGCTCGTGTGTGGTCAATTCGTTTCGCCGAAGGATGCAGTTGCGCGCGATCAGATCTTGGGCCGCTGCGAATCATTGGTCGCGACATTTAGCCAGCGTTGGACGACGAATTGGATCAGCGTCGGACGCATTCTTGTATAGGGCGGAACGTAACAAGTGGGCGCAGCGCGATCTCTGCCCGTGTTTACACCCCGCACTGGGGGCGATCGTCGTCAACGGGGCAGAGTTTCAATTTCCGCGTGACAGGTTGCCACGGGCTCCGCTCGAACGGAAGATTCCAGGGGCAGGGTGCCGGGGTTTCCTTAAGCCTGGCCAGCGACGCTTCGCATCCATGGCAAGTGGCTCATCGGCTAGGGCACGTACTGGTCGATGTACTCATTGACCGCCAGGTGGCCGAGGCGCTGCATGTCGAGCGACGATTCGACGATCACCTGCTGCTGCTCCGGGGTGAAGCGCCGTGCCAGATTGCGTCGGAACTTGTCGACCAGCACGGGAATCCCCTCCTGCCGCCGCCGACGGTGACCGAGCGGATACTCGACGAGCAATTCTTCGCTGCGGCTGCCGTCGTTGAAGACCACTTGCAGGGCATTGGCGATCGATCGTTTGTCTGGGTCGAGATAGTCGACCGAGAAGCGCTGATCTTCGCAGACGTGCATCTTTGCGCGCAGGGCGTCGATGCGCGGATCGGCTGCCGCAGCGTCCTCGTACGCTTCGCTGTGCAGGCTGCCATGGATCAGCGCATAGGCCACCATGTACTGCAGACAGTGGTCGCGATCGGCCGGGTTGTGCAGTGGTCCCTGCTTGTCGATAATGCGCAGCGCCGACTCGTGCGTTCGGATCAGCACCTGGTCGATTGCCTCGAGGCGATCCCAGACCAGGGGATGCAACCTGACCGCGCACTCGACCGCCGTCTGTGCGTGGAACTCGGCCGGAAAGCTGATCTTGAAGAGCACGTTCTCCATGACGTAACTGGCGTAGGGACGCGGAAAGCGAAACGCCTGCTGCTTGAACAGCACATCGTAGAAACCCCAGAGCGGCGCGCTGAGTGCGCTGGGATAGCCCATTTCACCTTTGAGCGAGAGAATCGCCAGGAAAACGCCGCGCGCGGTCGCGTCGCCGGCCGCCCACGACTTGCGCGAGCCAGTGTTCGGCGCGTGTCGATACGTGCGCAGCGGTGCGCTGTCGACAAAAGCCTGCGACACGGCGTTGACGATCTGCTCGCGGCTGCCCCCCATGAGCCAGGCGCAGACGGCGGCTGTCGCCACTTTGACGAGCAGGACGTGATCGAGCCCGACTCGGTTGAAACTGTTGTCGAGTGCCAGGATGCCCTGGATCTCGTAGGCTTTGATCGTCGCTTCGAGCACCTTCCACATGCGCAGAGGTTCGTCGCCGTTGGCCGCGCGGCGTCGGGAAAGCCAGTCTGCGGTAGCCAGAATGCCGCCCAGGTTGTCCGACGGATGGCCCCACTCGGCGGCCAGCCACGTATCATTGAAATCCAGCCAGCGGATCGCCGTACCGATGTTGAACGCCGCCTGGACCGGGTCGAGGCGAAAACGCGTGCCGGGAACGCGCACGCCGTGCGGGACGACAGTGCCCGCGACGAGCGGTCCAAGGAGCTTGCTGCAGGCGGGAAAATCCAGCGCTTCGAGCGCGCAGCCAAGCGAGTCGATCAGACAATAGCGCGCCGTATCGTAGGCACTGCTCGAATCGACTTCGAAGTCGAGCACATAATCAGCAATGTCGAGCAGGACCTGGTCCGGCTCAGGGCGGTTGGCAGGAATTCGTGTAGACATCTCGCAACTCTCCGTACCGGGTGGTCAAGTCGCCGCCGGAAGCCGTGCGCCGCTGGCGCAGGATCGTTCCGGAAAGTCTGCTGGTCGACGCGCCGGCCATGCCGCCTCAGTTGCGCTCGGCCAGCGCCGCGAAGTGCTGCGGCTCCGGCCCGACGTAGTTGGCCCACGGACGAATGATTCTCCCGTCGATGCGCTGCTCGATCACGTGCGCGGCCCAGCCGCTCGTCCGAGCAATGGCAAATAGCGGGGTAAACATCGGCGTCGGCACGGCGAGCATGTGGTAGGCGACGGCAGAGAACCAGTCGACGTTCGGGAACATCGCTTTCTGTTCCCACATCACGGACTCGATGCGGCTGGCAATGTCGAACAGCACCAGGTTGTCGCCGTCCGCGCACAACTGCTCGGCAACCGAACGAATGACCTTGTGCCGGGGATCGGCAATCGTATAGACCGGGTGACCAAAACCAATAATGATTTCACGGTTGTCCAGGCGGCGACGAATGTCGTGTTCGGCGTGCGCCGCATCGTTGTAGCGACTCTGGATCTCGAAAGCCACTTCGTTTGCGCCACCGTGCAGGCGACCGCTGAGCGCGCCGATCGCCCCGCCGATCGCGGCGTACATGTCGGCGCCGGTGCCGGTGACCGTGCGTGCGGCGAAGGTCGACGCGTTGAACTCGTGCTCGGCATACAGGATCAGCGACTTGTCCAGGCAGCGCGCATGCAGCGCCGTCGGCGGCTTGCCGCGCAGCAGGTGAAGGAAATGCGCCGCAATCGAATCGTCATCGGTCTCGGTGTCGATCCGACGCCCATTGTGCGACCAGTGATACCAATAAAGCAGCATCGAGCCGAAGCCGGCGATCAGCCGGTCGGCAATCTCGCGCGCGCCTCCCGGATTGTGATCCTGCGCCTCGGGCAGAATCGTGCCGAGCGCCGAACAGCCGCTGCGCAAGACGTCCATCGGATGCGCCGACGCCGGCAGGTTTTCCAGCATCGGCCGGAGCATGACCGGCAGACCGCGCAAGGTCTTGAGCTTTTTCTTGTACTGATTGAGCTGGGTGAGGTTGGGTAGACGCCCATAAAGCAGCAGGTAGGCAACCTCCTCGAAAGTGGCTTGCTCGGCGAGCGCGATGACGTCGTAGCCACGGTAATAGAGATCGTTGCCGGCACTACCAACCGAACAGATCGCCGTATCGGCGGCAACCACGCCGGACAATGCGACCGACTTCTTTATCCTCGGTGACTTCCCTTCAGGCAGTTCATCCATCGTTGTCTCCTCCGTCATGCATGCAGGACGGTCACGGCGGCGCTGGGCGCCTTGGCGGCCGAGCAAGACGGATGAGTATTCCGGGTCTTGCCGCCGGCGTCAACCGGCTGGAGGCGTTCAGTCCGGGCAGCGAACGACTTCTGCCCAGCAGCCGGGCGTTTCGTAGAGGCGCACGCGGGCGAGACGCAAGTGATTGCCGTAGGTATCTCGATACGCCGCGTCGAGGATGACGAAGGCCTGTTGCGCCAGGTTTTCGACGGTCGGTACGCAGTCGAGCAGAACCGTCTTGTGATCCGCCAGCGTACGTAGAAAGTCGACCACTGGGCGGTCGCCGGCGTAGGCCAGGAAGGCGTGGTCCCAAGCCTCGACCAGATGCTGCATGGCCAGCGCCTTGACTTCGGAAAAGTCCATCAGCATGCCGTTCGCCGGGTCTCCCGGCTGCTCGATGACCTCGCCCGCCAAGGTGATCTCAAGCGCATAGCGATGGCCGTGCAGATGTCGACACTGGCTCTTGTGGTCGGGAATGCGGTGGCCGGCGTCGAACTCCAGGCGGCGGGTAATGAACATCGGGAGAGCCGACAAAGGCGCGATTATAGCACTCCGGTTTCGCCCTCTCCCGCGCTGCCCGGCGAGCGCTAGGCGGCGACGACCGTCGCTTCATCGGCCCGCTGCTCGCCCCGGTTGTCCGACCATGCGACGCGCACGCGATCGCCCGGTTGGAGTCCCTTGCTCTGGAAGACGAACAGCGGATTGCGCGCAATCGAGGTATTGAGTTGGGCGTTGATCAGCACCTTGCCGTGCGCACTGACCGTGAACGTGCTAATGAAATGCGCCGGAATCTTCTGCCCGCTCGCCTGATCCCGGCGCAGACCGGTTTCCATCGGATGCTGCAACAGGATGCGAATCTCGGTGCTGTCGCCCTGCTGCACGGCGCGGATCTTGATCGGTTCAGGCACCGCTGCGTGCAGTCCTCAAGCGCCGCACCCGCCCAGCGTCACGCGCACCTCGCGACTGGCGTGATACGTTTTGCCGTCGCCCGCCCGGACGACGACACGGATGCGTGAGGACTCGGCCATCTTCAACTGCAGGCGAACGCGCGGCAGAACCCCCTCGGCGAAACTCAGGCTGGCCGCCAGCGGCATCGGGTTGCGCTCCACCAGAACGGCAATCGATTGTGTATCGGGGATCGAACTGATGACTTCGCAGGGGACCAGCGCGCCGTTTTCCGAGATCTCGACGCTCTTGATCACGATTGCGCCGCTTTCGGCCGAAGCCGCGGCACCGATTGCCTTGAGCGCTTCCGGCAGACTGGTTGCGGCAAAGCCGCTGCGGCCCCATTCGGCCGCCAGCACACGCGTCGGTTTCAGCAGCCCGGCGGCGCACAGTGCGCCGACGGCTGCGCTGGCGGCTGTCGACTTGATCAGCAAACGGCGCAGTCGATCGTCGCCGGTGTGGCGGGCCGACATCCCGCTAGCCTGCCGTCCAGGTGCCTGAACGACCGCCACTCTTGGTCAGCAGGCGGACCCCCTCGATCCGCATGCCGCGGTCGACTGCCTTGCACATGTCGTAGATCGTGAGGAGAGCGACGCTCACCGCGCACAGCGCTTCCATCTCGACACCGGTGCGCGCCAGGCACTCGGTCGTCACGCGGCACGTAATGGCGTTCCCGGCTCGGTCGAGGTCGAAATCGACCGACACCCGGGTCAGCGGGATCGGATGGCACAGCGGAATCAGTTCGGCTGTCCGCTTGCTCGCCTGGATTGCCGCGATGCGCGCCACGCCGAGAACATCGCCCTTGCTCGCCGAGCCTTCGCTGATCAGTTGCAGCGTTGCCGCCTGCATCACGATGCTGCCGCTCGCCTGCGCTTGCCGCAAGCTTTCCGCCTTGCCGCCGACGTCGACCATATGCGCCTGGCCTTGCGAGTTGAAATGGGTCAAAGCATCGGCGGACATCGGCACCTGCAAGCGCGATCGACGGACAAACGGTGTATTTGGTGGAGCGGGAACGAGGCAAAGCCAAGGTAACCCAAGGCAACTCTGAAGGTGCCGGCGGGCGGACGCTAACACTTTGTAACCGGCTTCGCCGCACACTTGGTTATCATAGCATCATCCCTTGCGATGCGTGACGAGTCGCGCCTGGAGTCCAACTTGAAGAGAAGCGTTCGTAATGCCGTGCTCGCCGTTCTCGCCATCACCCTTGGCAGCGCTCCGCCGGCGACCCTGGCCGAAGACCTGCCTGATCTGGGCGAAGCGGCGCGCGCCGAGTTGTCGCCGCAGACCGAGCGCAGGATCGGCGAGCGCATTCTGAACGAGATTCGCTTGCGCGAACCGAGCTATATCGACGATCCGGAGGTCTCGGATTACCTCAATCAACTGGGCAATCGACTGGTTGCGGCAAGTTCGAACCCGGCTGGCGACTGTCAGTTCTTCGCCATTCGCGACAATACGGTCAATGCTTTCGCCATGTTCGGCGGCTTCATCGGTGTCAACACCGGCACTATCCTGACTGCGCAATCGGAGTCCGAACTGGCGGCAGTGCTCGCGCACGAGGTCGCGCACGTGACGCAGAACCACTTGGCGCGGCAGATTGCGCGCGAGAAGCAGCAGTCGATCGCGACCATGATCGCCATGGCGCTGGCGGTTCTCGCCGCGCGCTCGAACTCGCAGGCGGCGAGCGCCGCCATCGCCTCGGCGCAGGCCGGAACGATTCAGGCACAGCTTGCCTACAGCCGCGATTTCGAACGCGAAGCCGATCGCCTTGGGCTGCACACCTTGAGCAATGCCGGCTACGATGTGCGCGCCATGGGCGACTTCTTTGCCCGCCTGCAGCAGGCCGGCCGGGTGTATGAGAACAGTGCGCCGGTCTACCTGCGTTCGCACCCGCTGACCGTCGAGCGCATGTCGGACATGCAGAACCGGGTGGACGGCGCGGTTTACCGCCAGGTGCCCGACAGCCTGGATTTCCATCTGCTACGTGCGAAGCTGCGCGCCCAGATGAGTCCTGCGCGCGAAGCGGCAAACGACTTCGCGCAACAACTGAAGGAAAGGAAGCACGCTTCGGAAGTGGCTGCGCGCTACGGTCTGGCCTACGCGCTGCTCAAGGCGGGCGATGTGGCGGGCGCACAACACGAGCTCGATGTGCTGCTGGCCAGCAAGGCGTCGTCGCCGATGATCGTCCGTCTGGCCGCCGAGGCGAAGATCGCCGGCGGCAACCCGGCCGCCGCGCTGACCCTCTTCCGCCAGGCCTTGCAGCGCTATCCGCAGTCCAGGGCACTGGTTTACGGCTACGCGGAAGCACTGCTCGGCAACCGCGAATACGATCAGGGCGTGCGTTTCCTCGATGCGCAAATCCAGCTCGCAGCGAGCGACTACAAGCTCCACGGCCTGCAGGCAAAGACCTTCGCCGCCGCCGGCAAGCGCCTGCAGCAGCACCGGGCGCAAGCCGAGTTCTATTTTCTGCAAGGTCAGCTCGGCGCTGCGGTCGAACAACTGCAGTTCGCGCAGCAATCCACCGACGGCAACTTCTTCGAGCAATCGGCAGTCGACGCGCGGCTGCGCGAGCTGCGCAAACTGCAGGCCGAAGAAGCGAAGCAGAAACGCGGCGGGAGCTAGCGCCGGCTTCTGGCCCGCTCCCGGCCTGATCCCTAGCGCAGGCTGGCGTTGATCCTGGCGAGCGCCGCCGAGCCCGGGCAGAGTTCAGCCGCACCCAGCGCATTGAGCGCTTCGTCGACGGTATTGAGCTGGCGGTGCAGGTCGCACGCGTCAGGGTCGACGTAGAGCAGGCCGGTAACGACTTCGCCACGCGCCGCGTGCTCCTGGATGTAGCTCATCGCGCCGATGCGATCGGTCGGATCGTACTCGGCGTGCAGCTTGCGCAGACGGACGATAGATCCATCGTGCTGACGCACGTCGGTCACTTCGCCGGGCTCGTACTCGACGGTGATCTGCTCGCGCGTGGGCAGGAAGTCGAGGCGATTGACCGCTTCGTTGTGTTCGCGCACGTAGTCGTAGCTTTTCGTACTGCCGCTGTGGTTGTTGAACGCGATGCACGGCGAGACGACATCGATCACCGCCGCACCCTGGTGCGCCATGGCTGAGCGGATCAGCGGGACGAGTTGTGTCTTGTCGCCGGAAAAGCCGCGCCCGACGAAAGTGGCGCCCATGACCAGCGCGAGCATCGCCAGGTCGATCGGCGTGTCGTTGTTCACCTGACCGCGCTTCGACTTCGAACCCTTGTCGGCAGTGGCCGAGAACTGGCCTTTGGTCAGACCGTAGACGCCGTTGTTTTCGACGATGTAGGTCATGTTGACGCCGCGCCGCATGACGTGGGCGAACTGGCTGAGACCGATCGAGGCGGAATCGCCGTCACCCGATACGCCGAGATAGATCAGCTCGCGATTCGCCATGTAGGCGCCGGTGAGCACCGACGGCATGCGCCCATGTACGGTGTTGAAGCCGTGCGAGTTGCCGAGGAAGTAGTCGGGCGTTTTCGACGAGCAGCCGATCCCGGAAAGCTTGGCGACACGGTGCGGTTCAACGTCGAGCTCCCAGCACGCCTGGATGATCGCGGCCGAAATCGAATCGTGGCCGCAACCGGCACAGAGCGTGGAAATCTTGCCTTCGTAGTCGCGTCGTGTGTAGCCGACGCGGTTCTTGGCCAGTGTCGGGTGATGCAGTCTGGGTTTCGCGATGTAGGTCATTTCAGGCCACCCTGTCTTCTCTGAGCGGACGAACGTTGAGTCGTGAGACGCGTTCGGCGATTTCGTGTGTGATGAAACGCGCGGTAATCGGCGTTCCGTCGTAGTGCAGGACTGGGATCAGGCTGGCCGGATTGACCCCGGCTTCGTTGATCAGCAGCGTGCACAACTGGCCGTCGAAGTTCTGTTCGAGGACGAAGACCTTCGAGTGCGCGGCGATGAAGTCGGCGATCTCGTTCTGGAACGGGAAGGCGCGGATGCGCAGGGCGTTCAGATAGATTCCCTGTTCGGCCAGCGCGTCGAGCGCTTCGTGCATCGCCGGGCTGGTCGAACCGTAGAAGATGGCTGCGAAGCGCGCCGGATAGCGCGATGCGGTGAGCACCGGCAGCGGCAACAGGTCCTTGGCGGTTTCGAATTTGCGGCGCAGGCGCTGCATGTTGTAGGTGTAGTCTGCACCGGCTTCGGAATAGACCGCGTAGGCGTTCTTCGTCGAACCCCGCGTGAAGTAGCCGCCTTTCGTCGGATGCGTCCCGGGATACGTGCGGTAGGGAATCCCGTCGCCATCGACGTCGAGGTAGCGGCCGAATTCGCTGCCCGCGTCGAGGTCCTCGCGCGACATCACCTTGCCGCGGTCATACTGCCGCTGGTCGTCCCAGGCGAACGGCCGGCACAGTCGCTGGTTCATGCCGATGTCGAGGTCGGTCATGACGAAGACCGGCGTCTGCAGCCGTTCGGCCAGGTCGAGCGCGTCGGCCGACATCTCGAAGCACTCGTAAGGATCTTCGGGAAAGAGCATGATGTGCCGCGTGTCGCCGTGCGACGCATAGGCGCAGGCGAGCAGGTCGGCCTGTTGCGTGCGTGTCGGCATGCCGGTCGACGGACCGCCGCGCTGGACGTTGATCACGACGGCCGGGATTTCGGCGAAATACGCCAGACCAATGAACTCGGTCATCAGCGAGACACCGGGACCCGAGGTCGCGGTGAAGGCGCGCGCGCCGTTCCAGCCAGCGCCGATCACCATGCCGATAGAGGCGAGTTCGTCCTCTGCCTGCACCATCGCATAGCGCCGCGCACCGCTTGCCGGATCGATACGCAGCTTCTCGGCGTAGCGCTGAAACGCTTCGGCCACCGACGACGACGGGGTGATCGGGTACCAGGCGCAGACCATCGCGCCGCCATAGATGCAACCGAGAGCGGCTGCGCTGTTGCCGTCGACGAAGATACGGTCGCCCACCTTGTCGCGCCGCTCGACCGAAAGTCCGATCGGCTTGAAATTCTCGCGCGCGTAGTCGAGTCCGAGGTGCAGCGCCTGGACGTTCAGATCGAGGAGCTTTTCCTTCCCCTTGTACTGCTCGCCGAACAGCTTTTCGATTTCTGCTGCATCGACGCCGAGCAGCCCGGCCAGCGCGCCGAGGTAGATGATGTTCCTGAACAACTGACGCTGCTTGGGGTCGCTGTACGTGCCGTTGCAGATTTCGGTCAGCGGCATGCCGAGGACGTGAATGTCGCTGCGCAAGCGCGAACGCGGGATCGTCTTCGTGTTGTCGAAAAAGAGATAGCCGCCGGGATCGATCTCGCGCACGTCCTGATCCCAGGTCTGCGGATTCATCGCCACCATCAGGTCGACGCCACCGCGCCGGCCGAGGTAGCCGTGCTCGGTGACCCGCACCTCGAACCAGGTTGGCAGCCCCTGGATGTTCGACGGGAAGATGTTGCGCGGCGAAACCGGTACGCCCATGCGGAGGACGGCGCGGGCCAGCAACTCGTTGGCTGACGCCGAGCCGGAACCGTTGATGTTGGCGAACTTGACGACGAAATCGTTGACTGCTTCGATCTTCTGCATGGCGGCTCCTTACGCGGCTTCCGGCTGCACTGTCGGGGCGCCGGCGGCAGCGCGGTCGTGACAGCGCGGTCCGGCGTGGGTCATTTCGAGGAAAAACTTCTGCATGTCCCAGGCGCCGGTCGGGCAGCGCTCGGCGCACAGACTGCAGTGCAGGCAGACGTCCTCGTCCTTGACCATGATGCGGCCGGTCTTCAGCACGTCCGACACGTAGAGCGCCTGCGTTGTATTGGTCGCCGGCGCGCGCAGCCGGCGGCGCAGATCGTCCTCCTCGCCGTTGTCGGTGAAACTGATGCAATCCATCGGGCAGACGTCCATGCAGGCGTCGCATTCGATGCACAACCGACCGGCAAAGACCGTCTGCACGTCGCAGTTGAGGCAGCGCTGCGCCTCCTTGAACGCCAACTGCGGATCGAAGCCGAGTTCGACTTCGATGCGGATATTCTTCAGCGCGGCGTTGACGTCACGCAAGGGAACGCGCAGACGCCGGTCGTGCGAGACGGCGTTGTCGTATGTCCAGGCGTGAATGCCCATCTTCTGCGAGATCAGCGAAGTCATTGGCGGCGGCCGCTGGCTGATCTCCTCGCCGTTGAGCAGGCGATCGATCGAAACTGCCGCCTCGTGCCCGTGCGCGACGGCCCAGATGATGTTCTTCGGGCCGAAAGCTGCGTCGCCGCCGAAGAAGACGTTCGGCAGCGTGGATTGCATCGTCGCTTCATCGAGTTTCGGCAGGCCCCACTTGTCGAACTCGATACCCAGATCGCGCTCTATCCACGGGAAAGCGTTTTCCTGCCCGACGGCGACGAGGACCACATCGCACTCGAAGTGCGGGTCGGGCTCGCCGGTCGGCACCAGCGTCCGCCGGCCCTTCTCGTCGTATACCGAGCGCACCTTCTCGAAGGTCACGCCGGTCAGCCGGCCGCCGTTATGGGTAAATTTCTTCGGCACGAGGTTGTTCAGGATCGGGATGCCTTCGTGCATGGCATCCTCCTTCTCCCACGGGCTGGCTTTCATCTGCTCGAAACCCGAGCGGACGATCACCTTGACGTCCTGGCCGCCGAGTCGCCGCGCCGAACGGCAGCAGTCCATCGCCGTATTGCCGCCGCCGAGGACGATGACGCGGCGGGCGATCGAGGTCACGTGCCCGAAAGCAACGTTCGCCAGCCAGTCGATGCCCAGGTGGATCGACTGGGCGGCTTCCTTGCGCCCGGGAATGTCGAGGTCCTGCCCGCGCGGCGCACCGCAGCCGACGAAGACGGCGTCGTAACCCTCGCTGAGCAGACTCTTCATCGACTTGATGTACTGCCCGCTGCGAAACTCGACGCCCAGATCGAGAATGTAGCCCGTTTCCTCGTCGATGACCTGCTCGGGCAGGCGAAACTTCGGGATCTGCGTGCGGATCATGCCGCCGGCCTTGGCGTCGCCGTCGTAGACCACGACATGGTAACCGAGCGGCGCCAGATCGCGTGCCACGGTGAGCGATGCCGGACCGGCACCGATACAGGCGACGCGCCGTCCGTTCTTCTGCGCCGCCGCTTTCGGCAGGCGCTCGCGGATGTCTTCCTTGTAGTCGGCGGCGACGCGCTTCAGGCGGCAGATGGCAACCGGCTCCTTGCGCGCCTGACCGTCAGGCGAATCCTCCTCGACGCGGCCACGCCGGCACGCCGGCTCGCAGGGTCGGTCGCAGGTTCGCCCGAGAATGCCCGGGAAAACGTTCGACACCCAGTTCACCATGTAGGCGTCGCTGTAACGTCCGGCGGCGATCAGGCGAATGTACTCGGGAACAGGCGTGTGCGCCGGGCACGCCCACTGGCAATCAACGACTTTGTGGAAATACTCGGGCGTGCCGATATCGGTGGGCTTCAAGACGGAACACTCCTTTCTTCGCGCGGAGGCGGGCGCCACGGCCGCGCGCCCGAGGAAAAACGAACTGCCATGGTAACGCGCCGTGCCGGCCGTGAAAAGAGCCACGTTTCATGGCGATGTCCTGCTCGTCGGCGAGCCCGCCGAGCGTCGCCGATCCGCCGCCGGTGCGCCTCAGCGCTCGCCCAGCAAGCTCTGGTAGACGCGCAGATCGCTCGCCGAGAAGCAGCAGAAGATGACCTCGCGCAGTGTCGGGCAGGCCGGCGCCGCGGCGCGTACCGTAGCCACGGCGAGCGCCGCCGCCGACTCGACCGGATAGCCGAAAATGCCCGTGCTGATGCTCGGGAAAGCGATCGTGGACAAGCTGTGCGCCGCCGCCAGAGCGAGTGAATTTCGATAGCAGGCAGCGAGCAGTTCGGCTTCGCCGCTCGCCCCGCCGCGCCAGACCGGGCCGACGGTATGGATGACGTAGGTCGCCGGCAGGCGATGACCGCGCGTCAACCTCGCCTCGCCGGTCGGGCAGCCGCCGAGGCGGCGGCACTCGTCGAGCAGGCCTGGTCCGGCTGCCCGGTGGATCGCGCCATCGACGCCACCCCCGCCGAGCAGCGACGAATTGGCGGCATTGACGATGGCATCGACGGCGAGCGTCGTAAGGTCAGCCTGCAGTGTATTCAGCGAGGTCGGCATGCGGCAGACTCCTTCAGCGGTCGGCAGCGCTGGGTCGCGGCAGCAGTGCCCACCGCGCCGCAGGCCGACCCGGCAGATGATCAGGCACGAAAATAGTTGACCAGCTCGTGCAGGCGCCCGGCAACGGTCGACATTTCCCGCGTCGCACCGACCGCCTCGCGAATGCTGCCGGCATTGCTTTCGGAAAGCGCGGCGATCTCGGCGATGCGGCGTGACATCTCCGCGGTTGCCGTCGATTGCGCGTGCATCCGGGCGGCGATCTGGCGCACCTGCCGGGTAGACTCCTGTGCGCCGGAGACGATCCCGGCCAGGGTCCGGCCCGTCGACTGGTTGTAGTTCGCCGCCTCGTCAACGCGTTGCGACACCTTCTGCATGGCGACCACCGTGGCCTCGGTCTCCTGCCGGATGCTGGTGATTACACGACTGATTTCATTCGTACTCAGCGCCGTTCTTTCGGCCAGCTTGCGGACCTCGTCGGCGACCACGGCAAAGCCGCGGCCGGCTTCGCCGGCGCGCGCCGCTTCGATCGCCGCATTCAAGGCGAGGAGGTTGGTCTGATCGGCGATCTCCTTGATCACGACGGCAATTTTACCGATTTCCTGAATCGAGCCGTGCAGCCGTTCGACGGTAGTCGCCGACTCGCGAGCAACGTCTACGACCTCGCGGGTGATTTCCAGACCCTTGGCCATGTCGTTGCTACCGGCCAGTGCCGCCTCCTCGTTATGGGTCGCCGCCACTTCTGAAACGGCGGCGAACTCTGCCACCTCGCGGCTCGAGGTACTGATCTCTCCGGCCGCCTGGCCAACGTGCAACATGGCGTCATTGCGCGCACTTCCCCGCTCCATCACGGTCGACATCCGGCCCAGCAGGTCGTTGGCGGTGGCCGCGACCTGGTCGGCCAGGCGGCTGACGCCGCTCGTCACCTCGGCCAGTTTGCCGACCGCGGTTTGCAGATGCTGGTTCATCTGACCAAACTCGTCGTTTCTCTCCAGGTGCTTGTCTTTCTGCGCAACGCTCAGCCGTCCTTGCGCGACCTCGGCGAGTGAGGTCTGAATCGAACGTACGCCGACATCGATGCGCCGCGCGACGCGCAAGAGAACGAAAGCCAAGGCGAGCATGAGGACAACACCGGTCGCCGTCGCGCCAAAGGCGAGTGCCAGCAGACGCGCGCCGACCTGGCGGTTCTCCTCGAAAATGCGCTTGACCGCCGCCTGCTGGAGCGGCAGCAACTCGCCGAGCGGCTTGATCAGATTGGCATGAAAGACCGGCCATTCGTCTTCCAGCAAGGAGGCAAGCAGCTTCTTGTCGTCATTGGCGTAGGCGCCGTCCACCTTGTCCAGGAAGGCCGGCAGCGCAGCCATTGGCTGGTCGATCCGTTCCAGCAGCTTGCCGGTCGCCTGGTCGGCCTGCATGTCGTGCGCGGCGACGGTCGCCTTGAATGCCTGCCAGCGCTCGTCGATCGTCGTGCGCGCTTCACGCAGGTGATTGCGCGAGCCGACGGTCGGCATGTGATCGAGCAACACGGCCGCAATGCGGAAGCGAATTTCCTTCAGGTTGCGCTCAATTTCCTGAATCTGTCCGGCGGGCTCAACGTGATGCTCAAATACCGTCTCGAGAATGTCGAGGCCGTTGCGAATTCCGAACACGCCCACCACACCCAGGACGACGACGATCAACAGCCCCATCGCGCCGGCTGCCACTACTCTTGTCTTGATGCTTTGCATCGTCATCTCACCCCGCTGCGGTCAAACGACCGTTGGTGATACCGACCGCCCGCGCTGCCGGCATGGCGCCACCAGGGCGCAGTCCGGCACGCGTCGGGCGTCCAGTTCACAGATTCGGTAGGCGTGATCTCGCCCGTCAGACGAATCGTTGCTTGCTCAGCGACGACCCGGCGTGCCTGCGCACGTCCGCGGATCACTCCGTCGGGAACTTTGCTGCCACCCAGGCGGGCAGACCGTCGCGGAACCAGTACACGGACTTATAGCCGGCCTTGATGGCGGCGCTCGCCGCTTTGTAGCCTTTCCAGCAGGGCGAGCCATTGCAGTAGAAGACCATCGGTTTGGACTTGTCGGCGGGCAGTTTGCCGAGATCGAAGGTGTCCTCCGGCGCGACCTTGGCGACCTTGGGGTGGGTTTCCTTATAGACGACGTTGATCGCGCCCTTGATGTGTTTCTCGGCGTATTCGGCGGCAACGCGATTATCCAGGACGACACCGCCCTTGCTCATGATTTCCATGGTTTTCGCGGCATCGACCATGGTCCCGCCAGCGATGCTTTGCGGCGTCTCCTCCACTGCCACGGCCGGTAAGGTGAATCCCGCAAGCACGCCAGCAAAGCTGGCGATGGTGAGGAAGCGGGTGAAAGTCGTGTTACGGGCTGCGACGGGCATACGGTCTCTCCTTGGATTGGGGTTGGGAAATGGGCAGGGCAAGCGCCCGAGTCCGCCGCGCTACGTGACCACCCCCCGCCACGCCGTCCCGCCAAGCTCGGTGATTCGAAACCGCTGCCGTACTGGTGCAGGTTTCGCTTCACTAACGGCTGGGACGCGGCCAGGCTTTAGTGCCAATTTGTCGCTGCTGCAGCGAGCCTGCACCCGACGAGCGGCAGCGGACGGCTGCCTCGTCGGGTGACTCGCACCGGCCGACGCTGAGTTCGTCGCCAGGCGAGCGGCGCTGGCGCCACGGGCGCGGTAAGCTCTGCCGTAGTCGGCATACGCCAGCCACGCCCGTCACTGCCCAGCGGCAGGATCAACCCGAACGAGGCGCTTGCCCAGGCGGCAGTTCGCGACCTTGGCGAGGAAACCGGCCTGACGGCAGCGGCGCCAGGCTCACCGATGCCGAGACGATGCTGGCGCGGGCAAGAAGCGTGACCTGGAAAGGCACCCATCGCGTCGTCCAAGCGAGCCGCACCACCCATGCCAGAGGTGTCACCCTGACCGGGCATGTCATTCCGTCTGTCGAGTCCCGGCGGGAGGGACATCCGTCCCTCGCCGAGTGGGACATTCTGATCCGAGCAGCTTGCCGGGCATGCCCATTTCCGCTGATCGCCGAACGCGAGGTCTGATGGTTTTCAAGCGCGAGCCTGGTGCACCCATGGCGCCCTTGTTCCAGCGTCTGATTTTCCGGTTTTCGCCGCTTCGTCTGGCCACCCTCCCGAGGCACCGCATGTCCAGTGTTGGTGCTCGCCCGGTGCGTGCGCACTGCTCTTGTGCGACGCGCTCGCGCTACCCTCGCGACGGCTTCCGGAGGCTCTGCCTGGCCAGACGCAAGTCTATGATGCGGCGCGAGTTTCTCCCTTTCTCTGGGCGTGGCACGGTGCTTGCTTTGATCTTCTCGGCGGAATATTGCTTCCCGTTTATCAACCTTCGAGGAGAGTTTTCAGATGGTACGTCGCAATTTTGTGAAGACGCTTCCGGCACTCGCCGTGTCGGCTGCATTTGCCTTGACCTCGTTCGGCGTGCGGGCCGCCGAGACGATCAAAGTAGGCGTTCTGCATTCGCTGTCGGGGACGATGGCGATCTCCGAGACGGCGCTCAAGGAGACCGTTCTGATGGCGATCGACGAGATCAACGCCAAGGGCGGCGTGCTCGGTCGGAAGCTTGAGCCGGTGGTCGTCGATCCGGCATCGAACTGGCCGCTGTTCGCCGAAAAAGCGCGTCAGTTGCTGAGCAAGGACAAGGTAGCGGTGACTTTCGGCTGCTGGACTTCGGTTTCGCGCAAGTCGGTTCTCCCGGTTTACAAGGAGCTCAACGGTCTGTTGTTCTATCCGGTGCAGTACGAAGGTGAAGAGCTCGAACGCAACGTCTTCTACACCGGCGCAGCGCCAAACCAGCAGGCAATTCCGGCTGTCGAGTACCTGATGAGCAAGGACGGCGGCGAAGCCAGGCGGTTCGTCCTGCTCGGCACGGACTACGTCTATCCGCGCACGACGAACAAGATTCTGCGCGCGTTTCTGAAGTCGAAGGGGGTCGCCGAAGCCGACATCATGGAGGAATACACGCCTTTCGGCCACAGCGATTACCAGACGATCATCGCCAAGATCAAGAAGTTTGCTGGCGAGGGCAAGAAGACAGCGGTCGTGTCGACCATCAACGGCGACTCCAATGTGCCATTTTACAAGGAGCTCGGCAACGCCGGTCTGAAGGCGACCGATGTACCGGTGGTTGCCTTCTCGGTCGGCGAGGAGGAACTGCGCGGGGTCGACACGAAGCCGCTGGTCGGCCACCTGGCGTCGTGGAACTACTTCATGTCGCTCAAGAACCCGGAGAACGAGAAGTTCACCAAGCTGTACAAGAGCTGGGCGGTCAAGCAGAAGCTGCCGAATGCCGCCAAGGTGGTGACCAACGATCCGATGGAAGCGACCTATGTCGGCATCTACATGTGGAAGCAGGCCGTCGAGAAGGCCAAGTCGACGGACGTCGACAAGGTGATCGCGGCGATGGGCGGACAGACGTTCAAGGCACCGTCCGGCTTCACGATCAAGATGGACGAGAAAAACCACCATTTGCACAAGCCGGTGTTCATCGGGGAAATCAAGGCAGACGGACAGTTCAACGTCGTCTGGAAGACGCCGGGACCGGTCAAGGCAGCCCCGTGGAGCCCCTATATTCCGGGTAACGATACGAAGAAGGGCGAGCCGGAAGGCAAGTAATCGTTCGGCTTCCTGTTCTGGTCTGGCGCCGCGGGCTTGCCGCCCGCGGCGCAATGGAGAAAGTATGCGCAAGTTTGGCTTACTGCTCGGCGGCTGGCTATTTTACGTCTCGTCGCTCTGCGCAGCGATCGATCCGGCGCTGCTCGCGCCGCTCGCGGTCGACGATTCCGAGAAGCGGATCGCGGCGATCGCTGCGCTGGCGCAGGCGGCCCCCGAAGCAGCCCTGCCGGTGCTCACGGCCTTGGCCGATGAGTCTCTGGCGGTGGCCGGCGAGCGCATTGTGCGCCTCGACGGGGAGCGCGTGTTCGACGCGGCGAGCAACCGCGAAATCGCTCCGCCGCCGGCAGAACGCGAACCGATTTCGATCAACAACCGGGTGCGGCGTGAATTGGCGGCCGCGCTCGCCGCGCTGCGCCTGTTCTCGAGCGAGCGCGAAGTGCGTTGGCAGGCGGTGCAGGAAGTGGCTGCAAGCGCCGACGCGAAGATGCTGCCGTTGCTCGACAAGGCTCTGGCCGGCGAGACCGATCCGGCGATCAGGAACCGCTTGCGCCTCGCCCACGCGCAGGCCAGCCTGGGGTCCGACGACCCGGCCATTCGTCTCGGCGCCGTCGTGGCGCTCGGCGAAAGCAGCGATCCGAAAGTGCGGCAGTTGCTGCTGCCCTTGACCGAGAAGCGCACCGAGACCTGGGTCGAGGCCGACAGCGCAGTGCGTGCGGCTGCCAGGACCTCGCTGCGCGCCATCGAACAGCGTCTGGCCTGGGCCGACAATCTGACGCGCGCCTTTACCGGGCTGTCTCTCGGCTCGATTCTGCTGCTGGCGGCGCTCGGCCTGGCCATCACCTACGGCGTGATGGGCGTCATCAATATGGCGCACGGCGAACTGCTGATGGTGGGCGCCTACGCGGCGTGGGCGACGCAAAGTGTTTTCCGCGCCCATCTGCCCGATCTGCTCGACTGGTATCTGCTGGCGGCGATTCCGACCGGTTTCCTCGCGGCGGCGCTCGTCGGTGTCCTGATGGAACGTGTCGTCATCCGCCACCTCTACGGTCGGCCGCTCGAAACGCTGCTCGCCACGTGGGGAATCTCGCTCTTCCTGATGCAGGTGGCCCGCACGCTTTTTGGCGCGCAGAACGTCGAGGTGGCCAATCCCGTGTGGATGGCTGGCGGAATCGAAGTTGTGCCGAATCTGCTGCTACCCTGGAATCGCATCATGATCATCGCTTTCTCGATCGCCGTACTGACCGCCGTGTGGGCGATGCTGAACCTCTCGCGTCTCGGCATGTTTGTTCGTGCCGTGACGCAGAATCGCGCGATGGCCGGCTGCGTGGGTGTACCGACCGGCCGCGTCGATACGCTGGCCTTTGGCCTCGGTGCTGGAATTGCCGGACTCGGCGGAGTAGCCTTATCGCAGATCGCCAATGTCGGCCCCGACATGGGCCAGGGCTATATCGTCGACTCGTTCATGGTCGTCGTTCTCGGCGGCGTCGGACAACTCGCTGGTGCCGTCTGGGCGGCTCTCGGCCTGGGCGTGTTCACCAAGTTTCTGGAAGGCTGGACAGGTGCGGTAGTCGCCAAGATCATTGTCCTCGTCCTGATCATCATCTTCATTCAGAAGCGCCCACAGGGTCTGTTTGCCCTCAAGGGCCGTTTCGTCGACGCGTGACGCAAGGAGAACGATCGTGCACCCATCGCTTCCCCGGCAGCCCTTCATCGTCCGTCTGGCGTGCGCCTTCGGCGTGCGCGGCTGGCAGATGGCCGGGTTGTTCCTCGCTTTTGCCCTGATCGCCGTACCGGTCATGCACCTCGTCGTGCCGCCCGAGAGCCCACTGCACCTGTCTACGTACTTCATCACGCTGACCGGCAAGATCCTGTGCTACGCCATCGTCGCCGTCGCCATGGACCTCATCTGGGGCTACGGCGGAATTCTTTCGCTTGGTCATGGACTCTTCTTTGCCCTCGGTGGCTACGCTTTCGGCATGTACCTGATGCGGCAGATCGGACGTGACGGCAGCTACCAGAGCGACCTGCCGGACTTCATGGTCTTCCTCGACTGGCCGGAACTGCCCTGGTTCTGGCTGGGCAGCGACAGCATCCTCTGGGTCGCCCTGCTGGTTCTCGTCGTACCGGCGCTGATTGCCTTCATCTTCGGCTACTTCGCTTTCCGCTCGCGCATCAAGGGCGTCTATTTTTCGATCATCACGCAGGCCCTGACCTACGCCTCGATGCTGCTTTTCTTCCGCAACGAAACCGGTTTCGGCGGCAACAACGGCTTCACCGACTTCAAGCGCATTCTCGGCTTTTCGATTACCGCGCCGGAGACGCGCGTCGTGCTTTTCGCGCTCTCCGCGCTGGCGCTCGTCGCCACCTTGCTGCTCGCCCGCTATCTGGTCACCTCAAGGTTCGGTCGCGTACTGACGGCGATTCGCGATGCCGAGGCGCGCGTCATGTTCATCGGCTACGATCCGCTGTGGTACAAGCTCTTCGTCTGGACGCTGTCGGCGCTGCTCTGCGCGCTTGCCGGGGCGCTTTACGTGCCGCAGGTGGGAATCATCAATCCGTCGGAAATGTCGGTTGCCAATTCGATCGAGATCGCCATCTGGGTCGCGGTCGGAGGACGCGGCACGCTGATTGGGCCGGTCCTCGGTGCGTTCCTGGTCAACCTGGCGAAAAGCTGGTTTACCGTCAGCTTTCCCGAGTACTGGTTGTTCTTTCTGGGTACGCTGTTCATCGTCGCGACGCTTTATCTGCCGCAGGGCGTGATCGGTCTGTACGCGCGCCTGCGCGCCGGCCGGCAGCGCCCGCCGGGCAATCCGACAGTCGGCGCGGCAAGCGGAGCGCAGCCGTCATGAGCGCGCTTGCCCTGCCCGCCAACGACAATCCCGACTGGGACAGCGGCACGGCAGAGCTGGGCCATGTTCTGAAGCCCGGCCAGCTCGACCTGTCGCACAAGGTCATCCTCTATCTCGAGGACATTACGGTCAGTTTCGACGGCTTCCGTGCCCTCAACAAACTGTCGCTCACCATCGACAGCGGCGAGCTGCGCTGCATCATCGGACCGAATGGGGCCGGCAAGACGACGATGATGGACGTCATCACCGGCAAGACGCGGCCCGACGAGGGAACGATATTCTTTGGTCAGACGATCGACCTGACGCGGCTGAGCGAGCCTGAAATAGCGCACATCGGGATCGGGCGCAAATTTCAGAAGCCGACCATCTTCGAGAACCACACGGTGTTCGAGAACCTCGAACTGGCGATGAAGACCGACAAGCGCGTCTGGCGCAGCCTGTTTGCCGTGCTCGATTCGGCCGCCAGCGACCGCATTGCCGAGACGCTCGGCTTGATCCGTCTGAGCGCACACGCCGCCCGCCCGGCCGGTCTGCTTTCGCACGGCGAGAAGCAGTGGCTGGAAATCGGCATGCTGCTGATGCAGGAGCCGAAACTCCTGCTGCTCGACGAACCGGTCGCCGGGATGACCGACGAAGAAAGCGAGCGTACCGGCGAGCTCTTCCTCTCCCTGGCCGGTCGCCATTCGCTGGTTGTCGTCGAACACGACATGGCTTTCGTCCGCCAGCTCGGCGGCAAGGTCAGCGTGCTGCACGAAGGTAGCGTGCTCGCCGAGGGACGCTTGGAGGAAGTCCAGGCCGACCCGCGGGTGATCGAAGTCTATCTGGGGCGTTAGTCGAGCGATGTTGAAAATCAGCAACCTGAACCAGTACTACGGCGGCAGCCACATCCTGCGAAATCTCAGTTTCACCGCCGAAGCGGGCAAGGTGACGGCGATCCTCGGGCGCAACGGCGTCGGCAAGTCGACGCTGCTCAAGTCGCTGATGGGCCTGCTGCCGGTGAGAAGCGGCGTCGTCGAGTTCGCTGGCCGCGATCTGACGCACGCGGCGCCGCACCAGCGGGTACAGGCCGGCATCGGCTACGTGCCGCAGGGCCGGGAAATCTTCCCGCGCCTGACGGTGCAGGAAAACCTCCTGATGGGGCTGGCGACGTGTTCCGGCAAGGCGCCGGTACCCGAGCGCATCTTCGAGATGTTTCCGGTCTTGCGGCAGATGCTGCGTCGGCGGGGCGGCGACCTCTCGGGCGGGCAGCAACAGCAGCTTGCCATTGGCCGGGCACTGGCCATGGGGCCCAGACTGTTGATCCTTGACGAACCCACCGAGGGCATCCAGCCGTCGATCATCAAGGACATCGAGCGGGCGATCCGCGCCCTGGCAGAGGGCGGCGAGATGGCCATTCTGCTCGTCGAGCAATACTATGACTTTGCCCGTTCGCTGGCCGACCAGTACCTGGTCATGGAGCGGGGCGAAATCGTTCTGCGTGGGCGCGGTGAGGATATGGAAAAGGACGGGGTGCTGGCGACCCTGGCGGTTTGAGCGAGGCGGCCAGGCGCGCGGCTGAAGAAAGCGCGCGACCCGCCTGGCAGGCCAGGCTCGATCTCGGCTTTGCCTGCCGGGCCGGGCGTAGCACGCTCGTGCGTTGCCGACACGAAGGTCCGCTGCGCGTGCAGAAAGCGCTCTATCCGGAAGGACCCGAGGTTTGTCAGGTGATCGTTCTCCATCCGCCAGGCGGCATCGCCGGCGGCGACGCGCTGCACATCGAGGTCGAGGCCGCGCCGGCGGCGCGCGTTCTGCTGACGACGCCGGGCGCCGGCAAGTGGTACCGTTCGGGCGGCCGGAGGGCTGGTCAGACGCTCGCCGTGCGCATCGGCGAGGGGGCGGAAGTCGAATGGTTGCCGCAGGAAACCATCATCTTTGCCGGAGCCGACGCCTGCCTGCAGACGCAGGTCGAGCTGGCCGTCGGCGGCGTGTTTTGCGGCTGGGAAATCCTCTGCCTCGGGCGGACTGCTGCCGGCGAGCGCTTCACTGGCGGAATGCTCGAGCTGACGACCCGCATCGAAAAAGCGGGGCGACCGCTCTGGCTGGAGCGCGCCCGCTTGCCCGGCGGTTCGCCCTGGATGCAGGCGGCGGCCGGCCTGGCCGGTTTGCCGGTCAGCGCGACGCTGCTCCTTGCCGGGCGGGTGATCGAGCCCGAGTGGCTGGCCGCCTGCCGCGCCGTCGGCGCCGGTGGCGGAGTATTCTGTGGCGCCAGCGCTCTGCCCGAACTGCTCGTGGCGCGTTGCCTGGCGCCGGGCAGCGAAGCGGCGCGTGCCTGGCTGGGCGCCGTTTGGCGGGCGCTGCGCCC
Source organism: Accumulibacter sp. (assembly GCF_029255125.1). GTDB lineage: Bacteria > Pseudomonadota > Gammaproteobacteria > Burkholderiales > Rhodocyclaceae > Accumulibacter. Next base: position 65,612 of record NZ_JAPUVR010000132.1, on the reverse strand, counting down.
TTTGGCGCTGGGTCGGGCGGCCGTGCCGCCACGAATCTGGAACACCTGAAGCTGATCGAGGAGGATGCATGGAACTGACGCCAAGAGAGAAGGACAAGCTGCTGCTGTTCACTGCGGCGCTGCTCGCCGAACGGCGGCGCGCGCGCGGCCTCAAACTCAACTATCCGGAGTCCGTCGCGCTGATCAGCGCGGCGATCGTCGAGGGCGCGCGCGACGGGCGGACGGTGGCCGAACTGATGAGCTACGGCACGACGCTGCTGACGCGCGACGATGTCATGGAGGGCGTGGCCAACATGATCCATGACATCCAGGTCGAAGCAAGCTTTCCGGACGGGACGAAGCTGGTCACCGTCCACCATCCGATCATTTGACGATCGCCTTTTCAGTCAGTCAGGAGAGCAGGCATGATTCCCGGAGAACTACAGGTCGAGGCCGGCGAGATCGAGCTCAACGCCGGCCGGCCAACGATCCGCCTCGGCGTCGCCAACACCGGCGACCGGCCGATCCAGGTCGGTTCGCACTTCCACTTCGCCGAAACGAACGCCGCGCTCGCTTTCGACCGCGCTGCGGCGCTGGGTTTTCGGCTTGACATTGCTGCTGGTACGGCAGTCCGCTTCGAGCCCGGCCAGACGCGCGAGGTGCAACTGGTTGCCCTGGCCGGCGAGCGGCGCGTCTATGGTTTCAATGGTCTGGTGATGGGGAAACTGGCATGAGCCTGCGTCTCTCGCGGCAAGCCTACGCCGAGATGTTCGGCCCGACGGTGGGCGACCGCGTGCGCCTTGCCGATACCGATCTGTGGATCACCGTCGAGCGCGATTTCACCGTCTATGGCGAGGAAGTCAAGTTCGGCGGCGGCAAAGTCATCCGCGACGGAATGGGCCAGGGCCAAAGGACGGCCGACGAGGTGGCCGACACGGTGATTACCAATGCGCTGATCGTCGACCACTGGGGAATCGTCAAAGCCGACATCGCGCTCAAAGGGGGCTATATCGCGGCCATCGGCAAGGCCGGCAACGCCGATATCCAGCCCGGCGTGACGATCCATATCGGCGGTGGCACCGAGATCATCGCCGGCGAGGGTATGATCGTCACAGCCGGCGGTATCGACAGCCACATCCATTTCATCTGCCCGCAGCAGATCGAAGAAGCGCTGATGTCGGGCATCACGACCATGCTTGGTGGCGGCACGGGTCCGGCGACGGGGACCTGCGCGACGACGTGCACGCCGGGAGCATGGCATATTCAGCGCATGCTGCAGGCTGCCGACGCTTTTCCAATGAACCTCGGCTTCTTCGGCAAGGGCAACGTCTCGCTGCCGGAACCCTTGCGCGAACAGGTGCGCGCCGGAGCGATCGGGCTCAAACTGCATGAGGACTGGGGAACGACGCCGACGGCGATCGACAACTGCCTGTCGGTCGCCGACGAGATGGACGTGCAGGTGGCGATCCACAGCGACACACTGAACGAAGCGGGCTTCGTCGAAACGACGCTGGCGGCATGCAAGGAACGTACGATTCACACTTTTCACACCGAAGGCGCCGGCGGCGGGCACGCACCCGACATCCTGCGCGCCGTCGGCGAAGCTTACGTCCTGCCGTCGTCGACGAATCCGACGCGGCCATATACGGTCAATACGGTCGACGAGCACCTCGACATGCTGATGGTCTGCCACCATCTTGACCCGGCGATTGCCGAGGATGTCGCCTTCGCCGAAAGCCGCATCCGGCGCGAGACGATTGCCGCCGAGGACATTCTGCACGACCTCGGCGCGCTGTCGATGATGTCGTCCGATTCGCAGGCGATGGGGCGGGTCGGCGAGGTGATCCTCCGGACCTGGCAGACGGCGCACAAGATGAAGGTCCAGCGCGGCCCTTTGCCGGCGGCGGGGGCAGGCGACGCTACGGCAACGGTCGGCGACAATTTCCGGGTCAAGCGCTACCTCGCCAAGTACACGATCAATCCAGCGATCACGCACGGCATCAGCCATCTCGTCGGCTCGCTCGAAGTCGGCAAGCTGGCCGATCTGGTCCTCTGGAAGCCCGCCTTTTTCGGCGTCAAGCCGTCGCTGGTGATCAAAGGCGGGATGATCGCTGCGGCGGCCATGGGCGACGCGAATGCCTCGATCCCGACGCCGCAGCCGGTGCACTACCGGCCGATGTTCGGCGCCTTTGGCGGCGCTCTGGAGACCTCGGTCACCTTCGTCTCGCAGGCCGCATTCGACCATCCGGCAACCGCCGCCTTGCGTCTGCGCAAGCCGCTGGTCGCCGTGCACCGGACGCGCGGCATCGGCAAGGCGGATATGCGGCACAACTCGGCCACGCCGAAAATGGAAGTCGACCCGGAAACCTACGCCGTGCGCGCCGACGGCGAACTGCTGGTTTGTCAGCCAGCCAGCGTCTTGCCGCTGGCGCAGCGCTATTTCCTGTTCTGAGACGAGCCGCCATGTTGTTCGCCGAATCTTTCGCCCCTGCCGACGACACGCGCGGCCCCGCCGACCGCTTGCGTTTGCCGTACGAGGCGCGCCGCAAGAGCCGCCAACGCGTCACGCTCGTCAGTGGCGAGGAAATGGGCTACGCCTTGCCCCCCGGCACCGTGCTGCGCGGCGGCGATCGCTTGCTCACCGGCAATGGCCGCATCGTCGAAGTCGAGGCGGCGCGCGAGACTTTGCTCGAAGTCCGCGCTGTCGACGCGCTGCAACTCATGCGCGCCGCCTACCATCTCGGCAATCGGCATGTACCGGTGCAACTCGGCGAAGCGCTGCTGCGCCTGCAACCCGACCATGTGCTTGCCGAAATGCTCGGCGGGCTCGGTTGCGCGGTGTACCCGGTCGAGGCACCATTCGACCCCGAGGGCGGCGCGTATGGGACAGGTGCACACGGCACGCGGCAGCCGTATGCCCATCGGCATGCGCATGCGCATGGCCATCACCCGGCGCAGGGCGGAGCACTGGATGTTGCCGCCGATGCATCCGCTGAACTCGGCGATGAGCCGCGGTCGACGGCGCGGATTCACGAGTTCAAATGAAGGGCCGGATGAGTTCTTCTGCCGTCGCGCGCGGCGTGCGGGATGGGCGGCGGGCGTGGTGAACCGGGCCTTGCCGCGCCTGCTGCAGCTCGCCAGCCCGACCTTGCCGGTGGGCGCCTACGCCTACTCGCAAGGTCTGGAGTGGGCGGTCGACACGGGCCGGGTGGCGGACGAGGCCGGCACCTTGGCCTGGGTCGGCGCCCTGCTCGAGCACTGCGTCTGCCTTTACGAAGCGCCGCTGCTGGTCTGCCTGCAGCAGGCCTGGGCGGCGCGCGCGCATGAACGGGTCGAGCGCCTCAATGCGGACTTCATCGCCAGCCGAGAAACAGCCGAGCTGCGCGCCGAGACGCTGCAGATGGGCTATTCATTGCGTTGCCTGCTGCGCGAGGTAGAGGGTGTGCCTCTGCCGGCGGCTTTCGAGGCACTGCCCGAAGTCGCCTTTCCCACCGCTTGGGCACTGGCTGCCGTGCTCTGGGCAATTCCTCCGGCGGAATCGGTCACCGCCTACCTCTGGTCGTGGTGCGAAAACCAGGTCATGGCTGCGCTGAAGACGGTGCCGCTCGGTCAGGCTGCCGGCCAGCGCATCCTCCTCGCCCTTGGCGAGCGCATTCCGCCCCTTGCCGAGCAGGCGCTCGAGCTGCCCGAGGCGATGTGGAGCAACTTTGCTCCGGCCTTTGCGCTTGCCTGCTCTGCGCACGAAACCCAGTATTCGCGCCTCTTCCGCTCCTGATACACGAAAGCATTGCCCCATGATCAGACACTCTGCCCTGCGCGTCGGCATCGGCGGCCCGGTCGGCTCCGGCAAGACCGCGCTCACCCTGTCGCTCTGCATCGCCTTGCGCGACAAGTACAGCCTCGGCGTCGTCACGAACGACATCTATACCGCCGAAGACGCCAGGTTCCTAGTCCGCCACGCGGCGCTGCCGCAAGCAAGGATTCTCGGTGTCGAGACCGGCGGTTGTCCGCACACCGCGATCCGCGAGGACGCGTCAATCAACCTGGAAGCCGTTTCCCGCCTGACCACCGCCTTTCCCGACCTGCAGGTGGTCTTCGTCGAATCGGGCGGCGACAATCTTGCCGCGACGTTCAGCCCCGAACTTTCCGACCTGACGATCTACGTCATCGACGTTGCTGCCGGCGACAAGATTCCGCGCAAGGGCGGACCCGGTATCACCAGGTCGGACCTGCTGGTAATCAACAAGACCGATCTGGCACCGCTCGTTGGCGCTTCGCTCGAAGTCATGGCGGACGACAGCCGGCGCATGCGCGCCGGACGCCCTTTCGTCTTCAGCAACATGAAAACCGGTGAGGGGCTGCGCGAGATCATCGCCTTCATCGAGGCGCAGGGCATGCTCAGCGCGCCGGATGACGACCCGAACGAATCTGCTGCCGGCAGCACTGTCGAACCGGTCGATCGGCGGATCGTCGAAGCGGTCCGGCATCCACCCGAACCCGATCGCGGACTGGCGGCGGCTACTGACGGAGCGTGCGGCCCGGGCTCTTGGTGACGCGAGCCACCCCACGAGCGCTGATCCCGACCTGACGAAACTGCGCGCCATGCGAAGTCTCGCATCTCCGGGGAAGCGCGCCGAATGCGGCGGGCTGGCTTCGGCCAACTACCGGGGAGTCAGCCATGGTGTTGGTCAGTTCCATCGGCGAGAAAGGCGAGAATCTGGTCGAACCGGAACTCGTCGACGAGCGAGCCGAGCGCGCTCGCCACGGCGGCATATTGGTCCGCCAGATCACCCAGTTCGCGTTTGAATTCTACGGCGTCGAGGAGCTCGGCCGCTTCCGCCAGCCTGGCTCGCGCCGCTGCCGGCAAAGTGGCGAGGCTTGCCCGCAGCACCGGCTCGGCCATCGCACCGTCGGGCGCTGGCGCGTGCGCGGTCGGCGCCTGGTGTTCGTAACGTGCTCCGAGCCACCGGGCCATTGCATCAAAAATGTTGCCCGCCCGGTACGGTTTGTGCATTACCTCGTCGCAGCCGGCCCGCAAGACCTCGTCGCGCTGCTCGCGGAAGGCGCTGGCGGTGAGGGCCACGATCCTGACTTTGCTCCCGCCGGAAAGAGCACGGATGCGCCGCGTCGCTTCGTAGCCGTCCATCACCGGCATGCGCATGTCCATCCAGATGAAGTGGGGCTGCCACTCGCGAAACCGCTCGATGGCTTCCGCACCGTCGGCTGCCTGCCGCACGTCGAAGCCGGCGCGCGCCAGCAAGCTGACCAGCAGCAGCCGGTTTTCCGGGCTGTCCTCGACGACCAGCACCCGCCAAGTCGGCTGGCCCGCCGCCAGCCGGATTACCGGCGGGCGGTCGGGCACGCCGCGCACCTGCTCGGCACTCGCCAGCGGAACCGGCGCTTCGACGCGGAACAGGGAACCTTGGCCGGGAACGCTGTCGACCACGATGCGACCGCCCATCAGCTCGGCGAACGATTTCGCGATCGCCAGTCCGAGGCCGGTGCCCTTGGCGCCGGGGCGGTTCGCCCGCACCTGCGCGAACGGGTCGAAGATGTGCTTCCGGTGTTCCGCGGCGATACCCGGACCGCTGTCCTCGATATCCAGTTGCAGCAAGGCCAGGCGCGAATCGTCCGGCACGGGCAGCGCGCGCGCGCGCAGGGCGAAGCCGCCCTCGCGCGTGAATTTGGCGGCGTTGCCGAGCAGGTTGATGAGCACCTGGCGCAGCTTGCCGGCGTCGGCGTTGACGTAGCGGGCCAGGTCCGGCTCGAGATCCAGCTCGAAAATCAGCCCGGCGGCCTTCGCCTGTAGCTCGAACATGCGACCGATGTCGTGCAGTAGCGCGAGCAGGTCAAACGCCTCCGGCTCCAGTTCGACTCGGCCCGCGTCGATCTTGGACAGGTCCAGCACGTCGTTGATCATCTGCAGCAGGTGCTCGCCGCTGCGGTTGATGATCGCCAACTTGTCGCGCTGCTCGCTGCTGGTTTCGCCCGAGCGCGCCAGCAGGTCGGAAAAGCCGAGAATGGCGTTCAGCGGCGTGCGCAGCTCGTGGCTCATGTTGGCCAGGAACACGCTCTTGGCGCGGTTGGCCGACTCGGCTTCCTCCTTGGCCTGCGCCAGCTCGATCTGCTGCTCGCGCAGGCGGGCGTTGGCCTCGGTCAGCGCCTGCGTGCGCCGGGCCACCTCGTGCTCGAGGTTGCCGTAGACCTGCGCGTTGTCGATCGAGATGGCGGCCTGGGCGGCCAGCCACTCCACGAGACGCTTGCGCTTGGCGGTGAATACGCCCGGTAACGTCCGATGTTCGAGGTACAGCGCCCGGTTCAGCGGTGGGCGCCGCCCGATTGCGTGGCATAGAACGCTGGCCGGGCGGGTCTCGGCGAAGTAGGGGTCCTCGTCGAATTCGCTGCATGTGCCGTCCTCGCGGTGGCCGCCTGGGCGATCGAGCCCCATCGCTTCGCCGGAATTCATCACGTAGCGCAGCAGTGCCTGCGGTAGTCCGCCGGTGGCGATGTGGTGCGAGAGTTCAACGTTCGCCTGGTCGCCGCTGCGCAGCGCGATTGCTCCGCGCTCGGCGCCGGAGACGTCGATGATCAGTTTCATCAATTGCAGCAGCAGTCGCGGCAGATCCGTCTCGGCGCTGATCGCCTGCACTGCGCGCAGGACGGCCAGCATCTCCGCGTAGTCGAGCGTCTCGCCATCGGCCGTCTCACGGTCGCCACCATGCACCGCCAAGCGCTGCTCGACGCGCTCCGCCAGGACGCGCGCACCCACCCGATCGTACAGCGCACGCGCCCGGCGCAGCGCGACTTGCTGCGTTTCGCGGGCTTCCGGTTGCGTTTCCAGCCAATGCGCCAGTCGTTCGTATGCGTAGGCCTGCTCGAGCCGATAGCCAGCGCGCGCGGCCAGTTGTCCGGCCTGCTCGTAGAGGCTGGGCACCGAGGCAACGGACTGCGGCTCGTAGCGGGCCAGTTCCGCGCGCAGGAAGGCCAGGCGGTGCGCGACGTTGGCAGGCGAGGCGTGATCGTTGATGCCGGTGAGCAGGTCGAAGGTTTCGCCAAGGGAATGCTGCAGATACGTCCGCCGGGTTTCGTCGACCGCCTCCGCGAGCAGATTGGCGCAGGCCATGCCGCGCCAGAAAGCCACCACGACGTGTTGCGGGAAAGGCGCCAACTCGCGCAGGTTCGGGTCGGCGGCGGCCTCGAGCACGCCTTCCCAGTCCCCGGCGAGGCCGAGCAGCGGGATGCGCGCCCCCAGGTAAAAGCCGATGATCAGGGGCATGTCGTGAAAGTGCGCACAATACGCCGGCTCGTCCATGTGTTCGCCACTGAGCGAGGTGAGGGCGGCAGTCTGCCCCTGCAATGCCGATGCGGCTGCAGCATAGCACTGCGTGAAACCCATGATCACCTCGAGCGCATACGGGCGGCAGTGGTCGACCGCCCGCGCGTAGGCAGCGAGGACGTCGCTCGTGCTGCGCCCCATGCAGTACAAGGTGAAGGTGATGATGGTGAGCGAGTAGCCGGCGTACAGCGGATCATGTGCGCGCCGGGCGATCGCCAGCGCCTCCTCGAGCTGCGGCACGATCTCCTCGATGTGCTGCGACCAGTGCAGGATGAACGCCAGTTGGTGTACGCGGCTACGCCCGAATGTCCACAGATCCGGCAGCTTTTCGTCCGACAGGCGCATCGCCACTTGCGCGAGCTGGCGCGCCTCGCGATAGGCGCGCTGGTGCACCACCAGGCTCTGCCCCAACAGCGTGTACAGCAGCGGCGAGAGCAGCGTGTTGCCGAACTCCAGGCTGCGGTTGCTGCCGACCACCGCAAGCAGGTTGAGCAGCGGCACGCTGGTGTTCGTTGCCGCGTCACACATGGCGCCGATCAGGCGCATGATCTTCTCGCTGAGGTCGTCACTGGCGTAGGGCAGCGAATACAGCAACTGCTCGAGGTCGTTCCCGGCAGTCCTGGCGCGGAAGTCGGCCAGCCCGTGCTCGAAGGCGCGTGCCAGCCCCTCGTCGTCGCGCAGGCCGGGCAGCCGGATGCCCACTTCCGCCAAGCCCGCGCGGCCGACCGCCAAACCCTCGTGCATGCGGCTCGACAGGCAAAGGTGAGCGGTCTGCACGATGCGCACCGCCAGCCGGTCGGCACGGTCGCGCGCCTGTTGCAGGGTGCGTTGCACCACTTCCTGAAACGCCGTCTCGCGGTTGAGCACCGAAAGAACCTCGGCCAGCAGCAGGTGCATCGCGTAGCACAGCGGATAATGCGTTTGCCACGCGTCTTTGGCTGGCAACAGGGTCAACCCCGTCTCCAGGTACTGGGCTGCTGCGCTGTAGGCCATCGAGCTCTTGGCGCGTGCGGCAGCGCGATAGCTGAGCTTGGCCACGGCAACGCGTTCGCTGTCGTCGAGCAGCGCCAGGGCATGGTTGAACTGGTCGACAATGACGAAAACGGCGTTGTCGATCGCGTCGTCGGCGATCTGCCGCCGCAAGCTGCGGCCGATCGCCAGATGGATCGCCTGTGGCGCGGCGCCGCCTTTGAGCGAGTAAGCGGCTTGTTGCACGCGGTCATGCACGAACTGGAATTCGCGCCGCGCATCGTCGTTGGCGACCGGAAGCAGCAGCTCGTCCTGCACCGCCGGCGCCAGACTGGCCAGGGCATCGCCCGCCGTGTCGGCCATCGCGTCGGCCAGCAGCGCCAGCTCGAAGCGCTTGCCGATGCACGCGCCGACCTTCATCGCTTCCTGTGTTGCGGCCGAGAAGCGTGACAAGCGCTGCAGCATGAACTCGGCGACGTTGTCGGCCGCATCATGCAGGCGGATCGCCTCGGGCTTCCAGCGCCAGGTGCCGGCAGCCGCATCGTAGTAGAGATCGCCCTGTTTGCGCATGGCCTGCAGGAACTGGCGCACATAGAACGGGTTGCCCTCGGTCTTGCGGACCACCAGCGAGGCCAGCGCGTCCGCATCGTCGATCGCCAGGCAGCTGTCGCGAATGAGCTGCGCCACGTGCGGCGTGCCGAGTGGCCCGATGGTGATTTCGACGATCTGATCGCCGTCGTTGCGCAACTCGTCGACCATTTGCCGCAGCGGGTGGCCGGCGCCGACTTCGTTGTCGCGAAACGCCGACACCATCAGCAGGTGCGCGCCGACGCCCTGCTTGACAAACGCCTTGATCAGCGCCAGCGAGGCAAAATCCGCCCATTGCGGGTCATCGAGGAACAGGACGAGAGGGTGCTCGCGGCTGGCGAACTGCTTGAGCAGCGCCGAGAAAACGGTGTTGAACCGCTGTTGGGCGGCGTTGCCTACCAGCTTGGCGGCTGGCGCCTTGGCGCCGATCAGGCGTTCAATTTCGGGGAGTACGTCGATCACCACACTGGCGTTTTCACCGAGCACCGCATCCAGCCGCGCGCGCCACTGCGCCAGCTCGTCCTGCGGCTTGGACAACACCTGGCGAAGCAAGGTGCGGAACGCCTCGATCAGGGCCGAGTAGGGCTGGTCGCGGTGGAACTGGTCGAATTTGCCCTCCACCAGGCTGCCGGCGTTGGCCACCACGTACGGTCGCAGTGCGCGCACGAGCGCGCTCTTGCCGACGCCCGAATAGCCGCCGACCATGCACAGCACAATCTCTCCCCGCACCGAGCGCTCGTAGATGTCGGCCAGCGTTGCCAGTTCGGTCTCGCGGCCATACAGGCGATCGGGAATGCGGAACTGTCGGCCCTGCTCGGCCAGGTCGAGCGGGAAGTCGTCGATCCAGTGCTTGGCGTGCCATTGGTCGAGGCACTTCTCCAGATCCTGACCCAGGCCTTCCGCGCTGGCGTAGCGGGCGGCCGGCAACTTCTCCAGCAACCGATGCACCAGGCGCCCCAGCACGCGCGGCAAGTGCGGCAACAGGGCGTGCAACTCGGCCGGCTGCACGGCCATCTGGCAATGGCAAAGCTCCAGCGGGTCGCTGGTGTCGAACAACGGCCTCCCGCTCAGCGACTCGTACAGAATGACACCGAGGGCATACAGATCGCTGGCGGGCTCGAAAGGAGGCTTCTGTCCCACCTGCTCGGGAGCGAGGTAGTGCCAGCGTTCGGCCTCATCCTGCCGCCTGGCAGGGAGCGAGCGCAGGTGCACGCCCCCTTCCGCTTCCTCGACGAAGGCGTGCGGCGCAAGGTGGCCGTGTGCGCCGTACGATGCATGCCAAAGGGCCAACGCGCGGGCGCAGGCTAAGGCGTCGGTCAACCAATCACCCAGCGTGTCCAGTTCCGGCGTTTTCGCTCCGGCCTGCCGCATGTTGACGAGTGACATGCTTTTTCTCCACAGAAGAACTGCTTACGACCCGTTCCGGGTCCACTGCCGCAATCCGGTTGGCCCGTGTTGGTTCCCGGTTTTTTGGACAGGTAGCCAACAGTCCACATTCCCTTTGGGAGAATGGGGTGAGCGAACTGTACCTCCGGCAGGCCGCCCCAGGCAAGCATTGCCGGGCCCACATCGCCGGCCGCGCTGACGAGCGAACGCAATGCTTTGGCCCGAGCACCGACCGCAGGAAGCGGCTCCTTTGACGTGTCGCGCCGGTCGACGCGGAATGTCTCGCCAGGCAACCGGCGTTGGCGCCGCGCGCGCGGTAGAATCCGCCGCATCCGGCGGGCGCGCCTGCTGGCGCGCTGTTCGACAACCAGAAGGGAACGAGAGTGAAACGACAAAGAGCCACGGTGATCGTCGAAATCGAGCGCCGCATTCTGCTCGTCGAGAACCGCGGCGGACTGGTTCTGCTGCCCGGTGGCGGGATCAACCCGGATGAGTCGCCCGCTCAGGCGGCGATCCGCGAACTTGGCGAGGAGACCGGCCTGACCGCCGCGTCGATAGGCTTCCTCTTCGTGCACGAGTCGGCGACCAATTCTCACCAGGTCTACCTGGCGCAGGCGGCGGGACAGCCGCGCGCCGGCGATGATGCCTGTGCGCTGCATTTCCTGGGCGCCAGCGACGAGCGGCTGGACGAGCGCATGTCGCTGGCTACGCGGACGATCATCGAGCGCTTTCGACGGCTCGCGCCAGGCGCGCTTTAGCACCCGCCCGATGGCGAGCAATACGGCCTTAATTCAAGGATCGCGACGAGCGCTGGGCAGTGCATAATAGGGCCATACATCTTTTCGGTTGCACGCCGCGCCATGGAAACCAAGACCGAAGCCACGACGACCTTCCTCACTCGCCCGTATCTTCCCCCGCTGGAGGAATTCCTGCCCTACCTCGCGCAGATCTGGGAGAGCCGGCGGCTGACCAATGGCGGCCCGTTTCACCAGCAGTTCGAGGAAGCATTGCGCGAGTATCTGGGCGTCCCGCATGTCTGCCTGTTCGCCAACGGTACGCTGGCGCTGATCACTGCACTGCAGGCACTGCGCATCACCGGCGAGGTGATCACCACCCCGTACACTTTCGCCGCGACGACGCACGCGCTGCTCTGGAACGGCATCAAGCCGGTTTTCGTCGATATCCGGCGCGACACCTGCAACCTCGACGAGGAACAGGTCGAGGCGGCAATCAGCCCGCGCACGACTGCCATCCTGCCCGTACATTGTTACGGCAATCCCTGCGCCGGCGAACGCTTGCAGCAGATCGCCGATACTTATGGCATCAAACTGATCTACGACGCAGCGCATGCCTTCGGCGTGACGCTCGACGGGCGCTCGTTGCTGGCGCTGGGCGACCTCTCGGTGTTGAGTTTTCATGCGACCAAGGTGTTCAACACCTTCGAAGGTGGCGCCATCGTTTGCCACGATGCGAAACTGAAGCAGCGGATCGACTATCTGAAGAATTTCGGCTTTGCCGACGAGGTGACGGTCGTCGCACCGGGGATCAACGGCAAGATGAACGAGTTCCAGGCGGCGCTCGGTTTGTTGCAGATCAGGTACGTTCACCACGCGATCGCTGCGCGCCTGGCCATCGATCGCCGCTACCGGGCGGCGATTGCCGACATTCCGGGCGTCCGCTGCCTGCCGCAGGTCGTCGGCGTCACGCCAAACGGCGGATACTTCCCGGTCCTCATCGGTGCTGACTATCCGCTTTCCCGCGATCAGCTTTATGATGTGTTTCGGCGCAATCACATCCACGTTCGACGCTACTTCTATCCCTTGATCAGCGATCTCCCGATGTATCGCGGAATTGCCTCGGCAACGCACGCCAACCTGCCGGTAGCGACCCGAATGGCCGCGCAGGTTCTTTGCCTGCCGACGTATCCCGACCTCGAAGCAAGCATCGTCGATCGCGTGATCGACATTCTTGCCTGCGGCCAATGACCGACGCTCGCCACCATGACGACAAGCAACGAACTCTTCCGGCTGATCGCAGCCGCACTCAAACTCCCGCTCAGCGCGATCGACCTGACGACATCGATGCAAACCACCGAGGCCTGGGATTCGCTGGCGCACATGGAACTGATCATCAGCCTCGAAGAGCACTATCGGATCATGTTGGAGGCCGACCAGATCGCCGAGATGACGTCGGTTGCCGCCGTTGTCGACCAGCTTCGCCAGCGAGGATTGCTTGACGATGAAGCTTGAGGGTGCGGTAGCAGTGGTGACCGGGGCAGCCCAGAACATCGGGCGCTGCATCGCCCTGACGCTGGCCGACGCCGGATGCCGGGTAGCGGCGCTCGATCTCAACGAGGATCTGCTCGGCGAACTGACGAGCGAGCGGATCACGGTCTTCAAGTGCGATGTCGCCGACCCCGAGCAGGCGGCAAGGGTTGTCGAGACCGTCGTTCAGGAGCATGGACGCATCGATCTCCTGGTTAATGCCGCCGGCTGGATCTGCAGCGCGCCGCTGTTCAATCTGCTCGACCGGGCAGGCGGTCGGCACGATCTTGCGCTTTGGGAGAAGTCGCTGCGACTCAATCTGACGACCGCCCTCGTCATGGGAGCGTGCGTTGCCGAACAGATGATCCGCCGCCGTACGCGCGGCTTGATCATCAATATCAGTTCGGTAGCCGCACGCGGCAACGCCGGCCAGAGCGCGTATGCCGCAGCCAAGGCGGGCAGCAATGCGCTGGCGCTATCGTGGGCGAAGGAACTGGGCGCGCTGGGCATCCGCGCGCTGGCGATCGCGCCGGGCTTCATCGACACCGCGTCGACGCACGCGGCGATGAGTCGGCAACGCCTTGACGAATGGCTTGCGCGGATTCCGCTGCGTCGACTCGGCACGCCCGAGCAAGTGGCCGACGCGGTGATGTTTGCTGCCGCGAACGACTATCTGACGGGAACCGTTATCGAACTCGACGGCGGCCTGAAGATCTGACTGCCGGCTTCGCACCGACGCGCGCTGCCACGCTGGCGCCAGGCGCGGGCCGCTTTGCCGCTCCCGCCAATGGCTTTGCCGGGCGAGAAAACTGCGGCAGAATGCACGGCTGGCGTCCGTAGCCGTGAAACCGGGGAGATTCATGCCTGCCTCAGAAGAAGACCAAGACAAGACCTGGGTCCTGCCCGCCAAGGCAGCTCCCGCGTCGCCCGCAGCCGCGGCGGCGATAGCCGTCGACAAGGAGAGCAACGCGCTGTCGGTCGGCACCATGATTGGCGAGTTCGAGATCACCGGGCTGATCGGCATCGGCGGTTTCGGCATTGTCTATCTCGCGCACGATCAATCGCTCGGGCGCAACATCGCGCTCAAGGAGTACATGCCGGCGTCGCTGGCGGCGCGCATCGACGGACTGACCGTCTCGGTCCAGTCGGACCGTCTGGCCGAAACCTTTGCCATTGGCCTGCGCAGTTTCGTCAACGAGGCGCGTATCCTGGCGCAGTTCGACCATCCGGCACTGGTCAAGGTATACCGCTTCTGGGAAGCCAACGGCACAGCCTACATGGTGATGCCGTTCTACGAAGGGATCACGCTCAAGCAGGCCTTGCAGAAGATGCCGCAAGCGCCGAGCGAGGACTGGCTGCGCGCGATCATCAATCCGCTGCTCGACGCGCTGGAAGTCATCCATCGCGACAATTGCTTCCACCGCGACATTGCGCCCGACAATATCCTGCTGCTCGCCGACGGTCGTCCGCTGTTGCTGGATTTCGGCGCAGCGCGGCGCGTCATCAGCGACCGCACGCAGGCGCTGACGGTCATTCTGAAGCCGGGCTACGCGCCGCTCGAACAGTATGCCGAAGTGCCGCAGGTCAAACAGGGGGCGTGGACCGACATCTACGCGATGGCAGCGGTCGTCTACAACGCGATTACCGGGCGGCCGCCGATGCCGTCGGTCGCCCGTTCGATGAACGACACGATGCCGCCGTTGAGCAAGGTAGCCGCCGGCCGCTACAGTGCGGGTTTCCTTGCCGCGATCGATCGCGCACTCGCGGTCAAGCCGGGAGATCGCCCGCAGACGATCGCCGAGTGGCGCACGCTCCTGGCGCAGAAGGATGCCGCAACGCCGCCTGCCCAGCCTGCGCTGGCCGAAAGGGGAACTGCCGGCGAAGCGGCTCGCGAAGCCGCGCCGCTGTCGGGGAAGAAGCGGACCGGGCTGCTCGCTGGCTTGGCGGGCGCCGCGCTGTTGGCGAGCGCGGGAGCGTATTACGCGCTGCGCCCGCAGCCGGCGACGCCAGTCGCGCCGACCCCTCAGTCGGCGGCGACGACGCCCACACCGGCAGCCTTGCCGACGGCTGCGCAGCCGCCCGCTAGCGCGGCCGGCACCTCATCGACGCGCGCCGACGAGCCGACGACACCGTCTGGCCAGACGAAAGTGGCCACGGCAGGGGGGCAGGGCGTCACCGAGAAGGAACTGGTCGACCTGCTGCTCGGCAAGAACGGCGCGGCCGGACGTGGCGGGAAGACTTTCGATCCGGTGGACATGCTGGAAGAGATTCACCGCCAGCGCGATGTCGAACATCTGGTCACCGTCCTGCCCGAAAAGGCAAAGGTAAGGATCGGTCAGGACAAGCTGCGCTTTCGGGTGACTTCGCTCAAGCCCGGTTACCTTTACATCCTGATGGTGGGGACCGACCGCAGTCACTTCAATCTGCTCTTTCCAAACGCGATCGATGCGGACAACGCGATTGCTGGCGACGGCGAACTGAATCTGCCGCGTTCGGGTTGGGCAATGACGGCTGCCGGACCTGCCGGGACCAACCGTTTCGTCGCCTTCGTCTCGGAAAACCGCCGCGACTTCACTGCCGCCGGACTGAAAAAGATTGATCCGTTTGCCGAATTTCCGCTCAAACAGGCAGCAAAGATCGCCGCCGAGGCGCCGACGGGTGCCGGCAATCCGTTTGCCGGCAAGGTCATCTGCCCCTCCGGCCAGCAGAAGTGCTCGTCGCGCTACGGCGCTGCTGTCTTCAGTATCGAAGAAATCGACTGACCGGCTGGCGCCTGAGCCGGGTAGGCTAGTTGTCCAGGCGCTTGATCGTGACGCGACGGTTTTCCGGTGCCTCGGGTCGTGCCGGATTGAGCAGTTGGGTCGGTCCCTTGCCAACGGGCGTCAGTCGACCGCGTTCGATCTGGTGATTCTCGGCGAGATAACCGACCACGCTTTCGGCGCGCGACTGCGATAGACGCATGTTGTAGGCCTCGCCGCCGCGCGGATCGGAATGCCCTTCGATGGCAAAACGGTACGAAGACAGCTTTTCCGAGCTCAATGCGCGACCGACAACATCCAGCGATTGCTTGCCGGCCGGTGTCAGGCCGGCCGAATTGGTTTCGAAAGTGATCAACAGGGAGGCTGCCGCCGGTTTGGCGGCCGGCTGCGCACTTTCCTCGCGCGTCACGTTGATCGAACGTGTCCGTCGCTTGGCCGGGGCTCCCGTTTCCTCTGGAGCGAGCAGTTCGACGAGTGCTTTTTCATTGATTTCCTCAGGCTTGAGCAGACGTTCTGTCTGCGCAAGCGCGACCATTGGCACCAGCGTGCCCAAGACCAACGCGAGAAGCGCGCGAAATTTCATTTCCATTCCTCCCAGTGCAGACCACTCGATACGGGTTCCGACCACCGCCATCCGGCTTCAGTTTCACCGCCGTGGCCCGCGTTCGCACGCGCGCCTCCCGGCGGCACGGTCGGTGCCGCAACAATGCAAAGCATACGCTGTTCGCCGGACTCGGGGGAGAGAAAAAATCTTCGGCCTGGCGCGTCCGCCCGCGAGTGGGCGTCAGCGCCCCTCGCCAACGAGAACGAACGGCGCCCAAAATACCGGGTGACGATAGCGCTCGTCGTTCATCACCTGCACGACCGCCTTGTGCAGTGCCCGAATCCTGCCGTGTTGTGGCTGCGCCGCCAGCTCGCGGAAAGCACCGGTGGTGATCAGGACGGTAGACTCGGAGACCACCGCCCAGTGCGAGACGAGCAGGTTGCGGGCGCCGGCATGAAAGAACGATTTGGCGAGGCCAGAAAGGCCTTCGGCGCCAGGCGTGCCGTCAGCGGCAGCGGTGTTGCACGCCGAGAGCAGAACCCAGTCGGCGTTCAGCCGCAGGCTGGCGATCTCGTTCGCCGACAACAGACCATCGTCGAGCTCGCTGGCAACCGCCGGCGGAGTCATCACCAGCGCCGGCTCGCCAAAATCGACGAAATCGCTGGCCATCGCGCCGTGCGTCGCGAAGAGTACATTTCGATAAAGCGACAGGTCGATGCTTTTCACCTTGCTTTCGCGGGTTTCCTCGCGCAGAAAGATGCGCCCGCCACCCAGCGCGGCAGCCACGGCCCGGGCTTCATCGGCGGTTTCCGGCAAGGGCGCGAGCGCCCGTATCCGGGTCGGATCGGCGACCCGCTGCTCGCCCCACAGGCCGCGCTTCAGCGGCCGTCGGGTCGCCCGGGTCGCGCCCGGGCTCGGCGCGCCGAGCGCCGGATCGGCAAAAGCGAGCAGGGGCTCGGGCGCCGGAGTGGGCAGGCTCTGTGTGCGGGCAAGCGCCAGCGCGCTGACCGAGGGCAAGGTCGCCAACGCGTGTTGCCGCCCGACCCAGGGCAGGCGCAACCACTCCGCGTGACTGCGCGCAGCCGCGCTCGGCGATTTCAACAGCAAGCTGAGCGGCAGACTTTCCAGCGGGCCGTCCGGCAGGACGAACCAGACCGCCTTTTCGGCCAGAACGTCGGCGGCCGGCGCAAGCAGCTGTTGGTAGAGTTGACTGGCCTCCTGAAAGGCAAAAGCTACCTCATCGTCGCTCTCCGGATCAACCGTCGAACGAATGCGGCGAACGAGCGCGTCGAGGCTCGTCCGGCCAACAGGCAAAGCAAAAAAACGCAGATCGCTGCGCGTCGCGACGACCAGGAAGGTCTGCTGTCCGCCGACCAGGAAAGCGAGCAGTGCTTCATCATCGCGCAGCAGTGTGGGCAATGCCTCTGCTGCAACGACGCGTCCTGAAACGAGTTCGTGATAGCGTGGATGCGCCTGCGCCAGTTGCTCCTGCATGCGCTCGAGCGTCTCGCGCTCACGCGCCAGTTGGGTGCGCAGGGCAAGTTGCCGGTCGCCGAGCGAGCGCGTGTCCTGCAACTGCTGGAGTAGCTCGCGCTCCTTCTGTTGGTAACGCGCCACCTGGGCGCGAATTTCACGTGTTCGCCGGCCAAGGTCGCCGGGTGCTCCGACACCGGCGGCAGAGTCGGCAAAGACGCGCGCCAGTTCGCCGTGTTTGGCTGCCTGGATCAACTGAAACGCTTCGCCAGCGCGCCGCTGCACGTCCTTTTCCGCCTTCGCCAGCAGGCTGAGGTGGGTGAGGAAACCCTCCCGCCACTCGCGCCGCTCCTGCGCCAAGGCGCTTGCCGCCGACGTTCCCGCACTGGCGAGCAGGCTAGCCGTCATGCCCGAGCTGCCGGAGCGCGCCGCCACCAAACCCGCTTCCGCCTGGCCCTGTCGCTCGAGCAGCAGCGCCAGAGCAAGCAGCGTGCGCGCAGTGTCGCGATGCTGCTCGCCGAGCAGCGCGCGCCGTCGTGCCTCGGCCTCGCGCAGGTGGCGGCCGGCGCTCTCGAGCTCACCCGCCTGCAGTTCGATGGTCCCCAGGTTGTGCTGCAGCGAGGCGGCAAGCAGCGCGCTGCTGCCCGCGTCCAGGCCTTGGAGCGCTTCGCTCAGGCGCTGACGTGCTTCCGGCAGGCGACCGAGACGGTAGAGCAGCGTGCCCAGGTTGTTAGCGAGCTGCGCCCGGGCCAGCGGCGAGTCGGTCGGCAGATGCTGCTCGGCACGCTGATACAGTTCGAGCGCCCGAGCAGAATCCCCGCGGCGGTCGACCAGGCCGGCAAGATTCAACCAGAGGGCGAAGCGCGCCTGCGTTTGCGCGCCCGGCAGCGAATCGCGCAATTTCATCGCGGTCACGTAGTTCCGTTCAGCCCCGGCCAGGTCGCCGCGCTGGTCGAGCACCGTACCCAGATTGTTGTGCAGCGTCGCTTTCTCCTCGGTGAGCATGCCGGGGATGCGATCGATCACCTCGATCGCTTGGCGCAGTGCACGTTCTGCCTGGGCCAGATCGCCCGCCTCGTGTTCGATGCGGGCGAGTAACGCCAGGCTGCTGACCAGACGGTCGGCATTCTCGTACTCGGCGAGGCGGGCCGCCTGCGTCGTCGCCTGCCGCGCGGCAGCCAGATCCTCGCGGGCCAGCGAGATCGACGCCTGCTCCATCAGGTCGTCCCAGCGGTCGCTCTCCTGGGCGGCAGCGGGGCTCGGAAACACCAGCCAGCTACTCAGGAATAGGGCGTAGCACGCGAAAAGTACGGCAAGGCGCCGAGCTGGCTGGCCGGCAATCCACCACTGCAGACTGCATGTGGCGCGCGCCAGCAGTGGTCGGAGAACCGCGTTCAAAGCATTGGTCATATTCCGGCCTGTCCCCGAAAAGGCTCGCAAAGCGAAAAAAACTGATTATAATTTTTTTGTCACCTTTACATTTTGGACTAAGCAGATGAATACCCGAAAGCGCTTGGCGGGTGGTGCGAGGCCTTGGTTGGCGGGCGCTGCGTTTGCCTTCGCGGCCACTCTGGCTGCGGCTCAGCCAGCGCCCACACCGGCTAAGCTCCCGACCGATCTGGTCGAGCTTGTCGCGACGTTCAACGACGACGTGATCCCGTTCAACGACCAGTTGGTCGTTCTCGGCAAGGCAGACGCGAAAGTGACCGCAGTGCTGATCTATGGTTTGTCGGGCGACACGTCCTATCTGATGGATAGAATTTTTGCCCGGATCAAGGAGAAGTACGTCGACACCGGCAAGCTGCGCCTGATCGTCTACGATTTTCCGTTGACCTGGCACGACATGCAGGCGCTGGCCGGCTTCCGCTGTCTGCCCGCTGAACAGCACCTGGCCGCCATGCAGGCCGCCGTGCGCTATCCGTCGTTTGCCGACGGGATGAAACGAGGGTCGTACGTGGCGACTCCAGCGCGCGTCTGGCGGGTGCTGAAGGACTTCGACATCACGCCCGAGAAGGCGGAAAGATGCATGCGCAATACTGCCATCATCGGACACGTCGAGGCGCTGCGGCGGACTGCGACGAACACCTGGGGCGTCACGCGCGCGCCCAGCCTGATTGTCAATGACCGAGTAATCGCCAGCCCGTCGTCGCTGCCACTGATCGAGGATGCGCTGAATAGTGCGCTGAAGGAATCAAGATGACCATGAAAAGTCGGCTCGCGCTCACCCTGCTGCTTGCGGGCTTGCTCGCAACGCCTTGTGCGCTGGCACAAAGCAGCGGTTCGGATGGACACAGTGGCTCGTCGGTCGGTGGCGACGGCGCCGGCTCCTCGGGCGGCGACGGGGCTCCGGGTTCATCCGACTCGTCGGTCAGCGCCACCGAGGGCGCCAGCGGCGACGGTGGCACTGGCGAGGGCAACAAGCCGATCGAAAGAATCAATCGGCACGCCATCAAGAGCATGGTGCTGGTCCGCCAACTGCTGGCGCAGGCAAACGTCTCGCTGCCCGCTGCGCGCTGACCCGAAGCGCCCTTTCCGACGCCGGCCGTTACTCGCCGACGATCATTGCCTTGACTGCCGCGACGCGTGCTTGGTGCAGGCGCGCGGCGATCTCCTGCGGCTGAGCGCAGGCCGCAGCAATGGCCGCTGCGTCGACCCCGCGTATTGCATGCTGTGCCTGGCGGAGACGTTCAGCGGCCGGATAAGGAACCTCGCGCCAGCCGAGGCGGCCGTGAAAGTCGCAGATACAGGCTTCGAGCAGTTGTTCGAAGCGTTCTGGACGGCGCAAGGCGTCGGTCGTTTCGAGCAGGCGAACCAGGCTCGCCGGGGTCATTTCGACGGCGCGGTGGACCGTGCCGTGATGGCGGGCGACGAGCAGAGCCAGATCGCGGCATTCGACCGGTACTTTCAGACGTCGGCAGACGGCGTCTACCAGGTCGGCGCTGCGCGCCTCGTGTCCCGGATGGCGGGGCAGGTCGGCCGCCGCTGTCGTCCCTTTGCCGAGATCGTGCAGCAGCGCGGCAAAGCGCACCGGCAAGGAGCAGCGAAGCTCGGCCGCGAGGTCGACGACCATCATGACATGCTTGCCGGTGTCGATTTCCGGATGGTAGTCGGCGCGCTGAGGAACACCGAACAGGCGATCGATTTCCGGCAACAGTCGTGCCAGTGCGCCGCACTCTCGCAGGATGTCAAACATGCGCGAGGGCTTGATCTCGCCCAGGCCCTTGGCCAGCTCCTGCCAGACGCGCTCGGCGACCAGGTGGTCGACCTCGCCCTGGTCGACCATGCTGCGCATCAGCGCGAGCGTTTCGGGCGCAACGCTGAAGTCAGCGAAGCGGGCCGCGAAGCGGGCCAGACGCAGGATGCGCACCGGGTCTTCGACGAAGGCTGGACCGACATGGCGTAGAACGCGCGCGACGAGATCCTCGCGTCCACCGTAAGGGTCGATCAGCCGCCCGTCGGCGGCGCGCGCGATCGCGTTGATCGTCAGATCGCGGCGCGCCAGATCGTCGGCCAGGCTGACCTCGGGCGAAGCATGGACGGTAAAGCCCTTGTAGCCTTGCCCGGTCTTCCGTTCGCTGCGTGCGAGCGCGTACTCCTCGCGCGTCGTCGGGTGGAGAAAGACCGGGAAATCCTTGCCCACCGGTTTGAAGCCCAGCGCCAGCAGCTGATCGGCCGACGCACCGACGACGACATGGTCGCGATCCTGCACGGGCAGGCCAAGCAGTTCGTCACGGACCGCGCCGCCCACCACGAAGATCTGCATGCTATTCGCTGCCGATCGCCGTGGTCAATCGTTCACCGCCCGGCCCGATAGCGGTAACGGTCAAGACGAAACTGCTCGATCTCGTCCGGCGAGAGATAGCTCGGGGCGATCGCTTCAAGCGAGGTCGGTTGCCAGCCCGGGTAGTTGTGCTCGCCATCGCTGACGCTGTCGACTTCCATTGATCGCAGGTTGTCTGGCGAAAGCGGCGGGTTTGGTAGCAGCCACATCAGGCCGGCTTGCAGATAGGCCCAGCCACCCGTTCCGAGGTCGATGATGCGTCGCCGCTTGCCGACGAGCTGGGCGGTGTAGTCGACCAGTTCGCGCAATGTGTAAACTCGCGGTCCCGCCAGTTCGTAGGTCTTTCCAAAAGTCGTGCGTTGCTGCAGACAGTCCACGAAGACGTTTGCCACATCGCCGACGAAAACCGGCTGGAAGCACGCCTCGCCGCCGGCCAGCGGCAGGACCGGCAGGAGCCTGAGCAACTTGCCGAACATGTTGAGAAAGGCATCGCCCGGTCCAAAAATCACCGAGGGGCGGAAGATGGTTACATCCAGCGCGCCAGCGGCCGCTTTGGCGAGAGCTTCGCCCTCGCCCTTGGAGCGTAGATACTCGGATGGCGCGTCGACCGCCGCTTTGAGCGCGCTCATATGCACCAGACGGCGCACGCCGCTCGCCTGCATTGCCGCGATGATCTTGCCTGGCAGCTCGACATGCGCGGCGGCAAATCCCTTGCCGTAAGGGAGTCGCGAATCTCCGTCGTGGAGGATGCCGACCAGGTTGATCACCGCATCCTGGCCCTGCATCAGTTGGCGCAGCGCCAGCGCGTCGTGCACGTTTGCCTCGACCATGCTGACCATCGGTACGGTCGTCAAGCGTTTGGTGTTTTCGCGGTGACGGGTCGGTATGGTCACCCGGACGCCGCGTCCCGAAAGACAGTTGGCGATCCACCCGCCGACAAAGCCGCTGCCGCCGATCAACAGCACATTTTCCACTTCCATCGCCTCCTACTGCTTGCACAAGTGTCGGAAAAATACGATTTTACGGCAATTCGTCAGCCTTCGCTTCGCTGCCGCTGCGCGGCGGGACGACGCCCAGTCGCCCCTTGATCGTTTGCGGCTTGCCGTCGAACAAGGCCGAGTAATAGACCGCGTTGCTCATTACCTTCTTGACGTAGTCGCGCGTTTCGCTGAACGGAATCGTTTCGGCGTAGATGGCGCCTTCCAGCGGCCGATCGGCGCGCCAGCGGCGGGCGCGGCCCGGCCCGGCGTTGTAGGCGGCTGAGGCGACGACCGGCTGATTGTCCAGACTATCGAGGACGAGCCGCATATAGGTCGTACCGAGCAGGACGTTGGTCTCCGTGTCGTTCACCCTTGCCGGACTGAAGTCTTTCAGGCCGATCTTGTTGGCTACCCATCGGGCGGTCGCCGGCATCAGTTGCATGAGTCCGGAAGCGCCGACGGCTGAGCGTGCGCTGCTGACGAAGCGGCTCTCCTGTCGCATCAGACCATAAACCCAGGCATCGTCGAGCGCCTGGTTACGCGCCGCCGGCCGCACGTGCTCGGAAAATGGGCTGAGGTAGCGCAGCGTGAAGTCGTGCTCCTCGCGCGTGCGATCGGCTGCCGCGATAGCCCGGTCGTAAATTCCGGCGCGCTTCGCCAGTTCCGAGGCCGCCAGAAGTTCGCGGTCGCTCATCTCGCGTAGCGCCCAGTTCCACTCCCGGGTACCTTCCGTGCGCAGGTTGAGGCGGAAGAAGGCGAGCGCGCGCTGCACGCCGACGTTGGCCCTCAGTCTGGCCAGTTCCTCCGCGCTCGGTGGCGTTGCCCGAACTGGCGGGCTTGTCGGTCGACCCAGTTCGTCGTTGGCCAGATTGCCGTAGAAGTCGGGTCGCCCGGCGATTTTCGCGAAGAGCGCATTGGCTTCTTCCAGGCGTCCGCCGGCACGATAAGCGCGCCCCAGCCAGTAGACCCAGGCCGGTTGGGCAGCCAGCGGCGCTGGCATGCGCTCGATCGTCGCCCGGACGCTGGCCCAGTCGTGCGCGCGCAACGCCGCCCGTACCTTCCATTGTGCGGTCTCGTCGGACAACGGCGTGTCGCCCGCCTGGCGGTACCAGTCGAGCGCTTCCGGCACGTGGCGCTGGGCCGCCTGCCAGCCGATCTGGCTCCAGGCCCAGCCCTTCTCGCGCGCGCCCAGTGCTCCGGCCAGCCGGCTCAACTGCTCGGCCGCCATCCGGGGATCGTTGCGTGCAACGCGTTGGATGGCCAGGGCGGCCAACTCGCGCTGCAGGCGACTGCTCGCGAAATCGCTCGGCAAGCGGCTCAGCCAGGGCATTGGCGCGTCGGCGACGGCCTGCGCCTGCTTCTTTTCAGGTGTCTGACTCGCCGGAAGATAGTTCATGCTGAACAGGGCAGCGGCGATCTTGTTGGCTTCAAACTGAATGCGGATGCGCTCCCAGACCGAATCGGCAAGGACTCGCTTGTCGACGATCAGCGCTTCGAGCACCGGATAGCACGATTCGGGCGGCTCGAGCAGCGTCAGCCAGAGCGACAGCGCGTCGTCGGCGACACGTTTGTCGCCCTGCGCTCGCCGGCTCTGCAGCGCATAGCAGGCGAGTTCCTGATCGGCTTGCACGAGACGCGGGTACTCGCCATCGAAGCTGGCCCATTGCTGCTTCCTTCCCTGCTGGCGCAGCCAGTCGGCGCGCAACTTTTCGCCAACGTAGGTCGTTTCGTGGCGGGCGAGGAAGGCGTTGATGGTGCTTGCGTCGGCGTCCTTCAGGTCGAGCAGGAGGCGCCAGTAATCGACATAGGCGGCGAGCTCATGCTCCTCGAGGGTGGGTGCCAGACGTTCGAGCCTGGCTTTGTCGGCGCTCCGCGCTGCCTCCCGGGCAGCGAGAAACTGTTCATCCGAGGGCACGCCGAAGGCCAGTGTAGCCACCCCGAAAAATGCCCAGTGAATAAGCAGGAGGGTGCGACGAAACTTCATGATATGCTGGTTTTCTGGAAATTGAAGCGAGTGGAGGATAGCACATGGCGGAGAGCCGGACGGCGGAAATCAGCGCCTGGCCAGCGAGCGACGGGGCTGCCAATCAGCGTCGTAGACTGCGACGACGCGAACTGCTCGCGGCTCGCCGGGCTCTACCGGCGAGCGAGTGGCTTCGCCTTTCGCAACTGATCCGCACGCACGTGCGCCAGGGTTTCCCCGACCTGTGCACCATGCGCGTCGGCTTCTGCTGGCCGGTACACAACGAACCCGATCTGCGGCCGTTGCTCGCCGAATGGTGCGCGCGTGCCAATCCGGGTTTTTGCGCCTTGCTCCCGGTAGCCACAGGCGGACAGCGCACGCTGGCTTTCCGCGTCTGGCGACCGGATACGCTGCTGCGCCCGGACGTTTACGGGATTCCGGCTCCGGCGACCGGCGATTTCGTGGAGCCGCAAGCACTACTCATCCCGCTCGTCGGTTTCGACGCAGCCGGCTACCGCCTCGGTTACGGCGGCGGGCACTTCGACTGTACGCTGGCAAGCCTGTCGCCGCGTCCGTTGGCGATCGGCGTCGGTTTTGAACTGGGGCGGCTAGATTCGATATTTCCCGCAGCGCATGATCAGCCGCTCGACGCGATCGTCAGCGAGGCTGGCGTCTTTCCGGGCCGGCGTGCGGACGCTCAGGACGCTCCGGACGGCGGGCGGGTGCGCACGAACGCGGCCACATCGTCAGCCGGCATCGGCCGAGCCAGCCAATAGCCCTGAATCTCGTCGCAGGCGAAGGCGCCTAACTGTTCCGCCTGCTCGACCGTTTCGACGCCCTCGGCGATGGCCCGCAGCTTCAGGCTATGCGCCATCTGGATGATCGCACGAACGATCGCAGCATCGTCGGCGTCGCGCACCACATCCTGCACAAAGGGTTGGGCGACTTTCAGCTTGTCAACGGCGAAGCGTTTCAGATACGCCAGGCTCGAGTATCCGGTGCCGAAGTCGTCGACCGAAAGTCGGACACCGATCGCTTTCAGCCGACGCGCCGTTTCCAGCGCCGCTTCGCTATCCTGGATGAGGATGGACTCGGTGAGTTCGAGCTCGAGCCAGCGCGAATCGAGGTCGGCAAGCACCAGAGCGTTGATTACCGTGTCGACCAGGTCGCTGCGCCGATATTGCATCGCCGAGAGGTTGACGGCGACGGTAAACGGCGGCAGGCCGGCGTCTTGCCACGCGCGCGCCTGCCGGCACGCTTCGCCGATCACCCACTTGCCGATCGGTACGATGAGACCCGTTTCCTCGGCGATCGGAATGAAGCGGCCAGGTCCGACGATGCCACGCTCGGCGCTGCGCCAGCGCACCAGCGCTTCGACACCGGAGATCTCGCCGCTGTCCAGCTTGATCTGCGGCTGATAGTGGAGGACGAACTCATTACGTTCGAGCGCTTGCCGCAGGTCGGTCTCGAGTTTCATATGCTCGACCACCTGCACGTTCATCTGTTCGGTGAAGAAGCGGTGCGCGCTGCGGCCGGCCTGCTTGGCGTGATACATCGCCGTATCGGCTTTCTGCGTCAGGTCGTCGAAGTTGTCGCCATCCTCCGGAAACATCGCGATGCCGATCGAAAACGAGGTCGACAAGGCGTGCGTGTCGATCAGAAACGTTTCGGACATTCGCCGATGGATCTTGTCGGCCAGGCGTGATACGGCATCTCCGTCGCGTGCGTCCCGAAGCAGGATGATGAACTCGTCGCCGCCCTGTCGACTGATCGTGTCGGATTCGCGCACGCACGATCGCAAGCGCTCGACGATGGCCTTGAGCAACTTGTCTCCCGTCGGATGACCGAGCGAGTCGTTGATCGTCTTGAAGCGGTCCAGGTCGAGAAACATCAACGCCAGGCGGCTATGCGAACGCTTGGCCGCGGCCATCGCCTGCTCGACCCGGTCGCGCAGCAGAACGCGGTTGGGCAGTTCGGTCAGCGCGTCGTGGTGAGCCAGAAATTCCACCCGCTGCTGCGCCGCTTTGCGCTCGGTAATGTCGGTAAACGTCACCACCGCCGCGTTGCGCCGCGTTGCCTCGCTCGCGGCGAGCGGCGATGCGTTGATCAGAATCCAGCGTAAGCTGCCATCGGACGAGCGCAGGCCCATGACCACGCCGCGCACATCGCGCCCTTCGCGCATGGCAACGAGCCATGGCCGCTCGTCCGGGGGAAATATGGATCCATCCTCGCGCAGCTTCTCGCTGCCTGATTCGTCCGCCGCTGCGCCCTGCAGGCGGGTTTGCGCCTTGGCAAAAATCTCTTCGGCGGCGGGATTGGCAAAGATCAGGCTACCGTCGTCGGCGCACACCATCAGGCCCTCGGCCATCACCGAAACGACACTGCGAAAGCGATTTTCGCTTTCATGCAGGCGATCGATCATCTGGCGCAGTTCGGTGATGTCTTCCTTGATCGCCAGGTAGTTTGCCGTTCTGCCCAGGGCATCCTGGATCGGCGCGATCATCGCACGTTCCAGGTAGTGCGTTCCGTCGCGTCGCCGGTTCTCGAACTCACCGCGCCAGACTCGGCCGCTCTTGATCGTGGTCCACAGATCAGCGTAGGTTGCGGCGTCTGTCCGCCCCGATTTCAGAATACGCGGGTTGCGGCCGAGCACCTCGGCTTTGGCATAGCCGGTCGACTCTACGAAGTGTTCATTGACGTATTCGATTTTTCCTTCGAGGTCGGTGATGATGATCGTTGCCGGATTCTGTTCGACGGCGAGAGAAAGCTTGCGCGTCCACGCTTCGGCCCTGCGCCGCTCGCCCAGCTCGCGCAGTAGGCGGGTTGCCAGCGTGCGCCGCTTGAGCAGCAGGCTGATCTGCGTCAGTACGAGGAGTGCAAGGAGGGCACCGACCAGCGGCGCATAGCGGGTCGCCGGCGAAGCCTGGTCGGCACGCCAGACATCGCTGGCCTCGACGACGATCGACGAGCGCCGCCCACCGAGAACGAAGTCGTATTCGTAGCTGAGCGCGGCGGCTGGGGGGGAAGCGCCCGCGCTGCCGTCAGGCGGCCAGGCGTGGATGAGGCCTTGTTCTGGCGGGAGTGAGCGGTCCACCAGGCGCACGCGCAGGCCCGTTTCGTCCGCGCGCAAGCTGGCCTGTTCGAAGGTCTGTAGCGGGTTGATGATCGCCATGACCAGGCCGTAGTTGGTGGCGCGTCGCGTGTCTACAGTCGCTGCCGGGTTTCCCGGGCGATAGACGGGGACGATCAGGGCAATGGCTTCGGCTGGCCAATGCCCGGCGACGGTCGGGCTCAGTGCGCAGAAGACGACCAGCCCGGAATCGATCGCCTGCCCGATCAGCGACGGCTGCTTGAGCATGGTTTCGCCCGATTGGTCGATCACCCAGCGGTGGGTTTCTTGGGGCGCCAGATAGGAAACCGGAAAGTGGCGCGCTGCGGCCGGGGTGCCGGCAAGCTGCTCGCTTGACGGCCGACCCGGGTTGGCCTCTGGTCCTTCGGGCTGGTCGGCAGTCGTCGCCGGCAACCAGGCGAGCAGGAAGATGTTTCGCTCATCGAGCAGTCGTTGAGCAAACGCCTGAAATGCGTTCGCGTTCGGCGACTGATCGGCGGCGAACAGACGCTGTGCCGGAGCAAGCTTGTCGACCTGCATCCGCAAGTGCCGACTGACCTGTGTTGCGCGATGCGTTGCCGCCGCTTGGAAGCGTTCGGCGATCAGTTCATCGTCGGCCTCGTACAGTAACCTGCTGATCGATGTGACGAGCAGCAGCAGGCCAAGGCTGGCGCCGACGAGGACGGCCCCGACGCCGCTGGCCGATCGGCCGCGTATACGCGAGATCAGGGCCATCGCCCATTAGCGGGTCGTGCCGCAGGCGCGGCCGGCCGGCGGACTCCGGCTGGCGCGCGTGCGCGAACGGCATCGGCGGACCCGACGGGGACCGGGGCCGGAGGCGGCGACGCGATGGAATCGTCGACCGGCATGTTGCCTCGCGCGCGGCTGCGGCGTGTTTGGCAGGCGTTTCGGCGCGCGAAGTCAGGCCTCGAGATGAGCGTAAAGCTGGGTCGACAAATAGCGTTCGCCAAACGACGGGATAACGACGACGGTCAGCTTGCCGGCGTTTTCCGCCCGACGCGCGACTTCCAGCGCCGCCCAGACGGCGGCACCCGACGAAATGCCGACCAGCAAACCTTCTTCACTCGCCATACGGCGCGCTATGGCGAACGCGTCATCCGCCTTGACGCGCAGCACTTCATTGAAAACCGCAGTGTTGAGAACGCGCGGCACAAAACCCGCGCCGATTCCCTGGATCGGATGTGGGCCCTTCTGGCCGCCGGAAAGGACGGGCGAGGCGTCGGGCTCGACGGCAACTACGTGCACCTGGGGTTTGCGCGCCTTGAGGACTTCGCCCACCCCGGTGATCGTCCCACCCGTACCGACACCGGCCACGAAGATATCGACCTGACCATCGGTGTCGCGCCAGACTTCTTCGGCCGTCGTTACCCGGTGAATTGCCGGATTGGCGGGATTCTCGAATTGCTGAGGTACCAGATAGCGAGAATCGGCAGCGGCCATTTCCTCGGCCCGGCGAATCGCCCCGGCCATTCCGTCCGGCCCCGGCGTGAGGACGAGTTCAGCACCGTAGGCCTTGAGCAGCAGGCGCCGTTCGCGGCTCATCGTCTCCGGCATGACAAAGCAGCACTTGATGCCACGTGCGGCGCAGACCATCGCCAAGCCGATTCCCGTGTTGCCGGAAGTGGGTTCCAGAATGATGGTATCCGGCGTCAGCCGGCCCGCCGCTTGGGCAGCGTCGAGCATCGCGGCCGCGATGCGGTCCTTGACGCTGTGCGCCGGGTTGTAGAACTCGAGTTTGGCGGCGATCGTACCGTTGATTCCGTGCGCGAGACGATTGAGGCGAACGAGCGGTGTGTTGCCGATCAATTCGCTGACGTTTCCGGCGATGTTCATGGGCATGTTGCGGACCTCCTGGATTGTTGAGCGATTAGTTCCTGCTCGCTAGCCACTAATCGCTAGCTTAGCAGGCAATCGCAAAAACCGGAAAAAAGACGCCGGTGATGGCGGTGTGGCGCTGCCATCGCCGGGCAGCGCTTGCGCAGTTCACTTCGCTACGCTTCGCGCACGCCATCCTGCCGGGCCGGACGGGGGCACCGCGATCCCGGCACGTGCGTGCGGATCCTCAGCGCTCAACGGCGGCCAAACAGTCGATCAAACGTGCCCCCATCGGCAAAGTGCACCCGCTGCGCCTGTTTCCAGCCGCCGAACACCTCGTCCACCGTAAACAAGCGCAAGTTCGGGAAGTTCCCGCTGTAGCGCGCGCCAATCCTGGCGTCGCGCGGTCGATAGAAATTGCGTGCAGCGATTTCCTGGCCCTCGGGCGAGTACAGGTGGGCCAGGTAAGCCTCGGCCAGTTTGCGTGTGCCGTGTTTGTCGGCATACCGGTCGATCACCGCGACCGCCGGCTCGGCCAGGATAGACTGCGATGGGGTAACGATCTCGACCTTGTCCGGCCCAAGTTCCTTCACCGCCAGATGCGCTTCGTTCTCCCAGGTGAGCAAGGCATCACCGATACCGCGCTCGACGAAGGTCGTGGTCGCTGCGCGTGCCCCCGCATCGAGGACGGGAACATTGCGCAGCAGCTTGCCGACGAACTCCTGCGCCTTGCCTTCGTCACCGGCTGCCTGGCGAAGCGCGGAGCCCCAGGCGGCAAGATAGGCCCAACGCGCCCCGCCGGAGGTCTTCGGGTTGGGCATGACGACCGCGACACCCGGGCGGACAAGGTCGGCCCAGTCGCGAATCTGTTTCGGATTGCCCTTGCGCACGAGGAAGACGATCGTCGAGGTATAGGGCGCCGAGTTGTGCGGCAGGCGATTTTGCCAATTGGCGGGCAGCAGCTCGCGCTGCGCCAGTGCATCGATGTCGTAGGCCAGCGCGAGGGTCGCTACGTCGGCCTCCAGACCGTCGACGATGGCTCGCGCCTGTTTGCCCGAACCACCGTGCGACTGCCGGATGGAAACGTTTTCCCCGTTGCGCGCCTTGTGCTGGCGCAGGAAAGCGGCGTTGAACTGTTGGTAGAGCTCGCGCGTGGGATCGTAAGACACGTTGAGCAGCGTGGTCTGGCCAGCCACTGGCGAAGCGCCGGCCGCGCAGAAGAGAAGACCGGCAAGAAGAGCGGAAGACAGTTTGAACACGGCGACTCCGGCGCGTCAGGAAATGAACACGCAGCGCAGTGTATGCGGAAATGTTTATTCCAAGAAAGAATGAATAGTTAGATTATTATTACATTCAAACATAACGCTAGCCAAGAAAGAGCTTGTAGGCGGGGTTGTCGCTTTCATTCCAGTACGCGTAGCCAAGCGAATCGAGGAAGCGGGCGAACTCGCTCATCTCATCCTTGGGCACCTGCATACCGACCAGAACGCGCCCATAGTCGGCACCGTGGTTCCGGTAGTGAAAGAGGCTGATGTTCCACCCTGAGCTCATCCGGTTGAGGAAGTTCATCAAGGCGCCAGGGCGTTCGGGAAATTCGAAACGGTAGAGCAACTCGTTGCCGATCAGCGGCGAGTGACCGCCGACCAGGTGTCGGACGTGCCCCTTGGCCATTTCGTCGTCAGTCAGATCAAGCGTCGGGTAACCGTGCTCGCGCAGGTGCGCCAGGAGCTGCTGCGCTTCGTTGCGCGAGGCGACCTGCACACCGACGAAGACGTGCGCCTGGCGCACATCGTTGAAGCGATAGTTGAATTCGGTGATGTGCCGCGGTCCGAGGAGCGCGACGAAGCGCTTGTAGGCGCCGGGTTGCTCAGGCAGCGTCACGGCAAAGACGGCTTCGCGCTGCTCGCCGATTTCTGCACGTTCGGCGACGAAGCGCAGGCGATCGAAGTTCAGGTTGGCGCCAGAAGCGACAGCAACCAGCGTCTGCTCGCGCAGCTGGTGTACCTGAACATAAGCCTTGGCCCCAGCTACAGCCAGCGCGCCAGCCGGTTCGAGGACTGCGCGCGTGTCTTCGAAGACATCCTTGATTGCCGCACAGATGGCATCGGTATCGACGAGCACCATCTCGTCGACGTACATTCGACAGAGCCGAAAGGTCTCCTCGCCGACGTACTTGACTGCCGCTCCGTCGGCAAACAGGCCGACGTGCTCGAGTCGTACCCGCTCACCCGAGCGCAGCGAGCGTGCCATGGCATCGGCATCGGCAGCTTCGACCCCGATGATCCGCGTCTGCGGTCTGACCCGTTTGATGAAAGCGGCGACGCCGGCAATCAGACCGCCGCCGCCGACGGCACAAAAGACGGCATGAATGGGTTTCGCGTGCTGGCGGAGGATTTCCATGCCGATCGTTCCCTGGCCAGCGATCACCTCGGGGTCGTCGAAGGGGTGGACGAAGCTGAGCTTTTCGGCCCGCTCGAGGTCGACGGCATGCCGGTACGCCTCGTCGTACGACTCGCCGGCGAGAACGACCTCGCCGCCACGCGCGCGAACTGCCTGCACCTTGATCTGTGGCGTCGTCGTCGGCATGACGATCACCGCCCGGCAGCCGAGCGTTGCCGCCGCCAGCGCAACGCCTTGGGCGTGATTGCCAGCGGAAGCGCAAATCACGCCGCGGGCGAGCTTTTCGGGCGCCAGGCGGACGATCTTGTTGTACGCGCCACGCAGCTTGAACGAGAACACCGGCTGCAGATCCTCGCGTTTGAGCAACAGGCGGTTGCCTAGACGCTCGGTCAGGCCCGGGCTTGGATCCAGCGGGGTTTCGCTCGCGACATCGTAGACCTGGGCGTTGAGAATTCTTTCGAGATAGTCGGTGGGCATGGTGCAAGCAGTCGTTGCGGGATCGGCGGTGGCGATTCCAGCCGCCGCCCCGGGTTGGCCGGCCAAGCCGCTGGCAGGGCTCGGCTGGGCCGGGCGCGCCGCTTCTGCGCGGTGGCGACTGGCGGTGGTCGGCCGGCGTGTGTTCAGTGCGCGGTCGACGAGCCGGTCGAGGGAAACGCTCCGGCGGCCAGAAACTCCTCGAACTCGGCCGCCGAGAGTGGGCGACTGAACAGGAAGCCCTGCATTTCGTCGCACATCAGTCCGCGCAGCAATTGTTTCTGAAGGTCGGTTTCGACGCCTTCGGCGAGCGTGCGCAGGCCGAAACTGCGCGCAATGCCAAAGATGGCGTCGACGATCGCGGTCGACTTCCGGTTATGCGGGTTGAGGTCGCGAATGAACGACTGGTCGATCTTCAGGCTGCTGATCGGAAAACGCCGCAAGTGATTGAGCGACGAATAGCGCGTGCCGAAGTCATCGATCGACACGCGCAGTCCTTCATGGTGCAGGCGCTTGACGATGTCGATGTGGCGCTCGGCGTCCTCGGTCAGCAGGTGTTCGCTGATCTCGATGTCGAGCGCCTCGGCCGGCACCGCGTGCACGTCAAGTCCGCGCATCAGGCGTTCGTACAGGTCGCTGCCGGCAAACTCTCTAGGCGAGATGTTGAGCGCCATTCGGAGCTCGCGCATTCCCTTGCCACGCCAATGAGCAAGCTGGCGCAGAGCCTGGTTGAGCACCCAGTTGCTCAGGTCGACGATCATCCCGCTGTCTTCCGCCAGCGGGATGAAGAGATCCGGCGCCATCAGCCCGTGCTCTGGGTGGTGCCAGCGCAGCAGTGCCTCGACGCCTATCGTCTGCTGTCGACTCATGCTGATCAAGGGCTGGTAGTAGACCTCGAACTGGTCGCCGTGCGCCAGCGCCCGGCGTAGATCACGCTCGAGCGTGACCCGATGGCTGTGCCCGCTGCGCATTGCCGGCTGGTACTGCTGGTAGCCGTTCTTGCCGCGTCCCTTGATCTGATACATGGCAATATCGGCATTGCCAAGCAGCGCATCCGGCGTCTCGCCATCGTCCGGAAAGAGCGCGATACCGATGCTGGCGGTGGCGAGCAGCGGCTGGCCGGCGATGGTGAAGGGTCGCTGCAGTTCGCCAAGGATCTTGCCGGCGATCGCCCCGGCGTCGTCGCCCGAATGGACATCGGGCAGCAAGACGGTGAACTCGTCGCCGCCCTGCCGCGCCAGGGTGTCGCCCGAGCGCAAGCACGCGCGCGCGCGTTTGGCGAAGCACTTGAGTAGTTCGTCTCCCTCGTGGTGACCGTAGGTATCGTTCACCAGCTTGAAGCGATCGATGTCGATGAACATCACGGCCAGCCGTTGGCCCTGCCGCTTCGCTTGGCGCAGCGCCAGGGTGAGACGGTCCTTGAAGAGGACTCGATTCGGCAGGCCGGTCAACAGGTCGTGGAAAGCCTGAAAGGTGATCGCTTCCTCGGCCTTCTTCCGTTCGCTGATGTCGCGTGCGACGCCTGAAGTGCCGATGAAATGCGGCTGCGCGAGTTGGTTGGGACTCGCGTACAGGCCGCGCGCGCTGAGCACGGTGACGATCGTCCGGTTTTCGAAATGACGGACGCCCGGGACCTTGCCCTGCAAGCGGATCTCGACGTTGGTGCTGGCGCGGTCGCCGATACGCCGCTCGTTGAAGGCGAAGCGCGCGTGCTCGACGTCATCGGGATGAACGATCACCGAGTAGTGCTGGCCGATCAACTCCTCCTGCGAGTGACCCAGCAGGAATTGCACCCGACCATTGACGAACAGGAAACAGCCCTTCTCGTCGAGCGTGTAGATGATGTCCGGCGACTGCTCGACGAGCAGGCGGTAGAGGCGCTCCGAGTGTTCGAGGCGAACGACCATCAGCGCACACTCACGTTCGCGCCGGTGGCGAAGCAAG
Source organism: Accumulibacter sp. (assembly GCF_029255125.1). GTDB lineage: Bacteria > Pseudomonadota > Gammaproteobacteria > Burkholderiales > Rhodocyclaceae > Accumulibacter. Next base: position 31,827 of record NZ_JAPUVR010000132.1, on the reverse strand, counting down.
GCGCGTTCGACGCTCTCGACGACTTCCGCCGGCTCGTCGTGTTGCCGGATGAACTCGTAGGCGCCGTAGCGTAGCGCACCAATGGCCGACTCGACGGTCGGTTGGCGGCTGAAAATGATCACTGCGGTCGGGATCTCCTTCTGCCGCATCCATTCCATGATCTCGCTGCCCTGCATGTCGGGCAGGTCGAGATCGAGGATCAGCAGGTCGATATCGCCGCGGTCGAGGCGCGTGAAAGCTTCGTTCCCTGTGTGGCACTCCTCGAGATGACGGTCTTTGGCGCCGAGCAGGTGATCGTAGGCAAAGCCGCTCAATCCCTGATCGCCAACGACAAGGATATGGTCGGTCGCCGGCACCGACACACGAGCAGGAATCTGTGGGCGAAAATCGACGTTTGGTGTGGCGTTCATCAGTCCTCCGGAACGATCCAGGGAGAGGAGGATACCGCTACCCAGGCCGGCGGGCTGAGCCCTGGCCAGGGTCGGTATTGGCATCTATCCGGCTGCGCGCAGGCCCGTCTCGACTTCATCGGCAATCACGGTAAAGACCGCGCGAACAAGAAAGTTCATGCCGTCGATGATTTCGGACACCGACATCACCGATGGAACACGAATCCCACGGTGCTCAATCTCGCCGCCGATCCGCCTGATGTTTACTCCGAGTCGAGCGAGATTCGCCGCCAGACGCGGTTCGGTGAGGACGAAGAGCGTCGTGATGCCGTGGTGCCGGGCAAGCGCAATCAGCGCCAGGTATACCGCCATCGCCAGATAAGGCTGGCGCGGCCGATCCGGCGTGCCAAAATCCTCCTCGGAGAGCGAGATCGGTTTGTCCTGTTCGCCTCGCCGGCGCCGATAGTTGCCAACAACCGCCAGGCGCGAAATTTCCGCAATGCGTGATCGATCGAGGGCTCGCGGGTCGACGACCGACCGGTCGAGAACGGCGTCACAGGCAATCTCGAACGGCAGCGGGCTTTGCCGTTCCGCCTGCCTGGTCAGCACGAGACGCGCGCAGCCGACGTACTCGCCGGTCGACACGGACTGTACGAGGCAATGGATCGACTGCGCATCGAAAGCGTCGGTTTCCAGGCCATCCGCACGCACCGGTTCGAACCCCAGTTCGCGGCAATACACCTGATGTCGGACGCGATAGTTTTCTGCCCGCAGCGCGTCGGTGGTCGCTGGAACGACCCGGAAGAAGCGCCGATACCCCTGGCTCATCGCCCGTTCGGTCAAACTGGAAAGAAACACGTGAATTCTTCCTTGCGTTGGGTTAATCAAGCTTCTTGAGATAGTCTTTGGTGAAGATCTTGTCCGGCAGGTCGCGCAGCTTCATGCTTCCGTACTCCAGCACCGACTGCTCGCCTCCCCGCAGGGCATCCTCCATGACCAGCCGGGTCGGCCGTTTCCGACCCTCCATCATCTTGAAGTTCTCGTACTTGCAGGTCTTCAACAAACGGTTCGACAGCGAGTAGAACTCGGCCTTGTACGGCGCGAAGTCTTTTTCGCGCACCCAGTACACTACACGCTGGTAAGTCACCCCGCGGTCCACGCCAGTCAGTTCCAGGACGTAGTGCTCGTCGCCGCCAAGCTTTTCCTTGCGCAGCAGCGTCGGATTGTAATCAGCGGCAAAGTTGGCACGCGCCAGATCGCCATTGGCCACCTGGCCGGTCAGCCGCTGCGAGAGAGCGAGGCGTATGGGCTGCGACACGTCCGGCATGAAGACCCATAGATCACGGCCCTTCATAAGGAGAATCTGGCCGCGTTCGGAGGCCGGCTCGGTGACCCGCACGATGCTGTTGCTATTGCCCTTGGCAAGGACGCGATACTTGCGCACGTCGCTGTTCTGGTCGCTACCGGTGGTGGTGATCGTCACATCGACCTGAAAGCCCTCGGCCGGAAAGCGCACCTGATCGGCCTTCTCGACGATCTGGCGAGCTTCGGCATCGGCCTCCTCGGTAGGCGTGGCGGCGTTTGCCGCCGTGCAGGCGAAGAACGCAAACACCGCGGCAAGCAGCGCAGTGTTGACACGACAATGACGGCTGGTCATGATTTCCATAGTTTTCACTCCATAGTGCCGATCGTTGATGCGGTTGGCAGGACAAGTTGACACCGATTGCCACTGCATGAGCCCTGACCCCGACAAAACGCCCGTTGTCCGCATAGAACGCGTATTTAAGGATTATCTGCTCGGAGAGCAGAAAGTCCAAGCCCTTAAGGGCATTACTTTGTCTTTTGACCCGGGTGTCTTCCTCGCGATCGCCGGTCCATCGGGCAGCGGCAAGACCACGCTGCTCAATCTGATCGGCTGCATCGACACACCGACGAGCGGCAAAATCTACATCAATGAACAGGATGTTAGCGGCCGTACGCCCGATCAGCTGGCTGATCTGCGTGCCCATACGATCGGCTTCATCTTTCAGACCTTCAATTTGCTGCCCGTCCTCTCGGCTGCCGAGAACGTCGAATACCCACTGCTGCATCGTCGCGACGTGTCACCAGCCGAACGCCAGAAGCGGGTTGCTTTCTTCCTTGACGTGGTGGGCCTGTCGAAGTTTGCCAACCATCGGCCAAGCCAGTTGAGCGGCGGCCAGCGACAACGGGTGGCAATTGCCCGCGCGCTGGCGATCCGGCCGGCGATCGTCCTTGCTGACGAGCCGACCGCCAACCTTGACCACAAGACCGGGGAGGAGATCCTCCTGCTGATGAAGAGCATCAATCGCTCGTCGCTACGCACAACGTTCATTTTTTCCACCCACGACAAACGCGTGATTGCCAAGGCCGATCGTCTGGTCCGCATCGAAGACGGCGAAATCGCCTTGCTCGGCATCCGTCAGCGTTCGCAGACCCGCTGGTCGGTCGTCCGCCGTCCACCTTCCGATGTCCATGGCGATAACCAAACCGATAGCCAGTCGACTGCCGAGTCGGCGTCTCCAGGGGAGAACAACAATGCCGATGCGCCCTAACCAATTTTCGATGCTCCAGTTCGCCTTCGCCGTGGCCGCATTTTCCCTGCCGGCGATGGCGGACAGCTTGGCGGGCCAGGGCAGCAGCGATAGCTTGACCGTCGAGCGTGCGCGGCCAGGCTCGGTAAACGCCGTTCGTCTGGCGGCGGCAGCGGGTGATGCCTTGCCGAAGAGCAAGGACGCGTTGTTCGACGACGACGCTGCTGAGCCAGCCGAAGCACCGGCAACGCGCGACAGTCTGTTTGACGACGATGAGTCGAGCAAGACGCAGAAGCCGGCCGTCGGCGGTCGCAGTGCGCCGGCTGCGCCGGCCGGGATCCGAGGTTTCGTCCAGAACGAGATGGCTTATACCGTGGCCAAGCCGCGACATTGGTCGGCCATGATGACTCGCGCGGATGTGACGGCCCAGGGGAATCTGGCGAGCAACGTCAAGTGGAAGCTGGGCGCGCGTGTCGACTATGACGCGAACTATGCGCTGACCGACTATTACCCACACGCCGTTGCCCGCGATCAGCGTGCCAACGTCCTGCTACGCGAGAACTACATCGATATCGGTGCGGGGGATTGGGATTTCCGCCTTGGCCGGCAACACGTCGTCTGGGGAGAGATGGTCGGGCTTTTTTTTGCCGACGTGGTTTCGGCACGCGACATGCGTCAGTTCATCCTGCCCGAGTTCGACATCCTGCGCATTCCACAATGGGCCGCGCGCGCCGAGTACTTCCGGGACGACTTCCACGCCGAATTCCTCTGGATTCCCGTCCCCAGCTACGACGAGATCGGCAAGCCCTATTCCGAGTTTTTCGCCCACACACTGGTGCCGCCGGGAAGCGCAGTCTTCCGCAACGAGAAGAGGCCTTCGCGCAGCTTGTCGCACACCAATTACGGTTTGCGCCTATCGGTCCTGCGTGACGGTTGGGATCTTGCCGCTTTTGCCTACAGCAGCATGAACGTCGCGCCGACCTTCTACCGCCAGAACGTCGCCAACGCGCAACCGACGCTCGTCTATCAGGGTCGGCACGAAAGAATCGATCAGTTCGGGGCGACCCTTGGCAAGGATCTCGGGCGTGTCGTGATCAAGGCCGAAGCCGTCTATACGCGCGGGCAGCGCTACGAGGTCAAGGACTTCAACGACCCCGACGGCCTGGTTCGCCAGGACACGCTGAACTGGATTCTTGGACTCGATTACACCGAGTTCACCGACACGCGAATCAATCTGCAACTGTTCCAAAGCCATGTCATCGATCACAACTCCGCGATCATTCCCGACCGGAATGAAAATGGCTTCAGCGTGCTGTTCAACCGCAAGTTTGGTGATCGGGTCGAAGCGCAGGCGCTGTGGATAGCCAGCCTGAACCGCACGGACTGGTTGCTGCGCCCGCGTGTCCTCTGGAACTTTGAGAAGAACTGGCGTCTGGCGCTCGGCGCCGATGTCTTCAAGGGGCCAGCGCTCGGTTTCTTTGGTCGCTACGATGCCAAGGATCGCGTCTATACCGAACTGCGCTATAGCTTCTGAAGCTTCGCGCAGCGACGTCGTGTGCTCTCTCGCTCAGTCCATGACGAGAACTGCGGCACCCTGCACCTGACCAGTGCGCAGGCGCTGGAGCGCTTCGTTCGCGGCGGCGAGCGGAAACGTCGTCACCTCGGTGCGTACGCCGGCCAGCGGGGCGACGGCGAAGAACTCCTCGCCATCACGGCGCGTCAGATTGGCGATCGAACGTACGCAGCGTTCGCCCCACAGGATGGCGTAGGGAAAGGCCGGAATGTCGCTCATGTGAATTCCCGCACAGACGACCGTTCCACCCTTTGCCGTATGGCGCAGTGCCTGCGGCACGAGCTCGCCGGCCGGGGCGAAGATGATTGCCGCGTCGAGTTCATCCGGCGGCTCCGCGTCGGCTCCACCAGCCCAGTCGGCGCCCATTTGGCGGGCAAAATCCTGTCCGGCGAGATCGCCAGGTTTGGTGAATGCGTAAATCTCTCGCTCCTGCCAGCGCGCCACTTGGGCGACAATGTGGGCTGCCGCGCCGAAGCCATAGATGCCGAGACGGCGCGCCTCGCCGGTCGCCATCAGCGAGCGATAGCCGATCAGCCCGGCACAGAGCAGGGGCGCCGCCTCGGTATCGGAATAGCAATCGGGCAGCGCGAAGCAATAGTTTTGATCGGCAAGAGCGAATTCGGCGTAGCCGCCGTCCAGCGTATACCCGGTGAACTCGGCCGCCGCGCAAAGGTTCTCGGTCCCGCGAGCGCAGTGCGGGCAGCGGCCACACGTACGCCCCAGCCAGGGGACGCCGACCCGCTGACCGAGCGCAAAACGTTCGACACCGGCGCCTCTCTCGACCACTCGGCCGACGATTTCGTGTCCCAGGACAAGCGGGAGTTTGCCCTGCCAGAGTTCGCCGTCGAAGACGTGCAGGTCCGTACGGCAGACGCCGCATGCGCGTACCGCGAGCAGCAGCTGTCCCGCTGCGGGCTGTGGCCGCGGCCATTCGACGAGTCGCAGCGGGCGACCGGGTGCTTCAAGCAGCATCGCCTTCATCGTGTGCTCTCCCTCTCTGCAGGCGACTGACCCGCCAGAAATCCAGCTTACAAGCGGCCGGCCAGAGCCATGCTACAGCGCATCGCGAAGCGCCCGGGCGTTCGGTCCCAGGGCGTGAATCTGGGTAGCAGGTACGGGTTCGTCGCCGCCACAGCAAAACCCGGATCGGTAATGACCGCACAGGCGAAGCCGAGGTCGCGCACCAAGTCCACATCGCGCTGCCCGAGATCGCGCCGTGTGTCGCCATTTGGATAAGCGAACAGGCGGATCGGGTGGCCGGTCATGCGCTCGAGTTCGCTTCGGCCACGGGCAACCTCGGCGCGCGCTTCCTCGGGTCCGATCTGGCCGAGTATCGGATGGCTGTGGGTGTGCGCGCCGATCTCCATGCCGCTGGCAATCAGCTGCGCAAGGTGCTCGGCTTCCATCATCATGCTGCTTTCTTCGGCGACTCCGGCGGCACGCGCAACCTCCCGCGCCACGCTGGCGCGCTCGGCGTGCGGAAAATACTTCAGCCGAGGCAGAACGTCGGCCAGGCACTGCAGACGATCGGCGGGCGTTGTCAGACGGTGCACACCCAAGCCGTACGCGCGCCAGTCGGCATCCGCCGAGCCGAGCTGGCGCACCGCTTCGATGAGGTCATCGTTCCACATGCGCCCCTGTCCCAAGAAGCCGCTGGCGACGAAGAACGTCGCCACCGCTCCGTGTCGGCGGAGGATCGGCAAAGCGAGTTCGGCGTTGTTGCGGTAGCCATCGTCAAACGTGATACAGGCAGCCGCCGGCGGCAGCGAGCCGGCGGCCAGACGAGCCGCCGCGTCGGCGAGGGGCAGAACACTAAAGTTTCGCGCGATGTGCTGCACCATCCAGTCAAACTGTTCGGCATCCGGCTCGTAGGGACGCAGTGGGTCGGGTTCGCGCAGAACCTGATGAAAAATGAAGATCAGGAGTTTGCCGCGCCGCCCGCCGGGCGCCAGCATCCGGTACGCGGTCTTCCAGAGGGCCATCGGCTACTTCGCCTTCGCCTTGCCAGGGCCGCGAATCTCGAGCATGAGCTTGTCCAGTCCACGCGCTCCGGGAGCGTTGCGCTGCCCCTCTTCAATCACCTTGATCGCTTCACCCGTCTTGCCGTTCTTGTTCAGCCAGTAGGCCCACCACCAGTAAGCGCGCCAATATTTGGCATCGGCCTGCACAGCGGCGCGATAGGCGTCGGCCGCGGCCAGGTTGTTGCGCTGCAGGACGGCCACCTGCAGGCGCCTGGTCCATAGCTCGGCCAGCAAGGGCGTCTTAGAACTGCTGTTCTGGATGACATACAGAAACCCTCCGTCGGCCTCGCGCAGGTCCCACTCCCGTTCCTTTGCGCTGCGGTCGACACGGTACGAGCGGGCCAGGCGAACGAGACCCCAGCAATAGTGGTGTACGGGCAGGAAATCGGACTTCCCGAAGTAGGCCTCCCATTTCTCCGAGCCGGGTGGGTTCATGTTCTGACTCCAGACCCATGCCTTGTGGTGGCAAATCTCGGGCAGCAGCGCGTACTCTTCTTTCGTCATATCGTTCTGTGTATCCGCCTGCACGTGCGTACCGCCGAGCACGCTGGCGGCTACGCTTACGGCGACCAACACTCGTCTCAGGCTGGACGCCGTCGGCGAACGGTACACTCGCCATCGCCGGAGCAGGATGCGGGTAAGGAATGCCCTCATTTGAGTGGATCTCCATGATGGGTCAGGCCAGTCGCGGGAGGCTCTGCCGCAGGTGCAGCGCCGCCCGCGGTAGTCGCGTGCATCTCGCGGCGAGCCAGCACAATCAGCCCGATAAGATAGTAGGGAAGGTCAAAATGCAGCAAGCCGAGGAAGGCGCCGCCAACCGCAAAGCCTATCATGCTCGTCTGCACCATGCGCATGAGTTGCGGCACCCAGCAATCCGTCTCCGCGTTGCCGGTCTTCCGGGCAAGCTTCGCCGCCCAGCGCCAACTCGTGTAACCCAGGCACAGGTAGAGGGCGAGGCCGACGAAGCCGTGCTCGCCGAGAGCCTGAAAATAGATGCTGTGAGCGGCGTGTGCGGTCACCTCCTTGTTTTCGGCGTAGAGATGGTACAAGAGCGGATTGCTCAGGTCGAAGCCGGCGCCGACGATCGGGCGGTCGAGCGCCAGCGTCCAGACCATTCGCCAGGTGTGCAGGCGTGCCATCGCCGAAGTGTCTTCCTGGTAGGTCTCGATCGTCTCCATCCGGGCCCACCAGCTCTCCGGCATGACAAACAGCAGGATCGCGCCAACCAGCGGGGCGAGAAGTAACAACGTCACCTGGCGGCCGCTTTTCACGATCAGGAAAGCCACCATGGCGGTGATCGCCAGCAGCGCGCCGCGCGAATGGCTGCCGAGCGCGGCGAGTGCGCAAGTGCAAATGGCAAAAAGCAGTCCATGGCGCAGCCAGCGCTGGGTATTGGTCGACCAAAGGTAGTACAGCAATGGGATGAGTACGACCAGTGCGAGAGCCAGTTCGTTGTTGCCGCCGATGAAAGAGCCCTGGGGTCCCCAGACGCGATGCGCGCCACCCGTCAACGCAGTGAAGACGCCGCCCTTGACGCCGTAGTAGCCAATTGAAGCGGCGATCGTCCAGATCAACTGGTCGATCTGCCGGCGACCGGAAATCAGCATCAAGGTGACCCACAGCATCAACTGAATCTTGAACACACGTCCCCACATCTCGTTCACGACATCGTCCGTATTGAGCGCGAAGATGCGGGTGACGCACATCCAGAGAAAGAACGAAACGAGCAGGGCAGTGATCGTGTTGAGTGGAAACGCCTGCTTGCGCCGGGTGAAGGCGAAGCCAACCAGTGTCGTCAACGCAACCAACTGAGCAAAGGGTATGCGTGCGGCGAAACCGAAGGTCAGCAGGTGTGGATTCATCATGCCGATCCACACCCACATCAGGGCGCCGATGTGCGGTCGGTAAAGAATCAGCGGCAAGGCGCCGAAGACGATTGCCGAAAGCAGGAGATCGCGCATCAGTTACCTAGGGCATCGCGGCGGTCACGCTGGCCGTGGCTGACGCCAGCGTCGCGTGGCTGGCGACGGATGAGGGTTGGGAACAAGTCACGCATTGGTCGGAGAGAGATCGGTCTTGATCGAGCGCCCGGCTGCCCACATCAAGCGTTTGCGTTCTTGGCGATGCGTGCGTAGGCCGTGGCGTAGCGCGCCACGCTCGCTGTCCAGTTGCGCTCGTTCTCGACGAACTGCCGACCAGCCGCGCGCAGCGCCGGCCAGCGTTCGCGCTCGGTCAGCAGTTGCCCGACGGCGTCCGCCAGAGCCTCCTTGCTGCCTGCCCGAAAAAGGATGCCGTTTTCCCCGTGGCGAATCAGCTCGCGGTGTCCCCCGACATCCGAGGCGACCAGAAGACGGCCCTGCGCCATCGCTTCGAGCGGTTTGAGTGGCGTCACCAGGTCGGTCAGGCGCATCGAATGTCGCGGGTAAGCCAGCACATCGACCAGATCGTAGTAGCGCTGCACTTCGCTGTGCGGCACGCGCCCGGCGATGACGACCTTGGACTCGACGCCGAGGCGAGCGATCTGTTGTCTGAGCGCTGCTTCCTGTGGTCCGCCGCCGACGAGCAGAACGCGCACGTCGGGTCGTTGGCGCAGAATCTCGGGCAAGGCATCGATCAGCAGATCGAGCCCCTCATAGGCATAGAACGACCCGATGAAGCCGATTACAGTTGCTCCGCTCAGGCCAAGCTGGCTCTTCAGCCGCGCGTCGGCCGGCCCGCCGCCGACAAACGATTCGATGTCGACAGCGTTCGGAATGACGGTGACCTTTTCGGCAGGAATTCCCCGCTGGACGATGTCGTTACGCAGTCCTTCACAAATTGTGAACACCTGATCGGCGCGCTTCAGCGCCCAGGTTTCCAAGCCGCGCGTCAGACGGTAACGCAGGCTCCCTTCGCTCGTCGTGCCGTGGTCTACCGCAGCATCCTCCCAGAACGCGCGTACCTCGTAGGCAACCGGCAGGCCGAGACGGCGGCCAACGCGCAAGGCGGGAATGGCGTTGAGCACCGGCGAATGCGCATGCAGGATTTGCGGTCTGACCTTTTGCGCCACCTCCAGCAGCCGTTGCTCGACACGCCGCATCAAGGCAAGTTCATCGAGGCCCGGCCAGCGCCGGCTACCTGCTTCGCTTACCGGCGTGCGAAAGAAATGCCAGCCATCGACCTCCTCCTCCAGCGAGCGACCAAGCAGATGCCGCGGCGTCGTCAGATGAAACGTTTGCCAGCCGAGCTTGCGCTGTTCGCGCAGAATCGACAGCGTGCGAAAGGTATAGCCGCTGTGCAGCGGAATCGAATGATCGAGGACGTGCAGAATGCGCAGGCTCATCGGACCGACTCCCTGCCGGCTGCGGTCAGTCCGATATGGCGGTCGATGGTCGACAGGTGCGCATCCCAACTGTAGCGTTCGAGCACCCGCTCTCGCCCGGCGACGGCGATCGCCGCAGCGCGTGCGGGTTCGCGCAGCAGGCTGTCGACCTGCGCGACGAAATCGTCGATGCCTCCCGCGGTCAGGAAATCGCGTTCGGCGACAGCGTCAATCGGCGTCGCGCACTCCTGTGAGGCGATCACGGGTCGGCCCATCGACATGGCTTCGAGAATCTTGTTCTGCACGCCGCGCGCCAGGCGCAGGGGGGCAACGACGACCGCCGCGTGGCGCAGGTATGGGCGAACGTCAGGGACCGTTCCGGTGACCACGATGCGGTTGTTGGCGAGCCCCTGTACGGCTGGGGTCGGGCTTCGCCCAACGATGAAGAAACGCAGCGTCGGCCAGGCACGCGCCAGTTGCGGGAAGGCCTCCTTGGCGAACCAGCTCGCCCCGTCGATGTTCGGCCAATAGTCCATCGCGCCGGTGAACACGACCGGCAGCTCGTCGGCGGCAAAGGGCGAGGGCAGTTCGTGCGCCGGCGAAAAATAGTCGGCGTCCACGCCGTTGCACATCGCCTCGATCTTGCCGGCGCATTCGGGCGCCAGTCCAGCGAACAGGTCGACTTCCGCCGGCGTGACGAAGAACGAGCGACTGGAGCGAGCAGCGACCATGCGCTCGAAGGCGAGCAGACGCTCGCCTTCGCGTCGGTAGAGCGAGGACATCGGCCAGCGATGGCGCCCCGCGTACTGCGTCCACTTGTACGAGTCGACGTCGCAGAAATCAACCAGACTGACGACTTCCGTGTGGCGCTCGACGAACTGCGCCATGACCGAGGAAAAGATGACCGTCGCGTCGATTTTTTCGGTTCGCAGGGTGCGATCGACCCAGGCCTGCAGGCCCGCGTTGCGGTAGTAGGGAAGGCTCAGTGCCTGGTCGCTGAGCAGGCCGCGCAGGCTGAGTATCCGGGCAAGTTTCGGGTCGAGGCGGGCGACATGCAGGTCGGCGCAATAGCCGCGCACGGTTTCGACGTAACGCTCGTCCTCTGGATCGTCGATGAACGTCCCCAGGAAAACGCGGTGTCGCGCGGCCAGATGCTTGAGCAGATGAAACGAGCGTACCTTGTCCCCCTTGTTCGGCGGATAGGGGAGGCGATGGACGAGATAAAGGAGAGTGCTCATCAGAGGGCAAAGCCGGTCAGATCAGACCACCGCGTTCGCGTTGGCGCGAGTTTCCGCAGGGCCTGTAGTCGAATCGAGAACATTGCGCAGGAACGCGTCGAACATGAGGACCGTCCAGAGCGGTGCGCTGTGGTCGGCCGTGCCCGACTGATGTGCATCGACCACCTGGCGCAGATAGGCCTGATCAAACCAGCCGGTTTCGGCCAGACGCGGACCAAGGACCGCTTGCCGGATCCGTTCCTTGAGCGGGCCGCGAAACCAGCGCGCCAAGGGTACGGCAAAGCCCATCTTGGGACGATACAGCACGTCGTACGGCAGGCTGGGCTCCATCGCCTTCTTCAGCAGGAACTTTCCTTCCTGGCTGCGCAACTTGAGCGCGGAGGGTAGGGTCGCCATCCATTCGACCAGTTCGTGATCCATCAGCGGCTCGCGCACTTCGAGCGAGTGTGCCATGCTCGCCCGATCGACCTTGGTGTTGATGTCGCCAACCAGGTACGTCTTGAGATCGAGATACTGGATCAAGGCCAGCGGATCATCGGTGGCCGCCCGCTGTGCATGGCTGCGAAATACCTCCTCTGCGGAATAGCCACCTATCTGTCGCCGGAAACGGTCGGTGAACAATTGCCGGCGCATCGGAGCACGCAGAATCGAGACGGAATGGAAGTACGCTTCGACGGCCGTTCTCGCCATCCCCTCGAAGGTCGTCTTGGCGCGAAAGACGCGTGGCGCCCAGTCGGCTTTCGGATACACCCGACCGAGCAGACCGAACAAGGGTCGCCGCAAGGCCAGCGGCAGCGCCGAGCGCATGCGCTCTTCCATCATGTGCAGGCGATAGCGACGATAACCGCCGAAAGTTTCGTCGCCGCCGTCGCCGGAAAGCGCCACCGTGACATGCTGGCGCGCGAGTTGGCAGACGCGGTAGGTGGGAATCGCCGAACTGTCGGCGTACGGCTCATCGTACAGCCGGGCAAGCGTGTCAACCAGATCAAAATCGTCGCTGGCAACCATTTCGCAGTGGTGGTTGGTCTGGTAGCGATCGGCGACGATTCTGGCGAACTTTGCTTCGTCGAAAGCAGGATCGTCAAAGGCGATCGAACAGGTGTTCACCGGAGCCGGCGACAGCCCGGCCATCAATGCCACGACCGCGCTCGAATCGACGCCGCCGGAGAGGAAGGCGCCGAGCGGAACTTCGGAAATCATGCGCAGGCGAACCGATTCGCGCAGCCGCTTGTTGAGTTCGTCGCAAGCCTCCTCGAGCGCCAGCGGTTGATGCAGGCTGAAGCGCAGGTCCCAGTAGGCTTTCGGTTCGGCCGGCGGCTGGCCCCGGCGCAGGGTCAGCGTGTGGCCCGGTGGGAGCTTTCTGGCCTGGCAAAAGATCGTCCGCGGCTCGGCCACGTAGCCCAGGGCAAAGTACTCCTCGACCGCCAGCGGATCGATCTCGCGCGGCAAGCCGCCATGCGCGAGCAGCGACTTCAGCTCCGAACCAAAGAGAAACAGCCCATCGGCGAGGTGTGCGTAGAAGAGCGGCTTGACCGCCAGGCGGTCGCGGGCAAGGAAGAGGGTTTGCCGATTGCGATCCCACAAGGCAAAGGCGAACATGCCGCGAAAGCGTTGCACACAGGCTTCGCCCCAGGACTCCCAGGCATGCACGATGACCTCGGTGTCGCTGCGCGTGTGAAAGACGTGGCCGAGCGAAAGCAACTCGGGAATGAGTTCCTGGTAGTTGTAGATCTCGCCGTTGAATACCACGCAGACGCTCTTGTCTTCGTTGTACAGGGGCTGCTGGCCGGTCGACAGGTCGATGATCGACAGCCGGCGATGGCCGAGACCGAGGCCGGGCTCGAGGTGTGTCCCTCCTTCGTCGGGGCCGCGGTGGTGCTGTGACTCGTTCATCCGCGCGAGTGTGCCGCGATCTAGCTCGCGTTGCCCGCGCAGATCGAAGATACCGGTAATCCCACACATACCCTAGCTCTCAGAGGTTGTGAACGGCGGCCGGTGCCGGCCGGTTTGCGCGCGCAACTGGCCGTCATAAACCGCCAGGTAGCTTGCGCACATCGCTTGCATGCTGAACTGGCGCTCAACCAAAGCCCGTCCAGCCAGTCCCGCCGCGCGTGCGGCTTGCGGATCAGCCGCGTAGGCGGCGATCCGTTCAGCCATTGCCTCGACATCTCCCGCCGGCACGATCTCACCCGTTCGCCCATGATCGATCAATTCGCGGTTGCCGCCGACATCGGTGGCGACCACTGGCAAGCCACTGGCCATCGCTTCGAGGATGGTGTTGGATATGCCCTCGGCCAGCGACGGCAGCACGAAGCAGTCCAATCCGCGCATGATCTCCGGTACGTCGTCGCGTGCACCAGGCAGCCACGCGTAGTCGGCAACGCCGGCCTGCGCGAGCAGCGCCTGGGCTTCGGCGCGCAGTGGACCTGCACCGACGATGACCAGCCGCAAACGCGCGACCAGCTCCGGGTGGGCCTGCAAGATTCGTATGAAAGCCCGCGCCAAGTCGGTCTGGTTCTTCACCACCTGCATGCGTCCGACGCTGCCGACCAGCCACAAGCCGGGCTCGACAAAAGGGCAGCCGGCCGGTACCTGGCGCGACGCAACCGGATGGAAACGCATTATATCGACCCCATTGTAAATCTGTTCGATCTTGCCCCGCGGAACACCCACGGCCGTGATCAGATAGTCTTCGAGATCGCGTGAAAGCGCTATGTACTTGGTCACGAAGGGTCGGTAAAAACGGCGCACCCAGCGATACTTGCGGCTCGATCCATCGAGGTCGCCAACGTCGCGTCCGTGCTCGCCGTGGATGCGCACCGCGACGCCAGACAGCCAGGCAGGAATGACCACCTCGAGCGCGGCCAGGTTGCGACTGTGCACGATGGCCGGCCGCAGCTCCCTGAACAGCCGGTAGAGGCGTGGATAGACCCAGAACGTGTGTCCGGGCGCCTTCTCCAGGGCAATGAACTGCACGTCGTGCCGGGCAATGCGCTTGCGAAAATCGGTAATGTCGGTCAGCGCTATGATCACGTGCCGATACGCTTCGGAGGGCAGGCGATTGAGCAGATTGACCACACCGTTCTCAAGGCCGCCAACATCGAAGCGGAAAACGACATGGGCAATCAGCGGACGTCGATCGTCCGCTCCTTTGCTCATCGGCTTTCCGCTGTCTGCCGCAGCGCATTTCCGATCGGCGCAGCGGCCGCTGCCGCAAACTCCTCGAGTATCGCCTGCGCCTCTACGCCTTGTTCGTGCGCCGCGTAGAGAATCACCACCGCCGAGTCATCCCCTTTGCCCATCAGGCGCGCGAGCGCCATGTACGCCTTGGCCAGAGAATCGCTGGCCGTCCATCGTCCGTCAATCCAGTACCACTGCCAGACCGTCAGGCGCGCGTGCGAGCTGCCGCGCAATTGCGCCCAACGCACCTTGAGATCCTGGTTGTCGAAGCCAATGCCGCGCGCGCCGCTCGCCGTCATTACCCAGAGCTGATCGTTGCTGCGCACCAGGCCGTTGGTCGAGGTGACCAGCTTGCGTCGGTTGTCTTGCTGACGATAGTAGCCAATGAACAGCCCGGCGACGCGCCCCTCCTTCTCGTAAGCCGTGTGCATTTGCGCATTCGCCCCGGCATAGCTGGGTTGCCAATTTGCCGTAGCCTGCTCCGCTGGCTGCCAGCCGGGGATGGTCGCCAGCGCGGCGATCTGGCTGAGCGGTGACGAGTGACGGTCATCAAGATGCCCGCTGATCAGGGGACCAGTGGCTGCGATCATGACGGTTGCCGCCGCGCCGATGAGCAGCAGCGGAACGCTCGCTGCACCGCCAGCAGGCACTTCTGGATCGCGTTTGACCGGGCGCGGCAGATGGTCCTCGCGCCAGCGCCCGCCGACCCAGAACATGGCCATCATGACGAGCCCGAAGAAGAGCCAACCGTAGACCACGTGGTCTACGCCAACCGCCAGGCGGTTGCTCGACAGATGGCCGATCATGACGATCATGTAGGCACGCAGCCAGTTGGCGATGACGGGGACGATGATCGACGCGAGCACGAAGAGGATGCGCCGCTTCAGCGAGTGATACGTCAGATAGGCGAACAGGGTGCCGACAGTGATCGACGCGATCAGGTAGCGCACGCCGCTGCACGCCTCGACGACCGACCAGCTGCCGCTTGGAATGACGAAACGGAGACCTTCGGCATGCACGGGTATGCCGGTGAGACGCAAGCCGAAAATGGTCATCGCTGCCGTCCAGTCCATCAGCTTCGGCATGGCAAAGTCACCCAGCGGCACCGAGAAGAAGAGGAACAGCAAGGAAAAGGCAAGCGCACGTGCGACCGGCCAGCCGAGCACGGCGGGGACGGCCAGGACGAGCATCCCGACGGCGGCAAACTGGGTCAGCGAGTTCACTGCGGCAAGGTCGCCGAGCAGCCAGGAGAAACCAACGCCAGCGAGAAGCAACCACGCCGAATAGCTCGGTCGAGGCGTCAGTCGGGCAACTTCGGAACGCTTGCGCCAGATCAACCAGAGCGTGATCGGCAGCACGACAAAGCCGTGCGCGTAGGTGTCGGAGCGCGCCCAGATACCCGCCATGCCCAGGAAGGTGTGGCGAAAAATGAGCAGAATTGCGATGACGACCAGAGAGAACAAAGGCAGGATCAGGCGCCACTGATGATCGTCAGCCTGCATTGTCCGACTTGCGGCGATGTGGTTCATAGCAAAGCTTTCGTTGATCCGACTCGGCGGCTCATTCTGGATTTCGCTCGCTCGCGGCATTGACTCCGGCAGGCGCGCCGGATCATCCAAGGTTGCGCACGATGAATGGTCCGAGCCGGTTGGCGAGGCCAATCGGCAACTTGCGCCAGGTTTCGATGAGCAACTTGTACTTGGTGTTCGATGGGTTGTTCTGGGGAATCGAGTCGCGCCGGTAAAGGCAGTACTCGTAATGCAGGGCTTGTGCCTCAAACCCCCAGTTCTTCTTGAAAGCAAAGGAGCCGGTACCACGCTTGCTGCGACCGTAGTCGAAGACCTTCAGGCCGCGTTCGCAGGCGCGGCGCATCAGCTCCCAATACTTGAAATCGTTGGCCGCGAGTTCGCGAGCGGAAAGCTCGTCCCCGGCCGAATAGGGCAGCACCTCGTCGCGAAAGTAGAAGCTCAAGACGCTGCTCAGTGGCCGCTGCATCGCGTCAACCACGGTGAGCACCTCGCAATCGGCAGCGAAGACCTCGCGTAGGGCCTGGAAGTAGCGGCGCGGGAACGCCGGCGTGCCATGCCGATGAACGTTATCGGCGTAGAGGGCAAAGAAGCGGTCGATGTCGGCATCAAGCTCGCTGCGCAAGCCGTTCTTGATGCCCTTGCGGACCATGGCACGCTGCTTGCGGGGAATGGCCAGCATGTTTGCCTCCACTTCCGGCGCAATCTCCTTGCGGAAGCGTACATAGAGATCCTGCGTCGGCCAATCGGCATGACGTTGCTCGACGTTGCGCATTTCCAGATGGTCTACGCGCAGCCGGCGCGCGCGCGTCTGTGCTTCCTGCTCGAGCAGTTCCACCGCCTCCTGACTGAGCGCGGCGACTCCGCCGTACATGGCAAAGGGCAGCGAGACGAGCGAATTGCCGAACAGCAGGCTCTTTACCTGGGCGAGGGGCAGAACGCCTTCGAGGGTGCCAGCCCGCTCGGCGTAAAGAAAATGCGTCCGGTGCTTGAAGACCTCACTGACAATTCTCTGCCAGCCCGCCTTGTGGAAGAACGTTGCTTGGGGACAGGTGTCAACAAACGCGTCCCAGCGTGCTGCGGTTGCCGCATCGCCTGCCTTCAACTCCTTGAGGTGCAGCGGCGCCGATCCGGGAGCCATTTTGTCGGTCGCTGGCGTGCTGGTCATCTGTGAGCTCCCGGTACCACCGGATCGGCGGGGAGAAACACCTGGTCTACCCGTCCCCAGTGAAAGTCGGTCAGGAGTCGCCGCAGGCGGCCTTCCATATGCTGCAGATTGACGTAGTGGCGAAAGCGCGTCTTGGCATCGATGCCAGCAACGCGTGGCTGCCGCGGATCGATCTCCCAGGGATGGAAATAGAAAATTGCCGGCTGTCGGTCAGTCGTGTTGACCCGTCGCAGCAGCCAGCGCGACAGGGCGTAGGGCAGCAGACGAAAGTACCCGCCACCGCTGGCGGGCCAGTTTCGTTCGAAAAAACGCGCTGTGGTGACCGGCAATTCAAGCAAACCCGCGCGGACGCGATGCGCGAAGCGCGGTGCGTCCGGCATGCCATAGTGGTCGTGTCGAATCGGGTAAATGCTCGAGCTGTAACGATAGCCGGTACGTTCCAGGCAGTCGAAAGCCCACAGGTTGTGCTCGCCGATCGAAAAGCTTGGCGCGCGGTAGCCTTTGACCTCTTGCCCGGAAATGTCTTCGAGCAAGCGCTTGGCCGAGCCGATGTCGGCCGAGAATTCTGCCGGGCTCAGATCGCTTGCACGCGCGTGCCCGTAACCATGGCTGGCCAGTTCGTGGCCGTCGGCGACGATGCGACGGACGAGCTGCGGGTAGCGCTCGGCAATCCAGCCCAGGGTGAAGAATGTCGCTTTGGTCCCTTGCTCGTTGAGCATCGCCAGAATGCGCTCGACGTTGCGCTCGACCCGGCACTCGCGCGTTTCCCACTCGCTGCGCGCAATGTAGGGCGCTAGCGCCGAGACCTGAAAGTAGTCCTCGACATCGATCGTCAAGGCGTTGGTGATCAGTTGATCCGCCATCGTGCGGTGATGTCGCCGTCAGTGCCGACTTGCCGAGTGCCGCGCGAGCAGCCACGGCGCCAAGTCGGCGGCGATCCGTTCGGCCGCCCGCCCGTCCCACAGCTCGGGAACACGGCCGCTCTTGCCGGCGCCGCGCAGAATCTGGTCTACGCCTTGGCGAATCGCCAGCGGGTCGCTGCCGACGAGCGTATTGGTTCCCTGGTCGACGGTAATCGGCCGCTCGGTGTTCGCGCGCAAGGTCAGGCAGGGAACACCGAGCGCGGTCGTTTCCTCCTGCAGGCCACCCGAGTCGGATAGCACCAAGCGAGCGCCGGCGAGCAAACCGAGCATCTCGAGATAGCCTTGCGGCGGCAACAGCACGACGCGCGGACTGCACAGCAGATGAGCCAGGCCGAACCGTTCGATGTTGCCACGCGTGCGCGGGTGCAGCGCGAGGACCAGCGGAATACGCTGTGCGGTTTCACTGAGCACGGCGAGCAGTGGCGCCAGCGTTTCGACCTGATCGACATTCGACGGACGATGCAGCGTGACGACGCCATAACCCTGTGGGTCGCTCACGAGGGCCGGGTCAAATCCCGCCTGCTGCAGGGTTTGCGTGGGAGGATGAGCGAACTGCCGGTTGGCAAGCAAGGAGTCGATCATCACGTTGCCGACAAACGACACGCGCTCCGCGGCGATGCCTTCGCGCGCCAGGTTATCGTGCGCGCTGCGTTCCGTCGTGTACAGGCGATCGGCTAGCTGGTCGGTCAACACGCGGTTGATTTCTTCCGGCATCGCGCGGTCGTGGCTGCGCAGCCCCGCTTCGACGTGTACGACCGGCACCTGCTTCTTGGCGCAGACCAGGGCGCAGGCGAGCGTCGAATTGACATCGCCGACGACCAGCACGCACGACGGTCGTTGCGCGTCGAGCAGCGGTTCAAAGCGGCGCATGACCTCGGCCGTCTGCACCGCATGCGTTCCCGATCCGACTTCGAGGTTGATATCGGGATGCGGCAGCCGGAGGTCGACGAACAGCCGATCGTTCATGTCCTTGTCGTAGTGCTGGCCGGTATGGACGAGCAGCGTCGGTACGGCCGGGCAATGCGCACTGAAGGCGCGCAGGATGGGCGCCATCTTCATGAAATTCGGTCGCGCGCCAACGATGCAGGCGACCGGACCCAGGTCGCTGGGCCATTGTTTGTCTGCCACGGGAGATCGCCCTTTCAGCCTATTGTTGTCTTGCCCGGACAGCGTCGATGAGCTGCTGGAGCAAGGAAAGAAGCGCTGCGTTATTACGTTCCAGGCGGAGAATGCCGCGTTCGATGCGAATCATTCGTTGCTCGGCCTGCCCGCTCTTCATGTCGGCGATCACCCGCGAGGCCTGATCGGCCGTGCTCGCGTCGAGCGAGAGGCGCGACAGATCGACTTCGAGGACGTTGCTGTCAGTCAACTGCATGTTCATCCCGCCATGCTCGCTGTCGCTTACCCGGCTCGCCGTCATTGACACGCTCGATTGCGTCTCCTCCTTGATCTCGCGCGCGACCTCTTCGACGTCCGAGCGAACGAATTCGCTCTTCCCGCTCAGATAGCCGGAGAGCAGAAGCCGGTCGCAGTGCGCATTGATCCGCCGCGGTACGCCGCCGCTGGCGTGAAAGATCGCGTCGTAAGCCTCGCTGTCGAAACGCGGCAGGCCGCTTGACCCGGCGCAGCGAAGCCGGTGCTCGATATACGCCTGCGTTTCCTCGCGGTCCATCGGTCCAATGTGGCACGCCGCAATCACGCGCTGGCGCAACTGGACCATCTCGTGGCTCTGCATGATCTTGCGGAACTCGGGCTGACCGATCAGGAAGCTCTGCAGCAGAGCTTGCGTGCCAAACTGGAAGTTCGACAGCATGCGTAGTTCTTCGACCGCCCGCGGAGTCAGGTTTTGCGCCTCGTCGACGACTAGCAGGCAGCGCTTTCCCTGGCGTGTGACATCGATCAGATAGGCTTCCAGCGAGAGCAACATGTCGGACTTGCCGGCATTCTTCGTCGGCACACCGAATGCCGCCGCCACCATGCGCAAGGTATCTTCGGCGCCAAGCTGAGTTGTCACCAGTTGCCCCGCGACCACCTTGGTCTGATCCAGATCGTTGAGCAGGCCGCGCACGATCGTCGTCTTGCCCGCTCCGACCTCGCCGGTGACCACAATGAAGCCTTCATTCTGGCTCAGGCCGTACTCGAGGTAAGCCATCGCGCGCCGGTGCTGCTTGCTGGCGTAGTAGAAGGAGGGATCAGGATTCAACTGAAAAGGCTTGCTGGTCAAGCCGTAGAACGATTCGTACATGGCAAACGATCAGAAACTGTGCGAGAGTCCGCCGCTGAGCGCACTCTCCGTGTAGCCGCCGACGCCGCTTCCAACGACCCGGCGCAAGCCGACGCTGGCGCTCGTCTTCGGCGAAATCCGCGTGGTCAGAAACAGGTACGCAGCTTGTGTTTTGGTTTCCGGCGAACCGGTAGTGAAAGTCGTGCTTTGTTGCTGATTGAGCAGGAGCGACAGGGCGGACAGGCCGGACAACTGGTGTCCCCAACTGATGCCAAGTCCACGTTGGCGCGTTCCATCGGATCTGACGGCACTTCCCGTTGTTCCGCTGGCCAGACCCAGGGGTTCCTGCTCGGTCTGATTCGCCGTCAGCGTCACAGTATTGCGCGCGCCGAGCAGTGCCACCGAGAACTGCTGCCGCTTCTGCAGATTGGCGGTGTTCGTCAGGTAGCCATTGACCACGCTACCATCGACCGGCAAGCCTCGACTCTGCAGAAACTGTATCACCTGCGCCCGAATGGCATCGGGGGCCATTCCCGGATTGATCGCGGCGACGAGCGAATACACCGCGTCGTAGTTCGAGCCGACGCTGGTGCTGGTTGCGCTCGACGGCTGAAACGACACGTCCCGCGTTGCGCTGTAGGTCCACAGCGAGCGTGGCATGCGGTGGCTGAGCTCAACCGAATAGCCGTCGCCGAAGAAGCGCTTGGTCTTGCTCGCGGCAAGCTTGGTGCGCGGATCGGGCGTCCACACAAAACCATAAGCGCCAGTCGTGTTGCTTTCCTGCTGCTGGCTGACATAGTTGTTGGATTCCCGGCCATTGCTCAACCAGATCTGCCACTGTGGGTTCAACCGATAGATCAGAGTCAGCGCATAGCGTGTTGCCTCGAGATTCCTGCCGCGCGTGTAGTCGGTGGTCGAGTTGCTCGCGTCGATCGCCCAATCCAGAGGTCCCCAGCGCGTATTGCCGGAGAGCTTTCCTTGCCACTCGCGCGTGTCCATGTCACCCTGACCCGACTTCGAGCGGCTGACACCGGCTTTGTAGCGTAGCCGGTAGTCCACCGACGAGAAGAGCTGGCCCCGAATGTAGGGCGACAGACTATAGGTCGAGGTTTCCGTCTGGTTGGCATTCACGTTGACGTTACTGCTTGGGGAGACGGCTCCGAGCGGGGTCAGATACTGCTGCGAAATGTTTCCCATTCCGTCGATGAACAGCCAATCCTCGATCGCCTCTAGCATGCCGACAGCATTCAACGCGTTCTGGTGGTTATTCGCCGAGGACTCGCGCGCATAAAGGTTTTGTGTCAGCCCGTAGCTGAGCCGCAGCTTGCTGCGCGCACCCGCACCGTCGATCGAAATCCCGGGCGTCAGGCTGGTCACGAGATCGCTCGTCCGGTTGCCGCCGGCAGCCAGAAAGACGTTGTCGCTGAGCGTCGCACTGACCGCGAGTGTCGGCGTCACGTGCCAGTTTTCGGCGTACGCCGGGAAAGCTGCCGACAACGCAAGAACACCTGCTCGCCAGGCGCGCGCCGGCAGCAGCGGCTTCCGCGGGTGGTCGGTCTGGCCGAAGACGCGCGCCACTTCGTGCCAACGAGGAATCCGTCCGCCCGCACGCTGGTCGCCGTGTGGCGGGCCAACAGTGGGATCAACTGCGCTCGGAGCCATAACCATAGCCGTAACCGTAGCCATAACCGTAACCGTAACCGTAGCCATCCTGCGTGCTGGCGCGCGCCTGATTGAGCAGCAGGAGTTTGACCGGACACGAATCGATGGCGGCCAAGGCGTGCTTGACGTCATTCTTGGTCGTGCTCTCGGCCCTCACCACAACCACCACCTGCCCCATGTGCGTGGCCAGAACGCGTGCCTCGGTGGTCATCAGCAACGGCGGCGAGTCAAAAATGATGATCCGGTCCGGATAGCGATTAGCCATTTCGTCGAGCAAGGCGATCATCGCTTCGCTGGCAAGAAATTCGGTCGCGCGCTGATGTTGCGTGCCGCTGGGCAGGAGCGTCAGCTTCTCGACGTTGGTCCTCAGCAGTACATCCGACAGGGTGCTGGTTTCATTCGTCAGCACGTCAAGCAGGCCGGCCGACGCGGTCAATCCGAGCATCTTGAGCACCGAGGGTTTGGGCACATCGGCGTCGACCAGCATCACCGTGTTGTCCAGTTCCATGGCAATGCTCATGGCCAGGTTGATTGCCGTAAAGCTCTTGCCTTCGCCGGGCAGCGCGCTGGTAACCATGATCAGGTTGCCACGCCTGATCGGCGCAGCGCCGCGGCCCATCGCATTGGCGATCAGGGGTCGCTTGATTACGCGATACTGATCGGCCAGTTGCGAGCGCGGCGCATCCGGGCTGATCAGACCGATCGTCGCCAGCGTCGCCAGGTCGAGTTCGACCCGGCGCGAAACCATCCCTGTCGGCGCAGCGCTGGCAACGGCCGAAGGTGGCGTGCGTTGTTCCTCTACTTTGGGAGTTGCTGCCGCCGGCGGCTCGGTCACCGCGGCCGGCGGAGCCAACGAAGTGGCCACTGTCGAGTCAGCTTGCGCCGGCTCCGCTGCCGTGTCGCCAGCCGGCTGCGGGATGTCCACTCCCGCCCGCCGTAGTTGTTCCAGGCGCTTGGCGGCTTGTTCGATGAGGCTCATGGATCTTCCTCAGACAGTACGGATGGAAAACACGAACAGAACGACCAGTCCGGCTCCGTAAATCGCGACGAGCGCCACGCTGGCCGCGAGAAAACGAAGCAGATCCTTCTTCTGCCGACGCTTGCTGTCTGCGTTGACCAGCATCGAAACAGTTCCCAGAAGCGGTAGGCCGCACTCTTCGCGCAAGGAACGCGAGTCGAAGAAGACCGGGCGGATCTGACTGGCGGCGAAGGTGGACAGGATACCGGCGGCGAGTGCGAGGACCAGCGTCAGCGGCAACAGCAAGGTGCGATTCGGTGCCACCGGTTTCGGCGAGACGCGCGGCGGGTCGATCAGGCGGAAGTCGACCCCCGCCGTGCTGTCCATTTCGCTACCCATGGTCGCCGATTCGCGGCGCTGAACCAGTTGCTCATAGTTCTTCTTGTTGATGTCGTAATCGCGGTTGAGCTGAGCGAACTCGGCTTCGATCTGCGGAACCAGGTTGATCGACGCCTTCATCCGGTCGTAGCGTGACTGGTACTCGGCAACCCTGGTCTGCAAGGCAGCAACCCTGGCCTCCGTTTCCGACAGGGCAACCTTCAGTTGCTGGTACACCGGATTACTGCTGGCGGCGGTCGATGGACTACTCAGCGCTGTCTTGCGGCGGGCGATGATCTCCTGCTGCTTCTGCTCCTCGAGTTCCTTGATCAGTCGGCGGGTGCTGATCACGTCCGGATGCTGTTCGGTAAAGCGCTGCAGCATGGCGTCCAGGTTACGCCGCATGGCATCAATGCGACCGTCAATCTCGGGCACCGAAACGCCAGCGATTGCCTCGGGCGCGACGGCGTCGGACTGGACGACGGGTTCCTCGCCGACGATCTGGTGCTTCAGCGCATCGCGCGACTCCTGTGCTTCGCGCAGCTCGAGTCGGCTTTGTTCGAGCAATCCAGCCAGCTCGCCCATCCGCGTGAGATGGTCCTTACCTTCCGATCCCTGCAGGTTCAGGTTGCGCAGCTTGAATTCCTTCAGCCGCGACTCGGCCTCTTCCAGCTTCTTCTCGTAAGTCTTGATCTGTTCTTCGAGAAACTTCTTGGCCGACTCGGCGTCGCGGCGTGTGTCGCCTAGGTTGGACTCGACGAAGATCGAGACCAGCGACTGCACGACGCGCTTGGCCTGCTGCGGATTGCTGTCGCGGAAGACGATCGTGTAAATGTTGTCGCGCGTTGTATTCTGGATCTTCAGGGCGGTCATCAGGTCCTCGGCCAGCGCGTCGCGTTCCGCCTTGGATTGAACCTTGAGGTCGAGGTCGGCCATCCGGATGAGCTTGTCGACGTTTGGCCGCGAGATCAGCGTGCGGCTGAGCATCATGACCTGCTGATCGAAGTTCGGTTGCGTCACCAGGCCAGACATCAGCGGCCGCAAGATCGATTGCGTATCGACATAGATGCGGGCCGATGCCTCGTACTTGTCCGGCATGAGCAGGACCAGGGCCACGCTGGCCACGCTGACCACCCAGGCGACGCCCACTCCGAGCCAGCGGCGCTTCCACATGCCGCGCAGCACTGCAGTCGCTTGTCGAAGCAGTTCATCCATTGGATTCAGACTCTAGCAAGAAGATGTGACAAAGGACAAAAGGAGCGGCGGCTACCTTGCGCCGCAGGGCAGAAGGCAGCAACCACCCGGCCAGGCGGGGCAACAGGCCGCCGGCTCAGAACCAGCTCTGCGGGATGATCAGGACATCGCCCGGTCGCATATCGACGTTGGCGGAGATGTCGCCACGTCGGATCAGATCAGCCAGGCGGACGCTGTACTGCGTATTGCCTTCCGCACTGCGCAGCAGCTTGGCGCCGTTGCCGTCAGCGAAGTCGGTCAGACCGCCGACGGCGATCATCACGTCGAGCAGGGTCATGTTTTGCCGGTAGGGAAGGGTCTGCGGTTTGGAGGCCTCGCCGACTACCCTGATCTGCTCGCTTTGCGTTCCGACGAAGCTGGTCACGACGACGGTCACCACCGGGTCGCGGATAAAGGTGCCGAGCGCCTTCTCCATGTCGCGCGCGAGGGCGGTCGGTGTCTTGCCCATCGCCTGCAGGTCTTCGATCAGCGGCGCGGCAATCAGTCCATCCGGGCGCACCGGGACGGTCATCGACAGCTCCGGGTTACGCCAGACGATAATGTTTACGCTGTCGCCGGGTCCGATGATGTAACGATAGTCTGGCGACGCCGCGCTGGTCGGCGCTGGCGGAAACGAGCTGGCACAGCCGCCCACCAGCAGGCCGAAAACGCCAAGGGCAAACCAGCGCAGCCCAGCGCCCAACACAGTACACAGGCGTGTCAACATCCGTTTCTCCTTATCTCCGTTCGCGCTCGGCCGCCGGCTGATTGCGCTGCCGTCTTGCCGGCGCGGCAAGCACATGTTCGATGGGCATCATGCAGAGCGTGACAGTATAGTGGAAATCGCTCGGCAAGCAACGTCGTTCGGCCGCCAGCTCAGCCATCACCGAATGCCTGCAGAATACCTGCTGCGCAGTGCCGCGCGCGTCAATTACTCCACACTTTGCTGCACAGCGCGCCGCAGCGGCTGTGGCTGTGCGCGGGTTGCACGGCAAACATCTACGGCCCGCGCACGTTCAGAGCATCGGCCAGCCGACCGGAGACTGCCGGTGCGAGCGCAGCGGTCAGCAGGATAATCGTGTTGTTGGTGTGATGGCGATTTCACAAGCGAGCCTTCGTTTTCGCAATACGAAACGTGGCGAATAAGGCCATGTTTTCTTGACACAAAAAATATCTCTTATGTCTTATATAAGACTGTTGATTGCGTGGGGAAAGCTCTCTATACTTCTCGCCATTGGTCGCCCGCGCAGTACGTGCCAGGGTCGTTTTCCTGACGCGAGGGTGTCGCCATAGTCCCGACCGCACTTCGTTATCTTTGGAGAGGTAAACCATGAGTACTAGAGAGCAGCAGATCGCCGAGCTGGAGAAAGACTGGGCGGAGAACCCCCGCTGGAAAGGAATCAAACGTGGCTATTCAGCTGCCGATGTCGTCCGTCTGCGCGGCTCCTTCCCGATCGAGTACACCGTGGCCCGGCGCGGCGCCGAAAAGCTGTGGCATCTCGTCAATAACGAACCCTACGTCAACTGCCTTGGCGCGCTGACCGGTGGCCAGGCGATGCAGCAGGTGAAAGCGGGGGTCAAGGCGATCTACCTTTCGGGCTGGCAGGTTGCCGCCGACAACAACTCGTACGCTGCAATGTATCCCGACCAGTCGCTCTATCCCGTGGATTCGGTGCCGAAAGTGGTCGAACGGATCAACAACTCGTTCCGCCGCGCCGACGAGATCCAGTTCTCGAAGGGCGTCAACCCCGGCGACCCGGGCTATATCGACTACTTTGCGCCGATTGTCGGCGACGCGGAAGCCGGTTTTGGCGGTGTGCTGAACGCCTTCGAGCTGATGAAGGCGATGATTCGCGCTGGCGCTGCCGGCGTTCACTGGGAAGACCAGCTCGCTTCGGTGAAGAAGTGCGGTCATATGGGCGGCAAGGTTCTGGTGCCGACGCAGGAAGCCGTGCAGAAGCTGATTGCCGCCCGCTTTGCTGCCGACGTCTGCGGCGTTCCGACGCTGGTCATTGCCCGCACCGACGCCGAAGCAGCCGACCTGCTGACTTCCGACTGCGACAGCAACGACCAGCCCTTCGTCACCGGCGAGCGCACTTCGGAAGGCTTCTACAAGACGCGCAAGGGTCTGCAGCAGGCGATTTCGCGTGCCGTCGCCTACGCCGAATACGCCGACATGGTCTGGTGCGAAACCGGTACGCCCGACCTCGACTTCGCGCGCAAGTTTGCCGAGGCTGTGCGCACCGCCTATCCGGGCAAACTGCTCGCCTATAACTGCTCGCCGTCGTTCAACTGGAAGAAGAACCTGGACGACGCGACGATCGCCAAGTTCCAGAAGGAACTCGGCGCGATGGGCTACAAGTACCAGTTCATCACGCTGGCCGGCATCCACAACATGTGGTACCACATGTTCGATCTCGCACAGGACTACGTGGCGCGCGGCATGACCGCCTACGTCGAGAAGGTGCAGGAACCCGAGTTCGCCGCGCGCGAGCGGGGCTACACCTTCGTTTCACACCAGCAGGAAGTTGGCACCGGGTATTTCGACGAAGTGACGACGGTCATCCAGGGCGGCGCGTCGTCGGTCACCGCGTTGACCGGTTCGACCGAAGAAGAGCAGTTCCACTAAAGAGCGCATTCCCGGCCGACGTCCCTCCGTCGGCCGGCCGAGGTTCTGGATAGGGAACGAAAAAGCCGCGTGCGAGCGCGGCTTTTTCGTTCCGGCCACTCGGTCTACGGCTTGCTGGCCGCTGCCGAACGACGCTGCGGCAGCCCGCCTAGGCCCGTGCCAGACAGTTGCGATAGCGCGTGTCAACCCGGCGAGCGAACCACTCGGTGGTCAGCGGACGGGTGATCTTCGGACTCTTCAGGGCAATCCGCGGCAGCATCTCACGCGCCGCCAGCCCTCCGCCGCTCGTGTCGGCGAGTAGATAGACGCGCTGGTAGAGCGCACTTTGTTCGAAAGCCAGCGTCTTTTCCAGCAGGAGGTCACGCCCGATCGCCGCCTCGCTCAGCCCCAGGCGCGCGCGCAAGGCGAGCACGGCGCGTTGCGTGGCGCTGCTTTCGGCGGTTGGTTGACCGTCCTTGTAGCGCAGCAGATCGCCGTCAAGCTCTAGCGGTTGGCCACCCAGACGGCTAACGGCGGCCTGAAACGCGGCGTTGCGGCTGGCGTAACGTCCGGCGTTGAAGTCGGCAAAGCGATGCAGCATCTGCCGGTAGGTCGTCGGATAATCGAGCAGGAAGGCGATGCCGAAGTAGACGCCGCCGCGCCGGGTGAACACCTCGTCGCGTACGCTGCCGCTACGCCGATACGGATAGGGTCGGCGGCGCAACTGTTCCTCGGCGAATTCTATGCTGACCTGCATCGGGCCGCCGGTGCGCACCGGATTGTAGCCCGAGAACAAGGTCTTGCCGAAAGGCAACTCGGAGATCATGTCGTCGAACAGCGCGTTCATCTGTTTCTCGGTACGCAGCGCGTCGATGCGTGCCTTGTAGCTGCGCCCATCGGGTGAAGGCTTGAGCAGGGCAAGCTCGACGACGAGCTTGGGGATACCATAGCTCGTGCGTCTTCGCTCGATCTCCCGCCAGACGATGCGACCCAGACCAGCCACCGGCGGGTCGGCGACGAAACCCGATTCCTGCTCGATGACGGCCATCGCCGCACACAGCTTTTCCGGTATCAGCGGCAACTGCAGGGCGTCAAAGGCGGTGGCGATGTCGGCGGCCCAGGCCGAGCGGTCGCCCACGTTGGCGGGCAGCAGGCGGCTGACCAGGGCGCGTGCCTCGCCGGAATCGGCGGGCAGCAGCACCAGCGGCGCGCGCGCTGGCGGCTGCTGCTGCGCGGCGGTCGCTGGCGGCGGCAAGGGCAGTGGCGTTGGCGCCGGCTGAGGCTTTGCCGTCTCGCGCGGTGGCGAAGGCAATGGCAGCGGCGAAGGCAGCGGTAGCGTCGACGAGGGCGCCGGGCGAACCGGTGGCGATGGCCGCGATTCGAAGCTGCCATCGCTGGCGCACCCGGACAGGCCGGCGGCGACCATCAGACAGGCGATCAGGCTGCGCCGCCGACGGAGGCAGTCGGGCGAGCGCGCGGCTCGCCCCGGCGTGTCCGGCCTATTCACCGGCGACCCGGCCCTCACGCCGCAAGTCCGCTCCTCCCGAGAGGACACCGGCACGATGCCGCCGAATCGCTTGCAGGCCGCTCACCATGCCGATCTCCTTGACCTCGTGGCCGCGCGCCTGCAGCGCTTCGCTGGTCGATGGCGGGAAACGCTTTTCTTCGAGCAGGGTCGGTCCGTTCAGCGAGCCGAAGTTGGGCAGGTCGATCGCCTGTTGCAGCGGGAAGCCCCAGTTCAGCGTGGCGTAAAGCAGCTTGGCCGTGTAGTGGATGATCAGCGCGCCGCCCGGCGAGCCGCCGCTGAGCACGAGATCGCCGCTATCGTCGTCAAAGACCAGCGTCGGACTCATCGACGAGCGCGGGCGCTTGCCGGGCTGGACGCGGTTGGCGATCGGCACGCCGTTGGCGTCGGTCGGGGCAAAGGAAAAATCGCTCAACTCGTTGTTGAGCAGAAAGCCCCGGACCATCTGACGCGCGCCGAAAGCATCCTCGATCGTCGTCGTCATCGCCAGCGCGTTGCCATAGGCGTCGACGATGCTCAGGTGCGAGGTGCCCTGCTCGAACTGTTCGGGCATCGGCGCGTAGCTCAGCATCGCCCCGCGCGGCTGACCCGGTGGCGCGACGCGCATGCTTTGCTCGCCGATCAGTTGCGCGCGCGCGAACAGGTAATCCGGGTTGATCAGGGACTGCCAGCCGTCGGCCGGCGCGGCGACGAAGTCCGGATCGGCGACGTACTGCGCGCGGTCGGCGAAAGCGAGGCGCGCGGCCTCGGTGTAATAGTGCAGCCAGAGCGGGTCTTCCGCCTTCAGGCTCGCGGCCCCCGTCTGTTCGAGGATGCCGAGGATCTGGGCGATGGCGATGCCGCCCGAGCTGGGTGGCGGAAAACCGCAGATGCGGTAGGTGCGCGGCGGGTCGACTTCCTTCGGCGAATAGCGGTGGCAGAGCGGCGTCCGCTTTTTCGCCTGATAGGCAGCCAGATCGGCCAAGCTGAGGCGGCCCGGGTTGGCGTGCTTCTGCACCTTGTCGACGATCGCCTGGGCGATGTCGCCCTCGTGCAGCGCGCGGGCGCCTTCGCTCGCGATGCGCCGCAGGACGGCCGCCAGTTCCGGATTGCGCAGGATGCTGCCGATCGCCCGCGGCTCGCCGTCGGCGCCGTAGAAATACGCCGCGGCGCTCGGGTCGCGTGCCAGATGCGGGTCGCTGCGCAATTGCTCGTGCAGGCGCCGGCTGACCGGGAAACCGCCCTCGGCCAGCGCGATCGCCGGGCCGAACAGGCTTCCCCAGGGCAGCCTGCCGTACTCGGCATGCGCCATTTCGAGCATGCGCAGCGTGCCCGGAACGCCGACTGCGCGGCCGCCGATGATCGCTTCGTGAAAAGTCATCGGCTGCCCGTCGGGCATCAGGAACAGCTTCTCGCTGGCCGCCGCCGGTGCCGTTTCGCGGCCGTCGTAAGCCAGCGTGCGGCGCCCGTCGTCGTGCAGCAGGAAGGCGCCGCCGCCGATACCGCTCGACTGCGGTTCGACCAGCGTGAGCACCATTTGCGCGGCAATGGCGGCGTCCACCGCCGAACCTCCGGCGTGCAGCATCTGTTGTCCGGCCTCGCTGGCCAGCGGATGCGCCGTGGCCACGGCATACTTGCGGCCGCGCCAGCCAGTCGGGGCAACCTCGCCGGCGGCAGTTTTCGCCGGCTGCAGCTCGCTGTCCGCGGCGTCCGGCGTCGGCGTGCTCGAACAGGCGGCAGCCAGCAGCGTGGCAAGGAAGAGAAGGGAGAGGGAGACAGGTTTCATGGCGGGCCTCCAGGTCGACGTATCCCGAATTTGTCTCATCCAAGCCACCTGTGCGTCAAGCGACATTTGCTCCCCGGCTGGCCGCGCAGCGCTGCCATCAATCACGCAGGACGTCGCCGACGATTGGCCGATTGGCTGCCGACTTGCGTGCAACAATGTATTAGTATATCCTAATATTCATGCCGAACGACACTCGACCCGTCTCCCTCCCGATCGCTCAGCGGATCGTCCACCGACCCTCAGGCCGACTCGCCAGCGTCGGCCGCCTGCTGTTTGCCGCCGGCTTGGCGGCGGCGTCGGCTGCCGCCCACGGACAGGCGACGAACGACACCCTCGTGCAGGCGAAGCCCGTCGAGGCGAGCCTGTCGGCCGACGCGGTCGTCGAGGCGGCGCGTCAGGCGACGGTCGCGGCGCAGGTTTCCGGTCGGTTGGTCGAAGTGCATGTCGATGCCGGCCAGAGCGTGCGCAAGGGCGACCTGCTGATGCGCATCGACGCGCGCGAAGCGAGCGAGGCAGCGGCGGCGGCGGCCGCGTCGTATATCAATGCCCGGGCCAACCATGAACGGCTGCTCAGACTGCAGCGGCAGGGCTTCATCAGTCAGGCCGCGCTCGACAAGGCAAAGGCCGAGTTCGACGCAGCGTCGGCGACGCACAAACAGGCAAGCGTCGGCGTCAGCCACGCGACAGTGCGCGCGCCGATTGGCGGCGTCGTCGCCGAGCGGCTGAGCGAACTCGGTGAAATGGCGACCCCGGGCAAACCGCTGCTCTCGATCTACGATCCGCAGAGCCTGCGCCTGAGCGCGGGCATCGCGCAACACCGCCTGCCGCAGATCCGCCGTGTGCGCCAGGCGCGTATCGAATTTCCCGGCTTGGGCAAGTGGCTGGAGGCGAGCAGCGTCAGCCTGCTGCCCAGCGCCGATCCGTCAACGCACGTCTCGCTGGTGCGCGTCGGCTTGCCTGAAGCGGCACGCGAGATCGTTCCCGGCATGCACGCGCGCGTGCACTTCGTGCTCGGCAGCGCTCCCCGGCTGAGCATTCCGCAAGCCGCTGTCGTCCGCCGCGGCGAGATCACCGCGGTTTATGTCCGGCAGGCAGACGGCAAGCTGACGCTGCGCCAGTTGCGCCTGGGCGAAGCGGTCAGCGAGAACGAAGTCGAGGTGCTCGCCGGCCTGCACGCGGGCGAGCGCATCGCGCTCGATCCGCGCCAGGCGGCCGTCGAACTGAAGTCCGCCAGACCGACGGGCCGCTAGGCGATGGGCGTCTCCGGGCGCATCGCCCGCCTCTTCGTCAGTTCGCAGATGACCCCGCTGCTGGCGCTCGTCGCGCTGCTGCTCGGCGTCTTTGCGACGCTGATCACGCCGCGCGAAGAAGAGCCGCAGATCGACGTGACGATGGCCGACATCCTCATCCCCTTCCCCGGGGCATCGGTGCGCGACGTTGAAAGCCTCGTGACCACGCCGGCCGAGCAGGTGCTCTCGCGCATGTCCGGCGTCGAGCACGTCTATTCCATGGCGCGTCCGGGAATGGCCGTGGTTACCGTGCAGTTCGCCGTCGGCGTCAAGTACAACGACGCCGTCCTGCGCCTGCACGAAACAGTGAACTC
>NZ_JAPUVR010000131.1 GCF_029255125.1 Accumulibacter sp. | reverse complement strand
GCAGAACGGTCGAAGCCGTGCGGTATGCTACTTCAGCTCATCGCACAGTTTGATGACCGCCATCAGCCGCTCCTTTTGTTCGCCAGTCACCAGCTTTTCCGCTTCGGCGGTGTTCCCGGCGACGATCAGCGGAACAACCTGGGTCTCGCGCACCCGGTTGAACTCGGTCCAGATCCTCTTCATCTCGTCGAGCTTGGCTTTCTTGTCTGGCGTAACGTTGACGTCGCGGATCAGATTGCTGACCTTGTCGGCCGAAGTCTTGACCAGCGCCTGCTGATCCGGTCCACGCTTGTCCGGGTTCTTCAGCATGGTCATCAACGAATCACGAACCGGGCCGATTGCCGCCCTGACCTCTGCCGTGGTCGCCGCAACGGCCGGCAGGGCGAGTGCAAGCGACAGGCAAAGCACCAGTGAGCGCCATCCTTTGGCTGAGTGAAGCATGTCAATTCCTCCTGAAATCATCGCCAATTCGAAAAAACGGAGCGTAGCCCGCTGAATCGCGACAACGCTCCTTGCTTCTTCAACGTCCGTAATCGCCGTTTCTTGAGCTTGATCGACGGTCGACAGCGGGCAAGCGCTGCCTTGCTGGCGGGCGAAGCCTGTCTGCCGACGACCAGGTGCATCAGCGCCACTAATTGGCCGGCCAACGGCGACGGCCGATTTTGGCCACCCATCGTTGGCGCGGTTACAATCTCTCCTCGGCTCTCCTGACACTTGTCGGGTAAGGTTCTCGCCCACCTTCCTGCAACGCGAGCTCGGGCGAACGGCCAAGCGTTTTCCGGTTCTGCGCGCGGCGCGCGCGAAAGATCGACATGCCCGGCTCTTCTTCTGAATCCTTACGCAATCTTCCGGGTCGACGTTGGCTCAACGTTGTTCTGCGTACCGTTCACCTGGTCGGCATCGTCCTCCTCGGAGCGGGCTTGCTCGGCGCCGGGAACGTCGTCGCGGGCGCCTGCCTCACGTTCGCCTCCGGGCTCGCCATGCTGGCTCTCGACACCTGGGTCAATGCGGCTCACCTGCGTCAAGTCGCCGGTTGCGGCGTGCTCATCAAACTGGTCCTGCTCGGCTTGGCAAGCGCACAGCCAACGCTGGTGTTACCGGTCTTCTGGCTGCTGATCGTCCTTTCCGCGCTGCTCGCGCACGCCCCGAGCCACTTGCGGCATCGCCGGCTGTTCTAGCTGGCAGCGCGGCAGTGCGGCTACCCTTCGACACTGGCAGCGGCAAGCGCAGCCGATTTTCTATCCTGGTTAATAGAGACCGTCGAATAGTTGCACGTCGACGGCCTCGCCCGGCTGAACTCCGGCGCAGGCCTCGGACAGAACGACCAGGCAATTGGCTTCCGACATCGAACGCAGGATTCCCGACCCTTGGTGCGGCAGCGTAAAGACCTGCCAGCGTCCGTCGACCTCGGTCACTCGGCCACGCAGATACTCGCGCCGGCCAGGCTGTTTCCTGATGGCGTTGGCGGCCGCGACTGGCAGCAAGGGGCGCACCGGCAGCGGATCAACGCCGGACAGCCGCAGCAGGGCATCGAGCGCGAACTGTGCGTAGCTAACCATTACCGATACCGGATTGCCCGGCAGGCCGAACAGCCAGGCCTGGCCTATGCGGCCGAAAGCCATCGGCCGACCCGGCTTGATCTTCAGCTTCCAGAAGCCGATGTGGCCCAGCCGGGCGAGGATTTCGCGGATGAAATCGGCTTCACCGACCGACACGCCGCCGGTGGTGATGATCGCGTCGGCGATCTCGGCGGCTTCGCGTAGAGCGGCTTCCAGTGCCTCGGCGCGATCCGGAACGACGCCGAGGTCGATGATCTCGGCGCCGAGACGGGTGAGCAGACCGTACAAGGTGTAGCGATTGCTGTCGTAGATTTCGCCGGGTGCGAGCGGCGAGCCGATCGACGCCAGCTCGTCGCCGGTCGAGAAAAAGGCTACGCGCAGGCGACGGCGTACCGACAACTCGGCAATGCCCAGCGAAGCGATCAGGCCCAGTTCGGCCGGCCCCAGCCGCTTGCCTGCGGGTAGGGCGATCGCGTTGCGCGCCAGATCCTCACCCGCTCGGCGCGTGTTCTGTCCCTGTTTCTGGCCGGCGGGGACGAAAACCGTGTTGCCGGTGACGCGGGTGACTTCCTGCACGACGACCGTATCGGCGCCGGCCGGCAAGACCGCACCGGTCATGATGCGCACCGCCTGTCCGCGCCCCACCAGGCCGGAAAAAGCGTTGCCGGCAAAGGCGGAACCAACCACGCTCAGGGCGGTTTCGCCGTCGCTGGCGAGGCTTTCGAAATGCACTGCGTAACCGTCCATGGCTGAATTGTCGTGCGCGGGAACGTCGTAAGGTGCGATCACGTCGGCCGCCAGGATGCGGCCGAGCGCATTGCGTACCGGAACCTTTTCCGCGTGGGTGATCGGCGCGACGCTGTCCAGCATGCGCTGGCGCGCTTCGTCGGCCGACAGGCTGGCATCGTCGAGGGCGGGAGACTGGCAGGATGTGGTATCGGTCATGGCTTCATTTCTTGGCGTTGGGGAAGAAGACTTGCTGGCCGTCGGCACGGAAGCTGGCAATCGCCTGCTGGCCGGTGGGCGCGGTCAACCATTGCGCAAAGCGCTCGGCGGCTTCCTTTTTAACATGCGGATGGCGCGCCCGGTTCACCGGTATCACGCCATAGGGATTGAACAGCAGTGGATCGCCGGCCCGCAGCACATCCAGGTCGCGGCGATTGCGGAAGGCAAACCAGGTCGCGCGGTCGGACAGCGTGTAGGCACCGGTTGCCGCGGCCATGTTCAGCGTCGGTCCCATGCCGCTGCCGGTTTCCTTGTAGCCGGCGAGCGTTTTCGGGTCGACGCCGGAATCTTTC
Organism: Accumulibacter sp.; assembly: GCF_029255125.1. Taxonomy (GTDB): domain Bacteria; phylum Pseudomonadota; class Gammaproteobacteria; order Burkholderiales; family Rhodocyclaceae; genus Accumulibacter. The sequence goes on along the minus strand of NZ_JAPUVR010000131.1, from coordinate 7,119 downwards.
CACAGGCGGAGTTCGGCGGTATGCGTACCGCTGCGGTCGCCGCGCGAGACGAAGGGCAGGCCGCTGCGGGCAATCGCGCGTAGCGCGCTGCTGGCGTTCGCCGCCGCGCGCACGCCGGCCGCGTCGCTGCGTGGTCCGATCAGGACGAAATCGTTGTACATCACATCCTTGCGGTAGCTGCCGAAGCCCTCGGCAACGAAGCTTTCTTCCGCCGCGTGGTCGTGGACGAGCAGCGCATCGGCATCGCCGCGGCGGCCGATGTCGAGCGCCTGGCCGGTGCCCACCGCAACGACGCGCACCTTGATGCCGGTCGCCTGCTCGAACTTCGGCAGGAGCCAGCCGAACAAGCCAGACTGCTCGGTCGAGGTGGTCGAGGCGACGAGCAGCGTCTCGCCGGCCTGCGCCGCTCCAAGCAGTAGCCCGAGAACAAGGATCAGTGATCGAAAGCGATGCGCCATGGCAGCTCACCTTGCATGAAAGCGCGCGCCGCAGCGGATTGCGGACGGGCAAAGAAGCGTTGCGCCGATTCGTGCTCCTGCACGCGTCCGTCGGCCAGGAAAACGACATCGTCGGCCAGACGCGTCGCCTGGCCGAGATTGTGCGTGCTCATCAGGATCTTCGCACCATCGGTACGGATTTCGCGAATGATTCGTTCGACCGCTTCGGTCGCGCTCGGGTCCAGGCTGGCGGTGGGTTCGTCGAGCAGCAGCAGGCGCGGCCGCATGGCCCAGGCGCGCGCCAGAGCCAGACGCTGGCGCTCGCCGCCGGAGAGCAGGCGGGCACAGTCGCCGGCGCGGTGCGCCAGGCCGACGCGGGCAAGCACATGGTTCGTCCTTGCATTCCGCTCGGCGGCGCTCAAGCCTTGCGGGTGCAGCGCGAACTCGACGTTGGCATGAACCGACAGGCGCAGCATCATCGGCTGCTGGAAGACCATCGCCAGCCGCCCGTCGGGGCGTGCTGCGCCACCCCATCGGATGGTTCCGCCGTCCGCCGGCAGCAAGCCGGCGAGCAGGCGGAGCAGCAGCGTCTTGCCGCTGCCGTTGGCGCCCAGGATGACGCTGATTCCCTCGCCGGAGAGCTCGAGGTCGAGGCCATCGAGCACGATGCGGCCGTTCGGCTGACAACAGAGCCCTGAAATGCGCAGCGGAAACATCAGCCATACCGCCGGCTGGCCCAGGTGCGCAGCGCGTGCGCGATGACGTTCAGGCCGAGAATGATCGTCATCAGAACGCAGCCGAGGAGGATCGACAGCGCCAGATCGCCTTTGCTCGTCTCGAGCGCGATGGCCGTCGTCATGACCCGGGTATAGCCTTCGATGTTGCCGCCGACGATCATCACTGCACCGACCTCCGACATCGCGCGCCCGAGACCGGCGAGGGTGGCTACCGTGAGCGAGAATCGGCAGTCGGCGAGCAGCAAGCCGACGGCGTGCAGACGGCCGATGCCGATGAGCGAGAACTCGGGCGCGTATTCCTGCCAGGCGTCTTCGATGATCTGCCGGGCAACCGCAGCGATCAGCGGCAGGACCAGCGCGCTTTGCGCAATGACCATCGCTGTCGGCGAATAGAGCAGGCCGAAACTCCCCAGGGGCCCGCTGCGCGACAGGGCGAGATAAACGAGCACGCCGACGACCACCGACGGCAGGCCCATCAGCGCATTCAGCGCGACGACCAGGGCGGTGCGTCCGGGAAACCGGGAAACGGCGAGCCACGCTCCGAGCGGCAGGCCAAGCAGCGTGCCGATGCACAGTGCGCTCAGGCTGACGAAGAGCGAGAGGCCGACGATCTCGAGCAGCCGCGGGTCGCAGTCGGCAAGCAGCAGGTAGCCAGCGCTGCCGAAGACGGTCAGGGCGATCAGCCAGGCGGAGTTCCGGTGCCTCATGTTCATTGTCGACCTTCAGTCTGACGCCTGGCCGGTGCGCTCGGCGGTCACCGCGCGCTAGCCGCCGCCGCGCAGCGTTGCCCGGTCGACCTGCGCGAGCAGGTCTTGCGCGGCAAGATCATCGCCGGCATGCACGTCGATCTCGACGCGCAGCCTGGCCAGTTGCAGCGCCGCCAGACGGAGCGGCGGCTGCTCGCGCAAGGCGAACGTCAGGCTGGCGTCCCGACCGGCGAGCAGCAGGCCGTTCGGCGTGCGCGAAACGGCTGCGCCGAAGGCCGCGACCAGCGCTCGGCGAAACTCTTCGGCGGTGCAAGTCATCTGCCGGACGCGGTCGCTGCGCCAGGGCAAGCCGCTTTCAGCCACCGGCAATCGGCGGCCAAACGGCGAGAACATCGCCCTCGGCCAGGCGTCTGCGTGGCCGCTCCTCGGGCGGCACGAAGCTGCCATTGACCAGTACCAGATGGGTCAGCCGTGGCGGCAGCGCCAAGGGATGCAATACCTCGGCGACGGTCGCCGACTCGGCCACCTCGAGGCTGACCTGGTTGTTCCTGGCGCCAGCCGGCAGATAGTCACTCAGCGTTGCATAGAGCTTGAGCGTCAGGCGCATCGTGTCAACTGTTCGGTCGTTGGCAGGCGATGAAGGCGTCGGCGAAACGCGTTGGCGTTTCCAGCAGTCGCCGCTTCCACGCACCAAGCTTCATTCGCCCCTGAATCAGGCCGCGCAGCGCGCCGACATGTTCGGTCAGGCCGATCGCCGTGGCGCCGATCAGGACCTCGCCGTCGAACTGCAAGCTGATATAGCGCCCGTTTCTCTCGTCCACCTGCTCGACACCGTCGCCGCCGGCGACGCCCTGCCATTCGCCGAACGACGAGGAAATCATCCCCAGTGAATCGAGCACGTTGATCGCCAGTACGCCTTTCATCCGCGCCTTGCGCTGGCCGGCCATGTTGACCGCTGCAATACGCGCCTGGTCGGCGGCGTTGGGCTGAATGGCGGCGACCAGATGACGGCCAGCGTAAAGGTCAGGCGCCTCGGCGACATCGCCGGCCGCGTAGATTCCTGCCACCGAGGTCTGCATGCTGTCGTCGACCAGGACGCCTTTCGCCACATGCACGCGAGTGCCTTCCAGGAAAGCCACATTCGGCGCCACGCCGGCAGCGACGATCAACAGGTCGCAAGCGAGCTTCTCGCCGGTCGACAGCGTCACCGTCAGCGGCGCTTCCTCGCCCTGCGCAATGAAGTCGACGCCGGCGCGGGTCAGCACGCGTACGCCCTGTTTCTCGACCCAGCGTTTGATCATGCCACCCGCCGCCGGCGTCATCATGCGCGGCACCAGGCGGTCGCCAAGCTCAACCACGGTCAGTTGCACGCCCCGCCGGGTCAGCGCCTGCATGATGATGCAGCCGATGAAGCCGGCGCCGAGCTGCAACACGCGCGCGCCGGGCCGGGCCAGGCGAGCGATCGCGCGCGCATCGTCGAGCGTCCAGCAGGTCTGTACTTGCGGCAGGTCGATGCCGGGGATCGGCGGCCGCACCGGACGCGATCCGGTGGCGATCAGCAGGCGGTCGTAAGCCTCGAATTGGCCATCGGCGAAGAGTACCGTTTGCTGCTCGGTGTTGAGCGCGACTGCACGCCCTTGCCGTTGGCGTATGCGCAGGCCGTCGTAATGGCCGGCCGACTTGCGCAGATAGGTTCCCGATTCGTCGATGCTGCCTTCCAGCAGGTAGGGAATCGCCATGCGCGAATACGGCGGCTCGGCCTCGCTGCCGACAAGCAGGATTTCGTCGTCGGGAGCGAGGTGGCGCAGCGTTTCGGCGGCAAGTACCCCGGCTGGGCCGTTGCCCAGGATGAGATGTTTCATGTTGGCTTCTCCGCAAGGCGAAGCGGCGTGGCGGCTGGCGCCACCCCGCTTCGGGAGAGGTTTGCCCGGCTACAGGCCCAGACGTTCCAGCGTGGCCTTTTCCGGCACGCCGTTGGCATCCCAGCCGCGTACCTTGTAGTACTCCGGCCGCATTTTGTCGATGCCATTGACCAAGCCCTTGGCCGGACCCGTGCGGGCGGCCTCGGTTTTCAGGCGTGGCGGCAGATCGTCGTCGGCGGCGGTGAAACCCGCCGCCAGGTTGAACTGACGTTCCAGGTTCCAGATACGCTCGCCGACCTCGTTCAGCTTGTCCATCGACCAGTCGCCGTCACACGCCGCCTGCACCTGCGGCTGCACATCAGCCAGCGTCCACGCGAAGCTGGTGAACACGCAGATGCCGGCCGCATCGAAGACGCCGGTCGCATCCTGGAAGGCCTTGACCAGTTCGGCCTTGCCTTCGGTGACCAGCGGATCGGTCTTGACCGGAATGCCAAGCACTTCCGAAGCCACGGTGTAGGAGCGCAGATGGCAGGCGCCGCGGTTGGAGGTTGCGTAGGTCAGGCCCATGCCCTGAATGCCGCGCGAGTCGTAGGCCGGGAATTCCTGACTCTTGACGCTCATCGACAGTTCCGGCCGGCCGTATTTGGCGCACATGCGCGCGCTACCCTGGCCAAGCTCGCGTCCGAAACCCTCGCCGCGCGCCGTCATCTCGGCCAGCTTGCACAGCGCTTCGGCTGAACCGAAGCGGGCGTCGAGGCCGATCTGCTCGCTGCTCAGGATGCCCAGATCGTAGAGTTCCATCGCCGCGCCGACCGTCGCGCCGAAGGAGATCGGGTCCATCCCGTGTTCGTTGCACAGCAGGTTGGCGTATTGCAGCGCCTCGAGATCGCCGACGCCGTTCGCTGCGCCGAGTGCCCAGGCTGCCTCGTACTCCAGGCCGCCCGAGGCGCCCCAGTATTGCGGGCTGTTGCGTACGCTGAAGTGCGTTTCATCGATCCTGGAAATCCGTCCGCAGGCGATCGTGCAGCCAAAGCACGCAGCATTGCTCACCAGATGCGTCCGGCCGTCGGTCGGCCGCTTTTCGTGCATCGCTTCGGCCGAAATCCGGCCGGCCTCCTCGAACTGAACGTCGCGGTGGTTGCGCGTCGGCAGCGCACCGATTTCGTTGATCACGTTCATCAAGACCTGCGTCCCGTACTTCGGCAGACCCTGACCGGTTACCGCGTTCTCCGCGAGCACCTTCTTGGCGGCCGTCGTCGCGGCCAGGAAAGCCGGGAAATCCTTGATCCCGGAGAAGCCCCGGGTACCGCGCAGGGCGACCGCCTTGAGGTTCTTCGACCCCATCACCGCACCGACGCCCGAGCGCCCGGCGGCGCGGTGCAGGTCGTTGACGATGCAGGCGAACAAGACCTGGTTTTCGCCCGCGGCGCCGATCGAAGAAACGCGGATCAGCGGATCCTGGTGCGATTTCTTGATGGCCGCTTCGGTTTCCCAGCAGGTCTTGCCCCACAGTTGCGTCGCGTCGCGCAGTTCGGCCTTGTCGTTCTCGACGTACAGATACACCGGCCGCGGCGACCTGCCCTCGAAAATGATCATGTCCCAGCCGGCGAATTTCATTTCGGCGCCGAAGAAGCCGCCCGAGTTCGAACAGGCGATGGCATTGGTCAATGCCCCCTTGGTCACCACCGTGTAGCGGCCGCCGGTCGAGGCCATCGTCCCGGTGAGCGGACCAGTCGACATGATCATCTTGTTGTCCGGCGACAGCGGGTCGACCTTGGGATCGATTTCCTCGACCAGATACTTCGAGGCCAGCCCGCGTGAGCCGAGGTAATCGTTGGCCCAGGCCATGTTCAACGGCTCGGGAGTGCAGGTGCCGGCGGTGAGGTTCACACGCAGGACTTTACGGTTCCATCCCATGATCTTTCCTCCTCAGGCGGCAACGGCGGCCGTGTTGGTGCGGGCTGCCCAGGCGCGCATGCGGTCCAGTCCGGTCCACTCGGCATCGACATAGGTGATCGCGCCAGTCGGGCAGGCGCTGGCGCATTTCGGGTCGCCGCTGCACAGGTCGCATTTCTGGACCTTGCCCACCTCGGCCAGGTAATTGACCGTGCCGAACGGGCAGGCGATCGTGCACACCTTGCATCCGACGCAGTTCGCCTCCTTGACGACCTTGGCGCCGGTCAGTGCATCGAGCACGATCGCGTCGACCGGACAGGCGTTCATGCACCAGGCGTCCGCACACTGGGTGCAGGTGTAAGGCACCTTGCGGCCTTCGTGCTCGAAATCGAAAACCTTGATGCGCGACCGGGAAGGGTTGATCGCACCCGTATGTTCGTAGGAACACGCCATCTCGCACTGCAGACAACCGGTGCATTTCGATGGATCAATGTGAAGCGACTTCTGCATTGCGTTTCCTCCATGATTAACTGCTGGCCAATGCGTCGTCAGAACGTTGCGGCGCGACCCGTTGAACAACACCGAACCATGACAAAAGTCGACCGCGCCAAGCGGCAAGCAGCGGGCTCGCTCGGCACAGGCGCCATCGACCCGCTTCTGGTTGTCTTTCAACGGTCTTGCTGTCGGGTTGTGCGAGCTGTCGTGCCCGCCACCTGCTGACCATCGAACACTAACCCGACGCGAAGAACCCGGCGGGTTCGGCGTCCAGCCACTTTACGCACAGCACACCGCCTTGTCATGCCGCAATGCAGCAAACGCCGCGCGCGGCTGTCCATGTCATTGGTCCGCGCTGCCGTCACACGCCGGCAAAGTGTCGCTCAGCAAGCGTCGGCAAGAACCGCCGCAAGGCTCAAGGCGTCAAGCACGCGCGTCGTCCACACTGCCCGCCGCGCCGTTCATCGTCTGCTCACTGGTTCAGGTCTTCTACGAGGTGGTGGCCGCAATCGGAGCCCGCGTACAGGCCCGACACGTCGTCGTCCGGGTCGACACGTTGCCGGCGGCGACGCGCGAAGCGGAGTTGTCGCCGCCAGCGCGCCTTTCAGTCGGTGTTGCGCGCCGGGTTGGCCGCCTGCGCCGATCAGTCGCACGGTCAGCGAACGCTTGATTCGCGATGGACGTTGTCAGTCCCGTTCGGGCAAGTTCGGCCGGCGCAGCCAGCGTAACCAGATTGTAGAAGCGCAGATACTGGCCAGGTTAGCTTTCGCATCGGCAACGCTGTCATAGGCCTTGAGATACACTTCCTCGTACTTGACCGTCTTCCACAGTCGCTCGACCAAGACGTTGTCCCGCCAGGGCCCCTTGCCGTCCATGCTGATCCGGATGTCGTGCGCCTTGAGCAGGCCGGTGAATTCACCGCTGGTGAACGGGCAACCCTGATCGGTGTTGAAGATCTCCGGGCAAGCGTGCCGGTGGAGGGCTT
>NZ_JAPUVR010000130.1 GCF_029255125.1 Accumulibacter sp. | reverse complement strand
GCCAAAACAGGTTTACTACCGCATCACGACGCGCATCGTCGGGCCGCGCAATACCGTCAGTTATGTCCAAACCATCGTCGCCATCTAGGCGCACTGCAACACGCTGCACCCGCTTCAAGGAGTTCGCCATGCACGCTCTCTGCCCACCGATCGCCCGAGGGTACTCGCTGCTTGCCGCCGCGCTCGCGCTGGCCGCCGGCGTTCAGGCGGCAACCACCGACCTCGCCACGGCACCGCTTTCGGGCGCATCCGAGATTCAGGTCTACCCGAACATCATGTTCGTGCTCGACGACTCCTACAGCATGAACGATGAGGCGCTACCCGATTGGGCCAACGTCACACCCCTGCACCTGGTGCGCAACCCGGGTTTCAACGGGATCACGTACAACCCGGCAACGCGCTACATACCGCCTGCGTATTACTCGACAACGGGTGCGCCCGATACGACGACTTACCCAAGCAGGACGCGCGCCGCGACCAGCGGCTGGACGAACGTCACCGACGACGGCTACGGCGTCCAGCGCCGGGGCGATACCGGAACCACCGGCAATAGCAACCTGACGCACGGTGCGTACTACTATACGACGGTCGTCGGCGAGTACTGCACCGATCGTACCCTGCGCAACTGCGTCGCGGCAAATGCGCCGAGTACCAGCCACCCGGTACCTGCAACGCTGCGTTGGTGCAACAGCCTGGCCGCTTCGCTCGCCGCCACGCCGCCGGAAAATTCGTGCCGCGCGCTCTATACGGACAACGGCTACAAGTATCCACGAATGCCTGAACCGCACACCAGCAAGCTGACGATCAGCGTCGGCGGTTCAGTTGCAAACATCAGTGTCAACAACCAGAAAATCCTCCCGGCGGCCATCCCGTCGAGCGGTGCCGAGGCTCTGGCGACCAGCATCGTCGCAGGGATCAACGCATGTTCGTTTGGCATTCAGGGCAACTGCCAAACCGTCGGCTATCGCGCGTCAGCTTCCGGAAACGTCGTGACGATCAGCGCACCGGCGGCTTTCGCCACCCCGACCCAGCCGTCGGTTGAAGGCGGGGGGACTTTCCAGGTAACCGCGTTCGGCCGCTCGACAACCGAGGGCGAAAACCAGGCGCCGGGAGATGTCGTCCTGAACGTCATCACCGAGGCCCGAACCACTTACCCGAAAGCGGCAACCCGCCTCGACTGTGGGACCAGCACCGACACGACCTGCACCTACGATGAGGAGATGACCAACTACGCAAACTGGTGGGCCTACTACCGTACCCGCATGCAGACGATGAAGACGGCGACCAGTCTGGCGTTTGCAAGTGTCGGAGAGCAACGTCGGGTCGGCTACATGACGATCAACAACAACACCGGCAGGGACTTCCGAAATATCCAGGAGTTCAGCCCGGCGAACAAGAACGCCTGGTACAACAAGCTCTTCTCCGCGGTCCCGGTGAGCGGCGCGGATACGCCGCTGCGCCAGGCACTTTCCAACGCCGGGCATATCTACGCCGGCCTGAAGAACGGGCAGCAGTTCAACGGTGAGACGGTGGTCGATCCGATGCAGTATTACTGCCAGAAGAATTTCACCATTCTGTCGACCGACGGTTACTGGAATCAGCAGGCTGGCTTCACGCTCACCGGTGGCGCTGTTGGCGACCAGGACGGCGCCGTAGCGCGGCCACAGTACGACGGTGGTGCCGGACAAGCGCTGCGGGTGGTCAGTAAAACGCTGCAGACCCGCACGCCAACGCGCGCGACGCAAACCCAGATGCGCTCGGAGCAGTTGCAGAGCAAGACATGGCAGCTCCAGGAACAGACGACGGTCCCGCAATCGACTACCCGCAATCTGGAGACGAGGACATCGGCACTGATCCAAATCAGATACCAGCTGTGGGAATCGGCCAACCACCTGCAGCAACGGACCAACACACTGCCGACGATCAGCACGCGCGACCGACCACAGTCTAGTATCGAACAACTGCAGAAGCGCACACTGAGCAGTTGGCAAGGCAAGACGGCGAGGCTTCAGCTCAGGCAATCGTATCTGCAGACGAAAACCTCTGCCCTGCAGAAACAAACGGCAACGCTGCGAACCCTGACCTACACGCTCCAGGTGCAAACCAGCCCGTTGATGCAGACCTTGCGCCAGGTCCAGGCACGGACATCGAGTAACGGCGGCGAGTCCTGGAGCCAATGGCAGGACGTCGACCGCTGCGAAGAAGACACCAGAGGCTCCAGCCTGCGGGAATGCCGAATGCTGCCGACCGTGACCCGCGAGGTAAGTGAGTGCAGGGTCAGCGCCGCCGTAGAAAACCAGACGATCAACCAAGGAACAGACAGCGAGACGCGACTCTGGGTGACCGGCTCGTCGTGCACCTATGGCAGCGCAAGCGGCTTCCAGACTGCGACGACGACCTGCGTTGCCCGCGCACCATCGATCGATTCGGGCGAGGGCTCGGTCTTCCAAGGGCCGGCGACCGAATGCCGGTACGCAGCCGGCGATTGGGCCGATGCAACTGGAGCGTGCACCCGGGTCGAGCGTTCTAGCGGGAGTCCCTACAACGTCCTGACCGCGCGGGAGTGCGACTATGTGAGCAGCGGCTGGTCGGACGCGACGGCAGCGTGCACTCCGCAGGCACGCTCCACATCTTCGCCGTACACGGTACTCAGTGCGACCGAGTGCCGCTATGGCGACTTTGGCGAGTGGACCTACGCAACCGGAACGTGCACGCCACGCCCCCAAGACCTCAGCGCCTATACCATCGTGCAGGCCACGCAGTGCCGCTACACGGGCTTCTCGGACTGGTCGGACGCCAGCAGCGCGTGCACGGCCACGGCCGAGGATCCCAGCAATTACACGGTGGTGACGGCGCGAGAGTGCCGCTACAGCAGCTATTCGGACTGGGCCAACACGGCGTCGCCGCCGTGCGTCGTGCAAGCGCCGTCGAACAGTTCGCCTTACACGGTTCTCACCGCCACCTCTGAATGCCGGCAGACATGGACCGACTGGGCAGACACGGATCAGACCTGCGTTGCCGCAGCAGGAGCAACCGAATGCCGTTACGCCCCGCCGACGGCGGCGGTCGATGATGCCACGTGCCCCGGTTCGGCAAGCGCCAAATCAACCGGACCGACGTATTCGGTTACCCAGGCAAAGACCTGCTCGTACGCCTGGACGGCACCCACGGTAACGGGTGGCACATGCACGCCGAACGCGGACACCGTCTGCGGCACGACCTGGACTGACTGGTCGGATACCGATTCCTGCACGGTGCAAGCCGGCATCCGAGAATGTCGATACAACCCCGCCACAACGTCGAGAGCGGTCGATAGCTGCACGACTGCGGCCGCATCGAACGGTTCGCCCTACACGGTGCCAATCGCTCGCGTTTGTTCCTACCAGTTCCTGGATTTTGCCAACAACATCACCGCATGCACCAGCCTGGCACAGTCCACGTCGTCGCCTTACACCGTCGGTTTGGCCGTTCAGTGCAACTACCTGGCGGACTTCTCTCCCGTTTTCTGGAGCGCCTGGACAACGGCCAACGCGGGCTGCACCGTGACCAGCCGGAACGGCGATGACTATGTTGGCCCTGGGCGAGAATGCCGGTACGCAGGAGAAACGCAACCCGCCGACGACCCTGGTTGCCCTGAATCCGCGGTCGCCCCGTCTACCGGTCCGAACTATACGGTTCCTGTCGCCAAGACGTGCTCGACCAGGTGGGGATCATGGCACGACGCGACCACCTGTACCGACGACGGAAGCACCCGCAGATGCAGCTATGTCGAAGGCGAGTGGGCAAATGCCGCGGAATGCACACCGGTGGCACGACAAAATGGACCAGCTTACTCGACCAACGGCAGGGAGTGCCGAACGATCGTCGGACAGGATTGGCACGACGTAGCGAGTTGTACGCCAGGAACCAGCAACGGGGAAACGATCAATTGCACGACGGTGGTTCCGCAAGTCACCAGGCAATACGTCGCCGGCTGCCCGTCTACCGGCAGCCCAACGTGTTCACAGCCGGTCGATGAGCCTGCATCGGATGCGAACGGTGGCGTTGCCACGACCTACCAAACGACTCGAACCAGTCCCGCAGACGTGGACAGCTGCACGCCAAGCGAGCCGCAGAACTGTCCGGCAGATGAGTCCCAGCCCGACCTCTGCGAACGCATCGAGTGCAGTGCGCGCTCACTTGGTCCCACCCCAAACACCTTGGCCGATGTCGCCCAGTACTACTACATGACCGACTTGCGGACGCCGACGCTGGGGAACTGCTACTCCAACGGCGATACGACCCGCAACGTCTGCCAAGGCCCGGACGGCAGCGGAGCCGATGCCGAGATCCAGCGCATGAACACCTACACGCTGGGCCTTGGCGCCTCCGGTCTGATGCAGTACGACAGCCGCTACCAGGAAGCCCGTGAGGGTGACGGGAGCGATTTTGCCAGCATCAAATGGACGACCATGGCCGATCCGGCAATGGGCATTTGCTCGTGGCAGACGGCTGGCGAGTGCAACTGGCCGCAACCGAACGAGAACTCGCCGCAACCGAACCAGAACTCGCGGCAACAGGCAAACATCGACGACCTCTGGCACGCGGCGGTCAATGGCCGCGGCACCTACTTCAGCGCGCGCGACCCGACCGGTCTGGCGAATGCGATCGGTGCCGCTTTGGCCGACATTGGTTCGGCGCGCGGTTCGGTCGCCGCGGTTACCCTGACTTCGCCAAATCTGGTCGCGGGGGACGGAAATGGCGTTTTCCAATCGTCTTTCGAAGTCGGCGTCTGGGCCGGCGATGTGATCAGAAGACCCGTCGATGGTGCGACCGGGGTGGTTTTGAATAGCATCACGTGGTCGGCCGAGGAGCGTTTGCGCCGCAAGCTGACCAACGAAGGCGCCGCGGCCGCCGACCATCGGCGACGAACCATCTATACCTTCAATCCCAGCGGCGAAAGCGCCACCGGTGCGGGCGACCGGCTCAAACCCTTCGTCTGGAGCAGCCTTTCCGATAGCGAAAAAGCGTATCTGCAGTCGCCATGGGTCAACGCCGAGCGTCTGTCGCAAACGGCTTGCGTCAGCGAAAGCGATGTGGTCTGCCTTGACCCAGGCGTGCGCGCGAACGCCGGCGGAGAGACGCTACTCAACTTCCTGCGCGGCGATGCGACGAACGAAGGCACGGTCGACAACCGGATCGCGCTCTACCGCAAGCGAACGGCAAGCGGCAGCGACGTCCACCGTCCGCTCGGCGACATCGCTGGTTCCGAGCCGGTGTATGTTCAAGCTCCGCCGTGGAACTACGTCGACCAGCAGTACGCTCAGTTTCGCGAAAGCAAGAGCAACCGCCAAGCCATGATCTATGTCGGCGCGAATGATGGCATGCTGCATGCATTCTATGCTGCCGACGGGGGCACCGGAATCATTGGCGGCGACGAAGCCTGGGCCTACGTCCCACGACTCGCGTTCCCTCGGCTGGCGCACCTGGCTGACAAGCGCTACCCGACGCGCCACCAGTACACTGTCGATGGCACGCCGGTGATGGGCGACATCTGTGCCGACACCCCGGCCAACTGCCGGGCCGCCAGCACTCCGGAGTTGTGGAAAACGATTCTGGTCGGCGGCCTGAATAACGGCGGCCGCGGCTACTACGCGCTTGATATCACCGACCCGGAACACCCGAAGGCTCTCTGGGAGTTCACCCACGACAACCTGGGGTACAGCTTCGGCAATCCGGTGATCACCAAGCTGCGCGACGGCACCTGGGTCGTCCTCTTCGCATCGGGCTACAACAATATCACTCCCGGTGATGGCCAAGGACGACTGTTCATCGTCAACGCAAACAGCGGGCAACTCGTCGCCGCAATCAACGGCGGATCGATCAGCACGGGTGTAGGTAGCGTCGACGCGCCGAGCGGCCTGGCGAAGATCTCTGCCTGGGCCAACTTTCCCGACCTCAATAACACCGCCGAGCGCGTCTACGGGGGCGACCTGGCCGGAAATCTGTGGCGTTTCGATGTCAACGGCGAAATCCCGCAGACCGCCGACCCACCAGTCTACGACGCGCAGCGCTTGGCCACGCTGAAAGACGCGGCGGGTAATCCACAACCGATTACGACCCGGCCGGAACTCGGCCGCATTGCTTATCAACCCGTTGTCTTCGTCGGCACCGGCAAACTCCTGGGCGCCAGCGATTTCCTGCCAATCCACGAGTCGACGCCGCGCTTCCAGCAACAGTCGTTTTACGCCATCAAGGACAGACTTACCGACACTGACTTTGGCGACCCGCGCACTACGACAGTTGCGCAGCCCACGGGTACCGGTACAGGTACGACCCAGGTCAGCAATTTCACGCGCTGGGTTCTGACTGCCGGTACTTGCTCGACGGTAAACCCGATCTGCCAAGCAGGCGACCCCATTGTCCAGACGGCTGCGCTGCCGCGCGAAAGCGGTGAAACCGACGAGGCCTACGCCGCGCGCCAGCAGCAGACGCGGCAAGCGATGCTGCGCCAGGCGTTCGGAGCCTACAACGACGGCTGGTACCTCGACCTTCCCGGCGACGGCGAGCAAGCCAACACGGATCCGGGCCTGACCAAAGGGATACTGGTTTTCAACACGAATCGTCCGCTCGAAGGCGGGGGGTGCGTGCCGGTTGCGGTCAGCTACCAGTACTGGCTCGACTACCGTACGGGTGGCGCACTCGAGACCACGATGGGCGTAGTCGCGCGCAAGCTGGGTGACGTACTGGCCACCAGCGCGAAGCTCGGGCAGACGTCGGGCGGGGGACGACCGGTCTTCGAAACCGGCCTTGATAACCCGTCTATCCGGAGCGATTCTCCGCCGGCGGGAACCCCGCCGCCGGTACCGCGCCGCGTCTCGTGGCGCGAGTTGACCAACGAATAGGCCTGCGCAGGCTCGGATCGACCGCCACCTGGCCGGGAATGCCCCCCGGCCAGGTCAGGCGCGGCGGCACCGTGATGGCCCTGGCGCGCCGCCCGATCATCGGCCTTTCTCGCGTCGCCGCGACTCGTCCGCTTGCCGCTCAGACCTCGACTACTCGCGCCGGTCCTGGAACGGTCAGCCGCTGGCGTAGCGGCGCCCCGTCGACGAACAGCCAGAGACTGCCGGCCGGCATCGTCGTCCAGCGTTCGTTGTCGGTCAGCGGCAGCGTCGCAATCACCGCGACCCGGTCGTCGGGTGTCGTCACCGCGCTGAAATCGATGCTCAGATCCTGATCGCTCAGGTGCGCCACGGCAAATGGCGCCTGGCGAACGATATGGCTGAGCTGGGTCGAGCAGTGCGCGAACAGACAATCGCCATTCGACAACAGGTAATTGAACGAACCCCGCGAGCCTAGCTCAACAGTCAACTCGTGCACCGCCGAAAAGAGCGTCGCCTGATCGGGTGGTCGGCAGCCGAAACGCTCGCGCAAGCACTGCAGAAGCCAGCAGAAAGCACGTTCGCTGTCGGTCTGTCCGACCGGCGTGAAGCTGCCGTCGAGCGTGGGGGCGAAGTCGGGCAAGTTCCCATTGTGGGCAAAAATCCAGTAACGCCCCCACAGCTCGCGCATGAAGGGATGCGTGTTTTCGAGCGCGACCGCACCCTGCGTCGCCTTGCGAATATGCGCGACGACATTCTTCGAGTGAATTGGGTAACTGCGCACGAGTTCGGCCACCGGCGACGCGCAGGAAGGCTGTGGATCGAGGAAGACGCGGCAACCGCGCTCTTCGAAAAAGGCAATTCCCCAACCGTCGCCATGCACGTCGGTAGCACCGCCACGCACCTGAAAGCCGGCAAACGAAAAGCAAATGTCGGTCGGAACATTACAGTTCATGCCGAGCAACTGACACACGACAGCGCCCTCTCGCCGCCCTATTCGCGCGCGCGCCGCTGCGGCGCCCGCTTGCCGATGCGCACGGTCGTTTCGACGACGTTCTTCTGGCGGCGCAAAGTAAAGGCGACCGTCTCGCCCGGTTTCTGACCGGCAATCAGGTCGAGCATTCCCTGCGGGTCGCGTACCGCCCGGCCGGCGACAGCGAGCATGATGTCGCCCGGCTTGATCCCTCCCGCATCGGCCGGGCTGCCGCGCTGGACGCCAGCGATCAGCGCGCCATTGGTATCCGGCAGGCCAAACGATTCAGCCAGGTCGACGGTAATCTCCTGCGCCTCGACGCCGATCCAGCCGCGTGTCACGCTGCCGGTCTGGATGATCTGCTGCATGACGTCCTGGGCAATCGAAATCGGGATGGCAAAACCAATGCCGAGCGAACCGCCCGAGCGCGAATAGATCGCGGTGTTGATACCGATCAGTCGACCCTCGCTATCGACCAGCGCACCGCCCGAGTTCCCCGGATTGATCGCCGCGTCGGTCTGAATGAAATTCTCGAAGGTATTGATTCCCAGATGCGAACGCCCGAGCGCCGAGATGATCCCCATGGTCACCGTTTGTCCAACGCCAAAGGGATTGCCGATTGCCAGCGCCACATCGCCAACGCCGACATCTTCCATTCGACCGAGCGAGATGGCCGGCAGAGCCAGTTGCTTGCCGTTGGGTTCGCTGATCTGCAGGACTGCCAGATCGGATTCGGGATCGCTGCCGACCAGGCGAGCATCGAGGTTGCGCCCGTCACTCAGGGCAATCTCGATCTGATCGGCTGCCTCGACGACATGCAGGTTGGTCAGCACGTAACCGCTCGCACTGACGATCACGCCCGAACCCAAGCCGGAAGTGCGCGGGCTTTCGCCACCCCCACCGCCTTCACCGAAGAAATGGCGGAAGATCGGGTCGTCGAGGAAAGGATGACGACGCTCCTTGATCTTCTGCGCAGTGAAGATGTGGACCACCGACGGCAGCGCCTTCTGCGCCGCCTGCCGGTACGAGGTGGCGGCAAGCGCCGGCTCGACGCGCGCCGGCGCGGGTAGCGGAGCAGGCTCGGGACGGCTATCGCCCGTCTCTTTTCCCAGCCACTCGGGCTTGAGTGTCGTGATGACGAAAAGAATGGCTAAACCAATCGTCACCGTTTGTGCAAAAATCAGCCAGAGCCTGCGCATGGGAAAATGGGGGAGCCGAAAAATGAAGCGCGACGAACTGACACGCTATCTGGATGGCCTGCTGGACGCAGGACGCTGGCGCGATTATTGCCCAAACGGCCTGCAAGTGGAAGGACGGCCTGAAATCGAGCGCGTCGTCGCCGGCGTCAGCGCGAGTGCCGGGCTCATCGAAGCGGCCATCGAACGTAATGCCGACGCCATTCTGGTTCATCACGGGTGGTTCTGGCGTGGTGAAGACGCGCGCATCGTCGGCATCCGGCGCAAGCGGCTGCACTTGCTTCTGGCGCACGAGATCAACCTGATTGCTTACCACTTGCCGCTCGACAGCCACGCCGAACTGGGCAACAACGCGCAGCTCGCCGGGCAGCTCGACTGGCGGGTTGATGGCCGCTTCGGCGAGCAGGACATCGGCTGGTTCGGGCATCTCGCCGTCCCGACGACGCTCGGCGAGCTGGCCAAGCACGTTAGCAGCCGCCTGCAGCGGGCACCGCTGGTCATCGGCGAGGCGAGTTGCACGATCAGCCGAATCGCCTGGTGCTCGGGCGCCGCGCAGAATCTCTTCGAGCAGGCGATTGCCCTCGGCGTCGACGCCTATCTGAGCGGCGAGATCTCGGAGCAGACTGTGCACCTGGCGCGCGAATCGGGCACCGCCTTCATCGCCGCCGGGCACCATGCCAGCGAACGCTACGGCGTCCGCGCGCTGGCCGAACACCTGGCCGAACACTGCGGCCTGCACTGCGACTTCGTCGATCTTGACAATCCCGTCTGACCCCCTTTCCCGAACAGGAGAACTCATGTCCTACGCTTTCCCCCCGCCAGCGCTGCCGGCCGTCCCGATCGCCGGCAGCGACGCGCTGTTTCCGGTCCGCCGCGTCTATTGCGTCGGCCGCAACTATGCCGACCATGCCGCCGAAATGGGCGCCGACACGCGCGAACCACCGTTCTTCTTCAGCAAACCGGCGGATGCGATCGTCCCCGGCGGCGGCAAAGTACGCTATCCGCCGGCCACCCGCGATCTCCAGCACGAAGTCGAACTGGTCGTCGCGCTGGCCGGTGGCGGTTCCGACATCGCGCCGGCACGCGCGCTCGAACTCGTCCATGGCTACGCGGTGGGCATCGACCTGACCCGCCGCGACTTGCAGAAGCGGGCGAAGGACAAGGGCCACCCGTGGGACATGAGCAAGGGCTTCGACGAAAGCGCACCGCTCGGCGCCATTCAGCCGGCAGCGCGGGTCGGTCACCCGGCGAGCGGTGCGATCTGGCTGGCGGTCAATGGTCAGGTCCGCCAACAGGGCGATCTGGCGCAGATGTCGTGGAAGATCGCTGAAATCATCGCCAATCTGTCGACCTATGTCAGGCTCGCCGCCGGCGACCTGATCTTCACCGGGACACCGGCCGGCGTGTCTACCGTGCTGCGCGGCGACGTGCTGACCGCTGGCGTCACGGGAATCGGCGAACTTGCCGTCGAACTGGTCGGCGCCGACGAGTAGGATCGGGCACGCGGCAAGCCGGACGGCGGCAAGGAATTGCCCCACCCCGCATGGCAGGCCGCGCTTGCCTGACGAGATACCGCTTGAGCCGCGCCGGCGGCCTGTGTACAATGGCGACCCATGGCAACGCGCCCGTAGCTCAGCTGGATAGAGTACTTGGCTACGAACCAAGGGGTCGGGCGTTCGAATCGCTCCGGGCGTGCCATAAGAACATGGGTTAGCGCAAGCTAGCCCATTGTTTTTGCGTGAAGACCTTCGCTAGGAGAGGCGATGAGCACGGCAGCGTCAGTAAGCACCCGGCGGCCAGCGGCAGCCAGCCGCCTTCTCATGTCGGGCAACGAGGCGGTCGCACGTGCCGTCTGGGAAGCGGGTGCGCGCGTCGCTGCGGCGTATCCGGGAACGCCATCAACCGAAATCCTGGAAGCCCTGGCCACCTACCCCGACATCTACAGCGAGTGGTCGGTCAACGAAAAGGTCTCGCTGGAAGTCGCGCTCGGCGCCGCCATGGCCGGCTCACGCAGCTTCTGCGCGATGAAGCATGTCGGCATGAATGTTGCGTCGGACGCGCTGATGACGATGACCCTGACCGGCGTCGTCGGCGGCCTGGTGATCGCGATTGCCGACGATGTCGGCCTGTCGTCGTCACAGAACGAGCAGGATTCGCGTTTCTGGGGCCGCTTCGCGCACGTGCCGCTGCTTGAACCGGCTGATTCGCAGGAAGCGCACGCGTTCACGCTGGCCGCCTTCGCCCTCTCCGAGCGTTTCGAGGTGCCGGTCATCCTCCGCCTGACGACGCGCATCTGCCACGTCAAGGGACTGGTGACGGTGGGTGAGCGCAGCGAGCCGGCGGTCGCCGGATTCCGCAAGGATGTCGGGCGCTGGGTGATGGTGCCGAGCGCGGCCGGCCGCCGCCTGCCGCTGATGTTTGAACGCGAGCGCAACTTGCGCAGCGCAGCCGAGACCTCCGAGCTGAACTTCGCGGAGACGGGCAGCGACCGGCGGGTCGGCTTCATTACCAGCGGGCCGGCGTACATGCACGTGCGCGAAAGCTTTCCAGCGGCCCCCGTGTTCAAGCTGGGCTTCTCGTATCCGCTGCCTTTCGATCGCCTGCGCGCCTTTGCCGAACAGTGCGAACGAATCGTCGTCGTCGAGGAAGTCGAGCCGCTGATCGAAAGCGAGCTGAAGGCACAGGGAATCGCCGTCGCCGGCAAGGACATCCTGCCCCTTTCGGGCGAATTGTCGCCGCAGATACTGAAACCGGCGATTGCCCGCCTGCTCGGCGAACCCGAGCCGCCGGCGGCGCCCACCCCCGCTTTGCCGGTTTTTCCGCGACCGCCGACGATGTGCGTCGCCTGCCCGCATCTCGGCGTGTACTACACGCTCTCGCAATTGCGCAACGTCACCATTTCGGGCGATATCGGCTGCTACACGCTCGGCTTCGGCCAACCATGGAACGCGCTCGACGCGTGCATCTCGATGGGCGCCTCGATGGGCATGGCGCTCGGCCTCGACAAGGGACGTAGCGACGCCGAAAAGGGCCAGAAGATCGTCGCCGTCATCGGTGACTCGACTTTCCTGCATATGGGAATGCAGGGTTTGCTCGACATCGTCTACAACCGCGGCAACGTCACCGTCCTGCTCCTCGACAACCGCGCGGTCGGCATGACCGGCGGCCAGGACAACCCGGGCAGCGGGCGCGACATCCACGGCGAGGACGCGCCGCGAGTCGATTTCGTTCGCCTGGTCAAGGCTCTCGGCGTGCGCGACGAGCGCGTCCACCTGGTCAATGCCTACGAATTGCCGGTGTTGCTGCGCACGCTGCGCGAAGAAACCAAGATCCCCGAGCCGTCGGTGATCATCACCAGTCAGCCCTGTGTGCTGATCAAGGACTACCACGCGCTGAAGCCTTATACGGTGATCGAAGACAAGTGCACCGGTTGCGGCAACTGCGTTGATGTCGGCTGCCCGGCGATCCACGTCACGCGCCGCGACCGGGTCAGGAAGGCGAGCGGGCGCGAAGTCGACCTCGCTTTCGTGCGCATCGAGAGCGCCGCGTGCACTGGTTGCGGGCTCTGCCTGAAGCCCTGCGCACCGGACGCAATCGTGCATGTCGACACGCTGGCAATGCCGATCAAGATCGTCAAGACAAGCTGAAACCCGGCACGCTGCGGTAACGCTCGGCGCGCCTGTCCTTGTGGGAAGAGAGTGTAATCCGATGTCTGAAGAAGGCCACTTCGCGACCACCAACATCCTCGTCGTCGGAACCGGTGGTCAGGGCGTGATGACCGCGACCGAAATCCTCGCCGAAGCGGCAATCGCGCTCGGCCACGACGTCAAGAAGACCGAAGTCGCCGGCATGGCGCAGCGCGGCGGGGTCGTCTCCTCGCACCTGCGCTTTGGCCGCAAGGTGCTCTCGCCACAGGTCACGCCGGGGTCGGCCGATGTCGTCCTCGGTTTTGAAGCAGCCGAGGCGATGCGCTGGCGCCACATGCTGCGCCCGGGCGGGCTGGTGCTGATGAATTCCGGCCGTCTTGTCCCACCGATCGTCGAACTCGGGCTCTACGCGTATCCGGCCGACCCGGTCGGCGAAATCCGCGCCGCCGGCACGCATGTCGTTTCCTTCGACGCCTCGGCCATTGCGCTCGAGCTGGGCGACATCCGGCTCGGCAACACGGTCATGCTGGGAGCCATTTCCGACCATCTGCCGTTTCCCGCCGAGGTCCTCGAACGCTGCATTCTGCAACGCTTTGCGAGCAAGAAGCCGGCCCTCGTCGAACTCAACCGCAAGGCTTTCGCGGCCGGCCGGCAAGCGGCCGAAGAGGCCGAGAAAGCTGCCGCGCCGGCCTGATCGCCAGCCAGGAAATGCCCGCCAAAAGAATCTTCACCCTTGCGGCCGGCGCCGGCAGCCGGCGCCGCTGCAGCTTCCCGCTCTCCGCTCCCTTCCCTCCCTTCCCTCTCTCGTCTCAGGAATAGCCCAGATGACCGCCCTGATCCTCGACGGAAACGCGCTGGCCCAGAAGCTGCGCGCCGACTTCAAGACACGCGCCGACGCGCTGACCGCGCGCGGCGCGCAGCCTGGCCTGGCGGTCATTCTGGTCGGCGAAGACGCCGCTTCGCAGGTTTATGTGCGCAACAAGGTCAACGCCTGCGCGCAGGCCGGGCTGCGCTCGGAGAAAATCACCTACCCGGCGGATGTCGAGCCGCAGCGCGTCCTGACGCGTATCGCCGAACTCAACGCCGACCCGACCATTCACGGCATCCTTGTCCAGCTCCCGCTGCCCAGGCACTTCGACAGCGACGCGGTGCTTGCCGCCATTTCTCCGGATAAGGACGTCGACGGTTTTCACGCCGAGAACGTCGGCGCACTGATGCAGGGCCATGCGCGCTTCATTCCCTGCACGCCCTACGGCGTGATGAAGTTCTTTGGCGAAGCGGGAATCGAGTTGAAGGGCAAGGAGGCCGTCGTTCTCGGGCGCTCGAACATCGTCGGCAAGCCGATGGCGATGCTCCTGATGCAGGCGAACGCGACGGTCACCGTCTGCCATTCGCAGACGCGCGACCTCGCCTTCCATACGCGCCGCGCCGACATCCTGATCGCCGCGCTGGGCAAGGCGCGCTTTGTCACCGCCGACATGGTGAAGCCGGGCGCTGTCGTGATCGATGTCGGAATCAACCGTCTGCCGGATGGAAAGCTGTGCGGCGACGTCGACTTTCCGGCGGTGAGTCAGATCGCTTCGGCGATCACCCCGGTACCCGGCGGAGTCGGTCCGATGACGATCACGATGCTCCTCGCCAACACGCTGGAAGCGGCCGAAAGAAAGGTTGGCCGCGATGGCTGAAGGAACGCCCCTGGTCGGCGTCGTCATGGGCTCCGACTCCGACTGGCCGACCATGCAGGCGGCAGCCGTGCTGCTCAAGGAATTCGGCGTGCCTTTCGAGACGCGTGTCGTCTCGGCGCACCGCACGCCCGACCTGCTCTTTGCCTACGCCGCGAGTGCCGCGCCACGCGGCCTGCGTGCGATCATCGCCGGCGCTGGCGGTGCCGCGCACTTGCCGGGAATGCTCGCCGCCAAAAGTATCGTTCCCGTGCTCGGCGTCCCGGTGCAGTCGAAAGCACTCGCCGGACAGGATTCGCTGCTGTCGATCGTCCAGATGCCGAAAGGAATTCCGGTCGCCACTTTTGCCATCGGCGAAGCCGGTGCCGCCAATGCCGCACTTTTCGCGGTCGCCATGCTGGCCAGCGGCGACGCCGAACTGGCGCAGCGGCTGAGCGATTTTCGCCGCGCGCTGGCGGACAAGGTAATGGCGATGAAACTGCCCGAAGTGTGAGGCTGCGCGTCAAGCCCTGTCGCCTCCGATGATTCTTCCCCCGGCCACACTCTGCATGCTCGGCGGCGGCCAGCTCGGCCGCTTCTTCGTCGGTGCCGCGCACGAAATGGGTTATCGCGTCTGGGTCCTCGACCCTGACCCGCACAGCCCGGCCGGACTGCTGGCCGACCGCCATCTGGTCGCTGCCTACGATGACTATGCCGCGCTCGACCAGTTGGCCGAAACCTGCGCGGCAGTCACTACCGAGTTCGAGAACGTCCCGGCCGGAACCCTGGACTACCTGGCCAAGTTCGTCGTCGTCCGCCCTTCGGCGGCGGCGGTCGCCGTCTGCCAGAACCGCATCGCCGAAAAAAGCTTTCTGCGCGAGCATCAGCTACCGCACGGACCTTTCGCCGCCATCCACAGCGAGAACGACCTGCGCACCGCAGATCCCGGGCTTTTCCCGGCCATTCTCAAGGTCTCCCGCTTCGGTTACGATGGCAAGGGACAGGCCGTCGTCGCCGACCGCGAGCAGGCGCTTGCCGCGTTTCAACACTTGCGCAGCGAAAGCTGCGTGCTCGAAAAGAAACTGCGCCTGGATGACGAGCTGTCGATCGTCCTGGTGCGCGACGAGAACGGGCTGGTGGCAAGCTTTCCGGCGGCCGGCAACCGCCACCGGCAAGGCATACTCGACGTTTCGCTGGCGCCCGCCGCAATCGCGCCGCAACTGAGCCACGACGCGGCCGCGATCGCCGCCACGATCGCCGAGCGCCTGACTTACATCGGCACGCTGGCGGTCGAGTTCTTCGTCGTCGATGGCCGCCTGGTGGTCAACGAAATGGCGCCGCGACCGCACAACAGCGGTCATTACACGCTCGACGCCTGCCATGGCAGCCAATTTGAACAACAGGTACGCGCCTTGTGCGGCCTGCCGCTTGCGTCAACCCGCGCACATTCAGCGGCGGCAATGGTCAATCTGCTCGGCGATCTCTGGTACGAAAGCACACCTGCCGGAACCCGCTATCGCGAACCCGACTGGGCCGCGCTGTATGCCTTTCCGACGCTCAAGCTGCACCTCTACGGCAAGCACCACGCGCGGCCCGGGCGCAAGATGGGACACTTCACGCTGCTTGACGACGACCCACAAAACGCCGGCCGGCTCGCCATGCAGGCGCGCGCGGCAATCGGTATCGGCGATGCCGATTGAGCCAGCCGCCCTGGCGCGTGCGATAAGCCTGCTACAGACGGGCGAAATCGTCGCTTTTCCGACCGAGACGGTCTACGGCCTGGGCGCCGACGCCGCCAGTCCGGCGGCCGTCGGCAAGATCTTCGCGGCCAAAGGCCGGCCGGCCGATCACCCGCTGATTGTCCATCTGGCCAGCGCCGACGACCTCGAGCAATGGGCGGTTGAGGTTCCCGAACTCGCCCACAAGCTTGCTGCAGCCTTCTGGCCGGGCCCGCTGACGCTGATCCTGAAGCGCGCAGCGTGGGTGCCGCTCGCCGTCACCGGCGGCCAGCCGACGATCGGCCTGCGCGTGCCGGCGCATCCGCTGGCGCTCGCGCTGTTGCACGCCTTTGCCCGCGCCGGTGGCGGAGCCGGCGGAAAGTGCGGAATTGCCGCGCCTTCGGCCAATCGCTTCGGGCGGATCAGCCCGACCGAGGCGGCGCACGTGCGCGCCGAGCTGGGCGATCGCGTACCCTTGATCCTCGACGGCGGACCTTGCACGATCGGCATCGAATCGACCATTCTCGACCTCTCGTGCGTGGCGTCGGTCGGCGCGCGCGTGCTGCGTCTCGGGCACATCACGCCGGAACAGATCGCCGCGGTGAGCGGTGCGCTGCCCACCGTGGCGCCCGGCAGCGCCACACCGCCACGGGTTTCCGGATCGCTCGCCGCACACTACGCGCCGCACACGCCGCTGCGTGTGGTGCCGACGCCGCAAGTACAGCAGGCGATCGACGAAGCACGCGCCGGCGGCCGGCGCTGCGCCATCCTTTGCCACAGCCGCCTGCCCGACAATGCGGCAGCAAGCATCAGCCAGCGCCTGTCCGACCAGCCCGCCGAGTAC
Source organism: Accumulibacter sp. (assembly GCF_029255125.1). Lineage (GTDB taxonomy): Bacteria > Pseudomonadota > Gammaproteobacteria > Burkholderiales > Rhodocyclaceae > Accumulibacter. The sequence goes on along the minus strand of NZ_JAPUVR010000130.1, from coordinate 28,050 downwards.
GCCGAGGGACTTTATTCGGCGCTGCGTCGTCTCGACAATCTGGCGGCCGATCTGATCATCGTCGAGGCGCCGCCGGCAGCGCCAGCGTGGGCGGCGATAGCCGATCGCCTGCAGCGCGCCGCGCGCGGCGCCGGCCGACACGGCGAGTAGGCGCGCCCGCCGACGGCACGGCGAGTTTAGTTGCCGGCGACCGGGAACTCGTGGATACTCCCCTGTGCCATGAGACCCATCCACCGGGAGACAGACACGCATGAACGAAAACGAGCAGCAAGCCATTCTCACCTTGAGCCTGATGGCGGCTTTTGCCGACGGCGCCAAGGATGAAGCAGAACGTGCCGAAATCAAGCGCATCGCCGATGCACTGGCGGGCGAAGGAACGATCAACCTGGCTGCGCTTTATCAGGACGTGCTGCTCAAGCGCGTTTCGCTGGCCTCGGCAGCGAGCGTCCTGAGCACGCCCGAAACGCGCCAGCTTGCCTTTGAAATGGCCGTCTGCGTCTGCAACGCCGATGGTGTTCAGTCGGCGCCGGAGCAAGCCTACCTGGCCGAGCTGCGCCGGGCGCTGGGGCTCGATGCCGAGATGTCGACGGCCTACGCCCGCCAGGCCGAGACGATCGCTGGCGCGCCGCTGGCTCCTGCCGGTGCCGCCGGCGCGTCGGCCAGTGCAGCGGCGGCGACCGGCGAGCAGCCGGTCATGCACGCGGCGACGCTGAGCCCGACCGAGATCGACAAACTGATCCTCGACGCGGCGATTCTCAACGGCGCGCTTGAACTGCTGCCCGAATCGCTGTCCACGATGGCGATCATCCCGCTGCAGATGAAGCTGGTCTACCGCCTTGGCCAGGCGTACGGCTTCGAGCTCGACCGCGGGCATGTCAAGGACTTTCTGGCGACGCTCGGCGTCGGTCTGACCTCGCAGTATCTCGAACAGGCCGGCCGCAAACTGCTCGGCGGCCTGCTCGGCAAGCTCGGCGGCGGACTGCTTGGCGGCCTGGGCAAACAGGCCGTCAGTTCGGGAATGAGCTTCGCCAGCACCTATGCGCTGGGCCATGTCGCACGACGCTACTACGCCGGCGGGCGGAGCCTGACGACGCAGATGCTGCGCCAATCGTTCGACGACATGCTCGGTGAGGCGCGCGGACTGCAGGCGCGCTATCTGCCCGAAATGCAGACGCGAGCGCGTTCGCTCGATGCAGCGCAGATCGTCCAGTTGGTCAGGCAGAACTGACAACCGGATGCTGGTTTTCGACAATCGCTTCCTGCGCGAACTGCCCGGCGACGCCGACCGGCGCAACGAACCGCGCCAGGTGCACGGCGCGTGCTGGTCGCCGGTCGACCCGACGCCGGTCGCCGCACCGCGCCTGATCGCATATTCGCGCGAGGTGGCCGCTGCCCTCGACCTCAACGACGACCTGCTCAGCCGGCCGGAGCTGGTCGCCGCGCTCGCCGGCAATGCGTTGCTGCCCGGCATGGCGACGTACGCCAGTTGTTATGGCGGCCACCAATTCGGCCACTGGGTCGGCCAGCTCGGCGACGGCCGCGCGATTCTCCTGGGCGAAGCGATCAATCGACGCGGCGAGCGCTTCGAACTGCAACTGAAGGGCGCCGGACCAACGCCCTACTCGCGCCGCGCCGACGGGCGCGCCGTCCTCCGTTCATCGATCCGTGAATTCCTGTGCAGCGAGGCGATGCACCATCTCGGAATACCGACGACGCGCGCTCTCAGCCTTGTCGCCACCGGCGAGACAGTCGTCCGCGACATGTTCTACGACGGCCACCCGGTCGACGAACCGGGCGCCATCGTCTGCCGGGTAGCGCCGTCGTTCACGCGTTTCGGACACTTCGAGCTGCTTGCCGCACGCGGCGATCAGGCACTGCTGCAACGCCTGGTCGATTTCACGATCGCCCGCGATTTCCCCGAGTTGTCCGCTGGACGCCCGGAGGAGCGCCTCGCCGCGTGGTTTGTCGAGATTTGCCAGCGCACCGCGCGCCTGCTCGCGCACTGGATGCGCGTCGGTTTCGTGCATGGCGTCATGAATACCGACAACATGTCGATCATCGGCCTGACGATAGACTATGGCCCGTACGGTTGGGTCGACAATTTCGATCCCGGCTGGACGCCGAATACGACCGACGCCGCCAGCCGGCGCTACTGCTTTGCCCGTCAGCCGGCGATCGCACACTGGAACCTCGAACGTCTGGCCGACGCACTGAGCACGCTGACGCCCGCCGCCAGCGATCTGGCGGCCGGCCTCGAACGCTATGATCAGGTCTATGCAGGCGAGTTTTGCGCTGCCTTTGCCGCCAAGCTGGGTCTGCGCGCCTGGCAGCATGACGATGCGCAACTGCTCGAAGACCTGTTCGAGCTGATGCGCCTGGCCGAGATCGACATGACCGAATTCTTCCGCGGCCTGGCGCAAGTCGACCTCGAGCGCCCGGACAGCGCGACGCTGCAGGCGGCGTTCTATCGCGCCGACCTGGCGCGACGCTTCGCCGGCGATCTGTCGCACTGGCTCACACGTTACGCTGCGCGCGCACGCCAGGATGGGCAGCCGGCAGCGCAGCGCGCGGCCGCGATGAATCGCGTCAACCCGCGCTACGTACTGCGTAACTACCTGGCGCAGCAGGCGATCGACCGCGCCGAACAGGGCGACGAGCAGATGATCCACGAGTTGCTCGAGGTTCTTCGCCAACCCTACGACGAACAGCCCGGACGCCAGGCGTTCAGCGCCAAACGACCCGATTGGGCGCGGCATCGCGCCGGGTGTTCGATGCTCTCGTGCAGTTCCTGAAGTGCGCAGACGGCGCCAGCTGGAGCGGCCGGCCGGCCAGCCGGTCTCCGCTCGTCGGCGCCCTGCGCAGGCTGCGCCCCCCGGCTGAACGGTCAACATGAAACCGAACCTGGTCCTGCGCCTGTTCCTCCGCCTCTTACTCGTCGCCCTTCTGGCCGACGCCGGTCTCGCCAGCGCCGCCGATTCACCGCGACCGCGCGTCGGTCTCGTCCTCGGCGGCGGTGGCGCGCGCGGCGCGGCGCATATCGGCGTCCTCGAAGTGCTCGAACAACTGCGCGTGCCCGTTGACTGCGTCGCCGGAACGAGTATGGGAGCGCTCGTCGCCGGCGCGTTTGCCGCTGGCCTGACGCCGGCACAGATGCGCGCCGAACTCGCCAAGGCCGATTGGAACGATCTATTCCGCGACGATCCCGCGTTCTATGAGCAGAGCTATCGCCGCAAAGCCGCCGACAGGCGCTTCCTCCCGGCGTCGGAGACGGGGGTCGGCGCGCACGGCGTGAAGTATCAGACGGGAATCATTTCCGGTCAGAAGATCAAGCTGTTCTTCAACCAACTGGTCCATTCCGACCTGGGCGAACGAATGATCGAAACGCTGCCGCTGCCGCTATCGATCATCGCCACCGACATCGTCAAGGGCGAGCGCGTGGTCATGCGCAGCGGCAGCCTGACCTCGGCGATGCGCGCCAGCATGTCGGTTCCCGGCCTGATGTCGCCGGTCGCGGTTGACGGGAGGAAGCTCGTCGACGGCGGTCTGGTCGACAACGTGCCGATCGAGGAGGTACGCGCACGCTGTCAGGCGGATGTCGTGATCGCCGTCAACGTCGGCTCGCCCTTGTTGACCGCAGAAGAGATCAGCGGCCTGGTCAGCGTTTCGGCCCAGATGGTCAACCTGTTGACCGAGCAGAACGTCACCCGCTCGCTGGCCAGACTGACCGCCGGCGACATCTACCTCAAACCGGATCTCAAAGGAATCACCGCCGCCGACTTCCAGCGCACCGGCGAAACGGCGGATCGCGGCGCGCTGGCCGCTCGCGCGGCGGCCGACCGCCTGCGCGCGCTGGCCGTGGACGAGGCCAGCTACACCGCCTGGTCGCAAGGCTTGCAGATCGCCCGGCGCGACGCTCCGCGCATCGATCAGATCGAAATCGCCGGACTGAAGCTGGTCAACCCGGCGGCGGTCGAGCGCCACCTGGAAGTCCGACCGGGCGACCGGATGGACCCGGCGGCGGTCAATTCGCAGTTGCTGCGCGCCTACGGCGACGGCTACTACGAACAGGTCGACTATGCGCTGACCCGTAGTCTGCGCGGAAGAAACATCCTGCGTATCTCGCCGCTGGAAAAGAGCTGGGGACCGGACTACCTGCGCTACGGCATCAACCTCGATACCAACTTCTCGGCCAATTCAAGCTACGGCTTGCGCGTCGCCTATCACAAGACCTGGCTCAACAGCCTGGGCGGCGAATTCATCGGCCAGGCAGAAATCGGTTCGCAGCCGGGCATCACGCTCGACTACTACCAGCCGATCGACGCTGCGCAGCGCTACTTCGCCGAAAGCAGCGTGAAGATTGGCAGCCGCCTGAGCGGCATCTATCTCGACGATCAAAGGCTTGCCGACTACAAGATCACCGAGAAGACTTTCCGCCTGGGCGTCGGCCGCAACCTCGGCCTGCTCGGCCAGGTGCGGACAGGCTGGAAGGAAACCTGGTACAGCGCCGAAAGGGACACCGGACTACCCATCTTTCCTGAGCTGTCGCTGCGCCACGGCGGCTGGACGGCGGCGCTCGACATGGATCAGACCGACCGGCTGTACTTTCCGACCAGCGGCTGGTCGACGCACCTGCACTACTTCGCCTCGCGCAGCGACAGTTACAGCACGCTCGACGCCGGCGCGACCGGCCACGCGCGGGTCGCCGACTGGGTGCTGAGCAGCCGGCTGTCGTATCAGGGTTCACCGCAAGGGCAGCGCCCGTTTCATGACATCGGGAATCTCGGCGGAATGCTCAACATGACCGCGTTCTCGCCCGGCCAACTCAAGGGCGACGATATCCGCTACGGCCACCTGCGCGCCGAAAGAATCGTCGGCCAACTGCCTCTGGGGCTGCGCGGCGACCTGCGCCTGGGAGCCGCCATCGAGACGGCCAAGGTTGGCCGGCCGACGACTGAAACCCATCTGCGCGGCTGGATCACCTCGGGCGCCATCTACATCGGCGGCGAAACCCCGCTGGGCCCGATCTACCTTGGCTACGGCTATTCCAACGCCGGATCGAGCGGCGGTTACGCCAATCTCTACCTGTTCCTCGGCACGCCCTGAGACAGGCGCCGACGATCAACTCGCTTCGATCTTCGGATCGCGCCGCAGGAGTTTGTCGACCGCCTGCGCCGCCGGCTCGTCACGATAGAGGATGGCGTCGACCGCACGCGTGATCGGCATGTCGATCCCCAGCCGCTCGGCCATCCGCGCCACTTCCCGGGTCGTGCTGACGCCCTCGGCGACGTGTCCGAGATCGTCCAGGATCTGCGGCAGCCGGCGCCCTGCTGCCAGCGCCAGACCGACGCTGCGATTACGCGACAGGTCGCCGGTACAGGTCAGAATCAGGTCGCCCATCCCGGCCAGCCCCATGAAGGTTTGCGGGTGTGCACCCAGCGCCACGCCGAAACGGGCGATTTCGGCCAATCCGCGCGTGATCAGCGCGGCGCGCGCGTTCAGCCCCAGCCCGAGCCCATCGCACACGCCGGTCGCAATTGCCATGATGTTCTTGACACCACCGCCGACCTCGACACCGGTCAGATCGTCGTTCGCATAAACGCGAAAGTGCGCACTGTGCAGCGCGCGCGCCATGCGATGACCAAACTCGACGTCGTTGGCCGCCAGCGTCACCGCCGCCGGTAAACCGCACGCGACCTCGGCCGCAAAACTGGGTCCGGACAGCGCACCGCACAAAGCCTCGGCGCCGAGTTCTTCGGCCACGATCTGATGCGGCAGACGCCCGGTCTCGGCCTCGAGTCCCTTGCACGCCCAGACCACGGGTCGCGCCAGACTATCCTCGCGCATGCGGCGCAGGCACGGTCGCAGGCCGGCCAGCGGCGTCGCCACCAGCACCAGATCGGCGCTCGCGACGAGCTCCGAGAAATCGTCGGCAATCGCCAGCTCATCGGGCAAGCGGTGGCCGGGCAACCGGCGCCGGTTCTCGCGCTCGGCGCGCAAAGCATGTCGCTCGCTCGCCTGGCGCGCCCACAGGCTGACCGTGTGCTGACGGCTGAAAGCGATGGCCAGCGCAGTCCCCCAGGCGCCGGCACCGAGAACGGCAATCTTCATGGCATGATTCAGACGCCCCAGACCTGATTGGCCCGGACGTAGCCCACCTGGCCGTCACGGTGGCGCACTTTCACCCAGCCGCCCGGCGCCGTATCAAGATAGTCGAGCGCAACGCTCTTCTCGGCCTCGAAAACGACCGGCGCCGATTCGTCGGCGTTTTGCCGGACGACGGCGCGTGCCGCTGTCACCAGCACGCTGCGCCGGTTGGCCAGCGATCGGGCTTCGATCCACGCCAAGCCGCCATCGGCGTCGCGCACTTTCGACCATCCATCGAGTCGGACGACGACTTCGACCGGCGTTCCGCGGCGAATGACGAAGAGCTTGGTCCCCTTCTGCGACGGCGCATCGTAGAGCACTGAAGCCGCCTCCACCGTGCGGTACTCGGCGGCCAGCGCGGAGCCGCCCGCTGCTGCCCAGGCGAGAACGACAAGCAGGCGGATCATCGCCGGCGGTACGCTACTGCGCCGTCGCTGCACCGTCGGTCTCCGCCTCACCGGCCTGCTGCTGCAGGCGGGCGACGTAAAGCGCCTCGAAATTCACCGGCTGCAGCATCACCGGCGCGAAACCGGCGCGCGTGACCGCGTCCGAGACGACTTCGCGCGCATAGGGAAACAGGATATTCGGACAAGCGATCGCCAGCAGCGGCTCCATGTTCTCGTCCGGTACATTTTGCACGCGGAAGATGCCGGCTTGCCCGACTTCGACGAGGAAGACCGTCTTCTCTTCGATCTTGGAAGTCACCGTGGTCGTCAGGGTCACCTCGAAAAGCCCCTCGCCTATGCCCTGGGCATTGCTCTGCAACTGGATGCCGATCTTTGGCGCTTCGCGTTCCAGATAGATCTGCGGTGCGTTCGGCACTTCCACCGAGAGGTCCTTGATATAGATCTTCTCGATGGCAAATACGGGGTTTTCTTGTTCGCTCATGGTCGGCTATTTCACCAGGTTAGGGAGTGGGGAGTGGAGAGTGGGCGGTAAGAACCGGACATTCCGGCGCAAGCGTCGTGGGCGGCCGTGGCTGTGGGCTTGCCGCGTCACGCACCGTCGCCCGCCAGCAGGGGCAACAAGCTGCCCGCTCGATCGAGTGCAATCAGGTCGTCGCAGCCGCCGACATGGAAATCGCCGATGAAAATCTGCGGCACGGTTCGCCGGGCAGTACGTTCGATCATCTCGTCGCGCCGGCCAGGGTCGAGGTCGATGCGCACTTTATCGATCTCGCCGACGCCACGCGCGCGCAGAATCTGTTCGGCGCGCACACAGTAAGGACATACCGCAGTCGCGTACATCAGAACACGTGGCCTTTCGCTCATCGACGGCCTCCCTTCTTCAACGGCAGGCCAGCCTCGGTCCATGCGCCGATCCCGCCTTCCAGCGTGTGGACGCGCGAAAAGCCGAGCTTGACCAACGAAGAGCACGCCGCCGACGAACGGGCACCGGTCTGGCAGACAAGAATCACCGGCTTGTCCTTGAACTGTTCGAGTTCGCCGCCCCGTTCGGCCAGCGCCCCGGCAGGAATGTTGCGCGCTGCCGACAGGTGCCCGCCAGCGTATTCATTCGCCTCGCGCACGTCGATCAACACGGCGTTCTCGCGGTTGATCAACATCGTCGCCTGCGCCGGGGTGACGCCGCGCGCACCGCCCGGTCGGCGCAGCGAAAGCACGAGAAGCAGGGAGCCGCTGACCATGGCGACGGCAATCAGGAGGATGTTCTGTTGTATGAATTCCAAGCGCAACTCCAGAAACTGACGGGCATCGAGAAATTTCCGACAAGATCGCCGCGCGACCTCGGCCGGCCTAGCTGTCGCCGCAGAAGACCTCGCGCATCATACCGATCAACTGCAGCGTGCGGGCATCGCCGACCCGGTAATAGACCCGGTTGGCCTCCTTGCGGGCCAGCAAGACGCCTTTTTCGCGCAAGATCGCCAAGTGCTGCGAGATATTGCTCTGCGAAGTACCGACCGCGCTGACGATCTGCTGCACGCAGACATCCTGATCGCCAACGACGCACAGGATCTTCAGACGCAGCGGGTGCGAAATCGATTTCAGCGCCCGCGCCGCCTGCTCGATATGCTCCTGCTTGTCGATGATGCTGGTCGGAATAGGCACGTTAGGTGATAGTTACCGATTATCATATAATTGTCGATTATAAACCAGATTCTCGATGCATGCGTGTTCGCCCCTGCCGGCGCTCTTCTCACCGTCGACCGATGGCGCCGCCGGGCGTTGGCGGACAGCGTGCTAGCGGCATGATATCCCTTGCCCGAAGAGGCGCGCGCTGGCTGCTTGCCGGCCTGTTGAGCGCCCTCGTGCTTGACGCGGGCGTAACCACTGCCGCCAGCCCGGCGAGCAAGGACGCGCCAGGCGCAACGGCGAGCGAGGTCGCCGGTCGCCAGAACGAGCTGAACGCGCTGCGCGCGCAGATCGAGAAGCTGCGTCGCACGCTGCTCAGCGCCGAGCAGTCGCATCGGAATTCGGCCGACGACCTGCAGGACGTCGATCGCACGATCTCCCAAACGCAGCGTGGGTTGCACGAATTATCATCCCGAATCAACGAACTGAAGCGCGAACTGAAGGAACACGACGAGCACTCGCGCGAGCTCGAACGACGCCTGAAGGGACAACAGGGGCAACTCGAAAAGCTCCTTCACCGTCAGTATCAACGCGGCAATCCCGATCCCCTGCGCCTTCTGCTCAACGGCGACGACCCGAATCAACTGGCGCGCGACCTCTTCTATCTGGAAGCCATCGGTCGCGCCCGATCGCAACTTCTCGTCGCAATGGCAGCGACCTTGCACGACAAACAGGCGCTCGCCAACGCCACCCGCCAGCAGACCGACGAGTTGTCGCTCGCCCTCAGCCGGCAGCAGGAAGCGCATGACCGCCTGCTCGCGCAGCGCGAGCAGCGGCGTATCGTTCTGAGCAGAATTGCCGACCAATTGGCGGCGCAACGGCAGGAGCTCGGCAATTTGCAGCGCGACGAAAAGCGCATGAGCGAACTGATCGATCGTCTGTCGAAGATCATTGCCGCGCAGGCGGCCGAGGAAATGGCGGCCCGCCAGGCGGCAGCGCGTCGCCAAGCGGCAGAGGCGGCGACGCGACGGCAGGCGGCCGCAGCGCTCACCGGCAAGCGGCGCTTGGCAACCGAGTCGACAGCCAGCCGCCCGGCGGCAGACGCTGCAACGAGCCGCCCGCCGGCAGAGGCGGCAGCCAACCGGCAAGCGGCAGACGCCGCGCCGCCTCGCGACCCGGCGCCGACCGCCGAGCGAGGCACACCGGAAGAGTCGGCAGCCGAGCAGGCGCCAGCGCCGCAAAAAGCGAGAGAAAGCGCCACCGAAGTAGCCGTTCCGGCAACTGGTAGCGGCCTGACGCGCTTGAAAGGCGGGTTGCGTGCGCCGGCCAGTGGCGTCGTCATCAATCGATTCGGCGCCAGCCGACAAGAAGGAAGCACCTGGAAGGGCGTCTTCATCCGCGCCGGCAGCGGCAGCGAGGTACGCAGCATCGCTGCCGGACGCGTCGTTTTCGCCGAATGGATGCGCGGTTTCGGCAACCTGCTGATCGTCGACCACGGCAGCACCTACCTTTCGGTCTATGCCAACAACGACGCCTTGCTCAAGCAGGTGGGCGACAACGTGCGTCCGGGCGAGGCGATCGCGACCGTCGGCAACAGCGGTGGCAACCCGGAATCCGGTTTATACTTTGAGCTTCGTCATCAGGGAAAGCCGCTCGACCCGCTGAGCTGGGTCAACCTGAAGTAGCGGACGCAATGGAGTGAGACCAATGGGCAAGTTGAAACAGGCCGGACTGGTGTGCGCCGGAGTGGTCGGCGGTGTGCTGATCAGCCTGCAGTTTTCGGCGCTCGCCGAAAAGGAAACCCGCGCCGTACTGCCCGTCGAAGAGCTTCGCACCTTTGCCGAAGTCTTCAATGCGATCAAGACCGGCTACGTCGAGCCGGTCGAAGACAAGAAGCTGATCACGCACGCGATCAGCGGAATGGTTTCAAATCTCGACCCGCACTCGAGCTACCTCGACGCCGACGCCTTCAAGGATTTGCAGGTCGGCACGCAAGGCGAATTTGGCGGCATCGGCATCGAGGTCGGCATGGAAGATGGCCTGGTCAAGGTCGTCTCGCCAATCGAGGACACGCCGGCCTATCGCGCCGGCGTCAAGAGTGGTGACCTGATCTTCAAGATCGACGATACGCTGGTCAAGGGCCTGACCTTGAACGAGGCGGTCAAGCGCATGCGCGGCAAGCCGAGGTCGCAGATCAGGCTGTCGATCATGCGCAAGGGCGAAGCCAAGCCGATCGAGGTGACGCTGACGCGCGAAGTCATCAAGGTGCAGAGCGTCAAGTCGAAACTGGTCGAAGACGGCTATGGCTATCTGCGCATCACGTCCTTTCAGGAGAACACCGGCGCGGCCGTCGTCAAGCACCTGGGCGACCTGTTCAAACCGGGTCCGCTGAAAGGCCTGGTGCTCGACCTGCGCAACGACCCGGGTGGCCTGCTGAACAACGCCGTCGGCGTATCGGCTGCTTTCCTGCCACCGGATACGCTGGTCACCTCGACCGACGGGCGCACGCCGGACGCCAAGCATCGCTATTACGCATCGCCGACCGACTATCTGCGCGGCGGCCGCGACGATTACCTGAAGGCTTTGCCGCCGGAAGCGCGCAAGGTGTCGATGGTCGTCCTGGTCAACGGCGGTTCGGCCTCGGCGTCCGAGATCGTCGCCGGCGCGCTGCAGGATCACAAGCGCGCCATCGTCCTCGGTACGACGACTTTCGGCAAAGGCTCGGTGCAGACCGTACTGCCCCTGCCCGGAAATACCGCCATCAAGCTGACGACGGCCCGCTATTTCACGCCCTCGGGCCGTTCGATCCAGGCCAAGGGAATCGTTCCCGACATCGTCGTCGAAGAGACGGCCAACGGCGGATCGGCGCAACGCGTACGCGAAGCCAATCTCGAACATCACCTGGACGCAAGCAAGGATACGCCCCAGCCGGCCAAGGAAGCGCCGGCCAAAGCGGCTCCGGCGAAGAGCACCGCCAAACCGAAGCCCAGCAGCCAGAAGGACGACGCGGAGGAAGCAGCCGAACTGCCGAGCCGCGAGCTTGCTTCGAAGAAGGACTATCAACTGACACAGGCGCTCAACCTGCTCAAGGGCATGCAGATCATGCAAGGTCCCCGCTAGCGTTCGGCGCCGGGAGAAAAGACGTGAAACGAGCGGCAACACGCGTCCCCGAAGTGGCGCCGATCCGCAAACAGAGGGCCATCCTGTTCACCCGATTTCCGCCCGGGCAGGTTCCCGAGGCGCGCGACTTCCTCAGCACGATCGACCGCCTGGCCGTCGACGCGCCGTCCCAGGACCGCGTCGTCGGCGTCGCCTACGACCTGCGCGACCACACGCTGGAAGAGATCGAAGGCGCCCTCGAAGACCAGGGTTACCACCTCGACAACACGCTGATGAGCAAGATGATGCGGGCGCTGATCTATTACGTCGAAGAGACTCAGTTGCACAATCTCGACACGCCGCATCGGCCGCTGAAGCGATCACAATCGGAAGCCTACACGCACGCCTGGGAGCGGCATCCGCACGGCGATCACGACGATACTCCGCCGGAGTGGCGCGAATACAAGTAGTTGCCAGCCAAGGTATGCGCCTGCCCGGGGCGGCCCGACGCGGTTTGCCGGACGCGCGGTTTGCTGGTCGCGCGGTTTGCCGGTCATTATCCAGGCGGAGTGCCGACGAATGAATGATCATCAACTGCTGCGCTACAGTCGGCACATTCTGCTCGACGAGATCGGCATCGAGGGCCAGCAGCGGCTGCTCGCGGCGACCGCGCTGGTCGTCGGGGCCGGCGGCCTGGGCTCGCCGGCTGCGCTCTATCTGGCGTCGGCTGGCGTCGGCACAATCATCCTGGCGGACAGCGACAGCGTAGACCTGAGCAATCTGCAGCGCCAGATCCTTCATCGCCAGGAGAGTATCGGCGCCGCGAAAGCGACCTCCGGCAAGAAAACACTGGCCACGATCAACCCCGAGGTCGAAGTTGAAGCCGTCGTTGCCCGCCTCGGCGGCGAGCAGCTCACGCGGCTGGTCGACCGCGCCGATGTCGTTCTCGACTGCTGCGACAACTTCGCCACGCGGCACGCGGTCAATCAGGCCTGCGTGCGGCAAAGAACCCCGCTGGTTTCCGGCGCCGCCGTCCGCTTTGCCGGGCAGCTCAGCGTCTTCGACAGCCGGCGCGACGATGCGCCGTGCTACAACTGCCTGTTCCCCGAAGGCGACGACGTCGACGAGCTGCGTTGCGCAGTCACCGGTGTGTTCGCCCCCTTGACCGGAATCATCGGCGCGCTGCAGGCGGCCGAGGCGCTGAAGCTGCTCACCGCCAGCGGCGACCCGGCGGTCGGCCGCCTGCTCCTGTTCGATGCGCTGACGCTCGACTGGCGCAGCGTCAGGTTCGCGCGTGACCCTCTGTGCGCCGTCTGCGCGGGCAGCGCGCTCAGGCCAGGCGAGCGATAAGCCGCAGATCGTCGCCGATCTGGCGCAGGTCGCGCACGATCAGCTTGCGCTTGTCGAGCAAGGAAACGAGCGGCGGCAGGTCGAACATGCCGTACGCCGCATCGCCGACCAGACACGGCGCCAGATAAAGCAGCAGTTCATCGACCAGACCGGCGTGCAGCAGAGCGCCACTCAGCCGGCTGCCTGCTTCGACGTGAAGCTCGTTGATTTCGCGCCGCGCAAGTTCGCCGAGCAGCCGCGGCAGGTCGACCCGGCCGTCTAGCCCGGGCAGTACGACGACCTCGACGCCGGCCTGCTCGACCGCGGCAACCCGCTGCTGATCGGCAACCGCCACGGCCAGCAGCAGGCGCCCCTGGCGCAAGAGCCTGGCGCTCAGGGGAAATTGCAGCCGACTGTCGACGACGACTTTCAACGGCTGGCGAAGCGCTTCCGTCGCCGGCGCGAGCGCGCGTACGGTAAGCTGCGGATCATCCGCGCGTACCGTACCGATCCCGGTCAGGATCGCACAGGCGCGCGCGCGCCAGCGATGGCCATCGCGCCGCGCCTCGGCACCGGTCAGCCACTGGCTGCTGCCATTGCGCAAAGCCGTTTTGCCATCCAGGCTGGCCGCCAGCTTGAGACGCACCCATGGGCGCGAACGCTGCATGCGGGCGACGAAGCCGACGTTCAACTCGGTCGCCTGATTGGCCAGCAAGCCACATTCAGTACGCACGCCGGCCGCCTGCAGACGCGCCAGGCCGCGTCCGGCGACCAGCGGGTTGGGGTCTTGCATCGCCGCGACGACGCGCTCGACGCCGGCCGCCAGCAAGGCTTCCGCGCACGGCGGCGTACGACCATGATGCGCACAGGGTTCGAGCGTGACGTAGGCGGTCGCCGCGCGTGCTGCGCCGCCGGCTGCCGCCAGCGCAAGCGCTTCGGCATGCGGTTCGCCGGCGCGCACATGCCAGCCTTCGCCAACGACCTGTCCGGCGCGCACCAGGACGCAGCCGACACGCGGGTTGGGGGTCGTCGTCTGCAGACCGCGTTCGGCAAGGCGCAGCGCGCGCGCCATGAAGTCATGGTCAGCGGCGGTGAACTCCACCTGCATCAATGACCAAGCGCTTGCGGCGGGTGGGAAACTTCGCGCACGACCTGGGAAAACTCGTCGACGTCCTCGAAGTTGCGATAGACCGAGGCGAAGCGAACGTAGGCAATCTTGTCGAGTTTCTGCAACTCGCGCATGACCATTTCGCCGATGACTTCCGAGGCCACTTCGCGCTCGCCGAGAGCGCGCAGCGCTTCTTCGATGCGCCCGACTGCCGCGTCAACCGCCTGGCTGCCGATCGGCCGCTTGCGCAGCGCCAGCCGGAAGCTGGCGGTCAACTTTTCACGGTCGAACTCGACGCGCGAACCGTTCTTCTTGATCACCTGCGGCACGCGCACTTCGGCCCGCTCGAAGGTGGTAAAACGCTTGTCACAACTCAGGCAGCGGCGCCGGCGGCGGACGAGGTCCCCATCGTCGTTGATGCGCGTATCAGCGACTGTCGTATCGTCCGCGCCGCAGAACGGACACCTCATCCGCTGCGTTCTCCGCCATAGACCGGGAAGCGCCGACAGAGCGCGGAGACCTCGTTGCGCACGCGACTGAGTACTTCGGCGTCGTTCGGCGCGTCGAGCACGTCGGCAATCAGGTGCGCCACCAGTTCGGACTCGATCTCGCTGAAACCGCGCGTCGTCATCGCCGGCGATCCGATGCGGATGCCGGAAGTGACGAAAGGCTTCTGCGGATCGTTCGGAATCGAGTTCTTGTTGACCGTGATGTGAGCGGCGCCCAAAGCCGCTTCCGCCTCCTTGCCGGTCAGTTGCTTGCTGCGCAGGTCGAGCAGGAAGACGTGCGACTCGGTACGCCCGGAAACGACGCGCAGGCCGCGCTGCTCGGTCAGGACGCGCGCCAGAACACGCGCGTTGGCGACCACCTGTTCCTGGTACTTGCGAAAACCCGGCGACAGCGCTTCCTTGAAGGACACCGCTTTGGCGGCGATGACGTGCATCAGCGGGCCGCCCTGCAAACCCGGGAAGACCGCCGAATTGATCGCCTTTTCGTGTTCCGCCTTCATCAGGATGACGCCACCACGCGGACCACGCAGCGTCTTGTGCGTCGTGGAAGTGACCACGTCGGCGTGCGGCACCGGGTTGGGGTAGCAACCGGCGGCAATCAGGCCGGCGTAGTGCGCCATGTCGACCATGAAAATGGCGCCGATGTCGCGCGCAACCTGGGCAAAGCGCTCGAAATCGATGCGCAGCGCGTAGGCCGAAGCGCCAGCAATCAGGATGCGCGGCTTGTGCTCGTGCGCCAGTGCTTCCATGCGCGCGTAATCGATCGCTTCCTTGCTGTCGAGCCCATAGGCGACCACATTGAACCACTTGCCCGACATGTTGAGCGGCATGCCGTGCGTCAGATGGCCGCCTTCCGCCAGGCTCATACCCATGATCGTGTCGCCGGGTTTGGCAAAAGCCATCAGCACGGCCTGATTCGCCTGCGATCCCGAGTTCGGCTGAACGTTCGCCGCGTCGGCCGAGAACAGCCTTTTCAGCCGATCAATGGCTAATTGCTCGGCGACGTCGACGTATTCGCAGCCGCCGTAGTAGCGCTTTCCGGGATAGCCTTCGGCGTATTTGTTGGTCAATTGCGAACCCTGCGCCGCCATTACCGCGTGGCTGACGTAGTTCTCCGAAGCAATCAGTTCGAGATGGTCTTCCTGGCGGCGATTTTCCTTCTCGATCACCCCCCAGATCTCGGGGTCCACTTTCGCCAGCGTATCCTTAGCCGAAAACATCGCACGCCTCACAAGCTAACAAAAAGCTATTCTACCATGCCCACCCTGGCACCCGGCCGGACCCGCCGGGAACGTCGCTTGGTGCACCCGGCGGCAGGCGTCAGCCGAGCCAGGCGCGCGCGTTGCGGAACATGCGCAGCCAGGGCGAATCGTGCCAGCCGCGCGCCTGCCAGTCGGCCGGGTGCCACGACATCTGGACGCTGCGGAAGACCCTTTCCGGGTGCGGCATCATGATCGTGCAGCGACCGTCGGACGTCGTTACACCGGTGATGCCGCCGGGCGAACCGTTCGGGTTGTACGGGTAGACTTCGCTCGCCGCGCCCTGGTGATCGATGTAGCGCAAGGCGACGAGCGCCCCCTCGCCCTGCCCGCCCGGCGAGAACACCGCCCTGCCCTCGCCGTGCGAAACAACGACCGGCAGGCGGCTGCCGGCCATCCCGGAAAGGAAGAGCGACGGCGAATCGAGCACCTCGACGAGCGAGAAGCGCGCCTCGAACTGTTCGCTGCGATTGCGCGCGAAAGCCGGCCACGCGGCGGCGCCGGGGATCAGATCCTTGAGCGCGCTGAGCATCTGGCAACCGTTGCAGACGCCCAGGGCAAAGGTATCCGGACGGGCAAAGAATTCGCCGAAAGCGCTGCGCGCGCGCTCGTTGAAGAGGATGGTCTTCGCCCAGCCGCGCCCGGCACCGAGCACGTCGCCATAGGAAAAGCCACCGCAAGCCGCCAGGCCGGCAAAGTCGGCGAGCGCCACGCGCCCGGCCAGAATGTCGCTCATGTGCACGTCGATTGCGGCGAAACCGGCGCGCTCGAAAGCCGCCGCCATTTCGACGTGCCCGTTCACGCCCTGTTCGCGCAGGATGGCCACGCGCGGACGCGCGCCGCGATTGAGCAAGGGCGCCGCCACGTCGTCTGCCGGATCGAAGCGCAGGCTGACCGACAGTCCGGGATCGGCGGTATCGAGAATGCGGTCGTATTCCTCCTGCGCGCAGGCGGGATCGTCGCGCAGTTGCTGCATGCGAAAACTGGTTTCCGACCAGGCGCGCTGCAGTTCAACCCGGGCCTCGTCGAACACCGCGCGCGCGTTGCGGATCAGGCGGACGTGATCAGTCGCGTTCGGCGCGCCGATGAAATGCGTGCACGCACCGAGTCCGCAGGCGCGCAGGACGCCCATCACCTGACTACGTTCAGCCCGGCGAATCTGCACGACGGCGCCGAGTTCCTCGTTGAACAGGGCGCGTATCAGCTTTTCGAATGAACGACCGCCGAGCAGGTTCGGCCGCTTCTCGTTGCCGTCGACGTCATTGATCAGCGCGTCGTAACACAAGCCGTCGGTGTCGATCGAGACGCCGCAACGCGCGGCAAAAGCCATCTCACAAACGGTCGCGAAGAGTCCGCCGTCGGCGCGGTCGTGATACGCGAGGAGCAGACCGTCGGCGGCCAGCCGACGCACCGCCGCGAAGAAGGCAGGCAGGCGCGCGGCTTCGTCGAGGTCGGGCGCCTCGCTGCCGGTGGCATTGAACACCTGCGCCAGCGCCGACCCGCCCAGGCGATCGCGCCCGCCGCCGAGGTCGATCAGCAAGAGGTCGGTCTCACCGGCGTCGAGCACCAGTTGCGGCGTCAGCGTGCGCCGCGCATCCTGTACGCGGGCAAAGGCGCTGACGATCAGCGAGAGCGGTGCGACGACCTGTTTCGCCGATCCCTCGCCGGCAATGGCCGGCTCGCGCCAGAGCGTACGCATCGACAGCGAGTCCTTGCCGACCGGAATCGCGACGCCGATCTGCCGGCAAAGATCGACCACCGCGCGCACCGTATCGAACAGCCTGGCGTCCTCGCCTGGCCAGCCGGCTGCGGCCATCCAGTTGGCCGACAGCTTGACCTCGGCGAGCGTGGCAATGTCGGCCGCGACGATGTTGGTCAGCGCCTCGCCGACCGCCATGCGGCCCGCGGCTGGAGCATCGATCACCGCCACCGGCGCCCGTTCGCCAATCGCCATCGCTTCGCCGCGATAGCCCTGAAAGCTCATCAGGGTTACCGCAACGTCGGCGCAAGGCACCTGCCACGGACCGACCATCTGGTCACGTGCGGTCAGCCCGCCGACGCTGCGGTCGCCGATCGTGATCAGGAAGGTCTTGTCGGCCACTGCCGGCAGGCGCAGCACACGGTACGCGGCGCTGCGCAGATCGACCGCGGTGGCGTCGAACGGCACGCCGAGAGCTGCGGTATGCGCCGCCAGACGCGTCATGCGCGGCGGCTTGCCGAGCAGCGCCGCCATCTCCATGTCGACCGGCCGGTTGGCGAAATGGGCATCCTCGACGAGCAGCCGTGCTTCCGCCGTCGTTTCGCCGACGACCGCGAAAGGACAGCGCTCGCGCTGGCAGATCGCCGTAAACTCGGCCAACCGGGCAGGAGCAATCGCCAGAACGTAGCGCTCCTGCGCTTCGTTGCACCAGATCTCGGCCGGCGACATGCCCGGTTCCTCGATCGGCACCGCGCGCAGGTCGAAGCGCGCCCCACTGCCGGCGCCATGCGCCAGTTCGGGCAGCGCATTCGAGATGCCGCCGGCGCCGACATCGTGCAGCGAGAGAATCGGATTGCCGTCGCCGACCGTCGAGCCATCGCCGCGCGGAACGCCCATCTGCCAGCAGCGGTCGATGACTTCCTGGGCGCGCCGCTGGATCTCCGGGTTGCCCCGTTGTACCGAGGCGAAGTCGAGGTCTTCGTTGTTGCTGCCGGTATTCATCGAACTCGCCGCGCCGCCGCCGAGACCGATCAGCATCCCCGGCCCGCCGATCTGAATCAGCAGCGTGCCCGGCGGCAGGCGCTCAGCCTTCAACGACTGGCCGGCAGCAATATTGCCCAGACCACCGGCGAGCATGATCGGCTTGTGGTAGCCGCGCAGCAGGCGCTCGTCACCGGCGCCGGTGAACTGCTCGTAGGTGCGGAAATAGCCGGCCAGGTTGGGACGACCGAACTCGTTGTTGAACGCCGCCGCGCCGATCGGCCCTTCGAGCATGATGGCCAGCGGCGAAGCGATGCGCGGCGGGCGTCCGTAAGCCGCCGTCGCCGCCTCCCAGGGCTGCGGCGCGGCTGGCAGGTTGAGGTTGGAAACCGAAAAGCCGCACAGGCCGGCCTTGGGTTTCGAGCCGCGACCGGTCGCCCCCTCGTCGCGAATCTCGCCGCCCGAGCCGGTCGCCGCACCCGGAAAAGGCGAAATCGCCGTCGGATGATTGTGCGTCTCGACCTTGGCCAGAATGTGCGTCGCTTCCTGATGATAGGCATAGGCGCCGGCGGCGTCCGGGTAGAAGCGCTCGACGAGTGCACCTTCGAGCACCGCCGAGTTGTCCGCATAGGCCACGACGGTGCCCGCCGGATTGGCCTGATGCGTTTCGCGGATCATGCCAAACAGCGTTTCGCTGCGCGCCTCGCCGTCGATCACCCATGAGGCATTGAAAATCTTGTGCCGGCAGTGCTCGGAATTGGCCTGCGCGAACATCATCAGCTCGACATCGGTCGGGTTGCGTCGCGCCTTTCCGAAGACCTCGTTCAGGTAATCGACCTCGTCCTCCGACAGCGCCAGGCCGAGACGCAGATTGGCCTGGGCAAGCGCAGCGCGCCCGCCGGCCATCAGGTCGACGGTGCTCAGCGGCTTGGCCGGGAAATGCTCGAACAACTGGCTGGTCTGCGCGAAGGTGGCGAGAACGCTGTCCACCATGCGGTCGTGCAGTACGCCGGAGATCGCCGCGCGCTCTTCGGCCGACAGCGTCCGCCGGCCGCCGTCGATGCGATACGCAACGCCACGCTCGATCCGCTCGACAGCCGACAAGCCGCTGTTCCAGGCGATGTCGGTCGCCTTCGACGACCAGGGCGAGATCGTCCCCAGGCGCGGCGTGACGAGAAACAGCTCGCCCGGCTCGTCCGCCGGCGCGGCGGTCTCGTCGAGCAGCGCGCCGAGTTGTGCGCGCTCACCATCGTCGAGCGGGCGACGGGTAGCGACGAAGTGCCAATGGACGGCGCTGACCACCTGCGCCCGGGCGACCACCGCCTGCACATTACCCTGCAGGCGCTGCAAACGGAACGATGAGAGCGCTGAAGCGCCGCGGAGAAAGAGAAGGTAGGCCATGATGGGCGGCGGGAAAGGGCGGCGAAGCCTGCGTTGACGAAGAGAGGAAGACAGCGCGAACGAGCGCCGACGATTATAGCCGACCGGCAATCCGCCTGACCGCTTGCCGCCCGCCGTCGAGCCGGACGAGAACGCAGCGCCGACACCAGCGCGCCGCATGCCGGCACGCGGCGCGCGATCAGGGGAGCGGCGTCACCGCCTGGGTCACCCCCAGGTGGATCAGCGCGTCGAAGCGGCGCGCAGGCAAGGACAGCGAATAGTGGTTTTCGATTTCGGCTTCCGGCAGATAGCTGACGCCGACCGCACGATCGAGCCGGCGCACGTCGAGCTGGTCGATCAATTCTTCGTTCTGCCGGAAGATGAGCAGAAAATTCGCCATGCCGGTTTGCTGCAAGAGGTGCGACCAGCTTCCGGCGACGGCTGGCCGCAGCTTCCGCCGACGATCCGGCGTCGCCCAGCCGGTCGCCGCGCGCACGCTGCCGCGGTAGGTCGTCAGACCGACCAGATACGCGCCCTCGCCGTACTCCTCGCGCATCAGTTGCCCCAGCGAAAGCTCGCCGACGTCGGCCTGAGCGCTGGCGCGCGCATCGCCCTGATGCGTGTTGTGCGCCCAGACGACAACTTTGCCGTGCCGCTCGCGCAGGCGGCGAAGCGTTTCGGCGAGAAAGCGCTCGCGCGAATTCCAGCTCACCAGGGCGCCTTCGCTATAGAGCAGGCGGTAGTAGGCCTCGGCCGCGACCAGCGAACGCGCGCTCATCATCGCCGAGAAAGCCGCCGGATCGCCTTCGGCGCGGCGCTCCATCGCGGCGCGCCGACGCTCCACCTGGCGGGCACACGAAGGAATCGCCGCGCGCGCCAGATCGCGGCCGTAGAGCTGCGGGTCGAGCTGCGCGCGCGAGTACGGCGCAAAACAGCGGTAATCGCGTCGCGCCCGCCTGGCCTCGGCGGGATCGCGCCGTTGCAGGTGGTGCACGACTTCGGCGACCGCTTCCGGAACGCCGTACAGGTCCATGCCATGAATCGAGACGCGCGGCTCGCCGGCCGGCGCAGCGTCGTTGATCGCCTTCAGGCGTGCGAGGAAAGCGGCGAACTCGCGGTTGCGCCAGACCCAGCGCGGAAAACTCTGCATCCGGCTGAACGCCTCAGCCGGCGGCAGATCGCCCAGCTTTCCCTGGACGAAATCGTCCAGGCGAGTCGCCGACGCCCATCCCGCCTCCAGAATCAGCGCGCGAAAGCCCTTTTCGGTGATCAAGCGCTGCGTCAGACGCGCGCGCTCGTCGTAGAACTCGGCGCTGCCATGCGTCGCTTCGCCCAGCATCACCACCTGCGCGTCGCCGATCGAGGCAAGCAGCGGATCGTAATCGGCCGCTGCCTGAACGACGGGAATGGCATGCGCACGCAGCGCAGCGACGACTTCGCCGTCGCTCGCCAGCGGCTGTGCTGCCGCCAGGCGAGTCAACGCCAGCAGGGCCAGCAAGGCCGGCAGCGCCAGCAGCACCCCGCCCCAAGTGGCGCGAGGCTCAGTCGTCGTCATGCTTGCGGCCGTGTTTTCGGTCGCGTTCGCGTTCGCGCTCGCGTCCCGGCATCCGGATGTCGTGCTCGTCAGCGCTGCGATGGCATTCGACGCAGTTCCTGAAGTCGCGGATTCCCTCTTCGATGTGCTCACGCCGAATCTTCTCGGGAGTATGCTCGTGGCAGCCATAGCAGGTATAGCGGGCATGGTCGTTGCGCAGGTGGCAGGTGACGCATTGCACATTGTGATCGCGATCGAGAACGAAATACTTGTTGTGATCGAACGAGGCGGGAACCCACTTCTCGTCGCTATGGCACTGGCTGCAATTGCCGGTGATCTGCTGATGCAGCGCGTCCTTCGGCGACTTATGGCAGGCCTGACATTCCTGACGCGCGTCTGCGCGCAGCAAGGCGTGCTTGAAGCGGCCGGCGCCGGGCAGGCGTTTCACCCCTGCATGGTCGCCATGGCACGCCAGGCAATCCTGCTGCATCAGCTTCTGATGAAACGCGACGCTGGTCAGCGGCTGCTGAATCGGCTGGCCAAGCGTCGTGACACGGCCGATCTCGGCCGGCTTGTGACAGACCGTGCAGCGCTCGGTCGTCGCGCCAAGAAGCGGTACGTGGCAGGCAAAACAGTCGGCTTCGAGCTTGCTGTGACCGGGAATCAGCTTGCCCGGGGCCAGCATCAGGTGCGGATAGACGAAGGCGAGGACGGCCAGGGCGATGAGATTGGCCGCCAGAACGAACTTGAGGGTCTTGCTCATCGCCACCCCCAGAACAGGAAAATGCTGACGATGTGTCCGAGCGCCAGCACGACGAAGACGACGAAGATCGGAATGTGCACCTTGCGCCAGCGGGTCATCGCGTCGAAGGTCACCGACTCCCAGAACATCGCCTGCTCGACCTCGGTCTTCGACAAACCGCGCAACTGGTAATGCTCGCGTTGCGCCTGAACGTGCTCGCGCGCGCGGCGCAGCAGCATCTTGCCGACCATGCCGCTGATCACGTTGATGCCCATGGCGATGGTGGCCAGCCACGGCAGAATGGCGTTGAAATGGATGCCGGCGTGAATCAGGACCATCAGCGAACCCAACCAGGTGCCGGCCTCGTGCATGCTCAGCCACGCCCTGACGTTACCCGCGTTGATCACCTTCCGCTTACGCAGCGAGTAGATCAGCGACACGATGATCAGCAGGGTGCCAGGAATGCCGAGATAGCGCCCCACCCAGACCAGATCGAGGCGGTGCAGCAGATAGTCGCCGGCAACCGTCGCCACCCCGAGCAGGGTAACCAGCAGCGTGAACGGAAGAATATGCTTGCGCCAGAGCGAGCCGCTCGCCGCTGTACCCATTCAAGCCTCCAGCGTCAGATGCGTCTTCGGCGTGCAGACGCAGAGCAGACAAGTGCCGGCTAGCGGATCGTAGTCGGGAGTTTGCCGATACGAGACTTCACCGGAGACGATGGTCGTCTGGCAGGTGCCGCAACCTCCGGCGCGGCAGCCCGAGTCGACGGCGACGCCCTGCGCTTCCGTAAAATCCAGCAGATTGCCCGACTGCGCCGACCACTGCGCCTTCTTGCCCGACTTGGCGAAGGTGACGGTGATTTCGTTCGCCGGGTCGGGCAAGGCATGCTCGGCCAGCGCGGCGGGTTCCGCCCGACGCCGCAGGCCGGAAGCCGGGCCAAAAGCCTCGAAGTGGATGCGCGAATCCGGCACGCCCCAATCCGCCAGCGCCGGCAGCAAGGTTTCCATCATCGGCGCGGGACCGCAAATGTAGTAGTGGTAAGGCTTCAACGGCAGTTCCATGCGGAACAGATTCACCCCGACCCGCCCGTGGTACTGAAAGTCTCTCCCGAGTTGATCCTCGGGCAGCGGATCGCTGAAACACAGGTACAGATGAACACTTGGCGCAGCCGCCGCCGCAGCACGCAGGTCGGCCAGGAAAGCGCCTTCCCGACTGTTGCGCAGCCCATGGAAAAACCGGATCTCGCGCTCGGGCTGGTGTATCCGACACCAATTGAGCATGCTGAGCAGCGGCGTGATCCCGATTCCACCAGAAACCAGAACGACCGGAGCACTACCCGCAGCAAGGTAGAAGTGCCCCGACGGAGCACGCACCTGCAATGTCGCGCCGACCTGCACATCGTCGTGGAAAAAATTCGACGAGCGCCCGGCCGGATAAGCGCTCCCCGGCGGCGCCGGCACGCGCTTGATGGAAATGCGGTAGTAGCCGCTCGCAGGGGCATCGGAGAGCGAGTAGCAGCGGGTGATCGACGCGCTGCCGCGACCCTCCGCCTTGCCCAGCTCCAGACGAAAAGTCAGGAACTGACCGGGCAGATATGACGGCAGCGGCTGGCCGTCTGCCGGCTCGAGATAGAACGAGCAAATCTGTCCGCCAGCGTCTTCGCTCTCGCGTCGGGCAACCCGAAAGCTGCGAAAACCTGACCAGCCCGCCCTGTCTTCGTCGGGCAGACCCGCCACCGGCGCCAATTCGGCGGCTTCCGGCATCCCTTGCACAAGCCGTCGGTAGTCCTGCCAGTGCCGCCAGAAGCTGACGCCAAGGAACAGCCCCAACTGCACCGCAATGCCGAGGACAATCCAGAGCAGCAAACCGAGGGACGTCATGACGCGCGCTCTTACCGACGAAACCGTCAGGAGATTCTACGCTTGCCTGTGGCTATTCGGGAAACCGTCGTGCGCTTGCCGGTCGCCCGGTGACAGTTCACCCAGTGCCTGCGTCCGGCCGGCGGTGTTCGTCGCGCTCGCCTGGCGACGATCCGAGCAGCCGGCGGCCAACCGCGGCGACAAGCGAGCGCCGATTCACTGGATGTCCTTCAACTCCGCGTCCGCTTTGCCCAACCTGGCAAGGACTTCGAGTTCGCGCTGCGCGCCGCTCCGGTCGCCGGACTGGGCCAGCGCGCGCGCCAGGTTGCGGCGTGCGTCGGGAAGATCCGGCGCGAGGGCGGTGGCTCGCCTGAGAATCTCGATGCCGCGCGCCAGATCCCCACGTTCGACGAGCAGAAGACCGAGCGTATCGAGCACCGCCGGGTCGTCGGGTGCCAGCCGCCCGGCTTGTTGCGCATAGTCGAGCGCCCGCGCGTCACCCAGCACGCGCGCGGTCCAGGCCAGGTTGTTGAGCGTACGGAAACTGCGCGGAAAGTCGCGTACGATTTCCTTGTAAAGCCGCAGCGCGCGCGAATAATCCTTGTTTTCGAGGGCGGAATCGGCGAGGTAACTGCGCACGGCGAAGTCCTTCGGGTGCCGCTGCAGCCAGTCGGCCAGCGCGCCCGCGGCTTCCTGCTGGCGGCCTGCCTTGGTCAGCGTCCGGTGGACATCAATGACCAGTTGCGCGCTCTGCGTGCGCTCGATCCCGCTCTTCAGCACGCGCATGGCTTCCGGCCACTGGTCATTCTGAATCAGCACCTTGCTTTCCAATGAGTAGCCTATTGGAGCAAGCGGACTGGACCTTTGCAGGTCGCGTGCGGCGGCCAGCGCCGCCTCCGGTCGAGCCGCCTCGAGTTCCATGGCCACGACGCGCACGATCGCCGGCTCGTAGCCTGGGCGCAAGCCCAAAGCCTTGTGCAACGATGCGGCGGCGGCATCCTTCGCGCCGCCCGTCGATTGGAAGTCGGCCAGGCGAACGAGCAGTTCCGGCGAAGCGGGCGCCGCGGCGACTGCCTCGGCCTGCCGCATCGCCGCCACCTCGGGCTTGCCGGCGCGCTGGTAGAGCTCGGCCAGCGCGCTCAGCAGGCGGACATTGCCCGGAATTGCCTTGACCGCTTCCTCGGCGACGTCCAGGGCAATGTCCAGGTCCTTGCGGCTGGCGTAGTAGGCGGCAAGGGCTATCCTCGCCTCGACGCTCTCCGGCGCAACGGCCACCGCCTGCTCGATTGTCGCGCGCACCTTGGCGCGCTCGGCCGGCCTTTCGTCGAGCCAATTCGCGTAGAGCAGCAAGAGATCGGCGTCCTTGGGTCGCCGCGCCAGCGCTTCGACAAAACGCTGGCGCACGTGCTCAGCCTTGCCCTCGGGGCGCTCCAGACGGACCAGCTCGCGCAGCGCGGCGACGACCTCGGGACCAAGTGCAATCGCCCTGTCGAAAGCGGCAAGCGCCTCGGGCTTGCGCCCGGCAGCGGCGAGAAGCTCGCCTTCGAGCAGCGCGAAGCGGCCATCCGGCGGATGCCGCTCAGACCGCGCGGCGATGATCTGCAGGCCCTTGTCAAACTGCTTGCTGTCGATGTAATGCCGGACCAGAAACAGATCGGCGGAAACGCTCGATTCGTCGACCGCCGACGCCTGGAGCAGCGCTTTGACTCCCTGCTCGGTCGCGCCGCCCGCCATGTGGGCGAGACCAAGCCCCATCAGGACCTGCGCATCGGGCGCCGCCAGCGCCAGCGCTTTGGCGAACAACGCTTGCGAGGTTTTCGCATCGCCGGCCAGCAAGTGCGCTGCGGCTGCCAGCTTGAGCACCGCCGACTGTTCCGGAGCACGCGTCAGCAAATCCTGCGCAACGCTCAAAGCCTTCTCCTTGCGCTGCGTCTTGAGCAACAGCGCGAGCAGCGCACGGCGCGCCGGAATGTTGTCCGGCTCCTGGGCGATCACCGCGTTCAGCCCATTCTCCGCGCGTTCGAACTCGCCCAGTTCGGCGTCGATGTTGGCTGCCAACAGCAGCGTCGGCAGGAAGGCGGGATCGGCCTTCAGCGCCTGCGCCACATGCTCGCGCGCCGCCCGCAAGTCCCTCCCATGCAACGCAAACAACGCATCCAGGTGCGCCGTTCGCGGGTGCGTGGGAGCCACCCCGCGCAGTCGCTCGAGCTGAATCCTGGCCTCGGGGATGCGGCCCGCCTGCCAGAGCAGGACACTCGCCGCATACTGCGCGCCGACATCGGACGGCATGGCCAGCGTCAAGGCCTGCAGCGCCGCAATCGCCTGCGCGAGATTGCCGCCACCCAACGCAATATTCGCCTTCGCGCGCAGCGCTTCAATCGAATTCGGTTGCTCGGCGAGGACCTGGTCGATCGTCGACAGCGCCACATCGTGTTTCTTCTCGGCCGCACTCAGCATGGCCTGGACGATCGCCAGGCGCGCACCAGGGGGGCCGAGTGCAGCCACTTGCCGCACCACCCATCTGGCGTTCTCGACCTCGCCCTCGAGCAGATGGGCATGCGCCTGGCTGACCAGAATGTCCACCTGCGCCTCGGGCAAGCGGAGCTGCGACGCCACGAATTCGCTCAGCACCCGCTTGCCGTCACCGCTGTCGACCAGCGCCCGGGCGAGCAAAGGTTTGACGATTTCCTGATCGGCGCCGATCTCCAAGGCCTTGCGCAGTTCCTTCTCGGCGCCTGCCGCGTTGCCACTGTCAAGCAGAATCTGCCCCAACAGAACGAGCGCCTCACGGTAGCCAGGCTCGCGCTGCAGCAACCCGCGCAGGCGTACGGCAGCCGCCCCGGCATTGCCATTGGCCAAATCGGCACGCGCGCTGGCAATCGATTCCTGATAGTTATCGACACAAGCGCACAAAGCCACGACAAATGCCGCCGTTACGCCAAAAAATGTCAAAAACCGAAAAAGTTTCTTCTCCATGACTCGTCATTCTAATAGCTTCCGACGCTCCGTCAAGGCTTCCGAGCAGACTGCTTTATCACTGTAAAACATAACGAACAGTTGTTCTTCGGCGAATCGGCCGAGGGCTACCATCCGTTCGCCGATAAGAAATCCATTCACCGACCAACGATGTCCGGCGCTCTGCCCTCGGACATCGTCTACCGCCGTATCTTGTGTTGTTAGGGGTTTTCCAACACGCCGCAGCGCGCCTCCTTCTGCGCGGGCATGAGGAGTACGAAACGAAAATGGAGCCACTGACGATCACCAGTAGTTGCTGTTGAAGCGCAATCAGCATGTCTATGGACAGTGATGGCAAGGCTTTTGCCTATATTTTCTCAGGGAGAATGCTCATGATTATGAAGAGAATGGCGGCTGTCACTTGCTGGGGCTTCACCGCTCTCCTCGTGTGCACTGCCGCACAGGCGTCGGTATTTGTTGATTCAGCGAACTACGTCGGCAGCCGAGCGACCGTCGGAACAAGCGGCAGTGGCGGCGGACTGCAGTGGAACCCGGCGGCGGGAATATGGAGCGACGGGGGTTTCAGCATCAGTTGGCAAATCACCAATAACGGTGCCGACTACACCTACCGATACACCATCGACACACCGCTCAGCGGAAGTGCACAATTGAGCCACTGGCTTCTCGAATTGTCGCCGACCGACGCCAATGGAAACTCATTGGAAAGTTATTGGGAAAGTGTTTTCGTCAGCAACACACAAGGAGACTATTCCGATATTGGAATCGCCCCAGTCACTGCCGGCGATGTCGGCCCCGCTACCGGAGCGTCGAACGTCGGCATGCCGAGCGCCCTGTGGGGAGTAAGATTCACCCGGGACACCGCGCTGACTGAAACGGTAGTCCAATTCACGACGACCCAGGCCCCGGTTTGGGGTGACTTCTACGCGCGCGACGGCGGTGGAACCGGCGCCGGAACGATCTATGCATACAACCTGGGTTTCGGAACCGACCCGACTGCGGGTGCGACCAGTTTCCTCGACTGGATTGCCCGACCCGATGGCGATAGCCGGCTGCCCGAACCGACCAGCCTGGCGCTGCTCGCACTCGTCCTTACCGGCTGGGGAGTCGGAGCAATGCGCGGCAAGCCGAAAAAGGGATCGAACTGAGGAGCCCGTGCGGCAAACGCCTTTCCTGAACCGCCCCCGACGAGAGGACGGGCAGGCGCAGACGATGCTCGATTCGATGCACCATTGCTCCTGGCCGACCTCCCCCGACAGCGCTGTCGCGACCCGCTCCCAGACCAATGCTCTCAACGTATCAGAACAAAGTCATACACCGTTCTTGTAAGCATGTGATAGATGTGGCTTTTCTGTGAATTGTCTTGGGAATGAGCGATCGGGTTTTATGCGGACGAGGTTCTTG